>JAGVBB010000007.1 GCA_020059915.1 Minisyncoccota bacterium
AAAAATGCCTTCAAAATTGCGGAAAAATACCATGCCGAGGCGCTTTGCGCCGAGGCTGTTTCTTACGATTTCACAAAAAGTGAAAATTGGCGGAGAGGGAGGGATTCGAACCCTCGGTACCTTTCGGTACACAGTCTTTCCAGGACTGCCAATTAAACCACTCTTGCACCTCTCCAACGGTTTTCAGAATACCAGCTTATCACACGGGGAGCAATTCTTATTCAACCAATGTCCCCTCAAATTCCTTTCCGGAAAATAAATTATCCAAATTTTTTATGTTTTTCCCATCAATCACAATGACAGAGATTCTCTTTTTTTCACAAAACTTTGTACACACCGGATCAATGGGAACATTCGCCCCCGGCGTCCATTGTTTGGGAATTATTTTTTTATATTCTTTCCAAGAAACTGTTGTAAATTTCTTTGCAGTTTTGTATACATCGGGATTCTTATCAAAAATATATGCAGGCTTTCCCGCCATAATGGTTACACCCGCATCATATACATCTGCAAGCACTCCCGCGATATAATCCGTTGACCATCCTGGCGTCCATCCGCACGCAATGGTAATTGGTTTTGTTAATTTTTTTATTGAGGTATGTGAATCAATAATCTTTTTATCTGCAAGTGAACCAAATGCCGTTTGAACAAGTTTTGCATTTGCCTTTGTTGCCTCAATTCCCAACCAATCCCCCTCCCGTGTGGTTATTGGTCGAACCTTGTTCGCCGCCTCCTGATACCTTCGTGCAAGTTTTCCACCACCCACCACTATGACAAATCTGTATTTTTTACTATATTTCTTTACCAAAGAAACCCATTGTGCAAGAAGTTTTCCATCAATCTCATCGGGAAAAATGACCGATCCACCGAGTCCAATAATTACCGTTTTTTTTAATGGGTATTTCATATGTTAGAGAGACATATTTTTTAATGCGGAAATTCTTTCTTCAACTGGCGGATGTGTCATGAACATTTTGTGAATCCATGGCGTTTTTTGTTCTGCGCCATCCTTGAATGGATCACTTACCCACAAATGTGCGGTGGTGGTATTTGCTGTCTGGAGTGGTACGGAATCAGAAGAAATTTTTTGAAGTGCTGATGCCAATCCTTCTGGATACCTCGTGAGCAACGCACCGGACGCATCTGCAAGAAATTCCCGTTTTCGCGAAATTGCCAACTGCATCAATGACGCACCAAGCGGAGCAAGAATTGCAACTGCAATTCCCAAAATAAACAACGGTCCGCCACTCTGTCTGTTGTCATTGTCACCCCCCGAAAATGCACGGAACCACATTGATCGCATGAACATATCGGAAAGTAACGAAAGAAATCCAACAAGTATCACCACCATTGTTGAAATTGCCATATCTCTGTTTCCAATATGGGACAATTCGTGGGCAATAACTCCCTCAAGTTCAACCTTATTCAACCGACGAAGCAATCCGCGAGTGACCGCCACAACCGCATGTTGTGGATTCCTCCCTGTCGCAAATGCATTCATCGCCTCTTCTTCTATTACATACACCTTGGGCATGGGAAGTCCCGCAGTGATTGAAAGATTTTCAACAATACGAAATAACTCTGGATAATCTTTTTCTTCAACAGGTACGGCATGTGCCATAGAAAGAACTATCTTATCGGAATACCAATAGCTCACGATACTGAGGATGCTCGAAAGTATCACCGCAAACACCAAAATGCTACTTGTTTGATATATGTATGAAAATGCCCAACCTGCACCAATTACCAATACAAAAAACAGTGTAAATAATACATATGTCTTCCGAATGTTTGCGTCTTTGTGTGTATATATTGTTGCCATACTATCTATGTCGATATTTAGTATTCCGTATCTTACAAAAAGTATCAAGAAACAATTTTTTATTAACTCGCACCCCCGCCACCTCCACCTCCCCCACCTCCTGCTGATCCACCCCCCGCGGAACCTCCCGCAGAAGATGAAAAGGCACTTGAAAACGACGAAGAAAAACTTGAACTAAATGATTCAGGAGAAAATGATGAAGCGGATGAACTTCCAATCGCACTACCAACAACAACTCCGTGATACCAATTCGGAGGAGGTACATTCATCCCCTCAAATGCACGCGCCCACTTTTTTTCAAGTCCAAATACCATTGCATAGGGGAGAAATTTTTCAAATGTTTCTGGCGTTAAATTCTCCAAACGATATTTCTCTGCCGTCTCAAGATACAACTTAAAACCAAGCCACTCCTCCCGAAGAATTCTTCCCTCTTTAGATAATATCGTTCTAAATTTGGTCACCCAAAGAACCGCTATCACTGAAAAAGATATTCCCACCAATATAAACGATATCTCGGTACCCCATACTGAGGAAAGAAAAACAGAACCAAAAATCAAAACGAACAAAATGGGAATCACAATACCCAAAAATGTTTGTGAACGAATAATGCTCTGTTTGTATGCACCGGTATCCCCCTCTACTTCTTTCAGAATATGTTTTTGCAATGTCTGAATTGCACGATACATCGTCTGCTGTTTTGTATATGATCTTGTGGTCTTCATGTCCCACGTAGAAAAACTGTTCCCATCAGAAAAAAGGATGGAAAGATATTCCTTCTCATAATCTTCAAGATTATTGTCAGATGCATATTCCTTTTTTTGTTTAATAATATAATCCTTGCTTGTTGGAGAAAATTTTATAAGAACCAAGATAAGAGCAATAAAACCAAAGATAACCAAAGATACGATACTTTTGGTTATTATAAAAGAAAGAATAAGAAAGAAAAATAATCCAAAAAGAAATCCATACGTTGTTTTCTTTTTGTTTTCCGGGGTATTTTTTTTAAAATGAAATATTTCAGAAAATGTACTCTTTTTTTCTTCTTCTTTAATATCTATATATCCTCGCACTGCCAGATCAACAATTGTTGCGGTAAGTCCCCTCTGTGAAACATATCCTTTTGTAATTACCTCAGCAATGGCGGGACGATAATTGTGTGGTGGTTCATATTCAGGAACAATGGTTCCTCGCCCAAACCGCTCCTGTCTCCTTGTAGAAAGCAAACGAATAATTACAAATAAAAGTGTTCCAAAACACAAAAACACAAAAGAAATAACTCCATAGTGAAATTTTAGGAAACTCAATATATACAGATTCCGCTCCACGAATCCCTTGGGCCACGAAACCTGGATGGTAAACGCCTCATACGGCACAATGTCTGATGTAGAAAAACGAGATCCATCACGTACAACCAAACCATTTACATCAGTTCTGAATGCTTCACCGCTGGTTATTTGTATATTATGAGGGAGAATAACTTCTGCATACGCATGTTTTATTGGTACCGTATATGAATCAAGAACGTTCATATACAGCTCATCAACATCAGAAAAAAATCCTATTGCACCATGGAGTGTGTATGCCAATTTCCATGTTCTTAGTCCACGTGATTCGTTGTAATACCATTCAATGATCGTTTTTCCTCCTTGATTAAATGTTGTATATTTTCCCCAACTTGATGGATTTGTCTTGTCTAACCGAGAACGAGAATAGGAATATGCTTGATTTTTATTAATATCAACAACCGAAATGTTCGAAATCCCATCAATTTTATTTTTGGGAATTTCTCTCCATCCTTGATGGAATTCCCCAGAAATAAAATTGAATACCTGCGTTTCCTCAACACTCACCGTCGTATCAGATTGTATGTTGTATACAGTACGAATACTGTCGTAATTATAAATTTTTTCTGTGGTGGTAGTATCCTGTGCTAAAAGTGTAGAAAATGAAAATAGAAAAATAAAAAACACTCCAAAAAACCGAAGTGTTTTTTTATCGCGTAAAAACGCCATATGTCTAGAATGCTACCTTTACGGGTTCTTTTGCTGCACTATCTTCAAGCTCAAAAAATTCTCGTTTTTCAAATTTGAACATTGAACCAACAATATTTGATGGGAACACTTCCAATTTAGTGTTCAAATCACGGACATTGCCGTTATAAAATCGGCGTGCTGCCTGAATTTTATTTTCAGTATCTGAAAGCTCTTCTTGTAATTTTGTGAAACTCTCCACCGCACGAAGTTCTGGATATGCCTCTGCAATTGCAAAAATACTTTTGAGCGCCGAAGTAACACCCATATCCGCTGTTTCTTTTTCTTTTACCGACTGTGCTCCCAACGCCTGTGCACGAGCTTTTGTGACATTTTCAAATGCCTCATTTTCATGTTTTGCATACCCCTTCACGGTTTCCACAAGATTTGGAATCAGATCATACCTGCGCTTTAATTGCACATCAATATCTGCCCACGCTTCCTTTGTTCGGTTTATCAAACGAATAAAACCATTATATGCGCCAATGACCCATACAATAAAAATACCCAACACAACTAATACATAATAAAACGGATTCATAGTGCTATTATACCAAGTTTTCATAATAAGAAAACCCCGCAAACGCGGGGTTTTTATTTATAGCATGAAACCAAGTTTATCAAGTTTTTTGATTAAATCATTTGTTTCTTTCTTTATCTTTTTGCTTTTCTCATGTTCAAACGGCGTATGTTCCTCAACATAATCGTCTGATATATGAATGATTCCGGAAACAATCTTTCGTATCCAATCTATTTCCTGTTGGGAAAGGGAAATTGAATTAAGGATGTAATCTTCAAACGCCTTATATGAAGCGGGGCATAAGTCTTTAACAATCTGAGATATTGCCTCGGCATATACCCGAATTTCATACTGAGCATGAGGATCAAGGCGCAACCTGAGAAAATGGAATAAGTTATGAAGATCTATCTTCCAAAACCATTCGGTATAATTTGCAACAGAAAGACCAATACGAGCAAGTTCTTTTGCTAAACCAATCTCGGTGAGTTCCTGATAATCGGTATATACTTTGGAAAAATCTGAAGTCAGAATTTCAATAACGCGTTGTTTCTGTTCATGTGAAAGATCCTCGTCTCTTCCCTGTTTGTTTTCTTCGGATTGTTTTTTTAGTACATCTGGGGACGGCATATAGAATTCATTGGACATGATAGAAAATCTTCCAGAATATTCATTTACGTTTGCGGTTCTATGACGAATCCATTGACGTGCAACGAATATCGGCATCTTACAATGCAATTTGATTTCCACCATTTCAAACGGTGAAGTATGTTTGTTACGAAGTAAATATCGGATGAGCGCATTGTCCTCTTGGACTTTCTTTGTTCCTCTTCCATAAGAAACGCGAGCCGCGCGGGCAATTTCTGTATCGTTTCCCATGTAATCAACAAGCTTTACAAATCCATGATCAAGACACGAAATGTGTTTTTCTATCCATTGTTCACCACCCGGATTTATTGGGCGTCCAGTTAGATTTTTTTCTTCTTCCATAAGAAGGTTCTCCTTATTTTGTTTGTTAAATAATCTACACAAAATGTATCAAAAAACACACCCAAATACAAACGGGGTGTGTTTTTTTGATTTTTCTATGAATTAGTAGTCCATTCCTGCGGGACCATGACTGTGTGAATCCTCCTTCTTAGGAATTTCTACCACCGCTGCTCCAATAGTAAGATAATTTGCAGCAACAGAAATTGCATTCGTGAATGCTGTCTTGGTTACTTTGAGTGGGTCAATAATTCCCATACTCTTTAAATCTCCAATTGAATTTTCAAATGCATTAAATCCATGCCATTCATTTCTTTTTTCTTGTTTTAATTCTGAAAGAACTTTTGATGGATTCTCTCCACTATTCAAGACAATTGCAGTAATGGGCGCCTCAACAGCATGCATGAGAATTGCATGTGCCGCTTCTGAAACCGCCGAACCACCTTTTTCCGACTTCATTTTCAATGCCGCATTCAACAGTGCAATTCCGCCACCTGGCACAATTCCTTCTTCCATAGCTGCGCGCGTTGCTGCAACTGCATCCTCAACACGTTGCTTTAATTCTTTCTGTGCCGATTCTGTTGGCGCTCCAACCTTGATAACAGCAACACCACTAGCAAGCTTTCCAATGCGTTCTTCAAGTTTTTCCTTTTCATAGTCAGATTCTATTTTTTTGAGTTGTGTCTTAAGTTCTACAATGCGATCACTAATAAGTTTCTTATCACCTTTTCCGCCAACAATAGTTGTTTTGTCTTTATCACTCACCACTCGACGAGCAGACCCAAGATCGGAAATTTCAACTGAATCAAACTTCTTTCCAACTTCTTCAGAAACAAACGTTCCTCCTGTTACGATCGCAATATCCTGAAGCATTTCTTTTTTTCTATCTCCAAACCCAGGCGCCTTTATACCAAGCACAGTAAACACACCACGAATCTTATTGAGTACCAATGTGGTGAGTGCCTCACCATCTATGTCATCTGCAAAAATAACTAACTCCTTTCTTCCCGTTCCAATAACTTTTTCAAGCACCGGAAGTATTTCCTGTACCGATGATATTTTCTTATCGGTAACCAAGATGAATGGATCCTCAAGTGATGCTTCCATCCGTTCCTGATTGGTGATCATGTATTGAGAAATATATCCTCGGTCAAACTGCATACCCTCCACAATCTCATGTGAGTTACCAACAGTGTTTGAATCATCAATAGTTACCACACCTTCACGCCCAACTGTTTCAATAACTTCTGCAATGAGTTTTCCAATTTCTTTATCTTTTGCTGAAAGCGTCGCTACCTCCTCAATTTTCTTTACATCATTGATTTCTTCTTTTTGAGCCTCAAGCGATGCAATAATACCAATGCTCTGTTTTTTTAATTCTTCTGCAAGTTGTATTACATTGAATCCCTTTTCTCGAATTGCTTTTTCTCCCTCTTCAATTAATGCATGTGCGAGCACCACGGATGTTGTGGTACCATCTCCCACATTGTCATTTGTCTTGTCTGCAGCCTGTTTCAAAAACTCTGCACCAAGATTTTCATATTTATCCTCAAGCTCAATTTCCTTTGCTACAGTAACTCCATCAAATGTTACTTGTGGGGCACCATATGATTTTTCTACAACAACAGCACGTCCACGTGGACCAAGTGTCATGGTTACCGCGGTTGCAAGCTTATCAATTCCTTTCTTCATTGCTGCACGCGCTTCTTCGTTAAAAATAATTTGTTTAGACATAATAATAGATTATAGATATTAGGAAGATAAAAATGCTATTCAGAAATAGTTGCTAACACATCATCTTCTTCGACTAAGAATAATTTCTTTCCGTCATATTCAAACTTAATTTCGTTTGGCCATTCTTTTTTTCTAAAAAAAACTTTATTCCCAATCTTCAACGACATTGGAATTATTTCACCTTTTTCATTAAGCTTTCCTGGACCAACAGAAATTATTACTCCCTTACTCCACTCCTTTGATTCGACTGTATCAGGAATTATAATACCTGATTTTGTTGTTTTAACTTCATCCTCAGAAATAAGGACACGATTTGATAATGGTTGTATATTCATAGTTTTTTGTATTAGCAATCTCGACTTTGCACTGCTAATTTTAATCGGGAACAAAATTTTTGCAAGTCCATATAACCTTCCTCATTTCCAAGCGATATTTTTTTGCCATTTCTAACTTATCACTCCTGCACTATACTAAATATAATGTCAGTATTATTGACACAATTTGATCCGGAAAGCGTTGTCCGAAAGGCCTATGAATTCGCCGAAATGGCGCATAAAGACGAGCTTCGTGAGAGCGGAGAGCCGTATTTTATCCATTGTGTGAAAGTTGCCGAAACGGTATATGAGTGGAAACTTGATCAATCATCAATTGCTGCTGCACTCCTCCATGACACTGTTGAAGATACATCAATAACCAATAAAGACATTGCGAACTATTTTGGAAATGAAATTGCTTTTCTCGTGGAAGGACTTACCAAATTGGAGACAATTCAATATCCAGAAAAAAAGGAGACAACAGAAATTGAAAATCTTCGCCGATTTATCATATCGTTTGCAAAAGATCTTCGCGTGGTGCTCATAAAGCTAGCGGATCGGCTTCACAATATGCAGACTATCAGTCATCTTTCAAAGGAACGAAGAGATCGACTTGCGTGGGAGACTGCAGAAATTTATGCACCACTTGCCTATCGTCTCGGTATGCAGAAACTTTCTGGAGAACTTGAAGATCTCGCCTTCCCCCACATTGATCCAGAAGGGCATGCGTGGCTCATGAATGCGGTTACTGAATCATATAAAGATAGAATTCGTTATACCGAACGAGTACGCCCAATGATCCTCAAGCATTTGGTAAAAAATGATATCAAACCAATAACAGTTGATGCTCGTGCAAAACGATATTCAAGCTTATATAAAAAGTTGCTTCGCTATGAAATGGATTTGGAAAAAATCTATGATCTTGTCGCATTCCGCATCATTGTGGACACCATCGAAGAATGTTATGCGGTACTCGGAGTTGTGCATAAATTATGGGCACCGCTCCCCGGAAGAATAAAAGATTATATAGCGCGCCCAAAACCAAATGGATACAGAAGTATTCATACCACCGTGTTTTGTGTTGATAAAAAAATTATTGAAATCCAAATCCGCACACAAGAAATGCATGAGGAGGCAGAAATGGGTATTGCTGCACACTGGGCATATCAACAAATCCGTAATGAAACAAAGAAAAAAGCGTTGTGGAAAGGAGTAAAGAATAAAGGAGAACTCACGTGGATAGAGCAACTCAGTAATTGGCAAAAACATTTTACCGAACCAGAAGCATTCATGCGAGCATTGAAAACCGATTTTTTCAAAGAACGCATCTTTGTTATTACTCCGCACAATGACATTATTGATCTCCCCGTCGGGGCAACTCCTGTTGATTTTGCATACAGAATCCACACCGACGTCGGACATCAATGTATCGGTGCAAAAATAAATAAAAAAATTGTTCCTATCGATTACGAATTGAAATCGGGAGACATTGTTGAAATTATTACCCAAAAAGGAAAAAAACCGTCAGAGGACTGGCTTCGTTTCGTGAAAACAGAATCAGCAAGAGACCATATTAAAAGTGCACTCCGCGTGAAATCCCGATTGTTTAGAACAAAGGCAGAGCCGGAGCTCATGGAATTCAAAATTGTAAATCAAGATGGACCGGGATTTTTAAAAGAAGTCACCACAGTATTTGGTGACCTGAGAATTAATATATTATATCTACAAAGCCAAACGGATCATCGAAAAGCATTTTCTATTGTTACGATACGAACAGAAGTACTCCCCGAGGCAAAAATTGAAAAAGTATTATTGAAACTCAGAAAAATACCTAACACAAAAGAAGTAACATACAAAACAGAACGTTAAATTAATCTTCCTGGATTATACGTCCCAACAATCCTTCCAGTTCTTCCCGAGAATAAAATTTTATAACAATTTCCCCACCCTTCCCTTGTGCGCGAATATTTGTTGGTGCAGAAAATTTTTCTTCAATTTTTCTTTCCCAAAATGCATACTCAGGATTTTTTGTATATGCACCTATTTTCTTCCTTCCGATACGTTCATTCATTTCTCGGATGGTTGTCTTTTTATCAAGCAATGAAAGAAATATTCTCCGCTGTTCTCCCGGATTTGCGATTCCCAACAATGTTCGTCCCTGCGATTCAGTAAGTCGGCCCGTGAGCAACGCATCCTGTATTTCTGAGGGGAGGTTCAAAAGTCGCATGGTGTTTGCCACTGATTCACGACTCTTTCCAACACGGATAGCAATTTCTCTTTGTGTAATTCCAAATTCTTCTTGGAGTTGTGCATATGCACGTGCCGATTCTATCGGATTGAGATTGCTCCGTTGAATGTTTTCGATAAGTGCAATTTCAAGTTTTGCCTTTCCCGCATCTATGTTTTTTATGATCGCCGGTATACGCGGAATTCCAGCAAGTTTTGATGCCTTAAGTCTTCGTTCCCCGGCAATCAACTGATATTCAACCTCAGTTCCTGATTCTTTTTCTTTTATTACTTTTGCAACAATGATTGGTTGGAGCACACCAAATTCACGGATTGATTGGGCAAGCTCTTTTAATTCATCTTCATTAAAATCCCTACGTGGTTGATATGGGTTTGGTTGGATTTTTTCAACCTCAATCTGAAATATGTTTGTTACTTGGTTGTGTGCTGGTTCTTTCCGTTCGCGAACAACTGGAGGGTGATGTATGGGTGACGGAGGAATTGCTCTGTGTAATGGTTGTTGTGTGTGTGGAGGGAATTGTGGAATCGGACCATTTGTTTTATGAGAAGGGACCATGGGTTGTCCCCCGGGTTTGTTATTTGGAATAAGTGATTCAAGTCCACGTCCTAACATATGTGTAAGTATAAACTCAAAGAGTAAAAATCAAAAGTCAAAGATGTTAATAAAAAACGCACCACTATACTGTGGCGCGCGAATATTTTTTTGCGAGGCGTATGATTTGCCAATTTATGACAAATGCAATCGGATTAAAGATCATCAGAGGAATATTTCCAATAAGGAGAGAGTAAAAAAACCAAAACGTGTTTGATGCCATAAACATCTTTTGGACGTTTATCGCAATATTTCCCGCCTTCCCTTCTCTTACCAACTCATATAGTTGGCACGCAGAAAAAAGAAGAATACCAAAGAGAAGTGCTGAAAATAAAAATTCCCTTCCATCTGAATCTAAAAAAATCATCAGAGGAATCATAAGAAAAAATGAAAACGATAATGTCCATTCATACCACGGAACTCCATGTTTGTATTTCCATAGTCCAACCATGACATAGAAACAGAACATTCCAAGGAGTGCGTTGAATATGAGTGCAATACTCTGTTGGGCTATACCATAAGGAAAAATGGCGAATAGGTATGCCGCAAAATAGGAAAACTGAAGGACAGAAACGGATTCACCGTTTCTTTTATCCCAAATTGTTTTCCCTTGTTCATACATCGACTTCATTTGAAGTAATGTGAGCAACACGGTTCCTAAAAACGAAATAGTCAAAAGATTGAGACCAAAACTTTGTATTTCAACAAAGGAATTCATAACTACCTCTGCTATTTAATTATTAAATGTAAATATATTATATCACTAAATATTGAAAAAGTCAAAACTAAAACGGGGCTCGATTATGAGACCTTTTTCGTTTTATGTATATTAATTATTTGTAGAAGTTTTGAGTGTAAAAATAAAAATAAGAAAGAACAACGTCAAAACCCAAATATATACTAACGAAAAAGCTCTCACATCGAACTCCCCGTTTCAGAAAGTGCATACACTAGTCCAATTTTCGTGCGCCTCTACACCGCCTCAACCCGCGCCATACCGGCCGGATACGTAACGAGCAATTTGGAAGTAACCCGCTTTGAAAACCAAACCACTATAACTTTATTATTTTATAAAACAGAGGTCAATAGTTTTTATTCGTAAAAAACAAAATATCGCTCATAAAACTCCTCATCAGTTTTTGGAAAATCATTTATTTCACGTTCTTCAAATTCCATAGGAATTTCTGGAACATCATTATATTGGGGAATTGTCGGTGGCACATATGTCGGCGCACTTCTATCAGGAAATTGATTCATTACCTCCTTCGCAAGTTGTTCATATGCCAACGCCCCAGCGCTTTGTGGTGCATGGAGTACCACCGGTTTTTGAAAACTTGGTGCTTCTGCCAAACTGACTGATCGTGGAATTTCAATGTCATATACCTGAGTTGGAAATCTCCTTCGCACTTCTCGTGCAACCTCACGGGAAAGTTTCTCGCGCTTGTCATACATAGTAAGGAGTGCACCACCAATCTCAATGGGGTGATTCATATTTGTTTGAATTAACTCCATCGTTTGTAACAACTGACTCAAACCTTCCAAGCTGTAGTATTCACATTGTACAGGAATGATAACCTCATCCGCGGCAAGAAGACCATTCAATGTTAATAAATTCAAACTCGGCGCAAGATCAATCAAAATAAATTGATAATATGGTGCAACGTGCGCAACAAAATTTCTTAAAAAATATTCTCTTTCAGGAAGGTTCACTAATTCAATAAGAGCACCAGCAAGATCTTGTGATGCCGGAGCAATATCAAGATTTGCTAAGTGCGTGCGTTGCACCACTCTATCGGGAGTAACGCCACCTAATATTGCATGATAGATTGTCTCTTCTGGATTATGTTTCACTCCAAGTCCAGATGTTGCATTTGCTTGTGGATCAAAATCAATAAGAAGTGTTCGATTTCCTAGAATCGCAAGATACGCAGCAAGGTTCATTGCTGTTGTTGTTTTCCCGACTCCCCCTTTTTGATTGCATATTGCAATCGAACGTGCCATTGACTTTACTTTACCTTATCCACGTTGTATTCTCAATGTGTACTTTTAAACATGCATGTTTAAAAGTTATTGAAGGATTAAAAATTGAATAATTGAAGATTATTTTATCGAAATTGGAATGCATAATTTTTAAATTTTCAATATATTTGCCTGAGTGTCGGAATTGGTAGACGACCACGACTCAAAATCGTGTGGCCTCACGGCCGTGTGGGTTCGAGTCCCACCTCAGGCACATTTCAAAAATAGAAAACGCATTAGCGTTTTTTATTTTTATGTGTCTGAGAGGAACGCCAACTGCTTGGCGTTCCGGTGGTACTCGAAGGGCGGACCTGCCTACCGGCAGGCAGGGCGATATTTCGTCAGTAGACGAAATCGCGAGCCCAGGTTTTCAACAATTGTGAGCGACGGCGAACAATTAGTTGAAAAGAGTCCCACCTCAGGCACAAATACAAAAACACTCTTCGTGAGTGTTTTTGTATTTCTATCTTAGTGGGACGAGAAGGGAACTTTTGCGCACAAATGTGAAAAGCGAAGCGAAAGCAAAAGTCCCTGGCTCCGAAGGAGGAGTGAAAACGACGGGTGAGGAGGAGTCCCAATTTTTGCAAAATAAAAGATCCCCGTCTTACACGGGGATCGAATGCGCACAGTTTTTGGTTGTCCAACGAAGTCTATTAAATAAAAGCGTTCGTTGGAATATGTCCTCTCCTTCTTTTTTGGCAATTCTTCAAAAAATATTGGAATCTCCAAAATTGGGATTTGTGGAGGTTTACATATAAGAAGTTCTTCTATGATACAGTTCAATTCCTTCTTTTCAAGATCTTCTTTTTTAATGTTTTGTACCACCTCAACAGGGATGCCCAATTTTGAACAAACCATACGAAGCATCGCCTCATCAACATGAGAAGAATCTTCTCCAATAATTATTACTTTCAAAATTCCTCGCTTTTATGAATTTAAATAACTTAACTAAAATACAAGATTAATAGGTACTTGTCAATTTTTATAAAAATACTATAATAAACATATGGGATTTATTGATTCATTTGTACAAGCGATAATCCAAGTTATAGAGGGCCTCGTTAGCGCGTTTACTGGCGGATCTTCGAGTGGTGATGAGGAAAAATAAAGGGACGACAAAATAATATAGATGTCTATGTTCGAAACTCCCCCACAACAAAAACCGCCTGAGAAAAAACAGGAGACGATGAGTTTTATTGATTATTTTACCAATGCATTTGTTCAGATCATTGAGTCCATTGCCCGTCCATTTGGTGATAAAGATAATAACGAATGAAATCTCGTACCATACGAGATTTTTTGTTATCAATAATTGATTACTTTCTCTCCCCTGGTACAATAGGAATATGCTTAACTTTTTTAAGAAAAAGGATGACACAAACAGTTCCACAAATATCCCTGGACTTGGTGGATTGGGATTGAACAAAACAATGATGGTATCTGCTCTAAAACAGATGCGACATCTGAATCCCGCACAAAAACAGCAGGTAAAACTCATGTTCAAAAAACAGGTAAAACGAGATATATCTAGAGAAGAAATAACCAAAGGAGCAGAAGAACTCGGAAAACAACTAAAAGATGAGTTTTCTCCGGAAGAGATTGAATTAATGAAGAAAGATCTCATTGATATATTTGGAAATTAAATCAATTATAAAAAATAAATAGCGCATTACTCACTTTGTAGTAATGCGCTATTCTATAATAAAAATTCCAAGCGCTGTATACAACCAGAATAATATAAGAACCCATACCACAAGAAAAAATTTATAGAGTATGTGTGTAACTATGTGTTCTCTTCCGGATGAATGAGTCTTTTGATACCAAAAAAATAGTATAACAAGAGAAAATACCAAAAAATAACAGATTGGAATAATAACGAAGCTAGGAAATATATCCATATATCCTCCTTGGTAAAGTGCAATATTAGGGTATATAAAAAATGAAGGAAAAACAACTAACTACTCAATCGCCATGATGACGTCGGGGACTCGCGAATAATACTTTTCCCTTTTGGAATCTGATTCCAAAATACTTCATCAATAAGATTATTTTGATAATATAGCAATAACGTATTTTCTTTTTCTGCCAATGCATATGATTGTGCCCAACGCGCAATGGTATCTATAGGAATAATGGCGTCTGCGTTTGCTACAAAAACACACTCTCCGCTTCCAACAAATTCTTCACTCCATTGTTTGTTTAACAATCCATCTTCCTTTCCTGTTGAAGATTTCTTTTTTAAAGAAAATCCACTCAAAGATGACATAGTATCTCCATAATTACATATCTTTGCAAATTCATTTTTTGCACCTGTTTTGTCTCCAGCTTGAATCTCTTTTATATATAGTTGTGGAGGCCGTTCTTCTTTTAATATGTCCGGAGAACTTGTTGTTGTTACGTCTATTATATTTGTTTTCGTAGTAATTTTTATATTTTGAACCGCCGGTTTTTTTACAACAGATTTCACTACTGATTTTGTTTCTGCTAAATTCTGCAAAGAACCTGGACTTGAGCTACTAAAATCGAAGGTCCCAACAAATATATGCTCCCTTGAAAAGAAAATTTGAGAAAATGACTTGTTGCTCAGAAAAAAAATGAGAATAAATAAAAAAATGACCGCTCCAGCGGTTATCAATATTCTCTGAAGCACCTGTTTTGGTAGAAAAAACCGCTTCATATAATTAGACACAACAAAACACAGCATACCCCCCAAGGAAACAAGCACGAAATCGGGGGAGGTGTTCCCCATTCCGCACACCCGTGCTCATTCGGGATTACATGTCGGCGTGCTGCCGTCTTTGTTTCAACTTACCTTATAAGTATACTCCTATTTTTTCTTTTTGTCTTGTGGATAAAGCTCATTCTAAAATCCCTACCTTTATATGAAATCTCCATACCATATAAATTCAACCTCAAAAAGAATATGAAAAACATAATCTAGAGCAAACTCGGCAAACCTCAAACAGTGCTCTGGATTATATTTTCATATATTCTTTTTTTGTGAATTTATTGATGGTATTCCGACGTACATACTTGTTTTCTTTGAATTTTAATTTTACGTTTTGAGATTTGCATTTTGCGTTTTGGCCTATATAATAGGTCTACATATATGTCACATTCACACGATCACTTCTCAGTAACCGTCTCAAAACCAGAAAATTCTGTAATTGAAATTACTGGAACAATAAATGCGGAAACGATTGAATCACACAGAAAAGAGGTAATAAAAAAGCTTGCAAAAGAGGTTGAAATTCCAGGATTTAGAAAAGGGAATGCACCGGCTGATGTTGTTGAAAAGCAGGCAAACCCAAACCATGTGCTGGAAGATGCAGCAGAAGAAGCATTGAGTGAGGCATACCCACACATACTTGAGGAACACAATATTGTTCCTATGAGTGCTCCTCGTGTATCTATAATCAAAATGGCGCTCGGCGCTCCCTTGGAGTTCAAGATTTCAGTTGCTATAACACCAACTGTTGAACTGCCAAATTACAAAAAGATTGCCAAAGAAACACGAAAGGATGAAAAACCAATTGAAGTCACTGATGAAGATGTGGCACAAGTAATAAAGGAACTTCAAGAACTCCGAAAAGATAGCGCAGGAGTAATTCCCGAACTCACTGATGAGTTTGTAAAAACTTTGGGAAGCTTTGAGTCAATTGAGGACTTCAAAACAAAATTGAGAGAAAATATAAAACTTGAAAAAGAATCAGATGCGTCGCGAATACGATTCGAAATGTTAGTTAAAAAACTCGCCGAAGAATCAAATATAATACTCCCTACCCCAATGGTTGATGATGAAATTTATGCATCATTAAACCGTCTTACAAAAGACCTAGAAAAACATAATATGAAATTGGAGGACTATTTCAAGAACATAAAAAAGACTGAGGAAGAATTTGTTGCGGCAAAACGGGCATCAATCGAGGAACAGTTAAAAACAAAATTTATTCTTCAAGAGATTGCCAAGAAAGAATCGATTGTCCCCGATCCAGAGCAAGTCGAAGCAGAAATAAAACAGGCAATGCTCCACTACCCAAACCTAAGTCCAGAAGATTTCAGAAGTTATATCGTTGAAACGCTTACTAATGAAAAAACTCTTCGTTGGTTAGAAGAAGCAAAGTTCTAAAAATAAAAACCCCCATGTTGGGGGTTATTTTTTTAGTATAAGAACAGCTCCAAATCCATAAAAATATTTTCCATCTCCCTCTTGTTCTTTGGGAAATTTAAAAATATTCATCATTTTTTCGTTTACTTTTGAGCCAGTAGAACCGACGTATATTAGCGCTCCATCATGATTTCTGGCATCACTAAGATGGTACCAATCCTTAAGCAGTAGTATGTTATGAGTATCATAAATAGAAAATACTGCTTCCATGACAACGTTTAATGGAGCCCGCATTTTTGAAGGAAGAAGTTTGATTTTCTCCTCCTGTTCTGTGAATGAAAGAGATTCGAGTCTCATTTCCCTCAATTCATCCCTTTCTCCAATAAAATTGAGGAGATAATATCCCGACTCCTCTTTCTTGTCTACCCAGAAACCTTCATTGGCGTGCGAGAACCAATGATTTTTTTGAAATCTATCGGTTTCTCCGAACCCGAAATCAAGATTTTCAAATCTTTCTTCTAAAATCTGTCTTGGAGACTTTCCCATATGGTATACGAGAAACCAATTCGCCAATCCCTTTTTATTTGCATCGGCAGCAGACTCAAGTTGTTCAAGCGTATATCCAACATCTTTATTATCAAAACCTCTATTCCACGCTCCAATAAGATTGTCTTTGATAACCACATTTCGATTTCCAAGAATATACCGTGCTTCAAAAATATTGGCAACTTTTTTCTTTTCCATTTCACTTTTTCCTTATGAAATTATTAAAAATACATATCTATTGTATACAATAGATATGTATGTTAGTCAAATGTTAGACAATTTCCCGAAGAAGTTTGAAATTTTCTTTTATATCTTTGCTTCCTGAAAGATAGGCGCCAACTGCGATAGCATCTGCGTGAGCTTTTGCAACCAAAAGCGCAGTATTCCTGTTTATTCCTCCATCAACTTCTATATATACAAACGGAAACATTCTCTTCAGTAATTTTATCTTTTCAACCATTTCAAAAATAAATGATTGACCGGATGGACCAGGATGAACAGATAAAATTTGTACCTCACTTACCTCCTTATATTCTGAAAGTGCGCTAACTGGTGTATTGGGCAATAATGCCAACATCACACGCACATTTTTTTCTTTTGCATATGAAACAATTGATTGTAAAGTATTTTTATCAACAGTTTCGATGTGGATAATAATTCTTCTCACCCCCGCATCAATCCATGCACGCGCGGATGCTTCTGGGTTTCGTCTCATAATGTGTGCCTCACAAAAAATATGGGGAATGTATTGCCCTATGAGCTCAAACTCTTCTTTTGGACTATCTAATGTCTCTCTTGCAGAAAAAATACCATCACCAATATCAAACTGCACCCATGTTATAGGAAGCTCTTGCAATGCTTGTATGGCGCGCTCTGCCTCTTCTTTTGTTTTTACGTTAATCGTTGGGATTATGTTCATATGGGAAACCTCCAAATTCTGGACGATTTATTTTCATTTCAATTTGTGAAAGTTTTTCGATGCGTCGTCGAAATCTCGCCTCGTTTGCAAATGGAGTCTGCAACCACGTTACAACAATTTTTTGCGCAATTTCAGGAGTAATATAATTTGCACTGATTCCCAAAATATTTACATCATCATCATTACGAAGATCATATGCCTGATCTGGAGTAAGTGCTACTGCAGAACGTATATGGGGATATTTATTTGCAGTGATAATAACACCCGCACCGGAACCACAAATAACGATTCCCCTACTGCGGTCATAATCAACACTGACTCGTTCTGCTACTTTCGAAGCAAAATCGGTATAATCATCGTTTTCATCAAGTACTGCATTTCCCATATCAGAAACGGGATATCCAGCATTTTTTAAAAACGCCTTTAGATATTCTTTTATTGCATAGCCACGATGGTCGGCTCCAAGATATATAAGCACGGTATTATTATAACAAGCGAATTCCGAACAAGCGAAGTGTCATAACCCGACAAATGCTGGTTGGAAATCTTTATTCAATTCAACATGAATTGGTTGTGCGCTGCACGTATGCGCTTTTGTGCACGTTACATCTAGTGCCAGACCGCTCATTGTTTCTTTCGAAAAATACTGATCAAAAACAAAATTTCCCAAACTGTATGCAATCCATTTACCTTTATATTCTTCAATTTCCTGAGGAACATGTGGATGATGCCCGATAATAATATCTGCACCAGCATCAATGAACTCACGTGCAATTCTCTTCTGTTCATCGGTAGAGTTGGTTTTATATTCCTCTCCCCAATGAAGAGAAACAATAAGTAGATCAACAGAATTTTTTTGCTGATGAATGTATTTTTTTATATATTCTTCGTTATATTCACTAATACCTGCTTTATCTTGCGTAGCGAACAAAGATGGTGGATATAAATTTGTATATGCCAAAAATCCTGCAACAAACCCATTCTTTCTGATTATCTTTAATTCGTTTGCATCAACATAATCTTTCCCTGCTCCCGTATATAAAATGTTGGCATTGGTAAGTATGTGCATAGTATCTAACAATGCCCGTCTTCCCCAATCAAACATATGATTATTTGCAAGTGTAACTATATCAAACCCTGCATATTGAAGTCCCCCAACAACCATTGGTCTCGCACGAAACGAGTATATACTCCCCTGATTAGATCCGTTTTCAGATATCGGACCCTCAAGATTTCCCATTGCGATGTCTGCTTGGGTTATTTTTTCGCTACTTAATAAAAAGGGAAACCGTGCATCGTCAGCGTGTTCTATTATTTTTTTATCGATAGCTCGTGAAAGCATTATGTCACCAACAAATAACAGAGATAGCGGTTTTCTTTTTTCTCTTTGCTTCTCGTAATTTTTTCTTATTTCCTCATTTGTTTGTAGACCAGAAAGAGCCTTTTGTCTTAATATATACCGCGCATGTTCAACAGAAAAAAGAAGCACAACACATAGAATTGATGTGAAAAATATAAATCCTATATAAAAAATTATTTTTTTTCTATATTCCAAGAGCTTTTTGTGTGTGCTTCAAAAGCGTTGATACATATCCAGCTTCGTTGTCATACCAAGAAAGTATCTTCACAAGCGTTCCATCAACAACCTTGGTAAATCCAAGATCAACTACCGCCCCATATGGCATACCAATAATATCAGAAGAAACTAATTGATCTTCAGTAACAGTGAATGTATTATTCCAGCGATCACTCTTTGCTGCATCTCGTAGAATGGTATTTATCTCCTCCACTGAAGTTGGGCGTTTTGATATAAATGTTATATCTGCTGCTGAACCAGATATTGTAGGAACTCTCATTGCAACTCCATCAAACTTACCACCAAGTTCTGTTATAACTCGAGAAACTGCAAGCGCCGCACCCGTCGTAGATGGAGAAATATTAAACGCCCCCGCCCTCCCCCTACGATAATCCTTTCCTTTTGTTGGTCCATCAACAATATTTTGCGTTGCTGTATACGCATGAACAGTATTAAGTACTGCCTTTTCAACACCAACACTCTCGTTCATTATCTGGATTACTGGTGCTGATGCATTTGTGGTACATGACGCGTTTGATGTTATCGGATGTGCAGTTATTTCACTGTCATTGATTCCCATAAGAATTGTCTTCCCGTCACACACGCCATCCTCATCCTTTGCCGGCGCAGACAAGATAACATGTTTAGCACCAGACAGAATATGTACGTTTGCCTTTTCAAACGATTCAAATACTCCCGTACATTCAAGTACTACATCAATATTCATCTGTCCCCAAGGAAGTTTTGTTGCGTCCCGTTCTTGCAAAAACTGAATCTTTTTTCCATCAATAATAATTACGTTTCCTTCAACACTCACACTCCCCTTATATTTCCCATATACAGAATCATAAGTAAAAAGATAGGCAAGATTTTCTATATCACCAAGATCATTAATAGCAACAACATTCATTGATGCATTCTGTAATGCGCTTCGGAGAAACAAACGGCCAATTCTTCCAAACCCATTTATTGCGATATTTTTCATTATTGTTATTATAGCGTTTATTTTGTGTCCTTAAAACTCACGTGCATAAGCAACACAAATAACACACTCCCAACAAAAGAAAGTGATGCAGCATACACAAATGTTGCTTCTGGACCTACGTATGTCCACAACAAACCGCCGATACCACCAGCAAGAAGAGCAGAAATACCAATAGCAGCATTGAGCATCCCCTGTCCCATAGCAAGCGAATGTTCGTCCACAAGTCGTGCTGCAAGTGCCCGTTCAACCCCATCGGTTGCGGCACTATAAATTCCAAAAAGAATAAATGATATAACCAATCCAAAAAATGTTTGAACAACCATGAGTGAAATATATGAAGCAAGCGCAGCAACAAATCCAAGAGTTATAATTCTCCGCTTTCCAAACGAATCAGCAATTTTACCCAAGGGAAATGCAGCAGCCAAAAATGCAACATGATATATAAGATAAAAAATCGGAACATATTTCACATCAATACCTATGCTCGGCGCGCGCAAAAGCAATAATGCGACAGGTAAAGTACCAAGTCCAAATATAAACAGTGAAAACAAGAAAAGTGAAAATCTACGATTGGTTTTTAAAAATGACAAATTCATTTTTGGAACAACCACAGATTTTTTTTCTTCATTTTCACGTGGGTGCTCCTCCACAAATACAAATGTGATAACAGCAAGCGCGCCGATCGCAAATGCAACAAGGAATATTAATTCATAGGAACCAAAAAATATAGGAAGAAGGAGAAAAACAACCAGCGGGCCCATCATACCACCAAACGTATCCATCATACGATGAAAACCAAATGACCTCCCCAGTGTTTCGGAGTCGGTAGACTCCGAGATAAGCGCATCTCGAGGAGCATCACGCATTCCTTTACCAATTCTATCAATAGAACGAAGAAAGAATACGTGCCAAAAATTTGAAGCGAGGGTAAAAAATGGTCGCGTAGAAACTGATACAATATACCCAGCCACTGCAATTCTTTTTCTTATCTTCCATTTATCTGAAACCCAACCAAATACAATTTTTAATACACTCGCAAGTGCGTCTGCAAAACCCTCAATGATTCCCACAACAAACACGGGAGCCCCTAATGTCGCTGTTAAAAAAATAGGCATGACCGTTTGAATCATCTCATTCGAGAAATCATTCAACATACTCACCACACCCAAGAAGAATACATTTTTAGGGACACCAAAATATTTTTTCATACATTATTGCAGTAACGGTCTTACATTCACTTCCGCACCAATAAATAAACGTAACTGCTCTGCTCTTCCTGCAGACAGTTCAAGAACACGGTCCACTGGTTCTGGTGATGTATAACGAATAAGTTCTGATTCAGCTACACCAATTTGTGGATCTACATGTTCAACATATCCAAGAACAAGTCCATCACGAATCCAAACGATATCAATAGGAAATTTCATATCTTTCATCCAAAAAGTCACTAGATCACTTTGGGAAAATTCAAAAAGCATACCCTCATTCCTCCCCAATAAATCCCTTCCCGAAAGCCCTTTTTCTCTATCTTTATCTGATCTAACAACATCAACAATAATAATCTGATTATTGATACGAACCTCATATTTATTTTCCAATACCCGCGTTTTATTAAAAATGATAAAAGAAAAAATTCCAGCACCAAGCGCAATGCCAACAAACAACGCACCTGCCTTCATAATTCCATTCATATCTTTTTTATTATACCCTACCTTCTGCATTCATATGCAACAATCCCAAATGCAACAGAAACATTCAAGGACTCTTTTTTCCCCATCATGGGAATCTCTACAACACCATTACATTGATTCAAAACCTTTTCAGGAATTCCCAAAACCTCGTTTCCAACAATAATTGCGCATTTATTTTTTTTACATTTTTTTCCAAGAATAGTGTAAGAAATTGAACTCTTTGATTGTTCCACAGCATATATTTCAAAACCTTGTTTTTTCAATTTTGAAATGACACGAACAATAGATGTATTATGTTCCCATACAATATTTTCTTCTGCCCCCAAAGATGTCTTTTTAAATTCTGGAAGGAAATTCCCCATACGATCTAGTGGAGTTGGAGTAATGCCACATAAAAACAATTTTGAAAATCCCGCACCATCAGCGGTGCGAAAGATAGAACCAACATTATGTAAACTCCGTATATCAAATAATATTCCCACAACCTCCGTTATTTTTTTCATTGGTAAACAAATTATAATTTTTTAAATAACAAAAAACCACCCCAACGTATGAGGTAGTTTTTTTTCAAGTACTTTCTTGGTCGTCCCACCGAACATACTAAACCAATTAGACATTTAATATATTCGTAGCCGAGACATATTTGAGGTTTATCGGCTAACACCTCTGGCAGTATGCATCATTCCCTCTGCGTTGATTTCCTCGATTACTCGAATGATCGCGTGCAGCGAACTGTTATACAAATCCGGTTTTTTAAACTTAAAAGTTTATACGACTTAAGTGTAATTAATCCACGAGCAGCTTCCGCTACCCGTGCCTTGTTACGACTTCGTCCATGTCACCGATCTTACCCTGATTCCTTCACGAAACTTCAGGTAGTACCGGCTCCCTTGACGTGACGGGCAGTGAGTACAGGACTCGAGAACGTATTCACCGCGGCCTGCTGATCCGCGATTACTAGCGATTCCGACTTCATGAGGGCGAGTTGCAGCCCTCAATCTGAACTGGGGTGGGTTTTGAAGGATTGGCTCCATCTTGCGATTTGGCAACCCGTTGTACCCACCATTGTAGCATGTGTGTAGCCCAAGGCGTCAGAGGGCCATGCTGATTTGACGTCGTCCCCGCCTTCCTCCATCTATAAGATGGCAGTCTCCTGTGACACATATAACACAGGACAGGGGTTGCGCTCGTTACCCCACTTAAGGGAACGTCTCACGACACGAGCTGACGGCAACCATGCAGCACCTGTCCAAACGTCCTTGTGAGAGGGATATCCTTTCGGACACCTTTCGTTTGAATTTCAAGCCTTGGTAAGGTTTCTCGTTTACCGTCGAATTAAACCACATGCTCCACCGCTTGTGCGAGTCCCCGTCTATTCCTTTGAGTTTTAGCCTTGCGGCCGTACTTCCCAGGCGGATCACTTAACGCGTTAGCTTCGCCACCCCGAGGGTCGATACTCGAGACAGCTAGTGATCATCGTTTAGGGCGTGGACTACAAGGGTATCTAATCCTTTTTGCTCCCCACGCTTTCGCGCCTCAGCGTCAGAAATGTCCCAGTAGAATGCCTTCGCCTTTGGTGTTCCCCATGATATCAACGGATGTCACCCCTACACCATGAGTTCCATCTACCTCTAACACTCTCAAGCTTGATCGTATCTCATGCGATTTCACCGTTGAGCAGTGAGATTTAACATGAGACGCACCAAGCCGCCTACGCGCCCTTTACGCCCAATAAATCCGGATAACGCTCGGGGCCTTCGTATTACCGCGGCTGCTGGCACGAAGTTTGCAGCCCCTTATTCCTATGGTACCGTCACACTACTAATGTAGCTTCTTCCCATAGAAAAGCAGTTTACAATCCTAAGACCTTCATCCTGCACGCGGCGTCGCTCCATCAGGCTTTCGCCCATTGTGGAATATTCTCGACTGCTGCCTCCCGTAGGAGTACGCACCGTGTCTCAGTTGCGTCGTTGGGGAACAGCCTCTCAGCTCCCCTACCGGTCGTAGCCTTGGTGAGCCATTACCTCACCAACTAGCTGATCGGGCCTAGGCCAATCCTAAAGCGTCTTGCGACTTTCATCTTGCGATCGTATTGGGTATTACCCCACCTTTCGGTGAGCTATTCCCATCTTCAGGGTATGTACCAAGGTGTTACTAACTCGTTCGCCACTATCGTTTATTACTTATTGCTAAGTAATAAACAACCGTTCGACTTGCATGCCTTATCCACGCCGCCAGCGTTCATCCTGGACCAGGATCAAATCCTCCAATAAAGAGTAAGTGTAAAAAAAGGTCTTCGTGCATGACTGCAGATGCATTCTGCCTTCATGCACGTATTGCTTCGTTCTTCTTTTCTCTAATAGGGACAACCAAGAAAATACTCGATTGTATTTGATCCAAAAAAATACTTGTTTTTGTTTCCGTTCAATTTATTGATTCGCACTTATTAATAAGTGGATATTCATCTTGTAAGGAACGCTACAAAAGGCATATAAAAACCGCACCTTTATGCAGCTTTCCCATTATAGGAAAGTTCAAGAATAAGTCAATACCTATATAGCAAACAACTCATGACCCACAACCAACAACAAACCTATATAATTCCTACATCACTAACAGCCCCATCGCTTTATACATAACCATCGCAGGCCATACAATTGCCTTTAAAACACCAAGCACTCCCATCCAAAACGTATCAGATTGTTGGATGTAATAGACTGCCGCTCCCACGACTGCAAGCCCGTAGGCCCCTCCGCACATTCCTCCATTTTTATTACACATATATATTCATTATAATAGTTTGACACAAAAAAATCCTGGACATACAATTCTACTACTGTTCTTTATAGAAGTTTGCAGTCACCATAAGCTAGGATGATATTAAAGAGTTACGGCCTTTCTCTTCGAAGTATAATAGATAGGAAAGGAGGAGAACTGCCTAATGGTTTGCTCCCTATAGTGGTGGCATCATGATGCAAATGAAATATGTAGTGGACCGGCGGGAAGATATCTTTATACAAGTCCCAATCGACGTATTCGATTGGGCTTTTTTGTTGCAAATTGTTTTTTTTGATCTTTCTATTTTTTTGTTATCGGTTGTAGGTTATATGTTGTCGGTTGTTCTACATTCTTGCTTTTTTTATGTTTTATTTGTACTATAACCAAGTTATGAAAAAGGATATTCATCCAACATATTATAAGGAGGCAAAAGTTCGTTGTGCATGTGGCAATGAATTTGTTGTTGGTTCAACCCGAGAAGAATTGGTAGTTGATATTTGTGCAAAATGTCATCCATATTACACTGGAAAACAACAATTAGTAGATACCGCAGGACGCGTTGAACGTTTCCGCTCAAGGACAACCAAAGCAAAAGAGGTAGTAAAGAAAGAGAAGAAACCACGTGTTAAAAAACCAAAAGCAACTCCAACAAAGGTAACAAAAAAGAAAAAGGCAGAATAATAAATCAAAATTCGAAATTTATCATTCGAAATTCAAAAACCCCCTTCGGGGGTTTTTATACTCCTGTTGGATCAGAAAAAAATATAAATATAGTTTTAAAGAATATCTTTATATCAAACCACAATGATTGATTTTTAATATAAAAACTATCAAGTTCCAGTTCTTTCATAAAAGAAAGTGAAGATGCACCAGAAACCTGAGAAAGTCCAGTAAGTCCTGCCCGCGCGTATTGAATATGTTTAAATTCATCTGGATATTTAGCAATTTCTTCTGGCTCGTGCGGGCGCGGTCCAATGAGGGCCAATTCACCTCTTATTACATTGAGTAATTGTGGAAATTCATCAACGCGCAATTTTCTTAAGAATCTTCCCACATGGGTAAGTCGTGGGTCATCTTTCATTTTAAAAAGTGGTCCATCAATTCGTTCATTCATGTGAATTAAATCTTGCTTCATTGCATGCGCGCCCTGAATCATAGAACGAAATTTATATACTTTTATTATTTTCCCCTCACTGATGCGATCCAGTTTTACAAATATAGGACACCCGCTTTCAAATATAATAGCAAGAACTATAAAAGGAAAAAAAGGAATAATAAAAATGATCCCAAGAATGGAACCAATAATATCAATAGTGCGTTTGGAGATAGGATATGTCATTTATATTTTTACCACAACAAACTCACCTTTTAATTTTTCTCCAACAAAATAAGAAAGTGCCTCTTTTGGTGTGCCAATGAAAATATCTTCATATATTTTTGTAAGTTCCCTCCCAACAACCAACTTCATTGAAGTCTTGTCTTCTTTTGCAAGCGCCTCAAATGCTTTTTGTATACGATGTGGAGACTCATAGAAAACAATAGGAATATCTGAAAGTGCAACACGTTTAAAAAATGTTGTTCTACCTTTCTTGTGTGGTGGGAATCCAAAAAAAGAGAACATCGAAGAATCAATTCCAGAAACAGAAAGAATGGAGGTAAGAGCAGAGACCCCAGGAATAGGAATTATTTTTACACGAGGAAGAAGCTCTCGAACGCTTTGCACTAATCGTGTCCCAGGATCTGAAATGCCTGGAGTACCCGCATCACTAATAAATGCAACAGATTTCTCCTGTTCTAAAAATGCCAACACTTCTTTTATTGCGCGTGAATGAGAGTGTTCATCATAACGATAGGTTGGTTTTGAAATATTGTTACACGCAAGTAATTTCCCCGCCACACGAGTGTCTTCTGCAAAAATAACATCAACACTTGAAAGTGTTTCAATTGCACGAAGTGTTATGTCTTTTAAATTCCCAATTGGGGTTGCAACGATATAAAGCATAATTAAAATACTAAATCCTCACATCTAAATCCTAAACAAACATAAATGTTCAAATATCAAGACAATTTGAATATTAGGATTTAGAGCTTTGTGCTTAGTGTTTTATAAAAAACCTTGTTTTTATAGTATCTCAAAAAAAATCCCCGGTAAACCGGGAATTTTTCTTATTTTGTCTTTACGCGTTCGCGGATCTTCTTCGCTGAAAATTCACGTACGTGATATAACTTTGATTTCTGTACTTTTTTTGGACTTGAGAGTACGTCTATCTTTGCAATCATTGGAGAGTGAATGGGATATACTTTTTCTACACCAACTTCAGCAACCACCGCTCTCACAGTAAATGAAGCACCAGCCTCATTTCCATGCTTTCGAGCAATAACCAAACCAGAAAAAGGACTTTGTCGTTCTTTTCCACCTTCTTTTATTCTTTCCCATACGCGTACCTTCGCGCCTGGTTTAATTTTTTCTAGAATTGCTTGATCCATAATTTCAACAATGAGTATACTGTTATTTTCAATAAAATGCAACTATTCCAATTTTTCCAACGCTTGTTTTAAATCATCGGGAAGATCTGCCTCAATGCGAATACGTTTCCCTCCAAGTGTGGAAAATTCCAATGACTCAGCATGAAGAAAATGTCTGGTAAGTCCCAATGCATTTCCCGAAGGACCATACATGGTGTCGCCTACAATCGGATGTCCCATCGCCGCAAAATGAACTCGAATCTGGTGAGTGCGTCCTGTTCGTGGAATAACTTCCAAAAGTGTGTAGTATACAGCCCGCCCCATTGATTCAGATACAAACATTTTTTTTGCACGATAATCAGTAATTGCCTCTTTTACCATTTTCATATTCCGAGCACGCACGCTTCGTCGTGTTGTTCCTGGCTTTAATCCGATTGGTCTGTCAATTCTCCCCATTCCCAATAATTTTCCAGAAACAAGAGCAACATAATGCTTTTCAACATTATGTTGCTTAAATTGTTCTTTTAAAAAATCAAAGAACTTTTGGTTTCGAGCAACAACAATAACCCCCGAGGTCTCCTTATCAAGTCGATGAATAATCCCTGGTCGTTCTTCTGGTTTGTCTCCGACCGTTCTAATCTCTGGAAATAACTTCAATGCGATATCTGAAAGTACTTCTTCTCCCTCTCTTGGCTTCATGCCATATGCACGATGAACCAAAACACCCGCGGGTTTGTTAAATGCCACGAAATCTTTCGTTTTCATAATTACCTTGAGGGTCATTGATTTCAGTCTGCCACAAAACCCCAAAAAACTCAATAAAATAGAGGTTTTTTGGCATTTTCCTTGATTTTTTTTGGTAAGTATGCTAATCTTTACCTATATAACCCCCACAGGGGTTTTTAATATGGGTAAAAAGTTAGTAACGGCAGTGATTGGCATTCTTATTGTTACGTTCCCGATGCCATCGGAAACACCAACAATGAACGTCATTCATACCACCAAATCGAGTGGAGTTAGTATCGCTCATGCCGCCGAGGTACCAGATGATGTCGAGACCAAAGCAATAGTGCAAAGTCGAAAAGTCTGGATCACCGCCTACTCAAGCACCCCCGAAGAGACTGATGATACACCATTCATCACTGCTATGGGAACAACGGTGCGCGATGGCATAATCGCTACGAATCTTCTTCCATTTGGAACACAAGTTAAGATACCAGAACTGTTTGGCAATAAAGTGTTTGTAGTTGAAGACCGCATGCACTCACGAAAGAAAAATAACGTTGATATTTGGATGAGTTCCAAACAAGACGCATTAGAATTTGGTATTGCTTATACGGACATTGTTATTCTTAACTAAACTTAGTCACACTTACACAAAAAATTCCTAAATGTATTAGGAATTTTTTGTGTAAAAAAAATCCGCCTCATTTGAGACGGATGCATATATGCAGACAATACATCTGCGGACTGTACAGGATTCGAACCCATATTACCACCTCTAAGGGTAGTGTCCTAACCATTAGACGAACAGTCCAAATGGTGTGGGGTGGGATGGATACGATCCACCAGCCTTCGCCTTGCAAGGGCGACGCTCTCCCAATTGAGCTACCACCCCAACAATTTGTGCGGGCAACATAATTACATAGAATACGTCCAACCAATACATATTCCACAAACATAATTATGAAGCCCGACTTTTTCGAGCAGGAGGAAGGACTCGAACCTCCGACCGACACCTGGCAAGGTGATCCTCTACCAACTGAGCTACTCCCGCAGTATTAAAAGAACTTAACGATTCTAAACAAGTGTAAAAATAATGTCAAATAAAAAGCCCCGCAGGAATGCGAGAGCTTTTGTGGAACCAGTTTATCCTCCTCACAAGGAAAACATGATTTCCCTTATATTTTAGCAAATTGAAAGTTCTTCGCAATACCCCCCTGTGGATTTCTTGTGTATGCTATTTTTGCGAGATTCTGTATGATACCCCTACTCTTTCCAAGATATTTTCATATTTCATTGTTTCAAGAATTAATTTTATAGTTGTTTCATCTTTTTTATATGTTTTAGCAATCATGCGCGCCGTTCCTGTTTCATTATTAATAAGAAATTTGATAATCAATCCGCGAATTTCACGAGTTGATCCCCTAAATGCGTTTTGTTTTACGTAGTTATTACTTTTTCTGTTTGCATTTGTTTTCTCTTGTTTTGGAAGCATCGATCCATAATCCATGAGCGCATAATACCATTCCCGAGGATTTTCTAAATCAATCGTTTTACTTACTAAAGATAAGATCTCTTTATCAGAAATATTATTTTCATTTTTAAAAAAATGGTGAATCATTACTCTTCGTATATTCGTCTCTATAAAAATAACTGGCTTGTTATAAATAAAAGCAACGAGCGAACCCGCGGTTCCACTACCAATACCGGGAAGCTTTTTTAAAACGTTTGAATCATTTGGGACAATACCAGAAAAATCACGAACAAGTATTTTTGCCGTTTCTTTCATAAATCGTGCCCGCCTGTTGTATCCCATTCCCTGCCACATAAAAAGAATATCCTTTAGTTCCGCCTGAGCAAGCTTTTTAAATGTGGGAAATGCACGTATAAATTCTGGATATTTATTAATAACTCGGGAAACCTGCGTTTGCTGGAGCATAATTTCAGAAACATATATCTTGTACGGATCATTACTATTTCTCCACGGAAGGTCGCGCTTGTTATGTTTGTAATAGCTCCAAATAATTCTTTGAAATGTTTTTATCTGCATCACCTAAATCCAGTATATAACAAAATCGCCCATACATGGACGATTTTGTTATTTTATATATTCGTTATTGAATCGCTTGATTGTCTGTGGTAGTAAATTTTACTAAGATCACTGCATTTGATGCATTCATAAGTGGTACATCAATGGTGTGATCAAACTTTTTGTCTCCATCATCATTATGAAGTACGGCAAAATATGTTTTCTCTGGTTCTGTATCACGAAGCAACTCTACCATCCCAGAATTTTCTCCCTTAGGAAACCATGCAGCTCCAAGAATATTTCCTGGCGTCCCATCAACATCATCATGGATTGCCACCCACCCTGGGTTTTGAAGTTTTACTGATACAATAGAAACGGTTGAACTATTCTTTTGATCATTGACTTCCAATGTATTGATACCCGTTGATACATCTTTGTTTTCGACTACCTCGTCTATATTATTTTTGTAATCTGGCGCTTCTGCGGGCTTTGTAAACAACCACGCGGCACCAAATCCTATAAGAAAGAAAACGATTGCAGTAACTATGATTTTTTTACTGCTTATTTCCTTCTCATTTTGTTCTTCCTTCATATATGCTGAATGTAACATATTATATTTATATCGTGCAATCTTGACATACAATAAAAAATTTATAGAAATAAACACCCCCATACGGTATACGTATGGGGGTGTTGTTAAAAGAGATTATTATTTCTTCTTTTTCGCAACTTTTTTTGTTGCTTTTTTTGCAACTTTCTTTACTACCTTCTTTGCTGGTTTCTTTGCAACTTTTTTTGTTGCTTTCTTTGCTACTTTTTTTACTGCCATGATAAATATTTTTTATAATTTATGCGCCGACCTTTTTATTTCGAGCGCGTTGCGCGTTGCGCGAATAATAATTTTGTATTCCGGAAAACAAAATTATCTTCATATACTTTTAGTATACATACTTTACTCAAATAAAAACTGTGGAAAACTTTTATAAAAAATATTTTTACTGTTATTCAGTTGGCAATTCCTTTTTCTTTCCAAATTTTTTTTCTGAAAAGATAAAATAATATAAAATTTCAAGAACTCCACCAACATTAATAACCAACATTGCGATAAACCAATACAAATGTTTTCTTTCTGCCGCTCTCCACAATGCAAGTCCTTTCCACGCAAGAACCCAAACAAGCAAGATGCCAGCGAGTAACGGATGTGCTTGTAACCAAGCATCAAACTGATTCATTGATTGTGATAATTGATTCATATATATAATCCTACTATTTCGTCTGTTGTTCCTCAATATCAGAAATTGCCCTTCTATAGGCACAAAAATCACACTCAGGAGATGCCTGGGGAATCACATCACTCATTAAACACTTTTTTATTTCATGCAATATTGGTTCAATCCATTCCGTCTTTCCCTCATATGGAATGAGATGTATATCAAATTCTAGTTTTCCATCAAATGCATTTCGATCTGTTTTCCCATTACAATAGACAAAGTATCCTATCTCTTGAACACTGAAACCATTTTTTCGAAATAACCATTGATATAGTTCCATTTGCCGTTTATATGCAATCTGCCATTCAGCATCAAGAGATATCTCTCCATCTTTTGATGTTGATTTATAATCGACAATAATTAATTCCTTTGTTTTATTATCAATCCAAACATCATCAACACCACCCTGAATAACAAGGTTAACAGGTTCAAAAAAATACTTTATTCCTCCACGCAATGCATCCCTCCATTCATCCATACGTGAATCATTAAATGGAATAGCATCAAGTCTATATGATTTCATCAATGGATGTGTTTCCCCATGTATACGATGAATATCAAACTCTTTTTTTAGTAGTGTATCTACAGCGCTATTCAAATTAAATGGAAATGAAGGTGGTTGTCCAACACCAAGTCGTCTATCAAAATAAAAACATCGGGGACACTTCAAAAATCCATCAATTTTTGATCTACTTAATGAAAATGGTTCTTGTGATTGAGGATTAAAAATATTTCGCGTTCTCTTTGGTTTGTAGTACTGACTCATAACATGAATATTGGTTGTTGGAAATTAGCTATTGGACTATATTTCTTATTCTACACCAAAAAACATATTCAAAAACCCCGCTCGTCCATGGACTTACGGGGTTCTGTATCGCGATTAATTTCTTACTTAGAAATCTCGACGATTAAAATCACGGCGCTGAAAATCTCGACGAGGTGGACGCTGTTCACTCATTGGACGAGCTTCATTTACTTGAAGTGTTCTTCCTCCGAATTCCTTTTCGTTCCACATCTCAATCGCCTTCGGACCGTCTTCATCACCCATCTCGACGAATCCGAACCCACGAGAACGTCCCGTGAATTTATCGCGCATTACCGTTGCGTTGGTTACTGTTCCTGCCTTCTCGAAAGCTTCGCGAAGTTCAGCATCAGTGGTTGCATACGGCAATCCTCCTACATACAATCGCATTGTGTGTTTTTTTTAGATGCATAAAGCAGGGCGACCTACTCGCTTGAGCCCTTCGTGCGCGCCTACTTATACATGACCGACGCACTCATTGAAACACAATTGAGAAACCTACTTAAAGATAGATCTCTGGAATGTTTACTTTTCTGGCAAATGAGTCCCGTCCTTACAAGAGCAAGGAATTAACTCTTCACCATATTGTGAACAATCCTCTGTCTCACACACTCCTTCTTCGTTGCGGATTTCTCCACACTCGCCACTACATATGTAATGCATAAAGGGATGAAGTCAGTTGATCAACCTTTATTCAATTATACAATAAAGCATCAAAACTAGCAAATGGGATAAAATAATTGCTATTCCTCGCCATACTGGGTCTGAATCTCCTTAAGTTTGTTTTCCGTTTCCTTAAGACGCTCCTTGCATTTTGCAATAAGCACCAACCCACGTTCATATTTTTTTATTGCCTCATCAAGATCAATGGATTCTTTTTGAAACCACTCACCTATTTCTTCAATCTCTTTATATGCCTCTCCAAAATTAAATTTCTTTTCTGTCATGTATAACTCCCTGCTCTATGTTTATTACCGTTGTATCAATCGACCCTTTTGAAAACTGTGTATTAATTGTATCTCCTTTTTTTATATTTCCAACATCTTTTATTACCTTTCCAAGTCTATCACGGCTAATTGAATATCCTTGTTTTAATTTTAACCCAGGATTTGCCAACAACAATGTTTTCCCAAAATTATTTATTTTTACCGTATGTGCATTGACAGTGTCTTTCATGCGCAACACAATAAGTGCTTTTTTATATTCAATCTGTTGTTTCATTCCTCCCATCTTCGCAGAGGCAATCGATAATGGATGAGAAATTCGATTTAAAAATAATTGAATACGTTCAGAAATTTTATTGGGAATATTCTTCTGAAAACGAATAAATGTATCTGTTATTTGTCTTATATGGCCATCCATTTGTGCTTGTAAAAATTTTCGCGTGCGAACAACTTGCTCATCTGCTCGCGCCCATGGTTCTGATAACATTCGAGCCGCGTGTGTTGGTGTTGATGCTCGAATATCCGCAACATAGTCTACAAGAGTAACATCATCCTCGTGTCCAATTGCAGAAATGACAGGAATTTTTGAGGCAGCGACCGCTTTTACCAACTCTTCAGAATTAAACGCTTGTAAACTCTCCCAACTCCCTCCACCGCGCGTTATTACTATCACCTGAAGCATTGGGTATTCTTTATTGAGATATTCAATTCCAGAAACCAACTCCTTCACTGCAAACACCCCCTCAACTTTTGAAGGAAAAAAAACAATCTTAAAACCAAACGAACCTAGGTTTATTTCAAAATCCTTTTTCGCTCCCCTTCCAACCTTTGAGGTGATAAGTCCAATAGCACTTACAAACCGTGGAATCTTCTTTTTTCTTTCTATATCAAAATAACCCTCTTCAGAAAGTTTCTTTCTTAATAATTCAAACTGCTTCTTAAGTGCCCCCTCTCCAACAGGAATTATACGTGACACCTGTATATTTAAACCTCCATTCTTTTTAAACACTGATGCACGTCCTTCCACACGAATTTCCATACCAGGAGCAAGTTCGCCTCCCAACGTACGCAGTGCGGACACGGTGGCAAAACATTGGATTGATGATTTATCTTTTGTATCAATGAGATTAAAAAAAGAAAAATTTGGATATTTACTTATTTTCTCTCCAACCTCCCCCTGCACAACACACTCTGTTGGTTTTAAATATTCATTTAAGAACTCTATATATTCAGAAACAGAAAATATCTTATCAATGTTTTTTGCGTACTCCATAAATAAATTAGATTAAATCTTTTTCTCTGCCGCAAAGGAAAACAAAATAGTCAAAAATCCAGCAATTGCAAAGCAAATGGGGAAAAAGAATTCCAAAGGAATAAATAGAGAAAGAACCATAAGAACAGGTAAGAAAAATATGCGTACAACCTGGTATAAAATCTCCCTACTTAATACAAACATAATAGGACTCTCTGAATCGCGCGCACGCGAATAATATTCTGATGCCCACGCAACCATAAGCCCAGAGTTCACAATGTTCCCCACTATATGACTCCCAGAAATAAGATTTACTCCTCGTAAAAACACCCTACTAAACCATACGAGAGAAAATATACTAGACAAAGAAATAAGTGTCCCCCGTGCTCTTCCTTTATCAAAAAATGATCCAACAATATATGTTCCCAATGCCCCCAAAAGCATACCAAGCGAAACAATTCCTCCTAATTCTTCAAAACTTTGCAACGCCAGAAACATAAATATCGGCCAAAGAACTCTTCCCACCATGAGTTCGGACGCAACCCCCATAGACGCAATATTGAATGCCCGATACTTCTCTTCAAAAAACAAGAATAATCCCCGTATATGTATTTGGTTTCCAACTTCACGACGAGGAACAAAAAAGAGTGGGATGACAGAAATAAAAAATATTGCAATCGCGACGAAAAAAGAAATATGAAAACCGAAAATAGCAATAATAAAACCACCAAACAACGGCGCAAGAAATTGAGATAGTGCACCAGTAAGATATCGCATCCCAACCTCATGTCCTTCTCTTCCCTTTCTTATTGCATAAGTAAAATCAACTGTATATCCCACATTCAAAAAAAGCATATTGAGAGCGAGAAGAGCTGGGGCAATCCAAAAAAGATAATTGTGCGCATCAATGCTGTTTAATAACAAAAAATACACAATAAGAAATGGCACACTGAGCGCTATCATGAATTTATCACTCATCCGCTTTATTACAGGAATTAGTAGACCTGCAAATATAAGGAAATATACAGAATTAAGTAGATAAAAACCGAGAATTTTCCAAATAGGAAATCCAAGCTTCCAAAAATAAATAGGAACAAAGATATTTACCAATCCTTCTCCAAAATAAATAATCGCGAGCATAATTGAAAGCGCGCCAAGCTCGCGCGTATCAAATAATCTCAGATGAAAATGATGATTCCAATCAAGTCGCATTACTATGGTTTAGTATATCTTATAACTATGTATTACGCATTAAAACATACTATATAATGAATATATGAGGCGAGCGTCACAAACAGTACTGTATACTTCGTTATTTTTTATTTGTTTTGGCTATTTTACATATGCTGCAACAAACATCAGTGGAACCCCAAATGAATATCTTGCCTGGGATGACTCTTCGGGTTGGTGGGATCTATATATAAATAATACCGTTGAGGTGCAGGGTTCAAAGATGGTTGGATATGCATCGTCAACGATTGGCGAGATATCTTTTGATTGTGGAACATCTCCAAGTGGAAACATATGTCACATCTCACAATATGGCATTTGTAATGGAATAGGATCAACAAAAGATGCAAGCGGAGGTTGTAATGATGCAACCGCAACGGGAGATCTTGTTGGTTATGCGTGGAATGATGTACTTGGATGGATAAGTTTTAGTTGTCACAACACAGAAGGTGTGGGGACATGCACGAACGACTGGGGAGTAAAAATAAATAAAACTAATGGAGATTTTGAGGGGTATGCATGGAGTGATATTGGTGGATGGATAAGTTTTAACTGTGCAAACTCTGGATCATCATGCACGCCATACACGTACAAAGTTAATACATCATGGAGATCAACATCAACGATAGCACTTCTTGACTCTGCGGTTATTGATACGCAATCCGTTGGTGGGGCAACATTAAACAGTATCACATGGAACGGAACGAGTAATGCGAATGGAACAGGGCAACAAACCTATGTTGATTTCCAAATCGCGGTTTCCAATAGTTCTAGTGGGCCGTGGGATTTTATTGGTCCATCCGGAACCGGCGCCGACTATTATAGTGCTTCCTGTGAAGCAAGTTTTAAGGGTGGAGTAAACGCGGGAGGGAATGCTCCAAAAGACACACCAATCTGTATAGATCCAGCACAAGTAAAAAATATGAGGTATATTCGATATCGTGTACGTCTCCGTAGTAATTTGCTCCAAACCGACACGCCAAGAATAGATGATATCATCTTGAATTGGAGTAAATAAATAATTCTCCATTGGTTGTAAATTATTGCTCAGTCACTATATAATTCATCTAGGAACTGATGAAATTATTTAATACACTATCTGGACAAAAGGAGCTGGTAGAAACAACAAAAGGAAAGCCGTTACAATTTTTTGTTTGTGGACCAACCGTCTTTGATTACTCACATATCGGACATGCTCGTACGTATATAGCATTTGATATTTTTGTGCGCTATATGCGATCAAAAAAGCAAAAAATAGTATATTTACAAAACATAACTGATGTAGATGACAAAATCATAGATAGAGCAAAACTCTTCAATGAACATCCTCTTCATTATGCACATAAATTTGAAACATTTTATAAAAAGGATATGGAATCCATCGGTTGCACTTCGGTCACGCGATATGCACGAGCAACAGACCATATAAAAGAAATAATCAAACAAATTCAAACACTTATTCTTAAGGGGAATGCTTATTTTGTAGAAGATGAGGGATATTATTTTGATATAACCTCATTCCCCGACTACGGGAAACTATCTCGGAGAACTGCACTTCAAGCGGAAGACGCCGTCACAAGAATAGATGAGCAAATTAAAAAAAAGAATAAGGGTGACTTTGCATTGTGGAAATATGTTTCTATTCCAAAACATGAACATAAGAAAAAATTTACAATTATAGACGGGGAGCCGGCGTGGAATACTCCCCTTGGTTGGGGTCGTCCAGGATGGCACATAGAAGACACAGCAATTACAGAGCGATGGTTTGGACCACAATACGATATCCATGGTGGAGGTGGAGACTTAAAATTTCCCCATCATGAGGCAGAAATAGCACAGCAAGAATCTGCATCTGGAAAAGTGCCATTTGTAAAAATATGGCTTCACACAGGATCACTCAGAATTAATGGAGAAAAAATGTCAAAAAGTTTAAAAAACTTTCTTACTATTCGTGACTTCCTTTCACAATACTCAAAAAATGTTTTACGAATCATTATCGCAATGTACCATTATAGAACTCCCGTACAGTGGTCAGATACATTAGTAGAACAGGCGGTTCAAACAATTGATTCATTTTTGGGAACTTATGATGCACTATCATTTTCAGAATCCGCACATATAAAACAAACTCAAAACATCAAAAAACAATGGGAAGAAATTGAAAAGACATTCAAAGAAAAATTTGAAACGGCGATGGATGACGATTTAAATACTCCCGAAGCTATTGCTGCGCTTTTCGAATACACCACAATGATTAAAACAATTGTTTGGAAAATCTCAAAATCATCTTCAAAAAAATCAAAACAGACACTTGCTAAAGCGCTTGAAATATTGGGAATTGATGTCCAAAAATACAAAATACCTCAAATAATAAACAAATTAGTAAAACAACGTGAGTTATACAGAGGTAATAAACAGTTTACCCACGCTGACGCCTTGAGAAATCAAATAGATGAGTTAGGATACACCATAGAGGACACACCTATCGGTCCCTTCGTAAGAAAGAAAGTATCCTAATCTATATGGCAAAAATACAAAAATCTCCAGTTTCTCGAATACCACCACAAGACCTCGATGCAGAAGTATCAGTACTCGGCGCTCTTATGATTGATAAAGATGCCATATTGAAAATTGCTGACCAAATACAATCTTCCGACTTTTATCACCCAGCACATCAAAAAATATATGAAGTAATTCTTGAATTATTTGAAAATAGTGAACCAATAGATATACTTACTGTTTCTCATAGATTAAAAAATAAGAAAATATTTAAAGATATTGGAGGAACCGACTATCTTACTGAGTTGGTATCGCGCGTTCCCTCTTCTGCTCATATAGCAAACTATGCTCAGATAGTAAGAGAAAAACACGTACGCAGACAAATTATAGATGCCTCTTCAACTATCAATGAAGACGCATTTGACCATCCTGATTTCGAAGCACTTCTTGATAAAGTTGAACAACGCATTTTTGGAATCTCACAAAAATCTAGACCACAAAAATTTATTCATATAAAAGATGAGCTTTCGACAGCGTTTGAACGTCTTGAAAAATTACACCGTGGCGGACAAAGTGCAGTACGTGGTGTCCCCACACATTTTATTGATCTTGATAAAATGCTCTCAGGTTTTCAACCCTCGGATCTCATTATCCTTGGCGCTCGTCCATCAGTTGGAAAAACATCATTTGCACTTGATGTAGCAAGACAGGTGGCGCTTGGTGGACGCTCGGTTGGTATTTTTTCTATAGAAATGTCACGAGATCAAATTGTGGATCGCATCATTGCGGGACAAGCACAGGTTCCTCTTTGGCGACTCAGAACAGGTAGATTGAATGACGATCTCGAATTTGCATTGGTACAACAAGCACTTGATGAACTTTCTAAAACAAACATTCACATTATTGACACTCCATCACCAACAGTACTTGAAATGCGTTCTGCTGCACGCCGACTTCAGATGGAACATGGACTTGATTTAATTGTCATTGATTATCTCCAACTTATTCGTTCTCGAACAAATAGCGACAACATGGTCCAACAAGTAACAGAGATTTCTCGTTCCGTTAAGGCATTAGCGCGTGAATTAAACGTTCCCGTTCTCGCCCTATCTCAGCTTTCTCGTGAAGTTGATAAACGCGACGTCAAAATACCGCGCCTTTCCGATCTCAGAGAATCTGGAAGCTTGGAACAAGATGCTGATGTTGTATTATTTCTTTATAAAAAAGAGCGAGAGCGTAGTGACATTCCCGATGAATCACAGAGTACTGTCGAAGTTATTATTGCAAAACACAGAAATGGCCCTGTAGGAAGTGTGACACTTGGATGGGATGCGGAAAAAGTGAGTTTTAAAAATATTGATAAGACACATATATATCACGAATAATGCTTTCTCCCATACAAAGATTTATTGATGTTTTTTCTCGTCTCCCATCGCTCGGACCACGCCTTGCGACACGGCTTGCTTTTTATATAGTTAACCAAGAAAAATCAAAACGAGAAGAATTAATTTCGGCACTTTCTCTTTTAAATAATATCACCCGCTGTGAACGATGTTATTTTCTTAAGATGGACACTGCAAAAGTTTGTGATATCTGTGGTGCAAATAATAGAAACCCAAAAAAAATAGCAATTGTTGAAAAAGAAACGGATATACTCTCCATTGAAAAATCTGGATCGTGGGACGGACACTATCTAGTATTTGGACAACTTCCTGAACATGGAGTATTAGAAACAGAACATAAACTTCGTCTTTCAAAATTAAAACTAAGGATAACTCATGAACTCCAAGGATCAGTTGATGAACTCATGATTGCCCTCAATCCAACTACCTTTGGAGATTTTGTTGCATCAGTTATTAGTGAAGAATTTAAGCATGTTGCAAAAAAAATCACGAAAATCGGAAGGGGTATTCCAACGGGGGGAGAAATTGAATTTGCAGACGAAGAAACACTAAAAAGTGCCTTCAATCGACGCATATAAATTGATTTAGAAACTATTCAAGTTTTTTCAAAAAACTTGTTTATTTTTTTTCGATTCGTTTTATGTATTTCGAAAATATTTCTGTTGCAGCACCCCTCTTGTGTACTGATTGATATATTGCAATGAATAGTGGAAATTTGGACATAGAAACTCCCAGTAATTTTTTCATTGGTTCAAGTGAAACCAATCCTTCGCTTTTTGGAAACTGTTTTTTCTGTGAAATAATCAATTTTCCCACCTCAACATTTTTTGAATATTCACTAAATCCAGTTGCTATTAAATCAATAAATCCCGATGGTCCATACATAACCTCTTTCTTTATTCCAAGAATTTTTGATATTTCCCCCATCTCAAATAGTGCTTCCCGAGCAAGGAGTGCTCTTCCATTTCCACCCCATCCCATCCCCCCCGCCATACCAAGGCCAAGTGAATAAATATTTTTCAAAACACTTGCAAATGAACTCGATTCTGGATCCTTTGAATCAAAACAGACAATAGATGTCTTTTTAAAACAATTCTTAACTAAATTACAGTTTGATGGGTTTTTCCCGGCAATTACCGCAATACCAGGCATTCCTTTTTCAATTTCCTCGGCAAGCATAGCGCCACCCAAAGCAATAACATCATTATGTGGAAACGCAGTAGAAATAAGCGAATATGGGATTTCTTTTGTTTGTTGTAGTCCCTTGGAAAGAAGTACAAAAACCGTCTGTTTGTGAACAAACGGACCAATAGACTTAATGACGTCATTCAAATACCACGAAGGGATGCACAAAAAAAGGAGGTCGGCTTTGGGAATAATTTCAAATAAGGATTTTTGATGTGGAACCTTCTGGGGCACCTTGTCCCACGCCTCAATAGGATATTTCTGCTTTCTAAACAGAGGAAATAACACTGAACCAATCTCACCCATTCCAAGGATGACAATATTGGGTTTCTTCATTGGTTAATTATAGCCCAATTTTCGAAAGTGGGCACTGTTTGTGATTATGTCTTCTGGCCGGACAATATTCACGACCATACGATATCATTCTGTAAGACAGGTTTTTCCACAACCTTTTTGGAATGAGTGAGCAAAGATCTTTTTCAACCCCGTCTGCGGTTTTTGCATTTGATAAACCAAATACATGAGCAAGACGAAACACATGCGTATCAACAGGAATTCCTTCAATAATTCCAAATGCAGATTCTAATATGATGTTTGCCGTTTTTCTTCCAACACCCGGAAGCAATAAAAGCTCCTGCATGCTACGAGGGACTTCTCCATTATGATGTTCATGGATGATCTTTGCTGTTTGTAAAATATGTTTTGTTTTTGCCTTGAAGAAACCAGTTTGAAATATATCCATTTCAAACTTTCTTATACCACTTTTTGATTCTCCTGCTTTTACATAATCACCAATATTTTTATATTTTTTAAAAAGACACGCAGTTACCTCATTAACCTTCTTGTCGGTGCACTGTGCGGAAAGCATAACAGCAACAAGTAATTCAAATTGATTCGAGTGATGTAAAAAAACATGCGCGCGTGGGTACATGCGGGTAAGTGAACGAACAATATATATTGCCTTCTTTTCTAACTTCTTTCTTTTAGTACCCATGGAAACAGGATACTATTCATACCGCAGTGCATCAATAGGATTTTTCTTTGCTGCTTGGCGCGCTGGATAGAGACCGAAGAGAACACCAGTGAATGTTGAAACAACAACCGCTGAAATAATTGCCTGAGCTGGTAATGCAAATACCCAATCTGTTTTTATAATATTCACAAGAACAAGATATACCACACCAACAAGAAACGCTCCAAATAAAATTCCGATAAAACCACCAAAAAAAGTAAGTAAAACAGACTCCCACAAAAATTGTTGTAGTATATCGCTATTTGTTGCCCCCACTGCTTTTCGTAGCCCAATTTCTCTTGTCCTTTCAATAACTGAAACGAGCATGATATTCATAATTCCAATTCCCCCAACAACTAAAGAAATACAGGCAATTGATGTCAAAAAGATAGTAAGAATTGAAGTTATACTTCCTAAGAGAGAAAGAATGTCCTCCTGAGTTCGAATAGTAAAATCGTCTTTATTCGGATCGGTAATTCTATGCGATGCTCGCATAATCGAAAATACACGTGATTTTGTGTATTCAGAAGCATATGAGTCACTTACCTGAACAGATATCGCATTATAATAATCAATTCCCAACATCTGTTTTTGCGCAATAGAAATAGGCACAAGAATGATATTGTCCTGATCAACGCCAAACGCGCCAACTCCCTTTTGCTCAAGAATTCCAGATACCTTGAAAGAAATGTCATTAAGACGAAAACTCTTTCCTACTGGATTAAAGTCCCCAAATAATGTCTTTGCAATTTCCGGACCGATAACCGCAACTCTATTAAATGAATTTACATCAGAGTCGTTAAAGTTCTGCCCCTTTTCAACAACAAAATTTCTCGTCGCAAAAAAATTTTCCGTTACACCAATATAGGTAATATTGGTATCATTGTTTCCAAATACTGCCTTTGCCTGACCTCGAACCTCTGGCGCAGCATTAACAATTGCTGGATCTCGTTGTAGGGCGTCTACATCCGAACCTGTTAATGTTTTTATAATAATCCCCTGGGAAGAAGCGGGAGCCGAAAAGCGAGAACCCTTGCTTGCTCCAGGAATAACAAAAACAAGATTTGAGCCAACTCCTTGCACCTGTCCAATAATTAATTTTTCAGCAGAAGCTCCAATGGACATGAGTAATATAACAGAAGAAATTCCAATAACAATTCCCAACATAGTGAGAAACGTTCTCATTTTTGAATGTGTTAAATTATTCGATGAAGTTTTTAGTGAATCATATAATCTCATAATTTATTTAAAGAATTCCTCTTTGAGGTGTCTCTGTTTTTTTATTGGGACATCAGAATCAACGAGTCCGTCTTTGATATGTATTAATCTATGAGCAAACTCTGCGGTGTATGTTTCATGTGTCACTAGAATAATTGTATTTCCTTCTTTGTGAAGGCTCTGCAATATATCCATAACTTGGGCACCGGACTTTGAATCAAGATTTCCCGTTGGTTCATCAGCAAAAATAACACTTGGATTGTTAACAAGCGCTCGCGCAATGGCAACCCGTTGCTTTTGTCCCCCAGAAAGTTTTCCTGCCTCTATATATGTTTTTTCTGATATATCAACAGAAGCAATTGCCTGCTCAACACGTTTTTTTCTTTTTTCAATTTTCAAATCATATTCATATATAAGTGGGAGCGCAACATTATCGAAAACAGAAATTCGAGAAAGTAAATTGAATGATTGAAAAATAAATCCCATTTCTTTGTTTCGTATAAGGGCCAAATCCTGGTCAGAAAGATGATCCATGTCTCTTCCTTTAAACACGTACGAGCCACCAGTTGGACGATCTAAAAAACTCAATATATGCAACAATGTTGATTTCCCCGATCCCGAAGGACCCATAATTGCAACAAATTCCCCTGGATGAATATCAAAAGAGACCCCACGAAGTGCATGCGTTGATCCACCTTCGTCGTAATATAATTTTTCAAGATTCCTAACAGAAATGAGCGGTTTATTTTCCATTCTTTATACCAACATTCACAATCACGTCTCCCTGATTGAGACCAGAAAGCACCTCAACTTTTCCATTACTATCCCTTACTCCAAGAACAACGGGCGTTTCAACCACAACACTATTCTCCCACTTTTTTACAAAAGCCCCAGAATCATTTTCTATGACCGCAAATTGTGGAATGATAAGAACGTTCTCTTTTCGTTCGGTTTCGATATTCAAATTTGCCGTAAGTCCGCTCCTAATTTTTTCATTTGCTTCATCAAAAGCAATAGTAACTTTAAAATTTACCACACCATCCTTTACTGTTTCTGCTGGATCTATATAACTAACTTTTCCAACAAATTTTTCGCCAGGAAATGCATCAAGAACAATCTGCACAATATTTGAAACTTGTATACTACCAATATCAACCTCAGGTATATTCGCCTCAATTTCTAAATTTCTATCTGAAATAATAGAAACAAGAGGCACATTCGGTGCAACAATTTCTCCAGCTTTTGCATCCTGCTTTGTAACAATCCCCCGTATTGGAGAAACGAGTGTTGCCTTCGCTATTTGAGCCAATATAGTTGCAACATTTGCTTCTGCTTGTTTTACCTGAGCATCTTGTGCGGCAATCGCCTGTTGTGTTGAGCCAGCGCGAGCTAATAGTAATTCATTATTAATACGCTCCACAACAACTTTTTGAGTCGAAATGAGCTGTCTATGATTGGTAATTGCAGACGCTGCACTATTCACATTAATACGAGCAACACCAAGGTTGGTCTTGAATGAATCAATGGTGGTCTGAGAAATGTTTATTGCAGCATTAACTGCATCAAGGGAACGAAAGAGAAAATCTCGAATAACAGAAAGATATTCTTCGCTTCTCAATAAAATATTTTCAATATTGGCGATATCAGCAGATTCAGAATTTGTTATTGCCTTTTTCCAAAGGACAAGCTCTCCACCAACAACTTTTCTGAGTGTTGTTGCATCTATATGAACCTGGGCATCACTGGTAAGAAACGTAAGTTCTGGATTCTCCGAATCATCGTTCACAAAAATTGTATCTGTTTTTGAGCGCACTGCATCATCTGCCTTTATATATGCGTCATTCACAACATCATTAATGCTTCCATACAGATTACTCAAATCCTGCTCAGCTTTTTTTAAATCACTCTCTTTGATTTGAAGTTCCTCAGGACGACTACCACTTTTTAATTCCTCAAGTTTTGCCCGCTGTGCGTCAACATTTGCTTGTGCTTGTAATAATTGTGCTTGTAATTCACTGATATCGAGATATGCAAGTGCCTGACCGGGACTTACTCTATCTCCAATCTTCACGTTTACATTTTTTATTTTTCCACCTCGCTCAAAAGCAAGTTCAACATCCTCTGCCGCCTTCACTCGGCCAGTGACAACAACATCTTGTGCAATTACTCCACGATCTACAACAAACGTTTCTTGTGGTGCTTGTGTTGCTGGCTTAAAAACAAAACCCAAAATGACGCCCCCAACAACGGCAAGGATTGCCATAACGACGTACCATGTCTTTTTTTTCTGTTTTTTTGTTTTGTGTGCCTGTTGATGTATCTCGTTTTTATGCATATTTGATTCGTGTTGGTTCATAGAATTATTTTATTTTTTTATTATTTATTTCTTTTAATTTTGAAATGTCTTCTTTTAATGTATTTTTTAACTGGTCAATTGCTCCTCGTACATCCTCATGGGTCTTTTCAATACGAATTGTTTTCTGTGGCAACTTCATAGTAATTTCTGCATAATAGACATCTCCTTGTTTGTGATGACGTGTCGTTCTCGATAATTCAACAAAAGCGACGATCTCTCCATGAGCTTCAAACTTTTTAAGCATCCGTTCAACGCTTTTAATCTTAATTTCAGTATATTTTTTTAATGCGTCAGTGATATCAAGGCGCGTACTGCTAATTTCTACTCTCATGTATATATTATAATCTAAATAAGAAAAAATGCCCTCCTGTAGGGCATTTTAGTATGTTCTTATATTATTTCAAAGAAAACGACGCGCGTACAACGGAAGTAACCTTTTTTTCAATAGAAGAGGTATCAAAATATCCATAATCAGATACATCTACAGAATTTTGTGGGGTCACTTGAAACACTCCCATACTTGCCGATTGTAGAAGATCTATGTTTGCACCAGTTGATTCTGCTATTTTTTCCGCACGAGCCTTTGCATTTTTTGTTGCATCGGCAAGCATCTCAACTTTTAGATCTGCAAATTTACTGTAAAAATATTCCAATCCATGCGTTGAAAATAAAATCCCCGATTCAGATAATTTAGCAGGAGCGTCTTGCGCGAGTTTTGTGATCATTGGAACATTGTTGGATTGAATCTCAATTATCTGCTGGAGAGTGTATCCAACCATTTTACTTCCATATTTTTCAGTAGGTTCATAGTTCTGATTCATGATTACTGGTTTTATGGTCAATTCTTTTTCTGTAATTCCTTGAGCCTTCAAATATTCAATGGTAGTCGTAATATCCTTATGTATTAATACATAACCATATGCGACACCGTCAATATCAACATTACGAGAAAACCCACTCGTCCACTTCACAACATCCGAGGTAATTAATTTTTCTGCACTTCCCGTTACCGAGATAGTGTTGGAAAACGTTCTGATTTTGACAAGGGAATACGCTCCAACAAAAACGCTTGCAAGTAACGCACACCCAATGATAGCCGACCCAATAATTAATCCTTTGTTTGTAATTGTAGTATTCATAATATAATTATTTTTTATTCTCCTTCACGACAAAGGAGTACTAACGCATTATTTTCTAATATATAAAAACTTGTGGTAAGTGTATTTTTTTCTTCTTTGGTTACATAATCGGGAATATTTTCTCTTGGGTTAACAATGAATAGTTTGCTATCCCTTTTCGTAGAAACCCCATATTGAGAAGCAATTCCAAATACTAATATATCCCCCGTCTTCATATCAATGATTGCATTTTCCTGACATGAAGTACCGCACCCCCAACTTGCAACGGTATAGTGTCCGGAGAAATTTGGACCACCCGCCACCGCACTTTGAATTGCTGTTTTGAATTTTTTTGAATCTGGATAAGAATCAAAATTGACAGGAACAACATCTTCAAAAACCTCAGTGATTCGATACTTATTAAAAACATATGAATCACACAATCCTTTTTTTCCAATATCCCCCTTTTGTATTCCTGCAATATCAACAATAAATTGATCTTTAGAGACCTCGCAACGTTTTGGGACTGAATTAATAACTGGTTTTCCAGCAAGAACGCATTCCTCAAAATTGCGTATAAGAACCGGCTTGTTCTGATACTCAATACCTAAAAATGCCAAAATACCAATAAATACAAGTACAAACACCCACGATATTAATCTTTTCGTCGCGATTTTCATGTATCTCTAATATACTACTTCAGTATATCACGAATTTATGCACCCATCATTCTTCTTCTTCGTGAAAATTCGCGAAATGCATCCGAAAGTTCTTTTTCCGAAAATGCTGGCCAAAACGTTTTAGTAAAATAAAACTCACTATTTGCAGTAAGCCACATCATAAATCCAGCAGACCAATGAGGATCTCCCCCGGTTCGTATGACAAGATCAACGGGAGGAAGATTGTTTGTCCATAAGGATTTAGTGATTGTGTCCTCACAAACAGGGCCTTTTTTGTTCTTTACCTTCTTTATTACCTCAACCATCTCCTTCCTTCCATCATATCCCAAAAGAACAGTGAGTGTTTTTCCTTTGTTATATTTTGTTTTTTTCTCAAGCTCTCTCGCAATCGTATTGAGCTTCTTATCTTTTAATAATTCGCGAAATCTTCCACGAACACACACACGTGTATCATATTTTCTTAACTCTTTTGAGTGTAGTAGCTTTGAAAGTGTTTTTATAAATACCTTAGTAAGAGCAGATATTTCTTCTGGTGATCTTTTTGTTAAATTGTCTTCAGACGCTCCCCAAATAGTGAAATATTGAACACCGGCATCAAACGATGCTCGCAATATTCTCTCTGTGGTATGAGCTCCCTCAAAATGACCAAAAAATGCTTTTTTATTGCGCGACGTTGCCCATCTTCGATTGCCATCGGGTATAATCGCAATATGATTTGGGATAAAAGTCTCCATGTGAGATTAATTGTACTAAAGTGTATTATTCCAGGCAAAAACTAGATATTATTGCTAACCGTTTTTTGTTCCCGCTCCATCTTTCTTCTATCATTTTCTGTGAGGTATATTTTTCTTATTCTCACATTTTTTGGAGTAATTTCAACTAACTCATCATCACCAATATAGTCCAATGCATCTTCAAGAGACATTTCCTTTGGTACATCAAGCGTTTCCTGAATTCCAAAGTTTTTTGTACGAAAATTGGTAAGTTCTTTTGTCTTTACCACATTCACTATTACATCTCCAGACTTTGCATTCTGCCCAACAACCATTCCTTCATACACTGCAACTCCAGGGCCAATAAACAGAGACCCTCGCCCTTGGGCAATGATCAATCCATAACTATTTGATTCTCCTGTTTCTGAAACAACAATTGACCCATGGGTATCTGGTGGAAGATCACCTTTGTATTCTTCATATCCCAAAAATAAGGAGTTCATAATTCCTTGCCCCTTTGTTGCTGTTAAAAATGCGTTCCGTATACCAATAAGGCCACGAGTGGGAATAGTAAAATCAAGATGTGCAACACCACGATCAACGCGCATATCTTTCATAACTCCAAGTCTCCTTCCCATCATTTCAATCACCGTACCAGAAAACTGTTCCGGTACTTCAAAAGAAACTAATTCAACTGGTTCTTTCTTTCTTCCTTCTTCTTCTCTAAAAATTACCTGTGGTTTTGATACTTCAAGTTCGTATCCTTCTCTTCGCATTTTTTCTATAAGAATAGAAAGATGGAGCTCCCCACGTCCTGCAACAACAAATTTATCAGGTGACTCTGTCTGTGCTACAGAAAGTGCAACATCAGTTTCAAGTTCGCGCATAAGACGCTCTCTAAGATTTCGAGATGTTGTATATTCTCCTTCGCGTCCCATAAATGGCGAAGTATTAACCCCAAACATCATTTTAATAGTTGGTTCATCAATCTGAATGCGTGGGAGAGCAAGTGGTTTTTCTATATCAGTGATTGTTTCACCGATAGAAACATTTTCAATTCCAGAAATAGCAACAATTTCACCAACTGTTGCCTCGTCTACATCAACTCGTTTCAATCCTTCAAATAACATCACTGAACTCAATGTTGTCTGTTTTTGATTGCCATTTCTATCTATATGTAGGACACGTGCTCCCTTTTTAAGGGTTCCTGCATACAATCTTCCCACGGCTATCTTTCCTTTATAGTTGTCATATACCAGATTTACTGTGAGCATCTGGAGTGGTGTTTCCTCGTGAATCTGGGGACCAGGAATATATTTCACAATTGCATGAAAAAGTGGTTCAACGCCCGTCATTTCAGATAGGTCTGGTGTAAGTCCCGCCTTACCTTGTACTCCAACGGCATAAATAACAGGAAAATTTGCCTGATCATCCGATGCACCAAGCTCAATGAATAAATCAAATGTCTGATCGAGCGCCCACATTGGACGCGCCCCTTCTTTGTCAATTTTATTAACAACTACAATTACTTTATGCCCCGCCTGAATTGCTTTACGAAGAACGAATTTTGTTTGTGGCATCGGACCTTCCTTCGCATCAACAAGAAGAAGCACCCCATCTACCATGCGCATAATACGCTCAACTTCTCCCCCAAAATCCGCGTGTCCAGGAGTATCAACAATATTTATTTTTATTCCCTTATAGTGAATTGATGCGTTTTTGGAAAAAATGGTGATTCCTCGTTCTCGTTCAAGTTCATTGGAATCCATAATAAGCTCTTTAACATCGTCTGTTTTGAGCTTGAAACTCTCCGATTGTTTTAATAGCGCGTCAACAAGCGTTGTCTTCCCATGATCAACGTGTGCAATAATCGCAATGTTTCTGATATCTTCTCTAATTTGCATAAAAAATACCTCTCCCGAGGTTTCATTAGAATACTAAAAAATCATAGTAATGTCAAAAATATCGTACATTAAAACAGAAAAAGGAAGAATATAATTGCAACAACAATTCTATATATTCCAAATCCAGTAAACGTATTGTTTTGAATAAATTTTATCAGCCATCGTATTGCAAAAATCGCCACAACAAACGAGGTTATAAATCCAACGATAAGTGGTAGTATGGTGTCCCCAGATATAACACTCCCATTTTTTAATACATCATATCCAACCGCAGCAACCATAGTGGGGACCGCCAAAAGAAACGAGAACTCAACAATCTCTGTTCGTTTAACGCCAAGTAGGAGTCCACCAATAATCGTTGCACCAGAACGCGAAACGCCAGGAATTACCGCAAATGCCTGTGCGACTCCAATAAAGAATGCCTGCTTATAAGATATATTACCCACGCCCCTTTCATCATTTTTTGATTTTACATATTCAACAATAATAAAAAGCAAACCGACAACACCAAGCGCCCATAACACTACAGAAACATTTCCAATTAAGTATTGTTTTATAAATTTATATAAAAAAAGTCCTACTATAGAGGTGGGAATAAACGCAACAATTATTTTTTTGATTGTATCCCAGTCAGTTGTTAACCGTTTGAAGTATAAAACAACAACTGCCATTATAGCTCCTAGTTGTATAAATATTTCAAACGTTTTAACAAACTCCGTTTGAGATATTTTTAATATTGAGGATGCGAGAATCAAATGTCCCGTAGACGAAATGGGGAGAAACTCAGTAATTCCTTCGACAATACCCAAGAAAAATGAATGAAATAAATCCATAATCCTACTCCTTCTTTTTTGTTTTTATTGTTCTTGGTTTTGATATCTTCTTTTCAACCTCTTTTTCTTTCTTCAATCTCGTAATTTTTGGTTTTGTCTTCTTTATTCTTTCTTTTGTATTCTTTACATCACCATCTTGGTTTTGCGTTGCTTGATTCCCAAAACGCTCCTCAAGTACAGCATTTTCAATATTCATAAACCAAATAAAGATAATAATACCCAAAAGAGTGGTGATCCAAACCCAAACCATAGGAAACAAAATAGATAAACCAACAAATAGACATATATCACCGACATACATGGGATGCTTCATCTTTTTATAGATACCACTAGTTACAACCCCAGATGTTGCATACGAATTTTTATAGGCCTCTCGATGAACAAAAAACGATAGACACACTACTGAAAACCAATACACAGCACAAACAACAAAAATAATTTTTGATACTATGTGTGGAATGTATAAATACTCATGATCAAAAAGAAAAAATGATGATATACCGATAAGTATAATAAGCGACCACATTGTTTTGGGACTAATAATATTCATAGATTATGTTATTGTTTTCTAAATTTTTCTATATCTTTTATTGCCTTTTGAAGAATTGATTCAACGTCTTCTAATGTTACCGATCTCCCCCCCTTCTTTTCTTGAATTTCTTCCACATCTTCCGATATCTCCTCCACGTCCTCGGAAATTTCTTCCACGTCCTCTTGGATTTCTTCTATGTCCTCTGAAATTTCTTCCACATCTTCGGAAAGCTCTTCCACATCCTCTTGGATTTCTTCTATATCTTCCTCCACATCTTCCAAGCTATCCGCGTGTCGATTTACCGTCATTTGGATAAATATCGAAAGATAGATTGCCTCTAAAGAAACAATGGTTGTCAAAACAAGAAGCACCTTGTCTGCTTCAACGCCAACAAAAATAAGCAAAAATGAAGCAAAAAAAAGAATTGTATGAACAATAAGTGACGACGTGGAACCAACCCACGTAGTTATTTTTTCAGAAAAACTCTCCCATAAATCATCCCTCCGTTTTTGTTTTTCTTCCTTCTTTTTTTTTGCTTCACTGTTCGTCATATGATTACAATTCTTTTTCTGGTGAATGTGGCAGTTTTGGAACTACAAGCATAGCAATAATATAAGCAACTATACAAGGAAGAAATCCACTAATAGCGGTAAGTAACACATACCCCAAACGCAAAATAACAGGATCAATATCAAAATATTCCCCTATTCCACCAATAATTCCTGCGACAACCTTATTCTTATTGCTCCTATATAAACGTCTGATCATATATCTATTATATGGTATCACAAACATATTTCTTGTGCATAAAATTATATAGATCCATTAATTAAGTCATCACCAAAAGTAATAATACCTTTTAGATTTTTCTCATAATGAGATATATCGGGAAAATCCAAAGAAGTAACCTTTTTATACACCGCACCAATAAGTAGCGTCATTCGTTCTATGTCTTCTTTTGTTGGATCATACGGAAGCAAAATGCGCCTTCCCCCATCAATGATTCCCTCAACAAATTCTAGAACAAGTGAATGAACGGGGTGTGCATTCTTTTCTGAATTTTCAAGAAGTAATTTATAAAAAATAAGTTGCTGTTTGTATTTATATAATTTTATTTTTTCGTGCTCACTCAGCTTTCCATCCCACGCATTATATGCTCTCCCCGTCTTAAAATCTGTAACACGGAGACCCCCGTCAATCGCATCAAGTAAATCTATCCTTCCCGTAACTGGCGCACCACCAATAACTATCCCACCGATGCTAACCTGTGTCTCTCCATGTTCAGAACATAATTCGCGTTGCGTATAATATTCGGAAAGAACACGTTCTCCGCGTGCTCTCTGACGCTTTAATTCCACCTCAGGAAGACGCCCCCGAGAAAGCTCTTTATTAAAGACGCCAAGAATATGAACAAGTTCAGGGAATATTCCATTAAATTTCCTGAATCGTATCAGTTCGGTTAATGAGCTATCAATTGCGGAACCAAAAACACTGGAAGCACTTTTTGGTTGAGGAAAACGAAGTAAATCCTGTTCAATAAAAAATAGTGGTCCCCCATCAACCACATTTATAAAATTATTTAAGTGGGTAATAGAAAGTTTATAATCCCCAACTACACGAGAAAGAACTGTGCGCTCTTCTTCTTTATACGGACCGGAAATAAGGTTGAGAGTATTTTCATATGCAATGATATCCTGCTCATCAAGATTGTTGGAGTTTATTTCTGATATTTCTTCTTTTTTTTGATTAAGGTATCTCAATAATGTGTTATGACCAGAAATAAAAAGTATCTGTTTTGCTCGTGTTATAGCAACATAAAATAAACGAATAAAATCATCCTCGTCATCTCCTGCTGGAGTAATGAGCGGAACTAATGGGGCAGGGATTGTTGCAATATTCATTTTCCCCCTTTTTGTCCAAACAGTGTCGTCTGATCCAATAATAAATACCGCATCAAATTCGAGTCCTTTTGCTCCATGAGCAGTCATGAGCTTAACTGAATGCTTCGATTGCACCACGGGAGACTCACATATAAGTGAAATTCTTTCGGTTTTGTGCAATGAAACAAATTTCTCAACATCACGAGCAAATAATGGTTCACCCTCACGCCATTCTCGTAACGCACCAATAAATGTTTTGAGTGATGCAAGAAAATTCACATATAATATTGGTTGTTTGCGCATTATCTCTTTACTAAAATAGTGATCACGAAAACCAGATTCATGTATGTATGTATTAATAAGGTGTTCAAGCGGTAATGTTTCCGCGTGTGCCCCAATATCAACAAGAATCTTGAAAACATCATGGATGCGCGCATCATGTTCATGATTCAAAATGAATTCCGCCCATGATATATGTAGATCTTTTGATTTAACCGCAATATTAAAAATTGTACTACGAGGAATACCAAAATATGGAAATGAAAGAATAATGGGTAATAAATCATCTCTTCGGGATCCAGAGTTTGCTATGGACGCAACATAATTACATATATGTATAAGTTCTTGTATGTGTGGCTCATCAAACACATTTGATCTCTTTGTATATTCATAATGAATTTTCTCACGATCAAGATATGGCAACATTTCAGATAATACAGCATGTTTGCGCGCAATAACCGCAATTTCATTCGGATCTTTTCCAGAATCAATAAGTTTCTTTATCTCCCCTGTTACCACGGCGTATTCCTCTGTATCGGAACTGAATTGATTAACGATAACCTCACTATGAGTAATATGTTCATTCCCCTGTGAAAGTTTTTTAGTAATGTCTTCGAAATTTCCTTCAAGTCTGTTTTTTCCTTGGATCACAATATCTCTTGCATAATCCAATATTCGTTGATGTGATCGATAGTTCTTATCCAATACAATAACGCGCACATTCTTATATGTTTTTCTAAAATCATTAATATTGGAAACTTCCGCACCCTGAAACTTATAGATTGCCTGATCGTCGTCGCCAACGGTCATAACATTTGGTTGCCCATTATGTATCTCGTGAGAGGTAATTGCGCGAACCAATCTCATTTGTGCCTCATTAGTATCTTGAAATTCATCTATGAGTATATATTGGTATTGTTCTTCAAGTTCGTTTCGAATAATACTATCTGTCTCCAGGGTGTGGGTAACTTCAATAATAAGATCGTCATAATCATACATGCCTCGCGCATGAAGCGCCTTGGTGTAATTCTGATAAAATTCTGCAACGGCGCGCATAACGTGAACACGTTTTGAGTCTTTTAAAACAACAACATCATGTTCGTCTTTTTCTGTATATTTTTTTTTCCAATTTCCTACTGCTTCCATTTTTCCCAACTCTCTCGCACTATCAATTGCAATTTCTAGCGTTTTCGAGAGATATGCACCATACGTATTTCCTAATCGCAAAAGATCCTGCTGAATCCTTACAACATCCTCAATCTGTTTTATGGCGAGTCGTTCTGGCCAATTACATAAAACGGTGTGTATAACGTTGTGCTCAGCAATGAGCGCCTCAACAAGTTTTATATATTCATCGGGAGCGAATCCTCCATTCTTTATGTGTTTTATGCGCTCAAGAATAGAGCCCCTATATACATACCCAAGTTCTGGATGTTGGGACGCAAGTGGATGCCCATGTGGTAGGGCATTAAATAATTCATCAATAATCTCAACCCGATCAAGATCTCCTGCAAGAGAATATGATGTAGAGTTATAAAAATATTCTGGATATCTACTTATTATGGAATTGCAGAATGCATGAAATGTGTAGATGCCTACACGATATGCATCTTGTCCAATAAACTGTTGCAAACGCTCACGCATGTTGTGTGCCCCCGCCTCAGTAAATGTTAAACACAAAATATTACTTGGAGCAGCGCCAGTTTTTTTTAAAATATTAGCAACGCGTAATGCCAAAATTTGCGTTTTCCCCGTACCCGGACCAGCGACAACCATGACTGGCCCGTCAATGGTATCTACCGCAATTTTCTGTTCATTATTTAATTCTTTATATTTTTTTGAGAAAATATCGTCCATAAAACCTATATGTATAGTTGCACATTTTTTATGAGAAAGATATATTTAATAAATCTTTCACAATAGTGGGGTATGTCATGAAAAACGCGGGAAAACAAAAGAAAAAAGTAGTAGCCCCACACACGTATTATCGGTCGTTTATGTGTGGTACATGTAAACATATATCAAAAAAAGCAAATGTTTTATGGGAACAGTTTGCAAGTGAAAACTGTATTCTTGTAAGAGTTGAATGTCCAAAATGTGGTCACCAGGAGGTACCATTCTTGGATAAAAAACGTTATATGGAAAACATAATAAACGGAGAATATTTTAAAAACACCCTACGATGAGGGTGTTTTAATATTTCCAATCTCTTTCATTGTTTGTAATGCTCGCTTGAACTTTTCCAAATTTTCTTTTGTTGGTCTGGGCATTTCCATATCTTTAATCCTGCTATATTCCTCCTCAAGGAGAGAAATATATTTATTAAATGTTTCTTTTTCCAATTGATTGGGCACTCCATGAACATCTCTTGAGAACCCCCGCATACCACGATTCAATTCCTCCGTGGTTAATGAAAGAAAAAAAACTGGAATGTTACGAATTTCCTTTTGGATAAGTTTATCTCCCTGAGGAACAATGCCATATTTGATTTTTTTGCCTCCTTTTCCAATAGATTCAACACGCTCCCATTTTTTCTCTTTCCGATCTCCATGAGCATGATCGTGCACCTCATCAAAAGCACAAACAATATCTCCTGTTTCTTTATCAACAAGATAGTTATCAACTCCAGAAAAATAATCGTCATGCGTTGAAGAACGCACCACGAGAAATCGATCCTTTAATATTTTGTAGAAAATTGCATTGGTGAGCATCTCCATCTGAGAAGATTTTTCGCGCTCTTTGTCTTTCATGCGGACTTTTGCAATTGCCTCCTTACCTTCAATTCCTCTCTCTTCTTTATAAAATTTTTGAACGTGTGGATCATGTGCGCCACTCCATTCTATCTCCTTCATAAGGATGTGTTCCTTATCGTTTTTTATCTCTTCTGGCGTATATATTCCTCCTTGGGCACGAGAGAAAAAATCCATCTGCAAAATACCACGATCATCCACCAAATCGGTATTTGTTTTATACCTCTCTTTTACATCTTTATTAATCTCTTTTGATATGTTTTTAGTAAGTAAAAAAAGCGCATCCACAGGATTTTCACGTTGCTCATGATTTTTATCAAATATGGTCTTTTTCTGCGAATTCTCGTACATGTTCTCTATTTATAATAACAGAATATGCGTTTATATATCACAAAACATCATTATAGTTTTCTTGAGTCATATGCCCAATGAAGTAATGCTTGTCTCTGTTTCTTTCTGCAAGCAAGATCTCCCCGCCCGCAATTCTTTTTTATTTGGGCAACATGTCGATTTATGGACTTCCAACGTTTTATCTGTTGGTCATCATCAGGTCCCCGACGACCCATATAATATCTGCAATACCACTGAAACCACCCACGTGGGTCATCCGGAAATATCCATCCCTTCTCTATCCACACCGAGAGAGGTTGCGAAGCATCAACTCCAAAATAATTTAACTCTTTGGTGTGCCCAGGCATTCCCTTTGGATGGAACTTTGCATGTATAAACCAGTCAGCAGGAAATTCTTTTGTACAGTCCCTCATATATCTACCCCCAAACACACCAAGTTCAAGCATTTCTTTTGGGGTCAGATCTGGGCGGAAATCCTGATGAAAATTTTTTCCTGCCAGCTCAACACATCTGTACCTATAATTCTTCTGCATTGTATCGTGCACAACAATCCATTCATTCTTTACCATATCCATAATTATAGATTAAAAAGCCACCACATATTGAAGATCTTATGAAAATAAAAAGACCGCCCTTTCGGGCGATTTTTAAAATGCAAATGTTATTTTTGCGGTCGCAACCTCTGTCTGTCCGTCCCAAAATAATTTTAAAAAACTATTTTTTTGATAGACAACAGTCACGCCGGAAATATAGTATGGAGACGAAAGACTTGAAACATCATATTCAAGCCATGCATGTAAGAAATTTGTAACTTCTACCTTAAGTTGTGAAAATGCAATATTTCTTCCTTTTTCCTTGGTGGCTCCAACAATAAATGTGTATACATCTTTTGAAAATCTAGTTGTTACCCCATATCCAATGTCAGAAATAAGAAAAAGTGATACATATGGTGTTTCAATATTTCCAGAAACTTCCTTTTTATTATTTCTTTCAAATACCGCAATTCGGGTTCCATATCCGCTAACTGTCTTAATTCCCACTTCCAATCCTTCAACTTTCGGAACAAGGGTTTCTGTCACAATCGGAAACCGTGATAGTTCGAGTCCTTTTGGTCCATCAAATGGCCAGAGTGCCGGATTTAAAAATCTTCCTGCAGAAACAAACATAGTTGTGTTTTCCAACAAGGTTTTATTAGTATATCGAATATAAGCGTCCTGAATTTTGTTGTAATACACATCATGTTCAACAGCAATGGAAAATTCCTTACTATCCGATACCGGCGCCTCTATTCTTACTCTCATCCAATCATAGACAAACTTTTTGTCTTTTTCGATCGGGATCGACATCGAGCCATAGCCCGAAACTTGTAATTGCTGGGCAACCACAAAAGAAGAAAAACCAAGAAATAGTACTATCAGCACTTTTTTCATTTGTAACTCCAAATTAAATTATTAATGATGATACAATTATAGCATACAATATCAAAAAAGTCAATGTTTAACGATATATATCTAATAAATAAAAGGGCGCCCATTGGCGCCTATATTTTTATGACTTTTCCATCAATATCACGAAATGTGTGAGGAATATGTTTGAACCAAGAAAGTGAAGGAACGCGAATCTTCCCTCTTCCCCCTGGCGCATCAATCACATATTGTGGAAGTGCCAGACCGGGTAATAATCCTTCAAGTTTGTGCATAATTTTCACCTCTTTAAAGAACGGAACAACAAAATGCTCCAATCCATTCACATAGTCACATCTATAAATGTAATACGGAATTATCCCAAGACAATGAAGTTTTGTAAACAATATATCTAGTATTTTGACACTCGTTTCAATATCAGAATCATTATTAGGAAAATAATTTACCCCACTAAGAAATACTGTTTGACTAAGAAGTGTGATACCTTTCTGCCGGAGCATCCAAATCACACGTTCAACGCTAGGAGTAATCTCATCTGGGTGATTAAAGTGTATAAGGATATACACCGGATTTGTAAATTTATTTAATTTTTCAACTCGCTCAAGCACTTCTTGGATGCGAACATTATTAAAACTTTCTGGAGCATGAACAGGTAAACGTGTTCCAACACGAATTACTTTTACCGACTTTATTGGTTCAAGAAGTTCAAGAAATGTAAATGTAACATTGGGAGTGAAAAATGGATCCCCTCCAGAAAGAATGACCTCATAAATCTCCGTATGTTCTTTGATGTAGTTGATAATATTTATAATATCTTCTTTTGTGAGATCGCCATCCGCAGATCCAATCTCGCGACAACGGGTACAAAACTGACAATGCCCGCCACATCTATTTGAAACCTTTATAAGTGCTACACGCGTGTACTTGTGTACCAACCCCTTCACCGGACTATATTTTTCTTCTTCTCCCAATGGATCAAGGGTTGGGAACTTCTTTTTTGTGATTGTTTGTTTCATTTTCACAAACTGATTTTTTATTGCCTCGCTCCCCGCATTAATAAGCGCGCGAAGATGTGGCGTGATTCTCTCTTTCATAACAACCTCGTAAATGTTAATAATCTGAAATGATTCTACTCCAAAATAGATTAATGAACAATTTTTTACGCCTCTTTATAAAAATGGGAATTCTCTATACAATCGGAAGGTAATGAGTGTTATTCCGCTATATAAAAACCCGGGAGAAACGCCTCTTGAAACCATCAAGCGGTTTAAGTCAAAAAACCAAAAATACAAAGATGAACCCATGTCTTACGCTGGACGTCTTGATCCAATGGCGGAGGGAGTTCTTTTGGTTTTATTGGGTGACGAATTAACACGCAAAGACGCATATCAAAAACTAAATAAAACATATGTCGCCGAAATTTTGTTTGATGTTGAAAGCGACACATATGATGTATTGGGGGTCATTCATAATACGAAAAACGTAACAATATCAGATTCTGACCTGAATACGAAACTTACTGAAATGACGGGAGCATTATGCATAACACTTCCCCCATTCTCATCGTACAGAATAGGTGGAAAACCACTATTCTGGTGGGCAAAAGAAAAAAGAATTCATGAAATAGAGATACCAAAACGTACCGTCACTATATTTTCTGCCTCGCTTGAATCTTTCCAAAAAAAATGCGGAAGGGAAATACGAGATGAAGCGGTGAAAAAAATAAACTTGGTAAGTGGTGATTTTAGACAAAAAGAAATTATTGATTCTTGGAATACATTTGATATACACAAAACATATACCGTTGCGAGGATATCATATACCTGCTCGAGTGGAACATATATTAGATCTCTTGCAACGATACTTGGTGAGAAACTCAACACCACGGCGATATTGTTTAATTTGAAAAGAACCGCTGTTGGTAATTACTCCTTATCAGATTGCCTACCATAATAAAAAACACCCTCTTGGGTGCTTTTTATATATCGTTCTGATTTAGGCACGTGTTACATTTACTGCGTTTGGTCCTTTTGGAGTTTCCCCCTTTTCAAAAGATACTCTATCTCCTCTCTTGAGCTCATCAAGGCTCACGCCTTGCAATTCACTCTTGTGAAAAAATAAATCTCTCTCTTCGCCGTCAACGCTAATAAATCCAAAATCCTTACCTTCAACAATATTCTTTATTGTTCCTTCCATGATTATAAATTAATTTAATTTTTTAAAGTGTGTTCCTTGAATAAATCGACTAAGTTTGTATCAAAAACTATCTTACCAAGGGTGATAATAGCACTAAACAGTCGTTTAGTCGAGTGTGCAGAATAAAACCACTATGAGGCACTATTTCCTGCAATAAACCCAGTAGTCCAACACAGTTGAAGGCTATACCCCCCTGATGGACGATTAATATCAAGTATGTCTCCCACAAGATACAAGTTTGGTACAAAACGCGACTCCATTGTCTTAAAATTTATATCCTTGGGAGAAATACCACCGGAAGAAATAATTGCCTTACTTGCCCCAAGCAACCCCCCAACATCCATGACCATCTCTTTTACACACGCAACAAGTTTTATCCTTTCCTCGTGTCGTACGCTATGGTTTGGAGTATCTCCATCTATGTGTGTAAGTCCTAATATGATTGGAACAAATGCTGTTGGAATAAAATCGCTTAATGTATTTTTTAACTTCCTATTACTTTCTTTTATAAGGGCACTTTGAATATTTGCCTTTAACATTCCATGATCAAGCGCTGGAAACATGTCTAAAACAATAGTTACCTTGCCATAACGTAACAACTCTCCAATATCCCTACTCATATTCAATACCGTTGGACCGCTAATGCCAAAATGAGTAAACAATAATTTCCCCTTTTTTGAATCCTGTCTTTTTCCATCCTGAAACACGGTTAATTTAACATCAGATATTGTTACTCCAGCAAGTCGTTTGACCCAATCATTTTTAATAGTAATGGGGACAAGTGCAAAATCATTTTTTACAATGGTATGCCCATGGCGTTCAAGCCACACAAAACCATCTCCCGTGGATCCGGTCTCTGGATGTGATGTTCCACCAGTAGCAAGAATACAAGAATGGGTAATTAATTTTTTATCGTCCTCTGTCTTGATAACAAAATTTTTATTCTTTTTATCAAAAGAAAACTCTGTGACTCCTGTATTCTTTTTGATGCTAACATTTCCAGAATTCATATAATCTACCAAAACATCAAGAACCGATTGTGACATATTAGACTCTGGAAATACCCTCCCTTCTGCCTCAATGTTTGTTTTCATTCCACGAGAATTAAAAAAATCTAATGTCTCCCGAACGCCAAATTGTGAAAATGGGGACATAAGAAATTGATCACTCCCCGTATATTGAAGAGCCATGGTTCGAATGGACTGTTTGTTGTTGGTAAGATTGCAACGACCACCACCACTTATGAGTAGTTTTTTCCCAAGAACCTTGTTCTTTTCTAACAACAAGACAGAACGACCCCGTTCTCCAGCTCTCCCCGCTGCCATCATGCCCGCTGGTCCCCCACCAATAACAATCACATCCCACTGTTTTTTGTCCTGCATATATAGTTATAAAATTTCCTGAAGCAACTCATTAATTCCTGTTTTCTCTTTTGTTGATAGTGGAATAATTCTATGACTTCCAACTGCCTGCTGTATTTTATTTATCTGACTGTTATAATCTTTTCTTTTTAATTTATCTATCTTATTTGCGATGACAATAATGTCTTTTCTAAAATCTACCAATTTCTGTAACATTTCTAAATCGTCCTTCGTTGGACCGACAACCGCATCAATGATTAATACAACCTTTTTTTGATTGTGACCGGGAGTAAAGAAATACCAATCTATAATAGATGCGAGATTATCTCTTGTCTCGTGAGAAACCCTTGCATACCCATATCCAGGAAGATCAATGAAATATAATGCTTTGTTTATTAAAAAAACATTTATCATTTGGGTGCGCCCAGGAAAGGAGCTTGTTCTTGCTAGATTACCCTGGTTCGTTAATGAGTTTATAATACTTGATTTTCCGACATTCGATCTCCCAATAAAAGCGACCTGAGGTATGCCATCTTCAAATATATGATCATGATCAACTATGCTTTTTATAAATTGAGAAGATACTACTTTCATATATGATAATATGAAAACCGATTTCTATGATCGGTTTTCAATTTTATTTCTTCGTTTTTGCTTTTGTTGTCTTTTTTGCCTTCGCTGTCGTTTTTTCTTTTTTCTGTTTCTTTTCTGTGGAAACAATTTTCTCTTCTTTCTCCACTTTCTCTTTTGTGTCCCGAGAAAGAACAAGAGAGTTCATGATACGTAGTATGGTATCAAGCTTCTCACTTATCATTTTCAAATCCTCGTTGGACCGATTGTTGTTCCCTCCTCTTGTCACATCAGAACCCTTACCAAAACATTGATTACAATAAATTGGTTTCCCTTTTGTTGGACTAAATGGAACCTCACAGCGCTCCTTACACTCATCACATATTGCACTAAACATTTGTTTGTCTTGATATGATCTCCCTTTCCTGTCTCCAAAACCAGCTTTTTTAAATTTATTACCACCACCAAATCTCTCCTGAGAACCCTCGTCATGATTTCTGAAACAATCGCTACAATATACTGGTCTATTTCCCGTTGGTTTGAATGGGATTTCACACTCCTTTTTACAATCGCTACATATTGCCTTGTTCATGCCCATTCCTCTACCACCACCAAAACTACGCCCACCGGAATCTCTTCCCGCAAAGCCTCTTCCACCCGATTTACCCCCTCGTTTAAAAGTTTTCATTTATTTGGTTATTACTTGAACTCTATTCCTTTTTTCCATAAACAGCAAACAAGCCCCAAATTAGGATATCTCCCTACCCATATCTTGAACCACATCCTTTTGATTCACATAATATTCACTAAATTTATTTTTCTTTATAAAAAGATATAAAACAAAAAATATTGGCATGGTTACCCAAATATAGCCCGTATATGGCGCAAGTATCCAGATCGTAAAATCAATGACCATCCAATGGTATATATACAAATGCAGTGTGTTGTCTCCCAATAATCGTATTCCCGCGAGTATTTTTTGGATCCATGGAGTATTTTTTTTCTCAAAATAATGGAATCCATACAGAAAAAGGGACATAACAAAAATGCTAAAAACAATAAAATAAGGGTCTAGAGGAAATTGATAACTTGAAGGGAATAATGGTTTTCCCTGAAAAGAAAATACTAATATATAGATTGTTAGTACTATACTGCTTATAACAAAAATATTTTTTTTCTGCTTTTCAAATCCAATCTGAGCAAAAGAGAAACCGATAAGAAATGGTACAAACCATAATGCAATGGGAAATAGCGCATATCCATTGGTATATAAGAAATTAATAATGGGATTATTAATAGTGGGGACGTTTGTCACATAATTAATAAAAAAGAATAAAACAGCAAGGATGGCTATACTAATTTTTGAATATGTTATTTTTTTGTCTATCAATAATAAAAATGGTGATACTGCAAGAAAACATACATATGCGATAAGTATAGTAAGAGGAACAGAAAAGCTATGAAAAGTGAGTATGTGTTGGAATGTGAGTGTACCAATGGTTATAAATTCTTCATAAAATGGTTCTGTGGAAAAATCAAAGATAAACAATTTTATAAAACTATATGCATAATAAAACAGCAACAATTGTGCACTTCTATATATGAGACGCTCAAATATTTTGCGTATTGGTTTGTTTTTATATGCAATAAGAATAACTGCCCCAGAAGTGAGAATAAAAAGCAGAATCCCAACATGAAATAACTCCTTTAATAGAAAAACTCCCAATGGAACAGGCGCACCAGACCAATCAATAAGATGAATGAGAACAATAAAAACAAGCGCAATGCCCTTTATGTATGAAATATAGAAATTTACTTTTTTCTTTTGAACACCAGTTGATGGCTCCATAGTACTTCTCTTAATTCATTTCTTTAAACTCCATTGTCTGTGTATTAAATAACAATCGAAGACTCTTCCCCATCGATGGAGAGACAGCAAAACTCTCTCCAGGCACTCGATCTGCATAATTTACAGTAACCATGCCATCTGCAGAAATTTCAGTTGTTTGTGGCGCAATACGATCTCCCAAGAAAAACCCCCGAGAACCGCTATGTCCGTTTTCGGTGGTTATAGCCGTTACTACGTAGAAAAATGAACCACTACCACCACTATTCTGTGTGACAAGAAAAACAATATCGTCTTTTCCGTCTTTGTTAAAATCATATGTTTTGCTGTTCCCAAAATATCTTGTAACTAGTGTTGACGCGGAACCCGGAACAATCTCTATTTCTGATAATCCGTTTTCAAGAGTAATTTCTCTCCCGTCTATCACATATGTTGTATCAGTTTCACGTCCCACCAAACCAACGGACGTGCTATCGTTTTTATTATTTGAAATAAATATATATATTCCCCAACCAGCAACTAGGAAAATAAAAAATAAAATAATATACTTCTTCATTCGGCTATTATACACCACATTATAAGACTAATAAAAACAGCTCATTGCTGAGCTGTTTTAAATTATTTTTTCTTCTTTTTTGCCTCCAACATTATTCTCTTTGCCTCCAATCGCTTTTTTGTCTTATGAGAACTTGTTTTTCTAGGCTTTCCAACTCCTGTGTTTCTTTTTGCCATAATATATATTACTACTCAAGAATAACAGAGATTGTTTATAAATGAAATAGCAGTCTAAACAACTATATTAATCCGTGTTACATTCCAGCACACAATAATAACACCCATTCACCTGAGGAAAGTGCTTGCTGGCTGCATGTATTGCGTCACGACAGGCCCAAAAATTACCCAATGCAATCACGTGTTCTTCTTCGGGAAAATGGGGACAATCACGTACGTGTACCTCATGATCTCCATTCTCTTGAGCATTTTTATTTACATAATACTGCATATAGATGTTAGTTATTTTTCTTTTTTTGCTTTGTAGCTGGTAAATGTCTTGACGTAATTTGAATCAACTGAGAAAGCCATTCTCGATCCTCAATTCGATCTCCATCAATCACCATTGATATTTTAGCACCTTTGTATGCGTTCCCCTCTTTGTAATATGTGTCAACAAATCTCTTTCCTTCTTCGGTAATTTTTATATACAACGTATCATTGCATATCAAACCGACAACCTTAGCATCACAATACAAGGCATACTCACCAAACATTTTACGAACAGAGATAGTATGTATATCTACTAATTGGTCCAAAATAAACTCTACAGTTCCCTGTTTCGTTGCCATAATTTATTATATCAAGATTGTAGCTAATAAATGATGAAAACAGAAACAGTCAAACATCAAACATATTATTTAAAATTTACTGAAAAATTATACATCCCCATACTACAAAGTCCTTGAAGTGTTCCAGGTTGTGGCGAACCAAGGTCAATTATTTCCTCCCCCGTCTGAGATAAAATCTTCTGGTAACCAATAGACCGAATCACCAGCGCAGCAGAGCAATCATATGTTCCATTTGTTTTAACAATAAGTTTTGTTGGAATATTTGCCTGAGCATAAGAAATTCTTGGAGAATATCCTCCACGTGCATTAATAGTCACATATTGAATTCCATCCCGCATTTCAGTATTCTGTGCTGATTGTATTGCCTCACTTGAACTCTGTTCTTCCTGTGGATTTTTATAAAACATTATCCAAATACTAATAAATAAAGCAACTACAATAATAATCGAAGCAATCTTTTTCATATATTTATATACTAAATAATGGATTAATAATTCCAAGCCCGGCAAGCCCAGAAAGGAGTGCAAACAACCCAAGCCCAACTACAACAACTCCAGCAGATTTAAAAAACAAAGGAGCGTGTTTTCCCTGAGCAAAAGAAGTTGAGCCAAATGAAAGAAACGCCAACACTGGTAAAGTACCAAGAGCAAAAGACACCATAATAAGAAATCCTGATATAAAAGATCCACTACTCAACGCAGAGACTTGCATTGACTGAGTAAAACCACAGGGCAAAAAAAATGTGGCAAAACCCAAGATGAGTGGTGTTAGTGTTTTGTGCTCTATGTTCTTAAAAAAACTAAAAATACCCGAAGGTAACGAAAATTTATTTTTCTTAAATACACCAACCAAATTAAGACCCAAAAATAACATTACTACAGATGCCAAAAGTCCCAATATTGCAGTAAATATAAAATTAATACCAATTACACCGCCAATCACTCCCAGTACTCCACCCAACATCGCAAAACTGACAATCCTCCCCAAATGAAACAATGTAAAAGTTTTTGTGTCACTTACATTATCTTGCGAAATCTTTGCTGAAAGCGATAATACCAATCCACCAACAATTGCTAAACAACTTGAGACTGAAGCAATAAGACCGATAATAAAACTTGTAACTGGCGTTGTCTGTCCACCAATTCCTACGTTAAGAAGGCCAGATTTTTGAAGTAGAAAAAACAAGAAAAGAAATCCGATTCCAATAGGTAGGGCCTTCCAAATAACATCGCCATCCCCTTTCTTTTCTGCTATTTTTTTTGTTGAAACTACATATCCATTCATGTTAATCTTCTCTGTTAATATCTTTGCAAGTTCATCGGGAGTTTGATCACTTGAAGTTTCAATTTTTAAAACCTCTTTTTTTAAATCAACATGGACTCCTTGAATAAATTCCTGTTCATTGAGTGCGTCTTCAATGAAAATTTTACATGACGCGCAGTGGGTTCCAGAAACGTGAAATATATGTGTATTCATAGTTATATTTTTTTTACTTTAATCCGCAAAGAATTTGAAACAACTGATACTGAGGACATTGCCATGGCAAATCCAGCAAAAATTGGATTTAATACCCATCCAAATATTGGATAGAATACTCCAGCCGCAAGCGGGATACCAATAATGTTGTAAGCAAATGCCCAAAACAAATTTTGCTTTATACCTTTCATGGTTATTTTGGAAAGCCTAATTGCTTTGACTAGTTTGGAAATATCTCCACCTAACAAAGTAATACCAGCAGACTCTATAGCAACATCAGTCCCAGTCCCCATAGCAATTCCAACATCAGACTGAGCAAGAGCTGGTGCGTCATTAACTCCATCACCGGCCATAGCAACTATACGTCCCGCGGACTGGAGGGTTTTAATTTTTTCGAGCTTATCTTGTGGCAACACATGGGCAACAACATCATCAATACCAACAAGAGAGGCAATATATTTTGCTGCATTTTCATCATCTCCCGTGAGCATAACTACCTTAATTCCAAGTTTGTGGAGATCAGATACAACCTGTTTTGACTCCTGTTTTATTTTGTCAGACACCATTACAAAACCTAAAACCTTTTCTTTTGTTGCGAGAATGACTGGAGTTTTTCCTTGAGATGTAAATGTATGTAATTTTGAAGAATCAAATGAAAGATTGAGATCACTGATAAGTTTTGCATTACCGACAAAATACTCGATGTCTTTGATTGTTCCACTTATTCCTCTACCCTCTCCGCCAAAGGCGGATCCGCCTCGGGCGGAAAACTCAGAAGTTTCTGATAATAGGATATTTTTTTCTCGAGCATAGTCCACAATTGCATGAGCAATCGGATGTTCAGATTTTCTTTCTAATGAAGCAATAATCGACACCAGCTCATCATCTTTCAAATTAGATAAATTCTGTATATCTACTAAAGTTGGCCTGCCTTTAGTAATTGTTCCAGTTTTATCGACCACAACTGTATTTACCTTGTGGAGTTTTTCAAGTGTAGCGGCATCTTTGATAAGGATTCCTTCTTTTGCTCCCTTACCAACACCAACAATGATCGCTGTTGGTGTCGCAAGACCAAGAGCACATGGACAGGCAATAACGAGAATACCAACAAAAGATACAAGGCCAAATGAAAGTGCCTGTGAAAAACCTAAATATTGAGATCCAACAACAAGCCATGTGCCAAGTGTAAGGAAAGCGATAATAAGAACGATGGGAACAAATATCGCAGAGATCTTATCTGCTAATGCTTGAATTGGTGCTTTACTCCCCTGAGCCTCCTCAACCATCTTGATAATTTGGGAAAGCAAAGTCTCCGAACCGACCTTCGTAGCCTTGAATGTAAATGAACCAGTAGTGTTGATGGTCCCTGATACAACACTATCTCCGACTTTTTTCTGTGCTGGCATTGGCTCTCCAGTAACCATTGATTCATCAATAAACGAACTACCTTCGGTTATGATGCCATCCACAGGAATTTTTGCGCCCGGCTTAACAATAATCAAATCTCCATGCGTAACATCATTTACTGAAATTTCTATCTCTTTACCATCACGAATAACAAGAGCTATCTTAGCTTGTAGATTGAGAAGTTTTTCAATAGCATCTCCAGTTTTTATTTTTGAACGAGCCTCAAGATATTTACCGAGTGCAATGAATGTGATAACCACGATTGTCACATCGTAATACTGATACTCAACGTTTATAAAGGGTCGTAGTACCTCTTCAAACGCACTAACAACAAAGCTATATAAAAAGGCGGCAACGGTACCAATGCCGATCAACGTATCCATGTTTGCTTTGCCATATCGGAGAAATCTATAAAAGCCAAGTAAATATGGTTTTCCTACAACAAAAAGAATATATGTCGCGAATATGGGAAGAAGATGATGGAAAAATTCTTCAAGCACATAATTCATTGGAGGAACAATGTTGTATTTAGCAAGAATTTCCCAACTCATAACTACAACTGCAAAAATAGCGATAGGAATTGCCGAAAGTACTTTTGTCCACATATCTTCCAACTCCGCAAATTTTTCCTTTTTAGATTGATTTAGCCCTACATGAGTTGCATGTTCATCTGCTGACATACCCATCTCCTCAGCACTCATCGGAACTTCTAGTGAATAACCCAAAGGTTCAATAGATTTGGAAAGATCGTGGACATTCATCTTTGATGGATCAAAAGAAATCCTCGCTTTTTCAGTGCCATAATTAACTTCCGCTGATTGCACCCCATCGGCTTTTTTTAAGACCTTCTCAATAACTGATGAGCACGAAGCACAATGCATTCCTTTTACTTTATATGTTTGCGTGTGCATATTATTTTCTTTTAAGTTTATATACCTTAATAATCTCTTCTTTGGCTTTCTTTATATTCCCCGATTGCACTTGATGTACAACGCAATGCCCAAGATGATTTTCAAGAAGTAGGTCTTCTACATTAGACAAGCCCTGTTTTACTGCAGAAGTTTGAGTAATAACATCAATGCAATATGTATCATGCTCCACCATCTTTTGGAGTCCGCGAATCTGACCCTCTAAAAGTTTGAGTCGGCGTATGACTTTTGTCTTATTCCCCTCATCCATATATTTCATATGCATAGTATACCCCCAGGGGGGTATAGACGCAACTGTGCATAACTTATGTTACATTCTTTAATGTTCTTTTTTTCATAACTCATAAAATTGATATATAAGATAGAAGTTGTGCATAATAGATACACATGCGATACGTTATTGAATTTTGGTATTTTTTCGTTGCCAATCTACGTGCTAGTTATTTTGGTGCATTTTTGCTTTCCATATTTTTATTAACTGAAATTGTTACTATCCCACTAATAGGTCGTTATGATTTTATTTTTCTGTCTGCAGTCGGATTCCAAATATGCGCTCTAATATTTGGTTTTGAACGCCCAAAAGAGTTTTTTGTCATTATCCTCTTTCACATACTGGCAACTGGTATGGAGCTATTTAAAACAAACCCCGCCATAGGTTCATGGACATATCCAGGTATAGCAAGCGCGATGTTTGCATTCGGTTCAGTACCGCTCTTCACTGGGTTTCTGTATTCTGCTATTGGAAGTTATATTTCCCGTGCATTTGTTTTCCTAAAACTTACCTATGAACATTTCCCCGCCTATTCCCATCTGTGGACACTTGCAATCCTTATTTACTTAAACTTTTTTACGCATCATTTTTTTTATGATATTCGCTATCTTCTTTTTATATATGTATGCGTGGTATTTTGGAAAACCAAGGTACGCTTCCAGGTGTACCAAACACAACGCAGTATGCCTTTTTTGTTGACGGTATTTTTAACCGCTCTATTTGTATGGATTGCAGAAAATATCGGTACGTTCACGCATATATGGCTCTATCCAAACCAGTATGAGATGTGGCAATTTGTCTCATTGAACAAAATGGGATCATGGTTTCTTCTGCTTATATTAAGCTTTGCACTGGTATCCATTATTTATAGACACAAACTACTGCACAAAAAATTATCAAAATAAAATAAAAAGCCCCAAGTGGGGCTTATAAACTACTGTGTGCAACATTGAATGCCTCGATTTCTTCATCTGTTGGGAAATCATCACCAAAATCAGATTCATCTAAATTTTCTGTAAAGTCCAATTCTGGAACAAGATGCATTCTGCGGTTGGCATTTTCTGATTTCTCACAATACCTTTTGTATTTTATTTCTGGGTTCTCATTTTCAATATAGAACCTCCTGTAAACTAAACGGTCGCGAGCATTTAAAATCACTGCTATAATTTGCTTTTCGTATATGTAAAAAATGGAACCTTCATCATAATGAGCTGCAAGTGCAGTGGGAGTCAATGACATAACAATACAGCTATAATCACTATTAAAACCACCTTCAGAACTATATCCTGCCTTAACAGTTATATTTTTGAGAGTGTCTTTCTCTTCTTCCCATTTAATAGAATCTAATTTATCTTCAGGTACATAGAAATTAGTTTCCGAAGACCACCGCTCTATGGTGAAATGGTTGTTTTGGGTAATTGCGTTTAATGCGTTGATTATAGTTAACCCCGTTGCTGAGTTTAACACTATTCTTTTCATTTATTTTACCTATTTATTAATGATGTTATAATTATACACCTTTTTTTGGAAAATGTCAATATATATGGTAATATCTTCCAATCCTCCCCGCCTATAAAAAGAAATAAAAAACGGACACAAAGTGCCCATTTTTTATTTTTGCTCCCCGGGTAGGATTCGAACCTACAACCATCGCCTTAACAGGGCGCCGCTCTACCATTGAGCTACCAGGGAATATATTCCTTACGGAACAATTAGAATTGTAACAAAAAAGCGCCTGATGTAAAGATCAACATCAAAGCGCTTAATAATTATTAATAATCAACATAATTCTGGTTCTCGTCTGTCCCTTTCTATCTCCATCATCGGGGACACACACCAAAGGAACATCCGGATGAGAATTTTTATGTTCTTGCAAAAACTGCGATCCAGTAACCTGAATAGGAATATTTTTTCGGACATTCTTTATAACAACAATATAGAAATCGGTTGCGTCTAAAATATCCCCGATACTATACTTTGACGTCTGAAAGTAATCGAAAATTATTCCTTCCTCTTTCATTTCTCCAAGAACAGTTTTCACGAGTTCTTCCCGTTCCCTTCCCTTCACGATAGAATCGGGAGAATTATCTTGAGCTTGTTTTATCAAGCGATCCCGCACTTTTTCGAATGGCCAGGTCATAGTACCTCTTTGTTATTTTGAAGGAACTTCTTCAGTATGCACCAACAAACAATAAAAGCGCAATGTTGAAAAAAAATATGGTTTTGTTGTATAGTGATTCACGTGGTATATTGGTTGAGTTGCCCCTATAGCTCAGCCTGGTAGAGCACCTGCCTTTTAAGCAGTGGGTCCTAGGTTCGAATCCTAGTGGGGGCACAAAATGAAAAATCCAAACTTGTTTTGGGTTTTTTATTTTCTACTAGGATTCGAACCAAGGGCGCATAAAAACAAGGAGTATTTATAATACGACTATGTTTTTATTGCGTTTCGACCGAAGGGAGATAAGAATCCTAGTG
>JAGVBB010000003.1 GCA_020059915.1 Minisyncoccota bacterium
ACGAGGTAGTTCCGAGCCACCACGCACGCGGAGCGTGCGATTAGTCGGCATCAGGATTCTGTTCGTAATAGGTTCGGACTTTGTTAATGACACACCACCCGATTGAATTTCCCCGCGAAAATGCGTCCGCGCTCCGCGCGGTAATGGGAAGTTCGGCAAGAAAAGAAAAGGGCGATTTGAAATCCACGGAGAGCGCGCTTGCGCGCAAATGGCGGTTCTATGAGCTAAAGCTCATTCTGCGGAATACCGCAGGAGCCGATGGGAAGCGAGATTTAGAAATTGTCGGTGTAATGCAAAACCTTTTATCAATTTAATTCCCAAAGCTCATGATTAAATATTTTATATATTGTAGAAAATCGAGTGAGGATGAGGAACGCCAAGTTTTGAGTATTGAGGCGCAACTTCATGAGCTTCGGGAATACGCCAAGCAAAATGGGTTATTTGTTGTTCGTGAGTATTACGAAAGTAAAACTGCCAAAGAGCCTGGTCGTGAAATATTTAACGAAATGCTTGGCGAAATTGAAAAAGGTTCTGCGTCGGGCATTTTAGCGTGGAATCCAGACCGCTTGGCGAGAAATAGTATTGATGGTGGCAAAGTAATATATTTCGTGGACACACTAAAAATTGTTGCGCTAAAATTCCCGACATTTTGGTTCGAAGCGACACCCCAAGGCAAATTTATGTTGAGTGTCGCTTTCGGACAAGCAAAATATTACACCGACAATTTAAGAGAAAACATTTTGCGTGGAATACGGCAAAAGATACGCCGTGGTGAATTATCGGCAAAAGCTCCAATCGGTTATTTTAACGAACCGCGACTTCGCACGATTGAACCTGACAAAAAGACATTTCGTAAAATAAAAGAGGTATTGGAGCTTTTTAGCACTGGCGAATATACACTCACGGCGATTCAACGCAAAATGTTTTCTCTTGGCTTGGTTGGCGCACGATCTGGCAAACCTTTCGCACTCGCCTCGGTAGAACATATTTTGAAAAATCCTTTTTACTATGGATGTTTTTCTTACCGAGGCGAAGTGCATCAAGGTTCGCATAAGCCAATGATTTCAAAGAAAACTTTTGACAAGATACAAGAAGCACTTGTCGCAAATGGAAAACCCCGCAAAAATCAAAAGAAAAAGAATTTTCAGTTTCTCAATTTTGCTACTTGTGGGGAATGTGGTTATGCGATAACCGCCGAGCGACATATCAAGAAAAGTGGTTTGCAGTTTATTTATTATCGTTGCACCCACAAGAGCAAAATTACTAAATGTTCTGAAAATAAATTTTTGCGGGAAGAAGAATTTGAACGACAAGTGCAGGAACTTTGTCAAAAGGTTTCTTTACCCGATGATTGGCGGGATAAATATCTCGGCAAGCTCGCCGAGTGGGAACAAGAGAACCGCCAATCATCGGGAGTTTTCGCTCAAAATCTGCGCGTTTCTATTTCTGACATCAAAGCTAAAATTGACCGCCTTATGGACGGGTATTTGGACGGCGGTTTTGAGTTGTCGGAGTTTCAACAGAAAAAGAACGCTTTGATGTCTGAAAAGAAAACGCTTGAGGAAAAATTATCTGATTTTGAGCGAAAAGGAAATCATTGGCTCGAACTCGTGCGAAACTGGATTTTACAAGCCAACCAAGCACAAAATCTCGCTTCTTCAAAAAAGTTTGAGGAAATGAAAACTTTTTTGAAAACCATCGGCTCGAACCGCCATTTGCACGCAAGCGCGCTCTCCGTGGATTTCAAAACGCCCTTTTCTTTTCTTGCCGAACTTCCCATCACCGCGCGGAGCGCGGACGCATTTTCGCGGGGAAATTCAATCGGGTGGACCCGACCGGATTTGAACCGGTGACCTCCTCATTGCAAATGAGGCGCTCTACCAGCTAAGCTACGGGCCCCTTAGATAGCTATTAGCCATTAGCTATTAGCAATCTTGTGGGCGTGAAAGGAAACTCCCTCGACTAAAACTTTTCCGTCGAAAAGTTCTGTCTGGGCACGGTCTCACGGTGCTCGCTACTGCTCGCACAACGTTCCGACCTCCGATTCCGTCCGCAAATCAAGCAGTTGATTTGCTCTCACTCCCACTATAGGTTATTGAAAATAACCTTTGTGGGCGTGAAAGGAATCGGACCTTTGACCTCTGTCTTATCAGGACAGCGTTCTACCACTGAACTACACGCCCAATATATCGAATGAATACTGAGATATAATATCATTTGTACATATTTTTTCAAGAACCAGAGATATGGGAAGCAAATGTGTATAAAATCCCTATTGTGCATGTTATGGTATTGGGTGTAAATCTTTTTTAAAAGATAAAACATGGTACCATTACAACTATGAAGAACGTAATTATTTATTCAACCCCATCGTGTGTGTATTGTAAGATGGCAAAAGCATATTTTGATGAAAAGGGGATCAAATATGATGATAAGGATGTGATGGTAGATGTTAAGGCACGCGAGGAAATGATGCAAAAGTCAGGACAGCTCGGAGTCCCTGTTATTGACATTGAAGGAAAGATTATTGTTGGGTTTGATAAGGGTGCAATAAAAGATATTTTGGGAATCTAATAAAAATCACCTCAATGAGGTGATTTTTATTAGTAAAAAGTATCAAGATTATATATCAATAGCTTTTTATCAGAGAAAACTTATACTTATGGTATATGAAGAAAATCCATCGGTTTATTGGAGATTTTGATATTTCTCAAGACAGTATTGTTATTACTGACAAAGAATTGGTTAATCAGATATGTGTTGTTTTGAAACTCGCTGTTAATGAGCGTATTTGTATTTCCGATGGAAAAGGAAATGAAGCAGATGCCCGTATTCGTGAATTCAAAAAAAATGAAATTATTATAGATATACTGACTCGTTTTTGTAATATTAAAGAACCAAAAAATGATGTTTCGTTATTTTTAGCAATTCTTAAGAATGAGAATTTTGATCTTGTAGTTCAAAAGGCATCGGAGATTGGAATCAAGAAAATAATTCCAATGATTACTGAGCGAACAATAAAACAAAATATAAATAGAGAAAGAACTCAAAAAATCGTAAAAGAAGCAGCAGAACTTTCTGGTCGTGCCTATGTCCCGGAAATTCACCAGATAATGAAATTTGATGATGCAATACAATATGCAAAAGAAATTTCTGAATCAACTTATTTTTTTGATAGTACGGGGAAAAACATCAATACAGAGAAGATCATAGGAGAGCGCATTTCGTTGTTCATTGGGCCGGAAGGTGGGTGGGGAGACGAAGAGCGAATCCTTGCGAGTGATATGGGGTTCCCTTTTATTTCCCTTGGAGATCTCACGTTTCGTGGAGAGACGGCGGCAATAATTGCGAGTTATCTGGCCTGCAAGCAGAGATAAAAGCAGAATTTTTAATTTTGTAATTTTTAAATAAAACCTGAGAAATCAAAATGTTTAAAAATTAAAGTTTTCTGCATTTATTTATAAAATTAAAAATTATAAAATTTGATTTTTTAAACATGGGAAGCAAAGAACGAAAAGAAAAAATAAAAGATATTATAGGAAGACGCCAGAATGGTCTGGTGGTGGTTTTGGAGGATATTTCGGATCCTCACAATGCGGCAGCGGTGATTCGTAGTGCTGAAGCGTTTGGAATAAGCAATGTTTGGCTTATATTTAATGAGGGAAAATCGTTCAACCCGAGAAAGGTTGGAGACAAATCCTCCTCTCATGCAAATAAATGGGTCAGATTCCAAAAATTTAAAAGTAGTGAGGAATGTATAACAGCGCTCAAGAAAGAAGGATATAAAATTGTTGTGACTACGCTTGATAGTGACGCAGTATCAATATATACAACAGATTTTGAATACGATAAGATTGCACTATTTTTTGGCAACGAACATTCTGGATTATTGAAGGAGACGATTGCTATGGCGGATAAAAAAGTACACATTCCCATGAGAGGAATGGTGCAGAGCTTAAATATTTCTGTGACAGCGGGAATCTTCATATATGAAGTAACAAGACAACGTATGAAAAATTTTGAGCGATATACAATAAATGAAACCGATGCAAGAGAAATGTTTAAAGGATTTGAAAATGTATAATCAGATCAAAAATCAAAGTTCAAACCTCAAAATTGAATCTCAAAGGTTTTTAACTTTTTCTATATGAATGAGATATTATATAAACGAGGAATATATGGATTCTGGAAACCCAAAGGGCCAAGTTCTTTTGATGTCATTAGAGAAATAAAGAAGTCAGCCGAGGATCCATGTATTGGGCACGCAGGAACACTCGATCCACTTGCGGAAGGTGTTTTAGTTATTGCAATTGGGAAAGAATTTACAAAGAAAATTAATGAAGAGGTTAAGAAAGAAAAAGAGTATGTCGCTGAAATTCATCTTGGTATTACGAGTACCACTGATGACGAAGAAGGAGAAAAGGAGGAATATCTAGTAAAAAAAATTCCCACGCAAAATGAAGTTGAATCAAAAATTCAAAATTTTATTGGAGATATTATGCAACGACCTCCAATATGGAGTGCGATTAAGGTTGCTGGCAAGGAGGCATACAAGCGCGCAGAACATGGTGAAGAAGTATTACTTTCCCCGCGAATGGTTCATATAAAAGAAATTGAAATTCTAACATATGAATATCCGAAACTTATTATTCGTGTGGTGACTGGTCCTGGTGTTTATATTCGTTCGCTTGCTCGTGATATTGGTGAGGTATTAAAAACGAAGGGCTATATGAGTGGACTTATTCGTACCCGAGTTGGTTCCTTTGATAGGGCAAATGCTGTTACAATACATGTAGGGTTTCATACTCCAAAGAGGAGGATATAAGTAGAATAAATAAAAGAAAAATATTATATGTACGAATTACAACCATTACCATATTCATATGATGCATTAGAGCCATGGATTGATGCAAAAACCATGGAAACGCATTATACAAAACATCACAAAACATATTGTGATAAATTTAACGAGGCGGTTACAAAATATCCAGATTTATTGGAAAAAAAACCAGAGGAGCTGCTTTCTGATCTTGCTTCTATTCCTGAGGATGTTTATGGAGCAGTAAAGAATCATGGAGGGGGATTTGTGAATCACAATCTATTTTGGAAGTGTATGGGAAAAAACAAGGGAGGATTACCCACGGATTCTGTTCTTAACGCAATTGTTCGTGATTTTGGAAGCTTTGAGGTATTTAAAGAAAATTTTTCTAAATCTGCATTACAACAATTTGGTTCTGGGTGGGCGTGGCTTGTGAAGGATGAATCGAAAGTTTTAAAAATCATGAATCTTCCTAATCAAGAGTCACCGCTATCTTCCGGATTGATTCCTGTGCTTTGTCTTGATGTGTGGGAACACGCATACTATTTGAAATATCAAAACAGACGAGCGGAATATATTGAAAATTGGTGGAATGTAGTTAATTGGGGTGCGGTGGAAGAGTTATATAATATGCACACATGAAAGAAACAATAGAAAAAATTCAAGAAGAAAAAAACAAGTTGAAACGGGAAGTGCGTAATCAAACACTAACACTTATTATTACCAGTTTTGGTCTTGTTGCAGGTCTCGCGTGGAATGAGGCGGTAAAGGCGTGTATAGAATTATTTTTTCCACCAACAGGAAGTGGGGTAATTGCAAAAGTGATCTATGCAGTGTTTATTACATTTATTGTAGTTCTCGCAAGTTCCACACTTACAAAAATGAAACGAATTGAAGAATGATACTACTTTCATAAAAAATCCCCATCAGGGGATTTTTTATTTTACTATTTTGATATTTGCTCCGAGTTTTTTCAGGCGGGAGGCAAGATCTTCATATCCGCGATTTATTGAGTAGACATTACGAAGAAGTGAACTCCCTGGAGCGGCGAGCATTGCAATCAGAATAATCGCAGCGGGACGGAGTGCAGGAGGACATATTACTTCAGCTGATTTAAATTTTGTCGGACCAGTAATAAATACACGATGTGGATCTGCAAGGAGAATATCCACACCAAGTTTGGAAAGTTCCAAATAATAGAGAGCTCGGTTTTCATACACCCAATCATGAACGAGTGTTTTTCCTTTTGCGCGCGCCGCTATAGGAACAAAGAAGGGGAGATTATCAATATTGAGTCCCGGAAATGGGCGAGCATAAATTTTTTCATGGAGTGCTTTGAGTGTACTTGGGAATGTTTCAATATCAACTAATTTAGTAAATCCATTTGCAGATATGTACGATTTCAAAATTTTATATCTAAATCCCATTTGCTCAAGTTTTAAAAGCTCAAGCTCAAGAAATTCAATAGGGCATTTTTTGATGGTTATGTTTGAGTTTGTAGTTGCTGCAATAGAAGTAAATAACATTGCTTCGATGGGGTCTTCACTGAGCGTATATACGACTGGCATGTTCATCTCTTTGACGCCAGTAATTTTAAGTGTAGTTGTTCCAATGCCTTCAATCACAACTCCAAAAAGCTCAAGAAAGTGGCAGACATCTTGAACCATATAATTTGCAGAAGCAAGGTGAATTTCTGTTGTGCCCTGTATTTTTGCTGCAGCAGTTAAAATATTTTCGGTGGTAGTGTCACCTGACTCATACATCACAATTTCGTTTGCATGAAGTTTTTTTCTTTTTACTTCAAAGTGATCGTTTCGCGTTGTGATTGTTACGCCAAGTTTTTTTAGTGCTAAAAGATGTGGTTCAACAGTGCGTGATCCAAGTTTGCATCCGCCTGTTTGTGGGATTTTAAAGGATGAGAAAAGATGAATCAGTGGCCCCATAAACATAACGATGCTCCGTGTTTTTTTTGCAGATTCTTCGTTAAGGTTTTCTAGTCTATATTTTTTTGGGGGAGTGAGGGTGAGAGATGATCCATTCCACATAGACTTCATTCCAATACTTTCGAGAACCTCAAGGATTCGATATACTTCCTCGATTTTTGGGACGTTAGTAATGGTGGTTGTATTTTTATTTAATAGTGATGCACACAATATACCCACCGCAGAGTTTTTTGATGAGTTGATTGATATAGTTCCCGAAAGGGATTTTCCTCCTTCAATTTTGAAGTTCATATGTTTATTATATCTTGTTTGTTATGAGTGTACATTTACTTTTCTAATACTTGTTTTTGGCATACAATTGAGTAAATGAAAGTTGCGATTTTACATGATTATTTGAACCAATTTGGGGGAGCCGAACGGGTTCTTGAGGTGTTATTACAGATGTTTCCTGATGCTGATTTATATACGTTGTTATATGATCGTGAAAAAACGTTTGGGATATTTGAACGGAATATTAAGGGAACGAGTTTTCTCAATGCTTTTCCATTAGTAAAGAAAAGACATAGATTGTTTATTCCTTTGATGCCAACCGCATCAAATTTTCTTACCTCAAAAACCACCTATGATCTTGTTATATCTTCTACTGCTGGATATGCAAAAGGATTTCACATAACAGGAAAATATCATATTTCATATTGTCATAGTCCTTTGCGATATGCGTGGGAAGTTGATTATCTAAAAAATCTTCCCTTCGCCCCATGGCCATTAAAAGAAATGGTTGTTCGCCCCATGGCCAATGTTTTAAGAAATTGGGATATTCATGCGGCGACCCATGTCAATCTATTCGTCACTAATTCTGCATATATAAAAGAAAAGATTCGATCATATTACAAACGAGAGGCAACGGTAATATATCCACCCGTAGACACTTCAATATTTTTTCCTGAGCCAACCAATACAGAAAAGGAATATTATTTAATGACTGGACGCCTTTTGTATTACAAAGGGTTTGATCTTGCTATTCGTGCCTTTAACAAACTAAGAAAACCACTCATCATTGTTGGGAGTGGTCCGGAATATTTGAAATTAAAAGGGCTTGCAAAATCTCCTCTTATTGAATTTAGGAACTCAATTCCTGATCATGAATTAAGAAAATTGTATTCCAATGCAAAGGCGTTCATTTTCCCACAAATTGAGGATTTTGGACTTGTTGCCGCAGAAGCACAAATGTGTGGTGCTCCAGTGATTGCATTTAACCAAGGGGGTGGCGCAGAAATTGTAATTCATAAAAAAAATGGAATTCATTTTCATGAGCAAACACCAGAAGCAATTGAGCGTGCGATTCGCGAGTTTGAGACAATGTCGTTTAATAGAAAGGATATTGCTGCTTCCGCACAAAGATTTACTAAGGAAAAATTTATGCATGATTTTAGGAAGTTAGTTAAGTCGTCTGGTTTCAATGAGGTGTTGTAATTATGAATATATTAATTGATGCGCGCCTATTAACTCGGGGAAATATTTCTGGGATTGAAGACTATGCAAGAGGCGTGATTAATGAAATGTTAAAAAACCACAAGGAACACAACTATGCTTTTTTTTGGAGTGGTATAAAAAAAGTTGCTTTTCCTAAAGAATGGAGATTGGAAAATGTTTCCTGTATTGATTGGTCGGTCCCAAACAAGGGACTTGATGCATGTATTCGTATTTTTGGTTGGCCAACTATTGATAATGTATGGCCAGCTGATGTAATTTGGAGCCCACATTTTTTTCTCTTACCAAAATCAAAGCGAGCAAAGCGGGTTATCACATTTCATGATCTTTCTCCTGCACATTTTCCAGAATTATATCCATTACGAAAAAGATTTTGGCATTGGCAACAAGATTATAAAAAACAGGCACAGAATGCCGATCACCTAATTGCTGTTTCTGAGTTTACCAAGGATGACCTCATTCATACATTTTCGGTTGATCCGAAAAAAGTTACTGCAATACATTCCGGTATTAATCCGTTTTTTAAAAAAATTAATCCAGAAAACAAGGAGTTGAAAGACTTTCGTATTATAAACAAATTAGAAAATCCGTTCCTTCTTTTTGTTGGAACTCTTGAACCAAGAAAAAATGTTCCTGATATTATACGAGCATTTAATATTTTGAAAACAAAAGAGGGATGCGAACACTGCGAACTTGTTATTGTGGGAAAGCGTGGTTGGTTATTTGAATCTATTTTTTCTGAGGCAGAGAAATCGGTATATAAAAAAGATATACGTTTTTGGGGTGAGGCAACATACGAAGAGTTGTTATATCTATATAATAGTGCGCACATGTTTGTTTGGCCCTCATTATTTGAAGGTTTTGGTCATCCGCCGCTTGAGGCACAAGCATGTGGGTGTCCTGTTATTGCATCAAACAGATCCTCACTTCCTGAGGTTTTGGGGGACTCTGCGATATTAGTTTCTCCACATAATCTCGAGGAACTTTCTGTTGCGATGGAGGCATTAATATTGCAAAATGATATAAGAGAGTTATATGTTAGTCGTGGATATGAAAATTGTTCACGGTTCAATTGGAAAGAAACTAGTGATGCATTAGTGCGTACCCTTGAACAGGTATAAATTTATGGAAAAAAATCCATTCAAAAACGTTGATCCAGTGCTTGTGGACATAAAAGACCCTCAGGTTGATTATGCGTGGTCGGTTCGTCATGGAGTGATCAATCTTCGAAAAGCAACATTATCTCGTTACCATGGAGGTGGACGAGTGCGTTTTTTTGCTCGAGGGATTGCTTTTTTTGTTGCGTTTGCTTTTTTTGCTCTTGTTGCCCACACCTCATACATTGTTTATAAAACAAAAGACGAGGTAGGGAAAACCGGTTTTCGTGTTGCAGAGAATATTCGTTCTTCCGTTTTATCATTACAATCATTTGATGCAACAAATGCAAAAACAGGATTCAAAGAGAATATTCTTGAAATCCAAAAACTTGAGTCATCATTAGAAGAAAATGGACTATCAAAAATGGCGAGTGCGCTTGGTGGTATTATTCCTGCATTCAAGAGTGTCGGTGTGCTTTTACAAAATACCGCTTCACTTAATACAAGTTTTTTCACTCTTGCTGACTCTCTTGATACCTTACAAAGGAATGGGTTTCTCTATTTCCAATCAGACGGACCAAAACTAATAAAAACATTAGAATCCACGAGAAATGCAATAAGCACTATTGTTTCTAGTGCCGAGTCCATTAAAAATGCAACAAATAATTTGAAATCATTTTCAAATTCTGCTCGTCTCATGGATAAAGATATTGCCGAAATGTATCTTTCTCATAGTGCAGAATTGTATCGAGTAGAGACATTTTTAGATTCTTTTATATCGCTGATAAATTCTGAAGAAGAAAAACATATTCTTCTTATGTTCCAAAACCCAGCAGAGATACGTCCAGCGGGAGGTTTTTTGGGAAGCTATGCAGATGTTGGTGTTACTCGTGGCCAAATGACAACATTGGACGTTCGCGATATTTATGACCCAGATGGGCAGATGTTTGAAAAAATAGTTCCACCAAAAGAACTACAGACGATAACCGAGGCATGGGGAGCTCGAGATGCAAATTGGTTTTTTGATTTTCCCGCATCAGCGGAAAATGTTTCTTGGTTTTTGGAACACTCAAAAATATATTCAGAAAAGAATGTAACGTTTGATATGGTTGTTTCAATAAATATCCCGGTAGTTGAATCAATTTTGGAATTATCTGGGCCGATTGCATTACCAGAATATAACCTGGTTATTTCAAAAGACAATTTTTTAACAGAGGTGCAAAGAGAAGTTGAGGCGGGGAAAGACAAAAAAACAAATGGGCAACCCAAGACAATTCTTAAAAAACTTGCGCCAATTCTTATTGAACAAATGAAGACGCTTTCTGACGATCAAAAAGAAAAACTCATAACAGCATTTGGGGATCATATAGAAAAGAAAGATATAATGTTTTATGCAAAGGATCCGTCCATACAATCATTTTTTCATACATATGGGGTTGATGGATCTGTTACCTCATTTCCAAATAATTTTTGGGGCTCCTATGTTGCTGTAGTTAATACAAACGTAGCAGGGGGAAAGACAGATGCATTTATTGACCAAACAATAGACGCAACAGTTCATATTGATACAAGCGGATCACTTCTCACCGATCTTTCTGTTACCCGTACGCATACTGGTGGAGATAAAAAAGATCCATGGTGGAATGTGGAAAATAAGAACTATATTCAGATACTCACCAACCCAGGATCATCACTCGTCTCTCTCTCGGGAAACTCAACAAAAAAGGAGCGCTCAATATTTGATTATGGGGCAAATAAATTTGAATATCGGGATGCCCTTCAAAAAATAGAGAAAAGCAAAGTTCTTCTTACTGAGTGGAATGCGTGGATGTTTAATGCTTTTGATAAGACGGGTTTTGGGACATGGTTTTTTGTTCCTGCAAAAAAATCAAAAACAGTTTCATTTAGGTACCATACCGACAACGAGGTTGGAGTGGATATAAAAGATGGAACAATATATACATTCTTTTATGATCGTCAGTCCGGTGTTCCTACTTCTCTTTCAGTAGTTGTTAATGCTCCCATAGGATTTGTGTGGAAAGAAACGAATAATCCAGTTCTTTCTTTTGATGTTGAAGAGACAAAGGGGGTTGAGTCGTTTTCAGGAGAGTTAATACACACTTCTGCTAGTAATTAATACCTACTTCGTGTAAGGTAGAACAGAAATGAGAGAGATACGAAATTTTGTGATTATAGCTCACGTTGATCACGGCAAGAGTACCCTTGCCGATCGGCTTCTTGAAGTTACCGGCACTGTTGAAAAACGCAAAATGAAGGAGCAGTATCTTGATCAATTAGAGTTAGAACGTGAACGGGGAATTACTATAAAAATGGCTCCTGTTCGCATGGATTATGATTGGGAGGGAATGAAGTATATTCTGAATCTCATTGATACCCCAGGACATTCCGATTTTTCATATGAGGTATCACGTGCGCTTGAAGCAGTTGAAGGAGCAATATTATTAGTAGATGCAACACAAGGAATTCAAGCACAAACACTTGCAAATTTTCGACACGCAAAAGCTGCTGGACTTACTATCATTGGAGCACTCAATAAAATAGATTTTTATAAAGGACATGATGGGAAAATTGATTATAACAACGAGAGGATAAAAATGATGAGGTTGGAACTCTCGGAACTTATTGGATGTACGGAAGATGAGATTCATTATGTTTCAGGAAAAACGGGGGATGGCGTTGAACAATTGCTTCATGCATTAATTAAAAAAGTTCCCGCACCAAAAAAATCTGAACATGCTTTTGGAAGGGCACTTATCTTTGATTCATTTTATGATGATCACAAGGGAGTTGTTGCGACAGTTAGAATGATTGATGGTGGTATTTCCGGAACCGATGAGATACATCTTATCGCACGTCGTGTTTCATCAAAAATTAAAGAGGTTGGATATTTTACCCCACAATTGAAAACACTACCTCCGCCAGAGAAGATTTCAGCGGGAGAAATTGGATATATTGCAACAGGAATTCGTGATCCAGAAAAAGTTACTATTGGAGATACGGTATTGGTTGGTGATATACGAGAAAAAGATCAATATATGCTTCATGGATATAAGGAAGCAATGCCCGTTGTATTCGTTTCTTTTTATCCAGATGAAAGTGATGATTATGAAATGCTCACCAAGGGGCTCCAAAAACTAAAGCTCAATGATTCATCTCTTTCTATAGAGCCGGACCAAAATGAGGTTTTGGGAAGGGGATACAAGGTTGGTTTCCTTGGTCGTCTTCATTTTGAGATTATTGCAGAACGATTAAAACGGGAATTTAATGTACCTACAATTAATACGTTCCCATCGGTTTTATACAAAATAAAAAGTAAGGGTGTGTGGATGTCTACTGTAAAACCAGAAGAACTTCCTCAGGAATATGATGAGATATGGGAACCAATCATAACACTTGATGTGATTGTTCCTGGAGAATATTTATCAAGTGTATTGGGTCTCCAACGTCTTTTTCGTATGTCGGATATTCATACCGAAACTCTTGTTGATCGGGTAAAAATATCTGCACGCATGCCGTTATCTGAACTCATTAGTGATTTTGATGATCAGATAAAATCGGCAACTAAGGGTATGGCTTCATTTAGTTATGAATTCGATACCTATGAACGCACTGATGTCATTCGTGTTGATGTCCTTGTTACTCATGAATTAATACCGGGGCTTTCCAGATTTTTTTCTAAGGACCGCGTTGAGTATGAAGCGCGACAAATGGCATCGCGTTTGAAAGATCTACTTCCGCGAGAACAATGGAATCAGCCGATTCAGATCCAGGCTGAAGGGCGAATTATTGCGCGTGAAGATATTCCCGCGATGAGAAAAGAGTTGGGAAATTTTGGAAAAAATGGAGGGGATAGGACACGAAAAATGAAGTTGTGGAAAAAACAACAGAAGGGAAAAAAGCGAATTGCGGAACGCGCACGCGTGGATATTGCTCCAGAGGTATTCAAGGAGCTTTTGAAACGATCATAACATCGTATAATATAGGTATATGAGGCAAAACCGGCACGTGGTAATATTTCTTTTATCGCTTGCGCTTGTCATCGCTCAGTGTATTGTTGAACTTATTTTTGTTTCATTTCTTATTACTATATCTCCTGATATTGGGACATTTCTTTATTCTGAAAAATTAGTATTTGTCATATTACATATAATTATTACTATCGTGTTATTATGGTATGCTGGAAAGTGTGGAGATAGATATTGTGCAAAGCGACGCACCATACATCAATGAATATTTGGAAATTTCTTATTTTAATTATCTTAGTTATTTTCCTCGGTTGGGGTATTTTTAAATTAGAATATGAAAAAAAGGGTATGACACAAGAATATTTGAAAGTTAAAGAGATCACCGATAAGTTGTTTGCAGAAAATCAAAAAACAAAAGAGCAGATTGATTATTATCAAAATCCCGAAAACCTCTTGAAAGCTTCTCGAGAACAGTTTAACTTTAAGAATGAGGGGGAACAGATGATTATCATTGTTCCGAAAGTTGCTTCTACAACTCCCTAAAGATAGCGAGCGGGATTGGTTTAGTGGCAGAATGCGACCTTCCCAAGGTTGAGACACGAGTTCGATTCTCGTATCCCGCACATAATATGATGCAAACAATAAATAAGACAATTAAATTTTTAATATTTTCGGACTTCTTTTTACTTTTTTCGATTGGTCTTCTTTCGCCAATTCTTGCAGTTTTCGTTTTGGATCATGTGGAAAATAGTATGGAGGTAGTTGGTTATGCGGTGGCATGTTACTGGGTCGCCCGCGTGTTTATGGTTATACCATTTAGCTGGCTTATGGATCGGACAAAAGGAGAGTTAGATGAGTATTCTTTTATGGTGTTGGGTACATTCTTTATTGCGTTTATTCCTCTTTTATATATGGTTGCATCCGAACCATGGCATCTGTATCTAATACAGATATTTAATGGTTTTGCGAATGCGATGGCAGTTCCTGCATGGCGAGTGCTTTTCACTAATCACATTGATAAAGATTTTATCGGATTTGAGTGGTCACTTGAAGATGTAGGTATAGGAATTGCAACGGCAGCAAGTGCTGCATTTGGCGCAATCATTGCCGACCGATTTGGTTTCACTATGCTTTTTGGCATTATGTCGTTTTTTGCACTGATGAGTTCATTGATTCTCTTTTTACTTGGGAGAAGTGAAAAATTTAATTTTCGCGATTTAATACGAAACAGACAAAATCGCGCCCCATTCAAATTAGATTCCATGAAATAAGTGAATAATGGGGGAATAGTGTGATATACTAGTAAAAAAGCCATCTGTCTTAATATTGACTTTTGGCTAAAGTCGTTGTATAATACAAACAATTAAAAACATGGATTCAAAAAAAATAGAGTTATTATTAAATGTCGATCTCATTAAGGAGCTTCATCTTGATCTCCTTCCTATTGAAGAACGGCAAAAAATGCTCGACGAAATGTCAGAACTTATTGGGAGGGCAATTTGGCTTCGTATTCTCGATAATTTGAATGAAACACAGGTAGGTGAATTGGACTCCTTTATTAATTCTGGTGCTGACCACGCACAGATGACAGATTTCTTGAAACAAAATATTCCTTCAATTGAGGATATTATTCGTGAAGAAGTCGCAAAATATAAAGAGATGATGATGCCAGCGCATCACTCATAAGCATATGAAACCAATGGAACAACCTCCAAAACCAAAAACACAAAAAGAAATAGATAGCGCCAAAAAAAAGATGGAGGACACTTTTAGTCCAGAGTTGAAGCAAAAGATAGTTGATTTGAAAATCGGGGGGAAGACCAAAGAAGAAGAGGAAAGTGAAAATGATACCAACAAAACTCTACTTGATAGTATTGAGCGGGGTTTGAGTAAAATGGGGAGGGATATGTCGAATATGGAGGTGATGAAAGGATACTCAGAAGAAGAGAGACAGGAACTGTTTGAGGATTATGATGAGCTCAAAAAAAAGAGAGATGAATTTAAAAAAGCTCAGGAGGAAATGTTTGGAGGGGAAGAAAAGAAAACAGATGATAAAGATGAAGGTAGTGTTTTGTGGCCGAAGGGTCGAGTGAATCTTGATGGAGAGAAGATAAAAATTACCGAGCAGGAAAATAAAGACAAAGATCCAGATGTACTACCACATACCGCACAATGGACCGGTGGTGTTGACGTTCCTCAGAGTAAAAAAGAGGAGACTCCAGAGTTTTATAATGAATTTTTAAATGAGGAAGATAATAAGTCTGTGCATAATCTTTCGATGTTGCATAAGATGATGAAAGATGGGGAGAGAGGGAATTCAGAGGAGGTTTCTTCAGAAAAAAAGGAAGAACAGAGTGATTTTGTAGATCATTTAATAAATAAAGCCGAAGAACGAACAGATTTTGTTGGGGAACAGAATCGCGGTCCTAGTAGAGTGGAGCAAAACACTAGCGGGGAGCAACCAGTAAATAGAGAGGGGGCACAAAATATTGTGCAAGAAGTAGAGCCTCCAGTTATTCTTCACGAAGAACCAAGCGTGGGAGAGGTTCCAGAACAACAAACTCAAGAAACACAGCCGCCCGTTGCTGCGGTTGCTCAAGAAATAAGGAATGTTGCTCCCGCTATTCAAAGAGTAGAAAGAGGAGAAAAGAAGGAATATACACCAGATCAGGCGCGTAAAGCATTAGATATTCTCTGCGGTAATGCTGATTTTTCGCTTGTTACCTATAATGCAAGTTCTGAAGATCGAGAGCTGCTTTCTGGTATCCTAAAAAAAGATTGGAATCTTATTTCTCCTGCTGATAAAGAAAAGATTCTTCCCGTTATTGAAAGAACATTTACTCAACGAGTTGTAGATAAAGCATTGGAGCTTCATGGAATTAGAGATGCACGGGAGGCGGTTCGTCAGGATGTTTTAGCTCACGCAAAAGAGAAAGGACTTTCTTATGAAGACTCATTAAAGGTAATGAAGAGCAAACTTCGTGAGGGTAATCGATCGTATGCGACGCTTGAACAAAGCAATCGATTTGAACCGACACTCATTGAGTTAAAAAAATTGATGCTTAAAGATAAGGCGGCGGCGCTTGAAGAAGAATTCAGGGGACATGGATATTCATCTGAAAAAATTGATGCACTCCTTGTGGAAAAACTGGTTACTGGTGAGAAGCAGAGGATTTTTGATGAAAAGAAGGGTGAGTATGTATATGCAGAGGGATCTAATTCATATGAACAATTACTTCTTAAGATGGTGTTTCGTGAACAACAGGTTGATCAGCGAAAAGTAGAAGAGATCTATGAGGCAGAGAGTATGAAACATCCTGGAGTGTTTCGAAAGACGATGAATCAACTCGCAAAAATTCCAAGACCATGGCGCTCTGCAATTATTGGTGCAACCATTGCTGGTGGAGGATTAACTTTTGGTTTGGGAGCAGGGACAGCTGCAGCAATGTCTGTTCCATTATATCTTGGATATAGAGCCGTTCGTTCAATAACAGGAGGAACATTTGGTTATTATCTTCAGAAGTGGGCAGGAGAGAAAATTGTTGATGCGGCGTATACAAGTGATATTCGGAAAGCATATAAAGACACTGTTGAAACGGGTGGAGATATTATGAGTCAAAGTGATCAACTGAAACAAATGGTATTGGAGAGAGATTTTGATTCATTTGCAGAAAAAAATTATGAGTATGGGAAAATACTTGATGAACAGTTTAGGAAAAAGGAGGCAGTGGCAAATAAATACAGAACATGGAATCGTCGCTTTATGACCTTGGTGACTGGTGTTGTAGGAGGAAATCTTGGTGCACAACTTATTGATGCGGGTGCTGATGCGGCTATGGGGGCTATTGGAGGAATCGGCGCAGTTGAACAGGCGACTGGAGGAGCAAGAGGTGGAACACATATACCAGAATCTCCGTCTATAAAGGGAACTGAGTTTGCTACCGCAGGAAAGGGTGACTCTGTTTGGACTCTCATTGAAGAAAATTCTGAAAAAAATATAAAAGGATTTGGTGATTTAAATGAGGCGCAAAGAACCTATTTTGTTGACCACTTAAAAGATCAGGTTACCTCAAATCCAGGAAAATTTGGACTTGAGAATGCCGATCAAATAAAGATTGGATATGGAAAAGAACTACAATCGTTATTTGAAAACAATCAGGATATTCAAAATGCATTGGAATCTGCAAGACATCTTACAAAAGAACAGATGGAAAGCATCTTGCAATCAAATGCATCACAGAGAGCGGCACTATTTGAATCAGCTCGACATATTAAACCAACACTCGTGCCTGATGAGGTTGTTCCTCCTACGCCAGAAGATATAGTTGAACATAGTGAAACTATTCCTGTTGCGGGAGTGGATGCATATGGAGTTGAAACAACAAAAGAAATCCCCGCAGATTTAATGCAAAATAAAGAACTTGCTCAGGCGTACTTGAATTACAAAGGAAATCCAAACTTTATTGAAGGAAGTCAGTCACAAGAATGGGCACAGGGAAGTGGTGCAGAACATTTGGTCAAACTCAGCGAACAACACCCAGAATATCTTAAAATCGATGCGGTTCGAGAAGCACTCCGTGAAATTCATACAAACAACCTTGTTGATGAACTTCATGAAGGCGGAGCATTTAAATTTTTGAATAGTGCAGATTCCGAGGATTTACTTCGTGAAACCACAGGGCTTGCGAGAACATATGGGCTTGATACATATCGTGCACAATCATTTTCAGATTTCATCGCACAGGGGAATGAAATGAATGAGCAAACATTCACACAATTTACCGACCCAGATACAGGATCGTTTATTCCGAGTAATTTTGAGGATGCTATAAAACATTTTCATGAACTTGAGGTAATTACCACTCCTCCAGAAATTCCTGATGGACAGCTTTCATCAGCATGGGAGCCACGATTACTTTCGGTAAATGGAGCAGATCCTATTGTCGGACTTGTCCGTCAAAGCGCTCCAGATATATTTGAATATAGAACACCAACAGGGCTTGTAGATTCAGGTGTTTCTAAAGATGTAATTGAGAAGTTTATCGTAAAACCACCAAGCGCACAATAAAAAATTTTTACTAATAAAATGCCGCTAGTTCATTGACTGGCGGTATTTTATTACTGGACAAATAGGTACAATTATTATAAAATAATTTCAGTATATTAAATTGGAGTGAATATGAAAGTATATATGGAGCAAGTATATGAAAAAATAAATCGTTTACTTGGAGATGTAATTCGTCCGGGTGCGTTATGGGCACGAAATTGGATACAAAAACGTCGAAATCTTCGTGCTGATAGAAAAGAAAGATTCATTGCAGGTCTTTTGAATTTTAAAATTCAAGGAGAAGAGGTGGTAAATGTTCCAAATTTTTTCTCATTACTCCGTCCGTTCTTAGTTTTAATTGCAGTAATTATGGATTTGTATGCCGTTCCACAATATTTTACTCTTTCAATAATTGCTATCGCCTTGGCAACTGACAAGGTTGACGGTGCGTGGGCAGAAATTGATGGGAAAACAGCGTTTGGGGCATTTCTTGATCCTATTTGTGATAAAATCTCTCTTTTTATCATTGCAATTTATTTTTTTGATCGCATACATTATTGGATTATTTTTCCACTATTAACCATTGAGGTTATGTTGTTTATCATTGCCCTTGTCGGATTTTTTCTTCAAGGTACACAGAAAAAAGAACGAACGGATTTCAGATCAAATATTTTTGGAAAGGTGAAGTTTTTTATTCAATCTCTTGGAATTATTGCGATTGCAATTCAATTTATTGATGTTGCAAATTATTTATTTTTATTTTCAATCTTATTTGCAGTTGTTAGTATTGCAGTTAAGGTATATACATTGGCAAAGCCCTAGATTAGGGCTTTTTATTTTATTGAATATTATTCAAAAATATTGCAGAATATAGACATTATGGGAATTGTAGAACCAACATTGCCAGGGGGATTCAAAGACTATTTGCCGGAAGACATGATTCCGCGTCAAAGGCTTTTTGATGGAATTCGTACTGTTTTTGAGCGGTTTGGTTTTGTTCCATTAGATACGCCGTGTGTAGAACGTGCGGAAATATTAACTGGTGGGGATGCGGAGTTCCAAAAACAGATTTTTTATGTATCGCAACCAGGAGGCGAAAAAGAGACAACCGCCTTGCGTTTTGATCTTACAGTTCCATTAGCTCGCGTTGTTGCATCATATGGAGACAAGATCCAGCGTCCGTTTCGCAGGTATCAGATTGGACGATTGTGGCGTGGAGAGCGTCAGCAAGCGGGGAGATATAGAGAGTTTGCACAATGTGATGCAGATATTGTTGGAGTTTCCAGTATGCGTGCTGATGCGGAAATCATTGCGCTTATGGATGCTTTGATGACTGAGCTTGGTTTTAAAAAATTTCTTATTCGAATAAACAATAGAAAGATTCTTAATGGATTGTCCTCATATGCATCTTTTGATCAAGAAAAAATAAATATTGTTATTAGAATCATTGATAAACTTGATAAACAGGATTGGGGTGACATAGAAAAGGAGCTTATAGAGAAAGCATTGTTAGATAGCAAACAGATTGAAAAGATAAAGAAATTCACAGGAATCAAGAGTGAGAATCAAGAAGATATATTAAAAACTTTAGAGAGTCTCTTTAATGGTGTGTCGATTGCTCAAGAAGGAATTTCGGAGCTTAGAGAAATTATGAATTATCTTGATGCCATGGGAGTTTCGCGTTCCTCCTGGATGTTTGACCTTTCTGTTGCTCGTGGACTCGGCTATTACACCGGTCCAGTATTTGAAACGCAATTACTCGATTTAAAAGAAATTGGAAGTGTGTTTTCTGGTGGGCGATATGATGATTTGGTATCAAGATTTAGCAAACAGCATGTTCCCGCAGTCGGGGCATCATTGGGAATTGATCGATTATTTTCTGCTATGGAAACGCTTGGGCTTGTTGAGAAAAAACGAGGCGTTGTTCAGGCACTTGTTTTGAATTTCGAACCAAAGGCAGAAATGAGAGTTTTGCAGGTTGTTTCAGTATTAAGAAAAAAAGGTATTAATTCTGCTTTGTATCAAGGACAGGAAAATACATTAAAGGGACAACTTTCATTTGCGGTTAAAGAAGAAATTCCATTTGTTGTTATTATTGGTGAGGAAGAACTTAGTGAAAATCTTGTGCTTACAAAAAATCTTGCAACACGAGAACAGACAAAAGAGACGCTCGACGAGTGTATTGAGCGGATTGTGCGGGGATAGAACCTATGCCAAAAGGTTTTTGGAAGACACTCAAAACACCATTTGTTGCTATTGCACCAATGGCGAACGTTACCGATGTTGCTTTTCGATCGGTACTTATTAAGTATGGAAGACCAGATGTGATGTGGACAGAGTTTGTCTCCGCAGATGGGCTTTGTGATATACGGGGAAGAGAAAAACTTCTCCATGATTTACAGTTTTCAAAAAAAGAACGTCCCATTGTTGCTCAAATATTTTCCTCAAATCCAGAACATATATACCAAGCAACAACATTGGTGGTATCACTTGGATTTGATGGTGTTGATATCAATATGGGATGTCCAGACAAGGCAGTGATTCGCCAGGGTGCTGGAGCCGCACTTATCAATGATCCAAAACGAGCTATTGAAATAATTAATGCAGCACAACGTGGTGCGGGGAAAATTCCTGTATCTGTTAAAACAAGAATTGGATATTCACGGAATGATATTGAAACATGGATGCCAATATTAGCAGAATCGAATCTTGATGCTATTACCATACACGGAAGAACAAAAAAAGAGATGTCGAAAGCCCCCGCTCATTGGGATTTAATCAAACGTTCTGCTGAAATTATACGATCATTGAATACCAAAAAAACCTGTCCAATCATTTTGGGGAATGGTGACGTTCAAGATAGATATGAGGCGGTGGAGAAAGCAAAAGAGTTTGGGGTAGATGGCGTTATGATCGGTAGGGGGATATTTTCAAATATATATGCATTTAGAAAACGAAAAAAAGAATTAACGCCATTAGATAGAATATCAATCTTGTCCTACCATATTTCTCAATTTGAGAACATGTATATAGGTGACACATCATTAAGAATAAAACGATATGACTACCTCAAGAAATTTTTTAAAATTTATATCTCCGATTTCAATGGGGCGAAAGAGATTCGGATTCAACTTATGAATACAAAGAACGCAGATGAGGCAAGAAAGATTATCAAACATATAACAGTTGACACAAACTAAGTTATGTGTAATAATGAAAATCCAACTGATTATTTACCAATTTAATAGTAGGAGTTAGTAATGAATGACAAATCATTCGCAATGCAGGCACTTGTTCAACTTCATTTAGATTCTTCTCTTTTAACAAATAAGAGAAACTTGAAGCTTAGAAAAAGACTTATAGAACAGTTTGGCGCTGAGGATACGCACTTAGTTGTAAAAGTTATCAATCTTCCAGAGGAAGATATTATCAGCAACGGACATCCACAGAAGATCGTTTTCAATATAAACGGAAAGGAAAAGATCTTTAGTGGTGTGTATTTTAAAAGATACGTACCAAAACAAACACCGCCACACCTGCAAGCATATGAGGATATGTGTAAAAAAAAAGAATGATAAAATGAGTACCCCGCGCAGGAAGCGCGGGTTTCTTTTTTATCTCGATTCAGGGTAGTATGTGTATATGCGGATTCAAAAATATTGTTCTGAAAAGGGGTTGTGCTCACGAAGAGAGGCAGAAGATTATATACAGCGCGGATATGTGAAGGTAAACGGAAAGGTTGTGAGAGAAATGGGAGTGCAGATTGATCCAGAAAAAGACAAAATTCAATTGGAAATTCCAAAAAGGATTATTGAAAAGCAGGAAAAAATAACCGTATTATGTTACAAGCCCCGTGGTTATACGTGTACAAAGTCACGTGAGGAGGGGCCAAGTATTTTTGATCTGTTCCCTGCCTGGTCAAAATTAAATACTGTGGGAAGATTGGATAAGGAAAGCGAAGGGATAATACTACTTTCAAATGATGGGCGAGTTACCAAGGCGGTTACTGGAGAAGATCATACGATTGAGAAAGAATACGAGGTTGATGTGCGCGAAGAGATATCACAGGACAAACTTAATATGCTTAGTAGGGGGGTGCTTATTGATGATATAAAAACGCTTCCTTGTGTTACCAAGTTGGTAGGAACACACAAATTTCGCATTACTTTAAGAGAGGGGAGAAAGCATCAGATACGACGCATGGCTGATGTTGTACAATGGACTGTTACCAAATTAAAGCGAGTACGGATTGGTGCACTTACAGGACGGGGGCTTGAGCCGGGCAAGGGAAGAATTTTGAGTGAAAAAGAAGTTCGAGAAATTATCAAAGTATAAAAAATTGAGTATACTTATTAGATATGAGAGGTTTTTTTAGTGGAAGCGGATTTGAATCGCGTTCTTTGAACAGCGTTTCTTTTGAACAGGGTGTGCAACAGGCAAGAAATATTATTCAAAAGAAGTCCGTGCCATACGAAAAATTTGAATCGATTTTTGGAGAAGAATCCATTCGTGCTGATAAGGCACACGTTGCAAATCTCAAAGAGCAGTTTAAAAAGGGAAAAAAAGTTGATGAGTATGGATCAAATTGTGGAACGATATTTGAGGCAATTCTCCATATGCGTTTGGAGAAGGGAGATTGGGTGGACGGAGTAAAGGCAACAAAACCAAATGAGTTTGATGACTTTGTGCATGGAATTGACGAGGTTGTTCAGATAATAAACCCGGAGACAAAGAAAGAGGATGCAATTTTTGCGATCGACGCCCTTACTGTTGGTGGTGGTCTGCTCAATGTCGGTATTGAAAAGAAAATGAACCGTATAGAAAATGACATTAAAATGGGACGTCTTTCAGAGATTAAGTACTTTCTTGATGAGGAGACGGGGAGGGTTGGAATAAAAGACATACCAAAAGTGGTAATTGCCGCAGGAATACATACGATACAAGAATTAAATGAATCGTGGATGGAAAAAGATATGGATGAGATAAGAAAGCATCCATTACAAATTCAGATACTAGAACAAATTATTGAACAGTCAGGAATTATTAGTTCTTTTGCTGAAAGAAATGATAGAGAAGAAATTGCAGAAAAATACAGAGCTATATATACATGGGCAAAAAAGAAATTAGCAGAAAGAACAAGAGTTATGCGTTCTGATTGGAATGATAATGGTTCGTCGGTAATTTCAAACGCCCTATATCCTTTTAAAGAGATAAAAACTCATTAGATGAAACATAATGTCATTTTGCTCATCGTGACTATATTACTTCTATTTGTGACTGCATTGGTGCAATGGAATTTTTATTTTTGGATTGTATGGATACTATTTTTTATTGTTGTAGCATATTGGTATCGGTCGAAAAAAATATAAAAGGAATTTAATTCCTATCTCTAACAGTATGAAATTATTTGGAAGAATATTTATTGTTATTTGTGCCATTGTCTGTATAGGTGGTATTGTAGTGTTTTTATTCTTATAGACAAAAAAACCGCCTGTATCGCGGTTTTTTTGTTTGCTTAAAATGTTATCTTAACGATTTCCGAGTTTGTTCCAACGCGTAACGGCGGTCCCCACGTTCCAACACCGCTTGAGGTATAGACGCTCATGTCATTGTACGTGTGCAGTCCATATTCAAATACTCCATAGACCATTCGTGTTATATAGGTAAATGGAAAAACCTGTGCGCGATGAGTGTGTCCAGAAATTTGAAATGATACGCCAGCATTTTCCGCTACCTCCAGATTGGTTGGAGAGTGTTTTAGGAGTATATTTGGCACTTCTGGTTGAACGAGCTTTTTTAAGGTCTCTTTTAGGATCTCTTTATTTTCTGAATCACGATAGTCAACACCAATGACATGTATCCCATTAATAGAAATTGATTCATTTTTTAATACCTTTATTCCACTTTTTTCGATTAGATCAATAAATGAATTATCATCTGAAAACTCCTCGTGGTTTCCACTGATAAAATATGTTCCATGTGTGCTTTTTATGTTGGCAAGGGGAATAATTGATTTTTCCAAATCACCTGCGGTCCCATCAAACACATCTCCACCGAGGAAAATTATATCCGGATGCAATGACTGAATTGTTTCTGCAATTCGTCTGCTGAATGTGGATGAATATATTTGTCCGATATGGATGTCACTTACCCATATTGCTGTTTTTCCTTTCCAGCCTTCCGGAAAATTTTTTATGACGGGGTTTATTTCCGTTATTTGAATGTCACGGGCATGATATATTCCATAGATTCCTATTCCGGCGCCAACAAGAAAAAGAAGGATTCCACATATTTGTATGAGTTGGGATGATAATATATTTCCCAATCCCGCTTTAATTAATAAAAACAACACTGAGGCGATAAAAAGATACAATAACAATCCGAGCCATGTTGCAGCACTCGTATAAAATATTTTTGTGAATACATTATATATACGCGAACCGAAAAGGGAGGCAATAATAAAACTTATTGAAAATACTCCCAAAATAATCTTTAACCACAATAGTAGGGCAACATTTTTTATGGAAAAAATATCAATAATACCCTTATACAAAACATAGTGCGCGCCAAAAAGAATTAATTGTATAACCAACAAAATAATAACAAAAAGATAACGCATGGATTATTAATAGAGCTTCTGATTGTATGATTCAAGTTCAAGTCGTCCGCTCTGACCCTTCTTAGGATTTCCTTTATATATAGTCACTCCACAATTAATTGGATGGTCATGGGAGTCAACTTTTATAAATTGCTCTCTATCCCATCGTTCAAGATTTGCACGAAGAGAAAGCAATGTAAGGTGGTGCGAGATAGAGAGTACGGTTTTTTCTGGATATTCGCGGATGGTAGTGCTTAAAAAACTTCTTACTCGATCACGAACATTTGCCTTATTTTCTCCATTTGGATATTTATATCCATAGTCGCCCTCGAGTTTGTAGAGAAGCCCCTGAAGTGGGTTGAGTGTGAAATAAACACTTCGGTCGTTGTAGAGTGTGGAAAGGCCGTGTTCTTGTTCTCTAATGCGTTCCTCAGACACAACGCGTACGTCTCGAAGTGCGGGCCAACCTTTTTGTATTTCCTCAAGTGTTTGGCGTGTCCTGAGGTAGGGAGACACAAATACCACATCGGGTATATATGATTGATTTGCGAGGTGTTCTCCTGTTATTCTTGCCTGTTTTCGTCCTATTTCAGTAAGTGGTGTATCATAGTCGTTTTCATCCAATCTACATTCTTTCCAAATCTCATTCGCCATATTAATCAGTTTTTTACTTGGCCAGTCGGGAGTTGTTGCCTTGGAAAATTCCTCGGAAAATAAATCTCTGAATTTTTCATAATTTTCTATATGCCTTTTTTTCTCTCGTAAAGCATTAAATGCAGATTCTCCGTGACGAATAAAGATGAGTGTTGTTGGCCATTTCATATTGCTAGTATACGGCATTCTGACAGCGGTATAAAGTGGGCAGTTGTAATATTCTCATCGTGTATATTGTATTATTGATAGACATATATCCAATATGAAAAACGAACATACATCACACATTTTTCGTCGTTTGCTCTCATATATAAAATCACACAAGTTTTTATCGTTTATTGCACTCGTGGTTCTTTTTGTTTTTTTATATTGGATTTTTGGTGGGTTTTCCCCCGCAACAGTGGAGACAAAATATGTAACGGCAGATGTTTCTCGGCAGACAATATTGGTGACGGTGGGTGGTAGTGGACAGGTTTCTGCAACAAATGAAGTTGATATCAAGCCAAAGGTTTCGGGCGATATCACATGGATTGGAGTACGTGATGGGTCTGAGGTAAAAAAGGGACAAGCATTATTTTCTATTGATTCAACAACAATACGAAAAAATATTCGGGATTCAGAACTTTCCCTCCAGCAAGCGGAATATTCATTAGAAAAAAACACCGCACAAGCTCCTATTGATTACAATAAAAAAATAAAATCGTTAGCAGATGCCAAGGAAAATCTCAGTGATGCATACAATGATTCATTTGTTACTATTTCTAATGCTTTTCTCAATTTGCCGTCAGTGATGACCACTGCGGAGAATGTCCTTTTTGGGACAGATCTTAGTCCACAGGGAGGACAGTGGAATGGCGATGCATATCGCGATGCATTTAATAATCAGGATGACAAAGACACTATCACGTTTTTTTCTGATATAGCAAAACGAGATTATAAAACGGCGCGGGAACTGTATGATTCGAGTATTGCTAAATTTAAGACACTTACTACATATTCAAGTCCTGCCGAGATTGAGCGTGTTTTGGACGAGACAGCAGATACAGCAATAGCAACTGCACAAGCACTCAAAAGTGAAAAAAATCTTGTGGATACGGTCATTGATATTGCCGAGCAAAAACAAATCAGATTGAATTCTTATGTTTCAAGCGCACAATCATCTCTTGCTACAAAGATTGGAACAGTGAATACGCAGGTTTCTGCACTCTCCGCACAAGTAAGAACAGTTGAGAATTTGAAAGACACCATTACCGATACAGAGCAGGAGATTACGATATATAGGATAAAAAATGAAAGTGGTAATGATCCGCTTACTCTTCAGTCGGAACGAAATTCCGTACAAAAAATGAGGGATTCACTTACAGATTTAAAAGAAGAACTTTTAGATTATACCGTGTATGCTCCGTTTGATGGTGTTATTTCGAGTATTAATTTTGAAAAGGGAGATTCAATAAATTCTGGTGCTGCATTTGGTTCTCTTATTACAAAACAAAGAATTGCTGAGATATCCCTGAATGAAATTGACGCAGCAAAGGTAAAAATTGGACAAAAGGTATCACTTTCTTTTGATGCAATTTCTGACCTTTCCATTTCAGGAAAAGTTTTTGCTATTGATGCGGTGGGAACGGTATCACAAGGGGTGGTTACATATTCTGTCCAGATGGAATTTGATACACAAGATGAGAGGGTAAAACCGGGTATGAGTGTGAGCGCTTCAATTATTGTTGATATGAGGCAGGATGTACTCGCAGTACCAAATGGGGCGGTTAAAACACAAGGAAATTCCAGTTATGTTCAGATCTTAAATAATATTCCATCCAATGTTGTTGCTACTGGATTCGCAACACAAGAGGTTCCACAAGAAAAATTTGTTGAAGTTGGTATTTCTGGTGATTCTTATACAGAGATTGTTTCTGGTGTTTCTGAGGGAGAACATATTATTACTAGAACAACATCTGCAACGCCGACAGCAGCAAAAACAACAACTGCCCCAAGTTTGTTTGGTGGGAGTGGGGGAACGAGAATACCACGTTAATATATGATAGAAGTACGCGATGTAAAAAAAATTTACAAGACTGCAGAGATTGAAACACACGCTTTGCGCGGTGTGAGTTTTACTATCCATGATGGAGAATTTGTGGCCATCATGGGTCCATCAGGGTCAGGAAAGTCAACATTGATGCACATATTGGGCGCACTTGATACTCCCACGAGCGGAACATATTTACTTGATAATCATGATGTATCACATTTTTCTGATGACGAACTTGCTGATATTAGAAAAAATAAAATTGGATTCGTGTTTCAATCGTTCAATCTTTTACCCCGTGCGACTGTTTTAAGAAATTGTATGCTTCCGCTTATGTATGCCGGCATACATGCTGAAGAAAGAGAAAAGAGTGCGCGCGAGGCACTCAAAAGCGCTGGACTTGAAGAATCACATTTTTTTCATCGATCAAACCAGCTTTCTGGTGGACAAATTCAACGCGTTGCAATAGCGCGTGCATTGGTAAATAATCCATCGCTCATTTTAGCTGATGAACCAACGGGAAATCTTGATACAAAAACTGGAGAAATTGTTTTGGGGACATTTCAAAGATTAAATAAAGAAAAAGGGAGAACTATCATTCTTATCACACATGAGACTGATGTTGCAGAACATGCGGAACGAATTATTCATATCAGAGATGGTTTGATTGTTGAGGATAAAAAAAGTCATAATCGCCGAATAGCTCATCACCACGTATAAAAACATTATGAAATTTGCTGATACACTACAAGAAACATATGAAGCGATCACGGGGAATAAAGCGCGATCTGGACTTACTATGTTGGGGATTGTTATTGGTATTGCCTCTGTTATTGCCATGGTTTCTATCGGTCAGGGCGCACAGGGTACCATAGAACAAAATATACAATCGTTGGGATCGAATCTTATTCTGGTAACTCCGGGGGCCCAGCGGAGTGTTGGAGTTCAGGTAAGTCAGGGACGTGGTTCCGCTCGCACACTTACACAAGGTGATGCTGATGCAATCATGGATTCTGTTTTGGGAATTGGTGCTGTTGCTCCAGATCTCTCTTCTCGTTACCAGGTAACAGGAAGGGGGACGAATACAAATACACAAATCGTGGGAACGGTTGCCAGTTATCCTGAGGTGCGAAACATAGAAATTGATTCTGGATCATTCATTAGTGATCAACATGTTCGTGCTTTATCAAAAGTTGCGGTAATTGGGCCAACTGTACGGGATGATTTGTTTGGTGAGGGGATAGACCCCATTGGGCAGACCATACGGATAAATAAACTTGAATTTAAGATTATTGGAATGACTAAAGCAAAAGGAGGAAGTGGTTTTGGTAGTCAGGATGATATGATCTTTATTCCATTATCTTCTGCTCAAAAGTTCCTTGCTGGCGATGATTATGTTTCAACAATTAGTGTGAAAGCAGAATCACCTGAGGTAATGTCCGATGTACAGTCACAAATTACCGCATTGCTTTTAGATAGGCATCGAATTTCAGACCCTGCGCTTGCGGATTTTAGTACCATGAATCAGAGTGATATTGTTGCTAGCGCATCTAGTATTACCGACACATTAACAATTCTTCTCGGGGCAATTGCAGGAATTTCTCTTGTTGTCGGTGGTATTGGAATTATGAATATGATGTTGACCACTGTAACAGAACGAACAAGAGAGATAGGACTTCGCAAGGCAATAGGAGCGCGACGAGCAGATATAAGTTTTCAATTTCTTATTGAATCAGTCACACTCACATTTGTTGGGGGTATTATTGGAATTCTGTTGGGGTGGCTCATTGCATTTGGATTTTCTTATACGGGGACCATACAGACAAAAGTTTCGCTCAATTCGGTTTTGTTTGCGTTTGGTATTTCTGCGGCAATCGGTATTATTTTTGGATACTATCCTGCACGAAGGGCCGCTCGTTTGAATCCAATTGAGGCACTCAGATATGAATAATGCGTTGTTGTTGGTAATAAATTATCTAAAAAATACGTATCACATATATATGAAGAAGATAATCACACTTGTTATAGTAGGAATAGTTGTGGTGGGAGGAGTTTCGTTTTATGGTGGCATACAATATGGGGCGATGGAAATGCAAAATACATCACAGCCACGAACACAATTTTCTCGTGGGACTGAGCAACAGGGAACGTTGACCGGTGGGTCTGTACGAGATGGACTTGGAGGGCAACAGAGAGGTGGGGGAATGATCTCTGGGGAGGTCATCTCAATGGATGAAACAAGTCTAACGATAAAATTGCCTAACGGAGGATCAAAAAACATATTTATTTCTCCTTCTACAAAAGTTTTGAAATCAATGGAGGGAACCATGAATGATATAACCGCAGGCGTTCAAATATTTGGACAGGGGACAGTGAATTCCGATGGGAGTATAACTGCACAAACAATTCAACTTCGATAAAAACAAACCCCGCCAATCCATGAACTGGCGGGGTTTGTTTTTAAAAAATATGATAAAATCAAATAAATGAAAAAACTTCAGTGGAGAGAGCTTTTGATTATTGGGCTTATTTTACTTGTCTTATCTGGTTCCACATATGGATGGTTTTTGTTTTCAAATTTCAAAGATATGGAGGTAACTATGGAAAGTGAAATTCGCTTGTTGCAGAATTCTGTTCGTGTGTTGCGTGAAAAATTTACCTCAACTACAGAGGTAAATAGTGAGCTTGTGACGGAGCTTAACCAAGAGCGGGGAGTTTCAAATAATTTAAGTCAGGATTTACAAACAGAACAGGCAAAAAACACGATGTTTGAATCGCAAATAAAAGAAATTTCTGGGACTGTAAATACGTTACAAAAATTGAGTCAGACTGATGAAGAATTATTGAGTAAATATTCAAAGGTCTATTTCCTTAATGAAAATTTCATTCCTCAACTACTTACGCGCATTAATGCACAGTATCTTTTGGATAACACTGCAACAAAACAAATTCATGCAAGTGTGGATCCATTTCTCTCCGCAATGATGGAGGCAGCGTCAAAAGATGGGATTGATCTAAAAATTGTATCGGCGTATCGATCGTTTGAAGATCAAGCAGCGGTGAAAACAGGGTATAAGGTTCTCTATGGAAGTGGGGCAAATCAATTCTCCGCAGATCAGGGATATTCTGAGCACCAGCTGGGAACAACACTTGATTTCACAACTACAAAATTACGATCTCTTGTTACCTCATTTGATAAAACAGATGCATACGCATGGCTTTCAGCACATGCATATACATATGGATTTGTCCTTTCATATCCCAAAGAAAACGTGTATTATCAGTACGAACCATGGCACTGGAGATTTGTTGGGGTTCAGCTCGCAAAACGTTTGCACGATGAGAACAAATATTTTTATGATCTTGCTCAACGTGATATTAACGAATATTTGATAACTATTTTTGATAGATAACCATATGTTTCTTATATTTTCAAAACACAAAAAAACATTATTAGTCGTTTTCGCGGTTCTTCTTGTAGTGGGTGGATTCATCTTTTTAATTACCAACAAGGATGGACAGACATTTTGTACCACTGATGTAAAAGAATGTGCAGATGGATCGTTTGTAAGTCGTTCAGGAGAAAATTGTGAATTTGATTTATGTCCTTCAGGAGAATCAGATAATGCTTTTATAAAAACAACCGACGAGGCAAGTGGCGCTCAATTCATGTATCAAGAAAATTTTCCTGCATTATATATTTCTGCAGTTAATTGGCCACCGAACATAACAGTGAGCGATGGGAAATTCACCTGTAATAACACTCGCCGTATTATTGAGGGAACACTATATTGCGAGAAGATAGTGAGCGAGGGAGCGGCAGGTTCTGTATATACCGACAACACATATACCACACAGAAAGAGGGGAAATTGGTTTCTGTGAACGTGGTACTTCAAAATGTACATTGCGGAAATTATGATGAGCCAAATAAATCTGCGTGTGAAAAAGAACGAAAAGAGTTTGACTTAAAACCAATCATTGATTCCATAGTAAAAAGTATTGTTTTTGATAAGAGCCTGAAGGAGAAATTAAGTGAGTGTCTCCCTAAGAGTGATATGAAGAGTAAGGAAACGTGTGATGAACTCCTTGCTTCAATAAGGACATTTGATGATTGTAAGAATGCCGGATTCCCGATTTTAGAATCATATCCAGAGCAGTGCAAGACAGCAGACGGAAAAACATTTATTAATAACTAAAAAAACCGCCGAGGCGGTTTTTTTAGTTATTCTACTTGTATACAATTGGTGAACGTACTAGTTCCGTTTTCGGTGATGAAAGCGGTATTTCCCTTGTTCCAAAACACAAATGTTTCATCATCGTTTGCATATCGAGCACCACTTGCCGAGATTGCTTGGGGCAGAGATAGAGATCTACTATTATTGAGTTTAATATCTACACTATTTTTTTCTCCATTGCGGAAGGTTGTTTGAATTGTTTTCTCATTGTCACAACGGAACATTGCTTCAATTATTTGTTCAGCATGTTTTGTTGGTGCGGGGGTAGATGTGTCGGAGTATTCAACTAGAAGTCCTATGAGGACAATAACAATAATTGCAAGAATTATTTTGATATTTTGCTTCATATATACAGAATATCACAATAATATTTGGAATATAAAAATAAACAACTCTCATAGAGAGTTGTTTTGTAAATTTTTCTTTTCCAATGTTTCAAGAATTTGTTCAGCAATTGCACTAACCATTTCTTGTTCGCCAAGTTTTGTTGTGTTGAACAAATAAAGATTTTCATGTGTTGGAGAAAGTGTTGTATATGCTGTTTTATAACGTTCCACAAGAGTGGTTATCGTTTTTGGGTTCGATGTTTCGCCGGTTTTCTTTGAAAGTGCAATACGCAATTCACGACGCATAGCTTCTTCCGGATCGCATATCATAAAATATGCCGCGTCTATTTCATCAATCCAAAGACGATTTAAGAAAAATAATTGCATCAACTCTCTTTCTTCTTTTGAAAGTTTCCCTTTTTCTTCCCAATACATCATCCAGACATATGCGTCAAAAATGGCACGATCAAAAATGACAAGATCATACTGGTGCCCACGACTGAGATCAAGTAACAGTGAGAGCGCATACAATCCTGTGCGTACGTTATAGATCGGTGTGTCGCGTGTTATGTGACGAATTACCTCAGCACCTTCCTGTGGTTTCCATACACGAAAACCCATACGTCGGAAAAATTTATCTAATTCTGTTATTGTCGTTGTTTTTCCTGCGGAAGGGGATCCGGTAATTTCAATAAAGAATGGACGAGGTATCACCTCACGATCGTATCGTAAATTACTTTTTAAATATTCAAGTAATTGCTTCGCTTTTTTTTCGAAATATGCTTCTTGTTTTGATGAGACAGTCATATATCCTCCTCGTATTGTATTTGTTAATAACTGTCGTTTAGAATAGATGGATGAGCAAGATAAGTCAACCAAAAAAAATTGGATTTGATATGGACGGAGTCATTATTGATCATACAGATTTGCGCATTATTGTTGGAAAACAATTTGGTTTTAACCTTGCGCCCGAACAAACCCCATCGGACATATTACGTGTTATTATTCCAACTCACGAACGGAGATTAATGCAAGATATGCTATATAATAATCCAGATACGGCTCTTGAGGCCGCAATGATGAACGGAGCGTATGAGGGGATACAGAAAATTATCAATGCGGGGATCCCTGTTTTTCTTATTTCGCGAAGAAAGGATTCAGTACTTGCAACAAAACTGTTACTTAAACACAAACTTTGGCCGGATCTTTTTGATGAATCAAACACTTTTTTTGTGGAAAACCCAGAAGATAAAAATACAAAGGCAGAAGAGTTAGGAATTACTCACTATGTTGACGACGAAGATGTTATTTTAAATATTTTATCAGTTGTTCCTAATAAAATACTTTTTGATCAATACAATGTTAGAAGTAATTCACCTTACATAAAAGCACATGACTGGGAAGATCTTGTTGAAAAGCTTTTAGATTGAACTTTTGGTGTAAATTTGGAATATAAAACGACCCATAGGGTCGTTGATTAAAATGTATAACAGAGTGATGCGCCGAATAATGGATCAGAATCACGTAATGAATAGTCACATGTGATTGAGGTTTTTATTTTTTCACTTAGTGGGATGGTAATCCCTGAGCCTACCAAACAATTCAATTTTTCGTCTTGAAAACTCAGTGTTGTGAGTGAAACATTTATTGGCCCCGCATCAATTCTTACTAAGTGATAAGCAAATGAATACTCAACTTCAAATTGCGGATTATCTGCCTTTCCAGCAGATACGCCGGTCCAGCTTACCAAGGTTATAAAACTCGTCGGTTGGACTTTGATATATGGACCAACCCATGGGGTATTTTGGAAAAATCCAGCACTTGGTCCAATGGAAAAAATCCCAAATGTTTTTGTATACATTGCCTGCACATAGTCTGCCGTCGCTTCAAGCGTCAGATTTTTTGAGTCCCCGAAGTCCACGTTAGTTCCGATATATAATCCAGAACTAAGAGCACCACGACCTGATGATATAGTCAGATCTGAAACTTTCTGTGCAGATACTATAGATGTCAGAAACAACAATAAAATTGCTACGATAAGGCTAGATGTTTTCACTTGGATTCTCCTTTTATTAAATTGTTAATAGTGGATTATTCATCCATCTTAGCTCTCTTATTATAATCCAAAAAAATGGATTTGTCAATTCTGGCTTAATTAGATAGACAAGAAGATAGGGGATCGGTTTGAAATAGAATAAATTTACTGGTATTCTTATTTTTGTTTGGGGTGAATGGTTTCGCTTCGCTTGTCCCTTTACTCGTTCGGAAATAACTGAGTTTTTCTTGTGTCTATTGCTGGGGGATCGTCTAATGGTAGGACTCCGCCCTTTGAAGGCGGCTATCGGGGTCCGAATCCCTGTCCCCCAGCAGTGTACATAAGCTACTTCAGTTCTTTCCTCACTTCATAAAGTGGTAGGACTCCGCCCTTTGAAGGCGGCTATCGGGGTCTGAAAAATGAGCATTATTTTTGATATATTCTATCTAACATAAGTCCAAAACTATACAAAAGACCCGATATTGTATCGGGTCTGTTTTTTATTTACTCATACGCCACGGGTATAGTTTTACCACCGAGCATATCCGTTTTGAAAAATCATTAACGAGTAGATTGAAAAACACATATCGTTCTGGTTTTTCTAATGGAATAAGAATGAACTTGCCGTCAGTAAAAGGGGATTTAGTTCCTGCAAGAAAGAGCGCCTCTTCACTTTCATATGCTATCCGCTCTTTCGCTTCGCACCGCAAATCTTCCTCTGAAGCTAATGCATCTGGGTATTGTTTCAACATTTGAAGAAAGTTTGTGATCTCGTATTCCATAGCTTTTTTATTCACAAACCGATCAAAGTTTATCAATATCTCTTGATTTGGTTTTATTTCATTTACCAACTCTTCCCAATCAAGAAACAAAACATTTTCTTCCAATTCCTTAATTCCTATTGCGAGACCTTTTATCATTGTGATATAGGCAAAAAATACAGAATCAGGAAGTTTGCGTCTTTTGATATAAGAACGATTGAATGTGACAATCCAAGAGATTTTTACATTTTGTTCAATAAATATATTAATGATTTTTAGTATCTCTTTTTGTACGAGATCAATTTCTGATTGAAGTGGAACAAATTGGTTGCCTTGCCTTTTCATTCTTTGTTCAAGTCCAAGTCCACTGCACCATTGGAGTAGAATTTCTACCGGACGGCCATTCAAAATACAGTCATTAATATAATTGTCTACCCATTCATCAATGCGTTTATTGTTTTTATCAATAGTGCGATTTAAGAAGCGTAGTGCTTCAACGATTTTTTGTGTTTGTGGAAGTCTCATGTTTTTTCTCCTATTTATTTGTAAAAGAACTTTGTTTTTTAATATCCAATTCCAAACCAACCCGACCTTGAATAAAAGTTGGTTAATTTTTCTTTTTTTTAATTTTCTTTTTTTATAACTCATGGGTCTCTGAGGGGACTTGCACCCCCAACCACTCCCTCCACAGAGGAGCGCTCTTCTATTGAGCTACAGAGACCATAGTATGTGGGGAGAATTTCCCCCCACAATATTTTAGGTGTGAACCCATTCCGCCAAGACCAAATCCGGTGTTCATGACGTCCTCCTATTATTAAAGAACAGTTTAGTATCTTTTTTAGGGTAGATAACAAAACCCCCTCCAATTGGGGAGGGGGTTGGTTTTATATTTTTTATAATATCAAAACAACTCTCTCCCTAATTGGATAGAGCTATGACTATGAAGGCGATTGAGGATGGTACGATATCCGCCTTCTTTTCCATTCAACCATTTAGAAACACGAGCGACGGTGGTTGAGCTGAGCCCCGTTTTTTCCTCTATAACAGAATACGGTGTTTTCTTAAGAAGAAGCTCTGCGGTTTCCAATCGGTTGGAAAATTCTTTGATTTCTTTTTCAGTCATGAGATCACGCAAAAATCTCCTTGTTTCATTAGGTGTCTTCAGAGCCAAAATGGCATTAATTAATTTGGTATTTTCTGGTTTTTTCCAGTTCATGTGAGCAGTTTATCAAACTAAAGTGCTTTAGTCAAGTGGAGTGTTAAAGATGTTAATTTTCAACCATGTAGCCTCGTTTGGGGCTTTTTGTAATACGTGAATATGGAGTAAAATGAATTCATGAATTTGAGGGATTTTTTTGTGAAAAGAGCAATAGTATTCTTTGTGTTCGTTGTTATTGGCGTTGGTGTATATGTTTTGTTTTATGGAGGAATAAAACAAGAGGAAGTAGGTGGCAATGTTATTTCAGGATTTAACAATCCATCTATTGAACAAGCAATTGAAGAATATCTTTTGACGCAGAAAAATTTTAGCTGGAAAACAAAAGAGAACGGCCATAGGTTTTGTACAGTTGAAAATCTTTTACCAGAGCAGCAATTATTTCCGCTTTATGTGTGGTCGTATTGTGGTGAATATACTCTTCAAGATGGAGCACTTACCACATTGAGTGGATCTTCTGGTCCGATAAAAATAGATTATCCGAACGAGCTTTCTTTTTATGACATGCGAAAATTTTCGCACGAGGCACCGCGAGATGGGTCGTATTATACACCCGATGTAAAAAGAATATTTCCCGAAGGCATATGGGACCGTATATTTCATTTCAGTTCCACCGACAACATAACGAATCTTGTTAAAAAAGCGAAACAAGAGGTGTTTACGACAATTTCCGGGTGGGACAGGATAACACGCGCAATCGCACATTGTGAGGTGAAAGAAGTGTTCCAAGCACACAGCAGAAATGTTTCTGCAAGATTAAAGAATGGGGAAGTGATAGTTTCAGTAGAACCGAACATAGATGATATAATCAGGCGTGCGGTAGATGCGGAGAATACATGTGGCAGGATTATCATGGCAACGGAATAAACATATGACAAACGAGGATATTGGATATAACTCTTTTTTTGAAGAAGAACGACACCGTCTTGGGTGGAGTGATGTTTTGATTGCGCGAGTCATTTCAGAATCAAGGGGTGCATACAGGATAAAAGATACTGATGGAGAATATTTAGCAAAGGTAACAGGAAAACAAATATTCGAAGCATCTTCACGGGAAGATTATCCCGCAATTGGAGATTGGGTTACCATCACAAAGCCTGATCGTGAACACGCGGTTATTTTGGATATATTACCAAGAATGACCTTAATAAAAAGAAGAGGGGGAGACAGAAATAGAACAAATGAAAAAAAAGAGAATCAGATTATTGCCACCAATATTGATGTTGTATTTATTGTTGAGTCCGTTGATCGAGATTATAACTTAAATCGCTTTGAACGATATTTTGTTATTGTTGAAGACAGTGGCGCGAAGCCTGCAATTGTTTTAAACAAAACTGATCTTCTTTCCCCAGAAGCATTAGATGAGCATATAAAGCAATTAAAAAGTAGATTTCCAGATATTGATGTAATTGCAACAAGTGTGGTGAGTAACGAAGGCCTACAAAATCTTAAAGATTATATTACTTACGGCAAAACATATTGTTTTTTGGGTTCATCAGGGGTTGGGAAATCATCACTTATTAACAAACTTCTTGGTGAAAACACTATAAAAACAGGAGATATCAGTTTTTATTCAGGTAGAGGAAAACACGTTACCACCAGTAGACAAATGTATTTTTTGAACAATGGTGGGATTGTAATTGATAATCCCGGAATGCGTGAGGTTGGCATGACTGACACGGGTAGGGGAATTGATAGTTTTTTTGAAGAAATTTCTTTATTGGGGATAGGGTGTAGATATACTGATTGTACTCACATGCATGAGCCAGATTGTGCAGTTATCAATGCGGTGAATAGTGGAACGTTAGATCCCGAACGGTATCAAAACTTTGTCAATTTAAAAAAGGAAGCTGAACATTATGAAATGGATAAGGTTGAAAAAAAGGAAAAGAATCGCCGGTTTGGAAAATTCAAAAAAACGGCAAAAAAGGAGCTAAAACAGTTTGGACATAAAGATTGACCTGTGCCATTAAAAATGGTATTCTCTTTATAGAAATTTATTAACAATAGCCGGGGAATATATGAAAACGTTTTTGTATATCATCGCTTTTTTAGTCCTTGATGCATTTCTTTTCTTGTTTGTACACTGGTTTAGTTTTAAAGAAATATTGATATGTGACACAATTGTTATTGATGCTATTAGCACATCAATCTGTTCAATCCTTTTTATCAATTTTATTGCAAAGAAACTCAAAGAAGATTAATAATACCGCCTTTTGGCGGTATTTTTATTTAACTTGTTTCTGTGTAGACAAACTTTCGATTATAGAGACCTCGAGGGGAATTATGGGGAATTTACTGTATTTCATTTGTCCGTGTGCTTCAATGAGTGCCTTGATTAATTCTATGTGTTTATCGTTAAAGTGTGTTGCTTGATGTTCCAGTTTTTGGAGATGATCATTCATAACCTCGCGCGCAAATGATTCATTCATATCTGGATTGTAGTGAAGTACCGCAACACGGCGTATATGTTGAATGAGGTCTTTTGTGAATTGCACCATATTTGCGCCCGTCTCATATAACGAGGAAAGATATGCCAGTGCATCTTTTATATTTCCCGCGAGCAACAGTTCTGAAAATTCAAAAATTTTGTCAAACCCGATTTTTCCCACGGTAAGTTCTACCGTTTCAAGTGTTATTGGTCCACTTGAAAATGATGCAAGTTGATCGAGAAGAGATTCCGCATCCCGGAAACTTCCTTCTGCAGTTGCGGAAATAAGTTCTATTGCTTCCGAATCAATCACAATTGATTCTTTTTTTGCAATATGTTCAAGTTTTTTTGCGATAGTCGCAAGAGGTGCCTGCTTAAAATAGAATTGTTGTGCGCGAGAGAGAATGGTTGCGGGTACCTTGTCGGATTCTGTTGTTGCAAGAATGATAATCACATATTCCGGCGGTTCTTCTAATGACTTAAGTAATGCGTTCCATGCATCCTTTGTAAGTTGATGAGCTTCGTCGATAATGAACACGCGATATGCTGAAACAGAAGGAACAACTCGGATGGTCTCCTTGAGATTGCGCATCTCGTCTATGCCACGATTTGACGCTGCATCAATTTCGATGACATCCATTGAGCGCCCTTCGTCTATGTCTTTACATTGTTGGCATGTATTGCAGGGTTCTCCTAGTTTTCTAAATTTTTCATCTTTTCTACGTGTATCACAATTTGCTATTTTTGCGATGAGGCGTGCGGTTGTTGTTTTTCCTGTACCTCGGGGTCCCGCAAACAAATATGCGTGTGCAAGTTTATCTTGTTTTGATGCTTCCCGGAGTGTTCTTTGAATTGGATCTTGACCCAAAAGATCCTCAAATGAGGCTGGGCGATAAGTTCTATAAAACGCTCGGGACATAGGAATAGTATATTACTTCAATTTTCAATTTTCAATTTTGTAATTTTTAAATAAAACCAGAAAATCATACATAAGAGATTATAAAACAACAGACGATAAACCTTACTACATAACACAAAATGCCTTATAATGAACTTATATGGAAGAAATGAAAATCAAGAGTTCTTCGTTTAAAGACGGAGAAACGATTCCGACGAAATACACGTGTGATGGAGAGGATGTAAATCCATTACTTGAAATTCGACATATACCAGAGGAAGCAAAAAGCTTGGCACTTATTGTTGATGACCCAGATGCGTCACGGGGAGTTCCTTGGGATCATTGGTTGGTTTGGAATATTCCGCCTCGTACACAATATATTCAAGAGAGTGTGGTACCATCCAACGCTGTTCAGGGAGTAAGTAGTGGGGGAAAGGTTAAATATATGGGCCCCTGTCCCATGAAGGGAAAAGATCCTCATCGATACATATTTTCTTTATACGCACTTGATAAAGAACTTGAACTAGCCGAAGGAGCACCAAAAGATGAATTATTACGCGCAATGGAGGGACACATTTTAGTAAAAGCAGAATTGGTGGGAATGTATGGAAGATAGGATAAAAAAGAATTTCTAATAACGAATTTCGAATTTTGAATAGGGAAAGGGGAATCAAAAAAAATTTCGAATGAAAACAGGAAATAGAAGAGAATTTTGATATATAAAACGCTAATTGCTAGTACCTAATATCTGATAGCTATCTTATGAAACAACCGAAAAACGATTCAAAATATATCTGGACCACTCATGCATGGGAGAAAATGTTGCAGTATGGCATTTCTGAACAACGGGTGAAAAGAATTATTCGCTTTCCCAAGCGGGTAGAGGAGGGCGTCCTTGATGGCGCAATCGCCGGCATGCAACCCTCGGGAAAGCAGGAAATGTGGGTGATGTATGTTCTTTTTGATGAAAATCAAAAAGGAATTTCTAATAACGAATTTCAAAATTCTAAACGACAGAAAGAGAAAAAAAATGAGAAATCACTTGATAATATACAGTCATTTTTAGGAGGAAATAATAAAAGATTTAAGATTATTACTGTTTGGAGGTATCCTGGGGTGAGTCCGGTACGGGATGCGATTCCAGATGAAGTACTTGCAGAAATACGAGGTCTTATATAAAAATCCCGCATAATGCGGGATTTAGAATTCTTCCTGTTTTCTTTTGATAAATGTTTCAAGAATATTTTTATATTCTTGTTTGGAGAGACGTTTTTTTGCGGGGATTTCTTGCTCTAACTCACCATGACACTTTCGACACAATTCAATCGTTTCCTCGCTGTTGGGGAAAAATCGACGTGGGTAGATATGGTGTTTTGTTTTCGCCCTTACTAATTTGTTTGTGTAAGGTTTTTTGCAAGCGTTGCATTTCTCTTTGTTTATCTTCCAAACCTTTCCCATACAACGCCTCCATTATTTTAATTTGAAATAGTGATAAGGAAAGAAAAAAGGCCAGAGGAACCACATTTTAAGCAATCTTTTTTCCATTTGGTTCACAGTCAGGATGTCACCGTTTCTTATCATGTGTAATATCTTTTTTCGATACCAACACTCACTTATAAGGAGGCCGATAGCAAAATAAATGATGAGAATTACAAAAAAAACAAATAAATCTTCCATATGTTCTCCCTTTTTTGTATATTTCAGTTTTTTTCTATATTATTGATTAAGTAAAAGTACATCGCTACCATACTATAAATTTATGAAACTGTCCATAGGAATTGTTGGTCTACCCAACGTTGGGAAATCAACTCTGTTTACCATTCTCACAAAACAAAATGTTACTGTTGCAAATTATCCGTTTGCCACCATTGATCCAAATGTTGGTGTTGTTCCAGTACCAGATGAACGCCTTGAGGTTCTTACCACACTGTCATCTTCAAAAAAGATGATACCTGCTGTTGTCGAGTTTTATGACATTGCGGGATTGGTGAAGGGTGCATATAAGGGCGAGGGATTGGGAAATCAGTTCTTGGCAAATATACGAGAATGCAAAGCGATTGTACAAGTACTTCGTTGTTTTAAAGACGCAGATATTATTCATGTTGAGGAGACAACAGATCCAGTTCGCGATCTGGATATTATTCTTACCGAACTTATTTTTAAAGATTTAGACACGGTTACAAAACGGCTTGAAAAATGTGAAAAAGATGTACGAACGGGAGATAAAAAAGCACAACATGATGCAGAAGTTCTTCGTGCAGTGAAAACCGCACTTGAGGGAGGAAATTTATCAAAAGTATTTGCACATGAATCCATCGTAAAGGAATTGTCATTATTAACTGCGAAAGAGCAGATATTTTTATTAAACGGCGAAGAAGAAGATGTTCCATTGGAATTAAAAGAAAAGATAGCGGAACTTGGCGGACAATATCTAACTATGAATCTTGGACTTGCGGATGATGTATCACCAATTATCGTTAAAGCATATGAGGCGTTACATTTGATTAGCTTTCTTACTACTGGTGAAGATGAGACGCGTGCTTGGACTATTGAGCGCGGAGCAAAGGCTCCGGAAGCAGCAGGTGCCATACACACTGATTTTGAACATAAATTCATTCGTGCTGAAGTGGTGAATTATAAGAAGCTTGTTGAGGCGGGTGGTTGGAATCAGGCAAAACAAAAAGGGTGGCTTCGATTGGAGGGAAAAGAATATGTAGTTGAGGACGGAGATGTGATGGTAATAAGGCATGGGTAACCAATATATTTAATTCATTTTTCAGACACAGAATATCCGCCTGCTGGTGTATTTCTTTTCCCTCGGCAACCTTCGTTGCCTGCGGGATATTCTTCAAAATGAATTAAATATATTAGTCTTTTTATTAGGGCGACGCCCAAGTCTTAGTACAAAAAATATATAGACAAAAAACTTATTATTTTGGGAAAATTTTTTTAACAATCTTCGTTGCCTGCGGGATATTCTTCAAAATGAATTAAATATATAAGCTGTTTTTATTAAGTGGAAAAATAATTGGTTTTAAATTAGATGAGTAGAGTATATACTAATTAAGAATGTACGAACTAAAGCTTGATCAATATCAAGGACCGCTTGATAAGTTATTAGAACTTATTGAGTCAAAGAAAATGGAGATTAATACGATTTCTCTTGCACTTGTTACTGCGGATTTTTTGCATTATTTGGAGGGTTTCAAGGTTAATTTTGGAATTAATGAAGCATTACCAGATGAAGCACAATATAATGTGCCACTTGAATTACTTGCAGATTTTCTTGTAGTTGCATCTCGTTTACTACTTATAAAATCAAAAACGTTGTTACCATCTCTTGAACTTACCAGTGATGAGCAGGAGGAAATAAAAGATTTAGAGTTACGTTTGAAGTTGTACCAAGAATTTAAAAAAACACAGGAATATATACGGGTATATTGGAGTGATGTGCCAAAGATCTACACGAGAGAGTTTATGCAATCAAGTCAGGCGCTTTTTTATCCTCCCGCGCATGTTGGTCCACATGAACTTCTTGGTGCAATATTAAAAATTTCAGGAAATCTTGAGGCATCAATGGTCCCGAAGGTTCGTGTAAAGAATCAGATTATTAACCTTCGTGCAAAGATTGAGGAGGTTATCAGAAAACTTACCAATGTGCCACAAAAATTAAAGGAACTTCACGGGGAAGGGAATCGTGGTGAGCTCGTTGTGTTGTTTCTTGCAATTTTGCATCTCATAAAACAACAATTGGTGACGGTGGAACAAGGCAAACATTTTGAGGATATTACAATTGCGAAGTCAGAGGATATAAAGGTAGAATAACTATATGGATATTGTTTCAAAACTTGAGGCATTATTGTTTTATTATGGGGAACCAGTATCTCGTTCAACAATTGCCCATTTATTACAATTAAACGAAGAAGAGTGCAATGAGGTGGTTTCTCGATATGGAAAAATACTTTCAGATTCCGCAGAACGGGGTCTAACACTTTTGTATAAGGGAAATACAATCCAACTTGCAACAAAGCCGGAATTAAAAGAAATTGGTGAGGCAATTGTTAAGGATGAATTTCGTGAGTCGCTTACCCCCGCAGCACTTGAAACGTTAGCACTTGTTGCATATCTTGGACCAACAACACGCGCAACAGTCGATTATATACGTGGTGTCAATTCAAGTTATTCAATGAGAAATCTTTCTATGCGAGGACTTGTTGAACGTGGTGAAGAAAAAGGAATGTCATTCCAATATAGTATTACGGAGGAATTTTTGAAACACATGGGACTTTCTCATGTTCAATCACTACCAGAATATAGTCGATATCACACACTCCTCGAAACGTTTGCACGAACACAGGAGGATGGATCGGAAGAAAAGAGTGAGGTGATACCAAGTGCGACGCCATTTGATTCGGCTGAACATCCGAAGGAGTAATGTCCATGAAAGTACACGCGCAATTTTTTTTTCTTATTTGTCTGCTTATTGTGGGAATTATTGTTTCAAATTTTCTTTTTAGTAATAAAAAAAAAGATGACACTAAAAAGAATACGACAGAAAATGTCGTTATAGAACAAAAACAGGAACTAAAGAAATATCCATCCAGAAATTGGGATGTTCCAGATCTTAATGTTGATGCTGAGGGCGTTATGGTTTATTCATTGGATTCAAATTTTTCTTATTTAAATTTCAGAACTTATGGAAAATGGCCCATTGCCTCAATTACAAAACTTTTGACTGCAGTAGTCTTTATTGAAGATATTGGCATTCAAAAGAAAGTTCCAATATCAAAGACAGCGTTGGAAACTGAAGGCTATTCTGGTGGTTTTCGAAGTGGGGAGGCATATAGAGGGCAAGATCTTGTTACTGTTATGTTAGTTACATCGTCCAATGATGCCGCAACAGCAATTGAAGAATATGCGGGTGGACGAGAAGCATTCATTAATCTATTGAACGCCAAGGCAGTACTTCTTGGAATGAACGACACAAGCTTTGAAGATGCATCTGGTCTTTCTCCAAAAAATCTTTCAACACCAAATGACCTCATAAAGCTTGCGCGATATATTGCAGAAAAGCATCCAGAAATTTTAGGATGGACAAGATTGCAAAGTTTTATATCACAACCAACGAATAGTGCCGAGAGTAATGTTATTTATAATGTAAATCCATTTGCAAGTGACTTCTCTTTTTTGGGTGGAAAAACAGGTACTTCACCTGAGGCGCGTGAGAATATTCTTGGTTTTTTTACCTATAAGGGCGAGCGGGTAATTTGTATTATTTTAGGAAGTCGTGATAGGGTAAAGGCAAAAGAGGAGATATTCAAGTGGATCGATTTGGCATATACCATAGAACAAAAAAACTAATTTATTATGATTGCATTTGAAGGAATTCGTATACTTATTTTATTTGCACTTTCTTTTGTTGTTGCACTTTTTATTACTCCGTTTGTGCTCAAACTCCTTATGAAGTTTGGCATAAAGAAGAAAAATATACGCGATGCAACGACTGCTCCCATATTCCATCAGTTTCATAAAAATAAAGGAGAAACACCAACTATGGGTGGTGTTATTATTTGGGGCACGGTGGTTGTCCTTGGATTATTGTTTTTTGTTTTAAGTCAGTTATTTGGCGGATTTGCTAACTATTTTAATTTTGTAAGCAGATCGGAAACATATCTTCCTTTGGGATATTTATTATTTGCTGCGATAGTTGGACTTATTGATGATTTTCTTGGCGTCTTGCGTATTGGTCCTAAAGGAGGAGGACTTAGTATGCGTCACAAAATTATCATGTATACCATTGTTTCTGCGGTTGGTGCTTGGTGGTTTTATTTCCGTTTGGGATGGAACACACTCTTTATTCCATTCATTGGAGATATTACTATCGGATGGTGGTACATTCCACTGTTTATGTTTGTCATTATTGCGTCCGCATTTTCTACTAATGAAACTGATGGACTTGATGGACTTGCTGGGGGAACTTTATTTTTCATTTTTGGTGCGTTTGCGGTAATTGCATTTACATTAAAACACTTTGATCTTGCTGCAATGAATGTAGTGATTCTTGGAGCGCTTCTTGCATTTCTTTGGTTCAATATTTATCCCGCGAAATTTTTCATGGGTGATACGGGGTCAATGTCGTTGGGAATTACTGTGGGTGCTATGGCGATGTTAACCAATACTGTATTTTTTCTTCCTTTCTTTGGCGCAATTCTTGTATTTGAGTCAGTTACGGTGATTATCCAAATGATTAGTAAAAAGATAAGAAAAAAGAAAATATTTCTTTCTACTCCCATCCACCATCATTTTGAGGCTATCGGATGGCCAGAAACGCAAATTACTATGCGATTTTGGTTCATCACTGCAGTTACTACAACCATTGGTCTCGCATTATTCTTTATTGCGCGGTTTATATAAAAATTGAATACGATATAATACATAGAGATGGCCGTTCTCATAAAAAATGGCTTGGTGTATGACGGTTTAGGAAATCCTCCAGAACGGAAGGATGTTCTTATTCGTGGTCAGTTTATTGCGAAAATTGGAACGTTATCTCGTTCGCATGCCGATGAGGTTATTGATGCACACAGTATGTATGTTACGCCCGGTTGTATAGATGTGACATCCCACTCTGATCACCATTACTCGCTTTTTAATGAACCAAATCAAGAGGATCTTCTTTCACAAGGAATAACCTCCATTATTGGTGGTAACTGCGGATTTTCTTTAGCTCCGTTATTTGGAGTGTTACCAGATATTACTACCGAATGGGGAAGTATCAATGGGATAAATGTTAATTGGAAAACAGTTAAAGAGTTTCTTGGTTATTTTAAAGAACATCCACTTGGTGTTAATTTCGGAACGCTTGTTGGCTACACAGGATTACGGAGAGGGACAACAAAAGATCGTTTTAGAGATTTAACAGATGGAGAACTTATTTCTATTGAACGCATGGTTGATATATCTATAAAAGAAGGCGCTCTTGGGGTTTCGTTTGGTTTAGAACATATTCATGGAATGAGAACGCCATTTTATGAAATTGAACGTATTGCTCGGACAGTATCACGAAACAAGGGAATTTGTTCAATTCATATGCGTGATATGCGGGAAGGAATCAAAAAATCTGTTGAAGAAAGTGTTTCTATTGCAGAAAAAACAGGATGTGGAATACACATCAGCCACATGCAGCCGTTAAAAAAATATAACAAACAGTATATTGAAGCACTCTCATATTTATCAAGTCACGCACATGTTACCAATATTCATTTTGATATAAATACATTTGATACAATCCCGATACTGTTATATGAATTATTGCCGGTGTGGGCCCAGGAAGAATCAAGTAAAAAAATGAAAGAGAATTTATGTGTAGATGGATTTCGTACACGACTTCTTGAGTATATTAAAAAGACAGCCGCTCGGGACTATGTCATAAGTCACGTTCCTGATCGAACACTCAAGTTTTTTGAAGGAAAATCAATGCGTGAACTAGCAATGCGTGCGGGTGTGTCTTATGAGGAGATGATTGTGAATGTTATGTATGCAACACAGTTTAGAGCCACCGCCAGTGTAAAAATTGTTGATACTGATACTATTGAGCAGGCGGTTGCGCATTCACAATCGGTGATATCATCAAATAGCGCTGCATTTGGAAAAAAAGAATTTAAGCAAAATCAGGGGACGCATACATTCCCAGAATTCTTTTCTTTTGTTGAGAAAAAGAAAATAATTCCCATGGAAAAAGCTGTTGAAAAAACATCAAGTATTCCAGCAAAGGAGTTTGGTATTAACAAACGTGGAGTTATATCTGAGGGAAATTATGCTGATATTGTGCTTTGGTCAAATAACAAGCCGGTCCAAACATTTGTTAATGGGTTGTGTGCCTGGTCTGCAGAAATTGGGTGTAACAATGTACGAAATGGGACGATATTAGAATCAATAAAAAAACAATGAAGAAAATAAGAATTCCCAAAAGTGGAAGCCCAGATTTTGTTTTTTTAGGGTTTTTAATTATTCTTGTTATTTTTGGTTTGGTAATGCTCACGAGTGCATCTTCTGATATTGCCAAATTAGAAAGTGGGGATAGTATGTATTATTTAAAACACCAAATGCTGAATGGACTTTCTATTGGCATGTTTGGTTTCCTTGTTGGATACTTTTTGTATTATCGTATTTGGGAAAAAATTTCTATACCACTTTTGGTGGTCGGTATTATTGGTCTTTGTCTTGTTTTTACCCCATTAGTGATGAGTGTTAAGGGAGGGGATAGATGGGTTGATTTAAAGTTATTTTCTTTCCAACCTGGAGAATTTATGAAACTTGCGTTTCTTGTATACCTTTCTGCTTGGGTGGGGAAAAACCAGGAACGAGGAAAAAGTTTTTTTGGAGGATTTTTACCGTTTATGGTTCTTGTTGGTGCGGTGATGTTACTTCTTGTTTTCCAACCAGCAACATCCACAGCAGCATTAATATTTGGTGCATCGATTATTACCTATTTTGTTGCGGGAGCAAAGCCAAGATTTTTTGTTGCTATGGTGTTGATAGGGGCACTTTCTTTTTCCGCACTAGTATTTTTTGATACAAATGATGCTGGAGAAAATTATCGCCTTAAACGTATCATGACATTTCTCCATCCTGAGGATGACCCATTAAACAAAGGATATCACATCAACCAGGCTCTCAACGCAATTGGTTCTGGAGAAGTGTTTGGTGTTGGTTTTGGTAAATCGACAACAAAGCTCCATTATCTTCCCGAGCCGATTGGAGATTCAATTTTTGCTGTTATAGCAGAGGAACTTGGATTTGTCGGTGCAGTTGGATTTCTTCTTTTTTTCCTGGCATTTCTATGGCGAGGGTTTCGGATTGCTACCCGCGCCCCGGACAATTTTGGAAAACTACTTGTTACAGGCTTTATGAGTGTTTTAGGACTCCAGGCATTTGTGAATATCGGTGCGATTTCTGGAGTTATACCACTCACTGGTGTTCCACTTCCATTTGTAAGTTATGGTGGAACCGCTCTCGCAATATTTCTTACTATGTCTGGAATTATCATGAATGTTTCAAAATATAGACGATAAACAATATGAGAAGAACAAAAAAAATTAGAATTGGTTTTACTGGTGGGGGAACAGGCGGACATATATATCCATTACTTGCTGTGTGTGATGAGTTTTTAGCAAAACGCGGTGTGTATGATGACACAATTGTTGAAATGCACTATTTTGGAGATCCAGGAATATATCAAAACGAATTTGAATTTAGAAATATACACGTGCATCCGATTATCGGAAGTAGATTGCGCAGGTATATGTCTGTTCAAAACATTTTTGATATTCCGAAGTTTTTTCTCAGCATCTTTCAATCTCTTGTCATTATGCTTTTTACCATGCCAGATGTTTTGTTTTCAAAAGGCGGACCAGGATCTGTTCCTGTTGTGTTATCTGCATGGTGGTACAGAATCCCCGTAATAATTCATGAATCAGATGCCGTTCCTGGTTTGGGAAACCGTATATCTTCAAAATTTGCAAAACGTATTTGTGTGGCGTTTTCTGAATCAAAAACATTTTTTCCTGAGTCAAAAGTTTCTCTTACGGGAAATCCTATTCGAAAAGAACTTCTTGGAAATCGTATGTCAAAAGAAGGAGCAAAAAATTTTTGGCGCATGAATGAAAAACTTCCATTGGTACTTGTGCTTGGTGGTTCACAGGGATCCCAGCGAATAAATTCACTGATTATTGAAAATCTCGCAGAATTACTCGGAGATATACAGATATTGCACCAGGTTGGTAAACATAACTATCAGGACATAGAAATGTCTATGAAGGAAATTATGGCGCCAGTCCCTCGAGAATTTCGTGATAGATATCGCGCAGTTGGTTTTATGGATGTTGAGGAAATGAAACATGCCTTTTCATCCGCAAATGTTGTTGTTTCGCGTGCTGGTTCTGGGGCAATATTTGAAATTGCATCGTTTAATGTGCCAGCGGTGCTCATACCACTCAAAGAGTCAGCGGGAGACCATCAGCGAGTGAATGCCTATGCATATTCAAAGATTAGTCGTGCACAAGTTCTTGAGGAGGAAAACATGACTGTACATGAATTACAATCAAGAATTCATAGAGAACTTCAGAATGGACAACCAACGGAATCATCTCCAAACCAATTTTTTATACAAAATTCATCGCAATTGATTGTTCAGGAAATTAATCGTTATATAGCAAATTAAATTCGACTGGGTCAAAAAGGTGAGGTATACTATACCTATGAGTGTACGGGTACGATTTGCACCCTCTCCAACAGGGTTTCTGCATATTGGGGGTGTGAGAACTGCATTATTTAACTGGCTTTTTGCAAAAAAAGAAGGTGGCAAGTTTATTTTGCGTATTGAAGATACTGATAAGGAGCGCTCTGAAAAGCGCTTTGAAGAAGATATTTTGAAGAATTTTGAGTGGTTTGGTATTTATTCTGATGAGCCAATATGGCGACAAAGTGAGCGCATTCATATTTATAAAAAATATCTTGAGCAACTCCTTCATGATGGAAAGGCATATTATTGTTTTTGTACGGAGGATGATTTAGAGGCAGAATACCAGGCACAGATGAGTCAAGGAATGGCTCCAAAATACAGTGGACGATGTCGTTCAATTCCTAAAGAAGAAGCGGAAGAGCGCGCGAAAAAAGAACATGCAGTTATCCGTATCAAAATGCCAGACGTAGTAGTTCAGTTTTCTGATGTGGTTCGAGGAAAAGTAAGCTTTGATACAAAATTATTTGGTGACATTATCATTGCAAAGGGTCTTGAAGATCCATTGTATAACTTTGCTGTAGTTGTTGATGATCATGAAACTCAGATCACACACGTTATTCGAGGTGAAGAACATCTTCCAAACACACCAAAGCAGATTGTTATTCAAGAAGCACTTGGTTTTCCAAGTGTACAATATGGACACCTTCCTTTAATACTTGATACAACCAAAAAGAAGCTTTCAAAACGGTTTCTTCAAGATTCACTGAATCAATATAGGGTTGATGGATATCTACCTTCGGCAATCTTAAATTTCTTAGTATTACTTGGTTGGCATCCAGAAAATGACAGAGAAGTGTTGACTATAGAAGAAATGAAAAAAGAGTTTTCCTTAAAGCGTGTGCAAAAAGGTGGTGCGGTATATAATCCAGAAAAACTTGATTGGTTGAATGCAATGCATATACGAATGCTGCCACTCCCTGATCTAGTTGAACACATAGTGTCGTTTGCTCCAGAGGCATGGAGATCTGACAAGGAAAAACTAGCGCGTGCTGTTGAGGTTTGTCGTGATCGTATGAAACGTCTTCATGATTTTATTAGTGAGGCGAAGTCATTTTTTGAAGTGGTAGATTATGATTCCAAACTTCTTGCCTGGAAAGATGTTTCTTTAGAAGAGTCAAAAAAACATTTAGAACATATATTGGAGATTCTCAAAAATGATGATGGGCAGGTGGATTCACACATTATGAATTATGCGCATACTGAAGGAAAGGGAAATGTATTATGGCCACTTCGTGTTTCTTTATCTGGTCTCCAAAATTCACCGGGGCCACTCGAAATATTAAAAGTAATTGGAACAGATGATGCCATCAAGAGAATTTCTGTGGCAATTGGGAAGATTTCTTAATCATGAACAAACTTTGTTTTTCGTGTATTATCGGAATACTTTGTATTATATTCTTACATTCGTTTTTTTATGTACATGCGGAAACCTCCGGTTCATTTTTTTCTAATGTTCTTGGAGACCTAGAAAAAAATATAAATGAAAAAAGTACAGAACTTCAAAAAATAAAAGAACAACGTGATTTATTGCAACGATCACTGGACGCAGTAAGCGAGGTTGGAAGTTCTCTCAAGAAAGATATTCAGACATACAATACGAGTATTAACCAACTAAATCTTTCAATAAAATCCAGTTCGGTACACATTGAAAAATTAAATCTTGAAATTGATGTTATTAGTGATGAAATACAAAGCATAAAACAGGGGACAGAGCTTAAAAAATATGCAATTGCACGATTGATGGGGGAGATACAACAAGCAGATAATGAATCACTTATTGAGCGATTATTAAAGAGTGAATCATTGAGCGATAGCATTGCCAAGATAGAAAATATTAGAACATTAAATTCTGCTTTGTCAAATAACATAAAAAATCTTCAGTCGTTACAAACAGAATACAAGGAGAAGCTTGAAACAACAAAAAATAAAGTAAATCAAAAAGAGGTACAAAAGGAAACACTTAAAAATTTACAGCAAATTACTGCAGAGCAAAAAACTGAAAAACAAAAATTACTTGAAGTAACGAAATCACAAGAACAGATATATCAACAACAAATTGATAAACTCGATGCTCAACAAGGAGAGATTAGTAGTATTATTACTGAATTTGAAGATAAACTTCGTGCGTCATTCAATCCATCATTATTACCAACACAACGACCCGGCGTCCTTGGATTTCCTGTCGAAAGTCCTTATATAACCCAATGTTATGGTCCGACGAGTTTTGCAATACGTGCATATAGGACAAAATCACATAATGGTATTGATTTTGGTACGCCTGTGGGAACGCCTGTTCTTGCGGCAGAGTCTGGAACAATTGCACGAACGGGAAACAATGATCGTGGAACTTCACGTTGGTCAAAGTACCAATATGGAAAATACATTGTTGTTGAACACGAAAATAATCTTGCTACATTGTATGCCCATCTTTCTTCTCAAGTCGTTAAGGCAGGAGATAGGGTAGAAAAAGGACAGATAATAGGGTATTCTGGAAATACGGGATATTCAACTGGCCCACACTTACATTTTAGTGTGTTGTGGGCACAAACATTACAATACAAATCAATTCCACCAGCTGCGGGACTTGTGCCAGTGGGAGTAAATATTGATCCTGCATTTTATCTCCAGTCATTATCTGGATTTCCAAAAGGAAGAGATTCAGGGTGTAAATAATTTTTATATGAAAAAAATAAAAAAATGTAACATCATTGTAACAGTCACACTTTGTTCAATGTTTGTTTTTATTTTACCGGTTAATGCGCAGACCATGATAAGCGATAATCCGCTTTCAATTTTTAAAGATATTGTGCCAGATCAGGTAAAGGAGATATTTGATATTGCAGATCAAGCACAAAAGAAATTGGAATCGAAGTTTGGTATTGATATTCAAAAAATGGCCACCGGAGGCGTTTTGCCGGGGTCCAATGCCGGGTCATCCCAACAGATAACCCCAGAATACACAAAAAACCTCCTAGAACGGGTTTCTGGGCTCATTAGTAGTACAAACCCGGCTGATGCGCCAGATTTTGTGGGACGAGCAACAGATATCGTTCGGCAGTTTATTAAATATATCATTGGTATTATGAGACAAATCATTGATATGATTTAGGAGTTGAGGATATAACAAATAGAAACAAAACAAATCCGCCCAGTTCTTAGGCGGATTTGTTATTTATAGAGTATAAAGAGATTTTAAAATGAGTACTCAAGAAGAGCCCTACTTTTCCCCCTATAGTAATGTCGCAAAAGGTATATTGTGCGACATATCTAAACATCGGAATATGGCTGATATATCTATCTCCCCCCATTTATTCTGTGGTAGTATGCTGTATCTTTTTGGAAAATAAAAACCCCGTATTACACGGGGTGGTTTCTATGACCAATAATATAGTTTTTAAGTCTTTTTTCTTGACCTTAATGCTATTCGCCGACTGAACCTGAAATGTTGGCGAAACATTGTGCCCTCGTCGAGGGTTATTCTCCCCTTTCTGAGTATTCCAACTGTTCTTGCGCTTGAGATGAACTCCTTTGCTTTTTGTCTTGCATCATCTTCGTCCACCGCATGAAACACATGTGAGCAGAATTCTTTTTCCTTTCTTCCAATTATTATCCTTCGATGTGAAGGTTTTTTCGGAATGGTTAGTCGGTAAAACATATTTTTCCTCCTATCCAATTATTTCTGTTTTTATAAGTACTGGATTAATAGGACTTCCGAAAACATCACTGAGTAGGGTTTGTATCTTTTCTTTTGTTTTTCGCGCCTCTGAATCTGTTTCGACGCGTATATTAACCTTTACCTCAATCATGTTGTCTTTTGGGTCATCATATTCGAGGCCCAATGACTCATCTGAAACAATTTGCAATCCTCGCAAGATTTTTTCGCGTTTTTTCCCATCTTTTTCAAGAAGGTATGTTGCGTGAAACGTATACATATTCAACCTCCGCTATTAAGTTAATGTTCAAGCATACTTTACTGTTTAAATAAGGGAATGTCAATAGAACTCATAAAAAAACACTGGTACAATTGAACAATATGAATGACTTCAAGACTCCGGAAGAATTTAAGGAAGCCTGCGGATATACATTGGAACATGATGAATGGTACCCCCGAGTTACAAAGATTGTTGAGATAAAAGCGAAGCCAGCACTGTATTATTTTTACGCAAAAATGCCAAATTATCGGGCTGCGGAGCAGGTAAAGGAACAGTCAGCAGTTGAGGGAACAGCAATTCATGAAGCAGCCGAGGCGATTCTCATGGGGCAAAAACCACACATTCCCTACTCTATCACTCCATCGATGTCTGCGTTCGCAGAATATTTACTAAAAAATAATATTGAAGTTGATCCAAGTCATGTTGAGGTGAGACTGAAAAGCGACAAACATCGATATGCAGGAACGTTGGATGCGATTGCGCGGATAGATGGAAAACTTGGAATACTTGATATAAAAACATCTCTTGAAATTTATCGCGATTATAATATTCAAACTTCAGCATATTTTTATGCAATGAAAGATTTGTTTCCGGAACTTTCCACCCGTTGGATATTACGTATCGATCAAAGCAGGATTTGTATGAATTGTGGAGCAACGCTTCGCGCAAAAGGTGGACGTGAGCAAATAAGAACAACATGGGGAGATCCATTTATGAAATCGTGCAATCATGAATTTGGTCCACTTGTTGGACATATAGAGTTAAAGGAACTACATAACGTTGAGAATGATTTTGAGGCGTTTCTTGGCGCAAAGCGTTTGTGGGAATGGGAACATGAGGAGTGGCTTAAAAAAGTTGGATATCTAAAATAGTTAAAAAAATCTCCCGCATACTGCGGGAGCAATTGTTATCTTATGCTTCCACCATTATATCGGAGCTCATAGAGAAGTCCGGTATTTGGTTTTTGTGAAATCATTTCTTCACCACTAAAGAATTCAAGACTTCCATGAAATGTGTTGATGTAGGTAAAATCGGATTCCATATATATACGAGGTCCGCGAAATATTGAATCTTTATCTACCTGAGCGAGTGCGTTTTTGAGAAATGCGGTAAGATGTTGTTTTGTTGTTTCATCATCTGTCTGCACTCTTCCGTGGTATGACATACTCCAAACCGGCTTTCCTTTATAGTAGACAACTTCATGTCCGATAAAAGATTTTGATCCAACATATTTGTCCGTATATTCCCAATCACCACGACGTATTATGATTTTTATCGCCCCACTTTTTTCATATTTAATAACTTCTGTGGCCTCCGAAATATTTGCATATCCACGCTTCTTTGCATAGATGATGAAATCAATTAATTCATCCTGATCCATAAAACCTCCAAATTTAATGAACAACTTATTTAAACATAAAAATATATATATTGTCAATTATACACAAAAAATAATAGAGTTATTATATAGATATGAATGATGTGAATCATGAGTATTGGCCGAAGGTTGGTGTTGCGGTAATGGTTTTAAAAGACAATAAAGTACTCATGGGAAAGCGAAAAAATACCCATGGTGCTGGCGATCTCGCATTTCCTGGCGGGAAGATGGAACATTTGGAGTCATTTGAGGAATGTTTGCGACGTGAGGTTCGTGAGGAGGCAGGAATAGAAATTAAAAATATTAAATTTCTCCGTCTTTTAAATCTAAAGGGATATCCACCAAAACATTTTGTTGATGTGGGCTTTATCGCCGATTGGGAATCTGGAGAACCGACTGTTATGGAGCCGGATAAATGTGAGGGATGGGATTGGTATCCACTTGATGCAATTCCCATGGAACGGCTATTCTATCGACTAGATACATTTTTTGAGGCATACAAAACAGGAAAGAATTTCTTTGATGAATAATATAAATCCCCTTCCGAGAAGGGGTTTATACTTTATGTTTTTCGTCGGAGTCTATAAATTTTACGCCATATTTTTCAGAAAGTTCTTTTAGTTTTGATTTTAGTTTCTCTCTGCCTATATCAGAATATATAGACCCTTCAATGTTAATTTCTTTTTCTTTTGCAAAGCGGAATGTTTCTTCTGCTAATTTTGATCCATATCCCTTCCCCTGCTCCGAGTCCTTCACTGACATAAAAGAAATCCAATATGTATTTTCTTCATATGGACTTTTTTCAAGTTCACATATCCCCACTATATCTTTTTCTTTACTAACTAATGGATAGAATAATTCCCTTTTTTGAGTTTTTCTTTCCATAAGTTTACGCAAGTCAAAATATTTGAATTCTCCCCCGTTTTCTTTTTTTAAAAATTTCTTGTCTGGATTATGTTTATCTTTATAAATAATCTTTTCTAATTCATCCGCAGAAACTGTTTCTGTAGATACAGGAAATTCTTCTTTCTTTTCTTTTTGTATTTTTCTATTAAATTCTTTTTGTTCCATGGTTATAAGAATTTCTCAATATTATTTTTATGTTCTTCATATGTCTTTGAACAATAAATTTGCCCATTTGTATCGTGTATATAATATAGGCAGTCTGTCTTAGTTGGATTCAGCACTGCATCAATGGCGTCTAGTCCTGGATTACAAATTGGATGTGGAGGAAGCCCACTGTTTCTATATGTATTATAGGGGGAATCAATATTTTTGTCATTTGACCTCATTGGTTTCCACCAATCCCCTTCACTCATATATGTTTGTGGTTGGGAGTTATTACGCACAACACCATAGTGTGCAATGTCATCTCTTGCATATTGTACCGTTGCATCCACCTCAAGTCGCATATTTTTAAGGAGTCGATTCCAGAGAATGCCAGAGATAAGGGGCATATCGTTGTTCCCCGATGCTTCTCGTTGAATAATTGATGCAATGCGCAGTGCGGTATTCCATTTTATATTTTCTTTTATAAACCGTTCTGTATATGGTTGAAATTTTTCATTAAATTTATCAATAAACCGTTCAGCTATTTTTGATGGTGACTCTTCTGTTGAGAGTAAATATGTATCAGGAAAATAGACGCCTTCTGTGTAGAGTTTTTCTTTTGCGGTATATTTTGTTATCCAATCCTTTTTCTCTTGTTCGGTCCATCCCAAACTATCAGCAAGTATTTCCCCAATTTGTTCTTTGCGAAGTCCCTCCGGTATGGTGATCCACACCATATATGGCTTCTGTTTCATTATACTTCCGACTTCCCACGCAGACATATTTTTTGATATTTTGTATGCCCCCGCTTCTATATCTGAAAAAGTAAAAACAAATTTAAACCCAGATTCACTTTTTATAAACCCTTGATCGTTAAGTTTTTTTATTATATCCGTCTTTGAGGTATTAATGGGAATAATAAATCGTTCTAGTTCCGCTTGTTTTTGTGGAGCACTAAATAATGAATTATAAGCGAAAAAACCTATAATACTTACAAAAAATAAAACAATTAATAATATTGTTGGTATTTTTTTCATATGGTAGTTCATACCTTATTAAGACAAGCGTTGTTACGCCCCGTGACACTTCTTGTACTTTTTTCCTGATCCACAATAACAAGGATCGTTTCTTCCAATATCTTTTGATTCAGTTGGAGGAACTACTTTTTGTGCTGGTTTGTTTAATTCAATATTTGAAATATCCATCTCAAATATTTGGAATATTGAATTGAACACAAATTGTTCATATGCACGGAGCAATCTTTCAAAAAGGATATGTGCCTCACGTCTATATTCAACAATTGGTTCGTGTTGCCCGTATGCGCGAAGATTTACTGTGTCGCGGAGGGATTCCAAGTGCTCCAAGTGTTCTATCCATAGAGTATCCAAAATTCGTATTAATTGTTGTCCAATAATAAATGCCCGTTCTTTTTCTAACGTTGTTGGAATTTTTGAACAGAGTGCTTTTGCTTCTTCTAGTTTTTTATATTCCTCTTCCCCAAGATGTTCTGTTCCGTGTTTTATTGCTTTTTCATAGTGAGCTAAAAATGAATTAATTGTATCTGTTACCATGGGGAGTATGGTGCTTTCTTCCCCCGCCTTTAAAATGTTTGTTCTTCTTGTATACAGTGCAGTTCGTTGTTTATTTAATACATCATCAAATTCAAGTAGGTGCTTTCTAATATCAAAATTATTTCCCTCAACTTTTTGTTGGGCTTGATTTACTGACTTGGTAATTATTTTTGATTCAATGGGCACATCTTCGGGAAAATTCATCATCTTCATTACCGAACCAATCCTATCCCCTCCAAATATACGCATGAGATCGTCTTCAACAGAAAGAAAGAATTGTGACGATCCTGGATCTCCCTGGCGTCCCGCACGACCACGCAACTGGTTATCAATACGCCGTGCTTCATGTCGTTCTGTACCAATAACATGCAATCCGCCAAGTGCTTTTATTTCTTCTGCTAAATCCTTATTAAATGGGATCCCCCCAAGAATGATGTCAACGCCACGACCAGCCATGTTGGTTGCAACGGTAACTGCTCCTCGTTTTCCTGCTTGAGCGATAATCGCTCCTTCTCGTTCATTGTTTTTTGCATTCAATACTTCATGGGGAACTCCTTCTTCTGTGAGGTATGCAGAAATTGTTTCGTTATTTGTTATTGAGGTTGTTCCGATAAGTACCGGTTGCCCCTTTTCATGTCGCGCGCGTACTTCTTTTGCTATAGCACGATATTTTGCGTCTTTTGTTTTATAGATTAAATCGTCAATATCATCACGAACCATTGGGCGGTTTGGTGGGATGGAAACGACCCCCAAATTATATGTTTTATGAAATTCTTCTGCAGAAGTTTGTGCAGTTCCGGTCATGCCAGCAATCTTTTTATAAAGACGAAAATAATTTTGAATGGTGATTTGTGCGTATGTTCTATTTTCTTGTTTTACCTGAACCCCCTCTTTTGCCTCGATTGCTTGATGAAGACCACCAGAATATCTTCGTCCTTGGAGCATTCTTCCAGTGAATTCATCAACAATAATTATTTCTCCATCTCGAACTACGTATTCTTTATCTTTATGAAACAATGCTTTTGCGCGAACACTTTCCTGAAGAAAATGAACTAAGCGTGCATTTTCTGGTGCATACAGATTTCCAATTCTCATTTCGCGTTCAACTTTTTCAATTCCTGATTCCAAGATTGAGACAGTTTTTAATTTTTCATCAACTGTGTAGTCCTCTTCTGGTACCAAGCGTTCTGCAATATGTGAAAATGTTTTGTAATATCCACTTGATTCGCTGTCTGGTGCGGCAATAATGAGTGGAGTTCGCGCCTCATCAATTAAGATTGAATCAACCTCATCGATAATCGCAAAGTAATATGATCGTTGTACACGTTCACTTATTACATTAACCAAGTTGTCACGAAGATAATCAAACCCAAATTCATGATTTGTTCCATATGTTATATCCGCGGCATATGCCTCTCTTCTTGTGGTTGGTCTTAAAAATTTTTCCACAACACGAAAACTTCCCAATTCATCACGTTCTTTATCTGCTTCAGTATTCTCGTATGTTGGATCATACATGTATGCAGAATCATGAACAATACATGATGTGGTAAGTCCCAATGCATGATAGATCTGCCCCATCCAAATCGCATCACGTTTTGCGAGATAATCATTCACTGTTATCACATGAACGCCCATTCCAGAGAGCGCATTTAAATACACCGCCGAAGTTGCGGTTAATGTTTTTCCTTCCCCGGTAAGCATTTCTGCAATTTTTCCTTCATGGAGTACCATTCCTCCGATAAGCTGAACATCATAATGTCTCTGTTTTAGTTTTCTTTTTCCTGTTTCCCTCACCAAAGCAAACGCACGTGGGAGCGCTGAATTAAGTGCCTCGTTTATATCAGAGGAAGAACGTATAGATTCCTTTAGTTTGTTTGATTCGATAAGAATTTGCTCATCGCTGTATGCCTCAATTTCCGCCTCAAGTTTATTTATTTCATTGACGCGTTCTTGTAAAACAGAGAGTTCATTGAGTCCAAATAGTTTAGAAAAAATAGACATAATGCAAAAAAAACAGTATCAGACCTCGTGGGCGACTACGGTGGTGACCTCCATTTTAACAATGTTGTTGAGCGAGTGCGCAATCCGTAGTCGCCCGCGCCGCCCAATACCGCTTTATAGCCTGATTGTATCACATATCCTGATTTCTTCAATATTTCCCTAGTGGGGACTTGCTTTTTTGGGAGTAGTATGCTATAATGCCTGTGTTGAGTGAGTGAATTTACTCTTGCCCTTATAGGCAGAAGGAAATTCTTCCATTTCCCACACGTTTCGCAAGAAACGTGTGGGTTTTTGTTGTGGGTGTTTATTTTTCTTGATTTAGTGTATCTGTCACAAATATTGGAATTCTGAAATTTGAAAACATTGATTCGTAATTAAGTTGGAAGTGAAATTCCAATTCATATTCATGTATTACCACCCTTCCCGCATTATGTTTCTGGTGTATGTAACTTGCCAGTCGTTTTTTTGCGATTGGTTCTGCAATGTGGGTTTCAATATAGTTCCCTATTGTATTGCCAAATAAAAACTCAAGAATTTTTTTTATCTTACTTGGTTTGTGTAGCGGAACCATTTCGCTATTGAGCATTCCAATTTCTGCCCAGCTGTTTTTTTCTCTGAATCTTTCATATGATAATCCATCAATAAAAATAGGGATGAGATGTTTATATAATTCATATCGATAGTAATTATGTGGAGGCTTTTCATATGATATGGGGGTTATGATATGGTTGAAACAAAATTTGTCGGGACTACTTGCCTCAAAATCATCAAGACGTCTGGCGCGAAACAAAGAAAACAAACCACTTACCAAATAGCGTGCAGTGAATATCCTGCCCTGTCGCACGCCAAGTACGACATCAAAGTCGGATGATTTTCTAATTGCGCCGAATGACATTGAACCACTAACGAGCACAAAATCAACAAATGGAATATATCGGAACCACGTTGCCATCTTCATAAGTTTTTTCCACTTGATATCAAGGAGAAAATCTTGCTTGGTTCTTGATTCCAATAATGAATCTCTATTTTGTATAACAAGAAAACCGTTTTTTGAAAAAACCAGTTTTTGTTGTGTTAACGATTCTATTACTTCAATAATTTGTGTGAATGAAACCTGTTTCAATAGCGGAGCTCGCGTTACTATTTCCATGGGAGTTACTGCTCGCTCCATGGCGTTATAAAAAGATATGAATTCAAATACAGATTGTTCGATATTATTCCTCATCTTGTGTAGATGATTCAATTTGCGCAGGCTCAAGACCTATTGCCGAACCTGTAATACGCATGACATCCTTATCTATTTTTTTTAACTCCCCCGTTGCCTTTCGATAATGATTCACCGTAGTATCCAACGACTTTCCCATTGAGTTCATATATTGTTCATATGCCAAAAGATGTTTTCCTAACTCTTCCACACGCTTGATAATATCTTTTGCCGATTCCTCAATTTGCAATGATTTCAATCCCTGCAAAACCGTTTGTAAATATGCGAGAAATGAGGTTGGTGAAACTATAATAACGTGTTTGTCTTTGAATGCGTATTCAATTAAGTCGCGTGTATTTACCTTAACTGCACCCACTTGTGAGATGAGAAGATCATAATAAATTGCTTCATGTGGGATAAACATAAATGCAAAATCCATCGTTCCTTTGGATGGAATAACATATTTTGAAGTTTCATCAATTCTCTTTTTTAAATCGTTTTTAAATTCTTTTTCGTATGTTTCACGAAGTGTTGGATCTTTTTCTTCAATAATGCGATTATAATTTTCAAGAGAAAACTTTGAGTCAATGGGAATAATTTTATCTTTTACAAATACAACGGCATCCACAATAAGTTCTTTCCCGGTATTTTCATCAACACCCATATGATATTGCATTTCAAAACTTCCTGGGGGAAGCACATTTTTGAGAAGCGTTTCAAGATAATATTCACCTAATATTCCCCGTTGTTTTGGATTCTTTAAAATGTCTTGCAACGATTGGAGTTGGTCGGTGAAATTTATTACCTGCTTGTTTGTTTCATCAAGTTTGGTGAGGCGTTCAGTGACATCGCGGATAATTTTATGGGACTCACTATATTGTGTTTGCATGAAGCGCGTTGATTCCCCAAGTCGTGAATCAAGTGTTCGTGCTATTTCCTGCATCTGACTTTGTAAAAGAAGTAGCGAGGAGTTTTCTTCTTTTGGTTTTGGTTGTTTTAACGCTCGCAAAATAATCACCAGGGCAATGCCCACGGCAATGATGGGAACAAGAACAATAAGAAGTGTTGTCGTTGTTGTCATAGCTAGTTATTTGAAAGTAATACCACGATTATAAGAAACACGAGAAGTGAAAGAAATGAATTTGCAAAAGCAAATATATAAGAGAGAAAACGTTCTCGGTTCCAGAATTCATACATGAGCACTCCATTCATTCCCATCATAGTGAGCCCCAACAACCATATTCCCCACAAACCGCTTTTCTCCCCGAACACACTCACCTCCTGCAATGTATCAAATTTTATAACAATAGATTCAGCAAGACGCCCGTAGTTTGTTGCGGTTAACACAAGAGAGACAACAGAAAACGCGATGCCTAAAAAAATGAGCGCTGAATATATTTTGTGGTGTTTGAAAAATGGTAGATACTTGAGCATCAATTACTATTATAACCCACAACCCACAACCGACAACCAACAACGCGGAAAAAAAGAACCCGCTAATGAGCGGGTTTTTTGAGAAAATTGATGACCGATGCCCAGCCAACCATATAAAGGATAATTGGGAGGATAAAGAATAACAGAGAAAAAAGTGATTCTCCTATCGTTGGGCTGTCTCCCAAAAATACTTTTGCCATCATATTTTGAATATCGGCCGGTAGCCACGAGGCATTTAAGTATATGATCAATTCAGTGCGGAAAAATGAGTTAGTGCTCCAGTTTCCTATTTTAAGAAATTCATTCTGTCTAAGAATTTCGTTTCTTTGTACAAGTATTGAATCAATTTCACCTTCAAATTCAATTCCATTTGCTTGGTGATAATTAACAGTTGTTTCGAACTTTTCTATTGTTGTAGAAAGTTCGTCTCGCATGGAAAATTGATCATAGATGAATTGAATCGGTAAGTATACCAAGAATACGAATAGCAGAATTCTAAAAATTTTGCGTTTCATAAATCACCTTTAAATTATTAATGATGGAGTAATTATAGCATGTACCCTTGACTTTGTCAATATAGTATGCTATAATGTGTACATACTTAATAATTTAATGAGGAGTAGAAAATGGTAAAAATGACAACAAAAATTGGGTTCCTTGAACGAAAAATGTCGGAACATGATTGGAAGGAAGCTGATATGCACTTGACCATCATTGATGGAGAAATCAGTCAAGCTCAATTGGAAGATTTAAAAAATGGTTTGGGAATGCCTTGTGGTATTACCAAGGTTGACGATGAAGTACTGTTTACTGATTTTATTACCGCAACTCTTATTGCTGCTGGATGGGATGCATCAACAAAATACCATAAGTTTTCCGATGGCAAAATTGATCTAAATATTTCTGTAAAATTCTAATTTCAAAAGAATATTAAGGAGTATTGATGAACAAGTTTATATATTTGCCAAATTACTGATTCCATTAAAGCTTTGTCATTAATTTGGCATTCATAAAAGCTGACCCCTTCTTTCATGGAGGGGTTTACTATTTTTTCTCATTTTGTATACTCTTATTGAGCTTATTATTTTTAGCTAATATCTAACCGCTAAAAGCTAACAGCTGTTCTGCGCGGGTGGCGAAATTGGTAGACGCACTACCTTGAGGTGGTAGCGCCGCAAGGCTTGGAGGTTCAAATCCTCTCCCGCGCACAAAAATAAAAACTGAGTAGTTTACCTGCTCAGTTTTTATTTCTATATATTGTGAGAGGATTTGAACGAGAAAGGGGTCGGGAAAACGGGAGTTTTCCCGTGGTGGAAGTACTGAAACCGCAAGGTGTCAGAAAATTTCGTCTGCGAAATTTTGTTCAATTCCCTCTCCCGCCTGCCTACCGGCAGGCAGGCGCACAAAAAATAAACCCCCAAAGGGGGTTTTAATTATCTTTTGTAATGAGTGTTGTGATACTCTTCGTATCTTGGAATATTTATATGCGCGTAGAAGTTTCTATAAAAAACTCCTTTCAATTCGCTATAAAACATTCCAGCGAGTGTTAGTGCGGAAATTCCGATTACTAATAAGAAAACCGCAAAAACAATTGGATGAAGTGAGTACAATATTGCAATTATCCAAACAGATGTTATCAGGAACATATGTGCTGTAAGGATATTGAACAATGTTTTGTCAATATACATTTCCTCTTTCATTGGTATCCCCTGTTTTATTCTGCTGAAATTTTGAAGAGCTTAGAGCTGTTTTCCGGTATTCCTGGTATTTTTGCAAGACCGGAGAAAACGTCCCAGCTTTTTTTCTTACATTCCTTGAGAAATGCGTCGTTGTCTTTTTGAAATTGCGCGGTGTATTCTGCTTTTATTATAAAGTCACCATCTTTTAGATTCGAAAAAGGACCCGACTCGGTTACTTTCATTTGTAACGGATTTTCATTTGTCACTTCTGCGATACACAACCGAACGAATCCAGTTATCCAGATGATAAGAAGATCTCCCACTTTTGTTGAGTAGAGGGTTTTTGTCTTATTTTTCTTTTTCATTTCACACCTTTCCTTTTGTTAAAGATTAAGTGCTATTATGCGTTGTTTTTTATCTTTTAGCAAGTTTTACTTACTGACAAGCACACTTCTCTATAACGATTTTTGCGGGTTCGTTTCCCCTTCCGTAGAAGTATCCCAAACTGAAGAAAAACAGCCCTATAAGGGCAATTACGAGCCAAAAAAGGGCCAACTTTACCCACTGAGGAGGCTGGTGTTCGTTTGGTTCTATTGGGGGGTTTGTTGAGCTAGACATCTTTTAATTAGTATAAACAATAAGCAAATATACTGCGCAAGTAGTCTACAATTCATTTACCCACGGAGAATATTATTTTGAATAAATATGTCGGAATAAAATAAATAAATTACTGAGTAAAAGGAATCAAAAAACACACTCTATTGCATCGTTCAAATCCCTTTAGGTTGCGTTTGCAATAGAGTGCGTTTTTTTACTTTTAGGAAGATTATTTATATTTTATGGAGATCATTTATAAGAAATAATATTCGTAGTCCTTGACACAGAACGCATATCTGGATTATTATATATCGGTTAAGAAGTTATGGCACATACCAAAGCTAAAGGATCTACTAAACTAGGACGAGAGTCAGAATCAAAACGACTTGGCGTGAAGCGTTTTGATGGGCAGGTTGTAAAAGCCGGCGAAGTTTTGATTCGTCAGCGTGGAACGAAATACTACCCAGGGACAAATGTTCTTCGTGGTGGAGATGATACCCTCTATGCGAAAACTCCAGGATCAGTAAAGTTCTCAAGTAAACAAAAAAAGAGTTTCGATCGTTCGAAGAAACGAGTTACCGTAATTAATATAGTAGGTTAATAATATAAAAAATCTCCGCGTTCTGCGGAGATTTTTGTTTTTCTATCTATTCCTTTTTTACATCAACAACAATAGTTGTTTCTATTCCCTCGCCCACATTAATTGGTACCACATGTTCCCCGATGGATTTTATTGGATGCTCTAGTAGTGCTTGAGCCTCCCCTGCCTTATATTGAACAAGTTGTTTTTCAATGTCCTTTGAAGTGATTGATCCAAATAACTCTCCCTTTTCCCCTGCTTTAAGTGTGAAGTGCAGTTTTAAATTTTTGATGGAATCCGCAAGTTTTTTTAATGTCTGTATTTTTCTTTGGTAAGCCGCATCTTTTTCAGATTTTTCTTTTTCAATTTTTTGAATTGCTCCGGAGGTTGCCTGTACCGCAAATCCTTTTAGTATCAAAAAATTACGCGCATATCCATCGTTTATCTCTTTCACCTCTCCTTTTTTTCCAACACCTTTTATATCTTTTGTAAAAACTACTTTCATATGTTTATTTAAGTTGATCCTCTATGAGTTGAAGTGCTTTATCAAGTTGTGGATCTTTCTTTTGTTCTATATCTGTTTCTTTCATTACTACTGTTATATCCGGTTCCAATCCTGTTTTATCAATCTTTGTTCCGTCGGGAGTGAGCCAATGTGCAATAGTGACTTTCATTTTTGAGCCGTCTTTTAAATCCACAACCTCCTGAACACTTCCTTTACCAAATGTTTTTTCTCCAATAAGTTTTGATCCATTAATATCACGGATTGCACCAGCGAGAATTTCTGCGGCAGAAGCGCTTCCCCCATTCACCAACACAACGACAGGCATATCAACAAGCAGCCCATTTCCTGAAGCAAACCGAATTGTTTCCTCCCCCGTTCTTAGTTTTTCCTTTACTACTGTTTTTCCGGATTCCAAAAACCAACCACTAATATCTACTGCTACATCAAGAAATCCCCCTGGATTATTTCGAAGATCAAGAATGATTCCTTCTGGATTTTTATCTGCTATTTCAAAAAGTTTTTGGCGAAACAATGATGGAACGTTTGCATTGAAATTATGTAATTGAAGATGCGCAACATTCTTTCCATTAGAAAGAGTTTTTATTTCAACATCAAGTGTGGGTACCTCTATAATTGCGCGCGTGATTTTTATTTCCTTAGGTTCTTTCCATGAATTACGCATAATGAGCAATCGAACTTCTGTCCCCGGTTTTCCACGAATAATCTTCACTGCGCTTTCCGTAGACATATTTGTAGTAGTCGTATTATCAATGCGAAGAATTCTATCTAACGGAAGAAGCCCTACTTTTTCTGCGGGATTGCCTTTTAGCGGAGAAATAATCGTTATGATGCCATCACGAAGTCCAATTTCTGCACCAATACCGCCGAACATACCATTTAAATCCTCATCAAATTTTTTTGCATCAGACGGATCAAAAAAATCTGAATATGGGTCCTCAAGTGATGCAATCATTCCACGAATTGCACCATAGAGCATTGAGTCGTCTTTAATTGCACTCGTATCTACATATTTATTTTGAACAACATCAACTGCTTCCCAAAATAGTGAGAAGTCGGATTTAATAAGTGCGCGCGGATCGGTGATGACTATTGATCGTTTGTTTCCATATGTATATCCAACAAACCCCGATACAATAATAATAATGAGCACAAACAGTGCACCTCCTGAAATTTTCCATTTGTTATTCCACATATCCCTCTAATTAAATCAGAGTTCAAAGATGTATGCAAAAAAATGCCCCACAAGGGGGGGGCATAATTATTTTTTCAAAAACAATAACTGTTTAGTTCCGAGTACCATCATTGGTGGTATCACATAAAGCAATGCAAGAAATCCACCACCGATTACAAGGCCAAATCCAAGTCCTACAAATGATCCAACCATGAGCAGATATAATATCTCATGCTGATTCAACATTGATTGAAAACCGATATATGTGATCCATGCGCCGAAAGTAAAAATCAGCCCACATACCACATACACATAGATTGCGGTTGGTATGAATGTATACAGTATTATATTTACAATAAATGCTATGACCAAGACCGCACCGAGAATGATTTGACCAAATGTATCTTCCTCTTCTCCCTTGCTTCTTGATTCATCGTGTTCTTGTTCTCCAATATATCCGAATGTATAACCGCCAAAAGCAAGGAATAACACATCAAGAATTCTTGGGTATACAATTTCATAACCGAATAATACGATCGGATCAATACGGAATAGTGAATATATAAATCCGAAAAATCCGAATGTAAAAAAGTACCTAGTTGGTGTATTCATAACACCTCCTTTTATTGTTAATGTTGAGGAGATTATACAACGTATGCCTTATTCCGTCAATTTTCTATCTTGTAATAGTTGGGGCCTTGTGGAGTAAGTTCTGATTCAAATAATACAAGTTCGGTTGGATGGAATGACGCATCAAATGGCGTGTATATAGTTTCCAGTCGTTCACGTGGTTTTGGATTAAATCGTGCGAGCGTTATATGTCCGTTGAAGTGCGAGGAATTTTCCTGCGTCCATTGTATTCCGTTTCTATATAAGTTTGCTTCAAGCGATAATTTTATAAATTCAAGCTCTTTCGATGTTTCTTTGGTGAGTGAAAGCCACACCATCCGTTTTTCAAATGCTGGCGGGCCGTAATCAATCGCGTTTGTTTGTATATACAGAGATTCGGGAATCGTTGTCCCCTTCATTGCATCAAGAATTCCCGGAATCATTGCTTCATCCTGGTCTCCGAGAAATGAAATAGTAATATGGAGATTTTCCCACTTTACGAGCCGTGCATCAAGCGGGATTTTTTTCACAAAAGAAACAGTCGCCACGTTAATAGAGTCCAGTGTCGTTTGAGGAAGTTCGAATGCTACGAACAACCTTTTCATACCAATAATAATAGCATAGAATAATGGAAATGCCGCTTGATCCGAATTATTTAGAGCTTTTGAAAGAGCGCGGTAAAGAAAGTCACGTGTATAGAGATTATCAGCTCACCGGACTTGAGGTTGCAGAAATGCTTGGAGATCGGACACACAAAGCGCTTTATATGCGACTTGCAAAGCAATATGGCGCGACTGCATTGCTTTCAGTTGCTCGACGAATTTCGGAACAAAAAGCAATAAAAAATAAAGGGGCGTATTTTATGAAGGTATTTTTCTCTGAATTTGGAAAACCTAAGAACCAAAAAAAAGATGAATCAAAAGGAAGTAAAACCAATAGTCACCATAGAGGAAAAGAAAAACGAAACGTTTCTCCGAAAGAAAACGGTTCCGTTTAATTTTGATAATTACACCGAGAAAGAATTGCGTGAACTTATCAAAATGATGCGCGAGACTATGAAACGTGCAAATGGTGTCGGTCTCTCTGCAAACCAGGTTGGTCTTCGTGAGCGATTTTTTGTTGCCGAGGCACCTGATAGCCAGGGACGGCAAAAATTTTATGCAGTCTTCAATCCAAAAATAACAAAATTCTCTGAAGAACTTTCAACGGTTGAAGAAGGATGTTTGAGTGTTCCTGAAATGTTTGGACCAACACCTCGCGCATATCGCGTGACACTGGAGGGACAGGATATAAAAGGAAAGAAGATAAAAATAAAAGCATGGGGGCTCCTTGCTAGAATCTTTCAACACGAGGTAGACCATTTAGATGGACACTTGTTTATTGATAGAACAAAAAGTGCACGAAAGATTCAGATAAAGAAGTAATGCATATGTCATATATTTTCTTTGGCACTCCGGAATTTGCACAAATCGTTTTAAAGCATTTAATTGATGCGGGCCATGTTCCTATGGCGGTTGTGTGCAACCCTGATCGTCCAGTAGGAAGAAAAAAAATTATTACTCCCCCACCGGTAAAGCAATATGTACTTGGTTTATCTCCAGAAATTAGAAATTCAATACATATTATTCAACCAGAAAAATTAAAGGAAGTTGAAGAACAGTTAAAAGAAATTAAAACAGATTTATTTGTTGTTGCGGCGTATGCAAAAATAATTCCTCAATCAATTCTTGATTTGCCGACACATGGAACGGTTGGCGTCCATCCGTCACTTCTTCCAAAGTTACGTGGATCATCCCCAATTCAGTCGGCGATTTTAAACAATGAAACAGAAACAGGAGTTTCTCTATACTTTGTTGATAAGGATGTTGATCATGGTCCAGTTATTGAAGAAAAAGTATTAAAGGGATTTGATTTATCAGTAATAACATATAAAGATCTTCATGATGTGCTTGCGCATCTCGGTGGAGCAATGCTTGCAGAGATTATTGCTCAATTAATGCGTGGAGAAAAACAAGGAATTGAACAAAATCATACCGAGGCGACACTCACCAAGAAATTTGTTTCTCAAGACGGGTTTGTTGATCATAACGATCTCCAACTTGCCATGCAGGGAGAAACAGAACGAGCACAAACCATTAACACAATGGTTCGCGCATTGAACCCAGAGCCTGGTGTGTATACGATAGTTAATGAAAAACGGATGAAGTTGCTACAAACAAAGATTGTTGATGGCAATCTCAAGCTCATGCGCATCCAAATGGAGGGTGGAGTCCCTCAGGATATGCGCTCTTAGAATTGACAAATTAATACATTTATTATATTGTTAAGTTATTAGTATGAATAGAAATGAAAAGGGGTTCCAGGGCTTTGGTATTGCACCAGCCATTTTGGAAGTACTTGCACGATTGAATTTCGTTACTCCAACACCTATACAGGAGCAAGCAATTATTCCCCTCCTACAAGGGAAAGATGTTATGGGTATTGCGCAGACTGGAACGGGAAAAACGCTTGCGTTTGGTATTCCGCTTGTCCAAAGTGCAATTCAAAAAAAAGGATTGTCGTTGGTGGTTGCTCCAACGCGTGAACTTGCAATACAAATTGATGAGGCAATTTCTGCTGTTGGAAAACCATTAGGACTAAAAACAGCAGTGCTTATTGGTGGTGAACCAATGGGAAAACAGTTGCGTCAACTTTCTCGAAATCCTGACATTATTATCGGAACACCAGGGCGCATTGTTGATCACACAGAACAAAGAACTATTTCATTAGGAAATACAAAAATCCTTGTACTTGATGAAGCAGATAGAATGCTTGATATGGGATTTGCTCCACAATTAAAAAGAATTCACGCACTCCTTCCTAAAGAACGGCAGACTATGTTATTTTCTGCGACTATGCCAGAATCAATATTTTCGATGGCACGCACATATTTGTCACTTCCTATTCGTGTTGAAGTTGCACCACAAGGAAGTACCGCAAAGGATGTTGCACAAGAAGTATTTTTTGTTCCTCATGAAGACAAGCCACGACTTCTTGAAAAAATTCTTCAGGAGTATAGAGGTTCTGTGTTGGTGTTTGCGCGAACAAAATATGGAGCAAAGCGTATTGCATTTATGGTCCGTGGATTTGGAAATCCAGCAGCTGAGATACATTCGAATAGATCACTCAATCAACGAAAAGAAGCGTTGCAAGGATTTAAAAATGGAACATATCGAGTGCTTGTTGCAACCGACATAGCAGCGCGTGGTATTGATGTAAAAAACATTGAGTTGGTAATCAATTATGATCTTCCAGAAAATGCAGAAGATTATGTACACAGAATTGGACGAACGGGACGCGCGGGAGAAATTGGAAAAGCAATTTCATTTGCTCGACCAGACGAAAAGCGTGATGTTCGTGTTATTGAACATTTAATTTCAAAGGAACTTCCTGTTTCAAAACTTCCTGAACTTCCTTCCGTCCACCCACTTCATAATATAAAAGAACGAGAAGAGCGACGATCGTTTTCTTCGGCGCGACCGCGAAGTTTTTCTTCTCGGGAACCTCGAACTACCAGTCGATCTGGAGGACGTTCGTTTTCGTCGCGATCAGGAAGCAGATCGTTTTCTCAGGATAGAAAACAGGCACCATCAAGAAATGGCGTGAAACGCAGACGGTTCCGTCCATAATTTTTTATAATTCAGTCACTGAGTCAACGAGAACGGTATCCTCGTTGATTTTTTTACCAATTACACGCACCCGTCTTCCTTGTTCGAATGATGGAATACATCGATCGGTTTCGTCCCCACATCTCCAGTTGGAAAAATCTAATGACATCAATAAAGCTGGTTTGCCTGGTTTTTCGTATACGAGTTGCCAGTCACCATTTCTTTCAATGATATTTCCTTCTTCTTCAAATTGGATCACTTCAGGTTGTTTTGGTTCATCTCCACAAATGACATCGTCTATCTTCCAGATTGCGTTTTTGCGTACCAGCGATATTTTTATATCTTTCACGATAGTATCAAAATATTCACGAACTCCAATTTCTGCGGTTGTATCCCCTGTTTTTATAGGAAATATTTCAAAACTTTTTGGAAAATGTTGGGCACAGAGTATTGGGTCATAATTTTTTTGTTCCGGGGACGAGATAATAGTTTTTATCTTATCCTTAAAGCTATCGGAGAGCATGTTTGTCTGCTTATACGAATCGTCTGCAATCATATATTTCTTTTCAAGCCATGTGTTATAAAACTTTGAAACCAGTGCATCTGGTTTTGTTATTATTGCATTTGAGGCAATAAGAAATATAAGCACCACAAGAATAATAATTCCCGCTATGCCCACAATTACCGTTTTCTTCATATTAAAAAGTATACTCCCATTTAGACGCAGTTTGAAATCTTTTTAATTGACTAAGGTCGATAAAAAATGTATTATATTTCAGTTATTTCACAACTTAGAAAGGATAAGAATATGGGCAATAAAAACACAGAAATCAGAGAACGACTGATTTCAAAAGATGTTGTCACTCAGAAAGCGTTTGAGATACTTAATGTTCCTTATGATGGAAAAGAAACCTTCCATCTTGGAATGTTCCCCTTATCTGATGAAGCAGTTGATACATTGGAAAATGCTGGATTCTGTTACGAGTCTGCCTTCAATAAATCAGAATACTTTATTTGGCACACAAAAGGAGAAGAATGGAAGGTACCACAAGATAAAGTTTTTTCGATAAACGTAAAACTTTCATTTACCGCTTTTGGAATTTTACTCATCCCATATATTGATGGGTACGAGCATGCTGAACAAAGTCCAGAATTAGCGCGTGTTATATTTTTGGATAACATTCAAAATAACTCGGATAGCTATTCAAAGGCGGTTGTTGACGGAATACGATCAAAAGATTCTATTGCTCCCCTACTCCTGTATGCAATGCTTGTAAGAAATATCATTTCTCTAAAAGAATTGTTTTATGGACATTTTGCAAACGGGTCGGAAATAATACTCAATCTTGCCAGTTCTTGCATTTCCCCATTTCGGGGATTACTTGATCCGACTCAGGATGGTTCTGATGTTCTCTTTGTTTCCCCAGATGATCAGAAAAAAATCTTAGATGTTTGGAAAAATAATTTCGGCCTGTTCTATGAACAAATAAAAATGTTCAATGCACTTATATAAAAACCCCCGAAAGGGGGTTTATTTTTATGGTAGTTTGTTATTGTAAGAATTTTCCTTCAGGTGGTGTTATTGAACCGTCTGGAATAGTCCATTTTTGTATACCTGATCCATCTTTCAACCCATATCCTCGTATCATGCCATCTTGATTGCAATTGAAATCGGCATTATATCCACCATTACGCATCATGGGTATGGAATTCCTAAAGTTATTTTGATATCCATATCCACTACGATGAGATCGTCCAAAGTCTCCTGTGTCAATCATGCTTTTAAATTCTCCGAGCTTAACACCCCCCATAAATACCGCCCAAAGAATGAGAAGTCCCAAAACCCAGCGGATTATATGGCAGGCCCTATGCATGCCGTTTGGGCCACACATCATCTTTCCTTTTTTACAGAACATGCAACACGACCCCGCATTTTCCATATTGTTATTTTTTTCGTCTGTCATATACCAATACTACGTATGTATTTGTTGGAATATTACACATGAACCAATGAAAGACATTTTTTAAAACCCCCACAGTGTGGGGGTTATTTTTATAGTTTTGGTTTTTTGATAACCTGCACTACTTTTCCGTTAATCATATAATTGTCATTTTCGTGAATATAGATTGGTGGAAAATCCTGGCTTGAATCAGAGATAAGAATGATCTGTTTGTTTTCCTCATCTTTGTGGAATCTTTTTATGTTTGCCATTCCATCAATAATTGAGAGGATAATATCGCCATTTTTTGGGTTCCTATCGGTGGTATCTACAATGACATAGTCGCCATCTTCAATTTTCTTTTTATCAATGGTCGCACGGTTCATACTTGGACCCTTTACACGAATTGCAAACAACACATGTGATGCGGGACGAGGTTTTACGAGTGATTCAGAAATGCGAAGAAAGCCTTCAATATTTTCTTCTGCAATTGCTGTTGCGGGACCAGCACTTGCATATCCAAGAATAGGGATCATGAGCAATCCGCCTTTTTGTTTTTTTGTTGGAGCATCCCATGTGTCTCGCGTGTTTTTAATAACACCATGCGCTTTATCGATATGGAGCAATCCGCGTTTTTCCAATTGACCCATATGATGCTTTACCTTTTGTGGAGATGTTTCACCAATGAATGCGCCAATCTCACGCAATGAGAACATTGCAAGATTTTTTATTTTTGCGAGCTCCAATAATTTTTCTTGGATGGTGTGCATATGTTTATATACATAGTATATCATACTCGCATAATACTTGACACTGTGGACAACTAAAACACAAGAAAACAAAAGACAGAATTAGTCAAAATGGGTTTAAAATTGACTACTCCCCCATTTAATGGTATTATCAATACATAATTCTTTAATAAAAAGTAGGAGGATATTATGTCTGAAAACAAGGTGATCGCAATCAGCCAGTTTGCTCTTAGCCAATGGGGATGTCCGCATTGTGGATATCGCTCTGGATATATGCCAATACAGGTTGGTGGATCGGCAATGTGGATTTGTGGTGAGTGCCAGAAAAGATGTGCAGTTCTTGCAGATGGTATAACGAGATCAAAGATTGCAGTTGGTGCTCCCGCATACTATCCAGAATTACAGCCACACCCTTTAGAAGGAACTCCAAAACATGGAAGACCTGATAAAAAACCGGTTGGTGGTGGAGAATATTTTCGTTCTCGTGGTATTGGATTGGACGAAACGCCTGGATGCTTTGTTTGTGGTGGAAGTACAAAATTACATAGCAACATTGCTGCGTTTGTACAATGTAAAGAAGCTGGCGAACGAATCGTTAAAATGTTCGAAACAGGTGCGCGATTAGATTACCGGGAACATGAGCCAGACCGCATTCAGGTAAAAATAGGTGCTTGTGATAAGCACTTTAGGAATCTTGAAATGCTCCATAATAAAACCTCAGAAACTGGTACTATTGTTGCAGAAATGATTTTCCGTTCAAAAACAGAAGTTTAAAAAACTCCCCCGCTTTTGCGGGGGTTTTGTTAATCATATAAAGATCCATCAAGGAGTCCGAGTAGTTCTGCAAGAATTGCATATGCTTCTTTTTTGGTAAGCTTCATTTTTTCTTGGAGTTCCATCAGTACGAAACTATATATAGATTCGTAATATTGTGCCTGAAGAAGTTTTAAATTAGGACTGCTTATTAATTCTTCAATAGATATGCCATTTTGTTTTGCAATTAAGATATTGATGCTGGTCTCTTCGTTTGGTAATTTTTCTTCAAGTTTTGCTTTGATTTCTTCCCCAACTTTATTGAATTCCTCGTCAGACATTCTTTGTTCAATACCATATAGTGCCAAAACCAGTTCCATTTTGTCATATGGAATATTCATATTTTCCTCCTCTGCATAGTTATTAATGAATAATAAAAAAATACCGCTTTGTGTTGTTTTTGTCAAAGTTTATTTCACACATACATCCTATGAGTAGACTTTAGAGATTTAGTCTACTCATAGGATGTATGAACTCAATTTTTAGGGGTAAGTGGATTCTTTTATCTGAGAGTGTGTATTCATTTTTAGGGGTAAGTGGATTCTTCCGTCTGAGGGTGATGTTACCAATTTAATACAGTTACAGTAATTTGGAGGATGGTGGCAAAGTAGACCCAGAGAAGATATGGAATATTTATGAATACCACCCAGCGGGCTTTTGGCCAGATGACCTTCATCGCCCAGATGAGTGTCCCCAGCACCAACAGAATATCAAGTGTTGCAAGTATGTTACTTTGCAATCCAAATTGGATGGGGGTGAACAATACGTTGAACAAGGCATTCAAAAAAAATGGCAGAAAGACGCTCGTTTTATATTCCTTCTTCATATATTTCACGAGTACATACCCAAATGAAACAATGATCAACACATACAACACCGTCCACACGGGACCAAATATCCATGATGGTGGCGCCCATGCCGGTTTTAACAATTCGCTATAATATGCGTAGTTTTCCATTACCTTCATTATAATCAATTTTTATATTGACAATCTTTGACAAATCCCCGATTTATTGGTATTTTATTTACAACGTTAACAAATTATATTGGAGGAACAATGGTTAAGGGCAAGAGGTTTTTTCGGCTTTCCATTGCTATTCAGGAACTATTTTTGTTGATTTCAGAGATGAATCATCTGAAGCAATCAAAGCAAACAGGCATCTTTGTATCCGTCTTCAACAAGGAAACAGGAGATGCTCTGATGGAGCAAACATTTGGATTACTCCATCTTGATCAGGAAGAATCATATAGAGTTTTTTGTCAGCAACGGGCATTTTGGCTTTTTAGCCATCCCGATGCAATTTGTTCTATTGAAAATGGCGAGGACGCATTTACTGGCGCTGTTTCAGGAAGAAAACATGTTGTTGCGGTTTCAGGACTTGATCCACATGACAATTCGGCAGTCGCCATTCTCATTTTGAGCCAGCTTGAAGATACACAAGAAGATCGCGATAAACGCGATGCATATGTACGGATGTCAGAATGTTGGGATGATTTGTATATCATTCTTGATTTTCTTGCATGCGTACACAAGATGGATCTATTTGATCGGTTCAATGCAGTGTAATTCAATTTCATTCACACATACATATAGTAGGAGGATTCATGAATGTAGAAGATGCAACCAAAACTGTTGAAGCATTTATTGCTCTCATTTCCAAAACACTCAAACCATTTCCAACACAACGACGTTTTGTGCAGGTATACGACAAAGAAGAACAAAGAGTTGTTATCAGTATGGTCTTGGGAAGTGGAAATAAAAAGAATGGACTTGATACAAAACAAAGAATGCTTGCATGGCTTTTGGAACACCCGGATGCTGTTGCTTCGGCAGAAAGTTGCGGAGACGCCCCCGATGGCGGAATTTCAGGACGAAGATATATTGTTTTGGTTTCTGGTGGGTTCCCGATTGATAATTCGGCGCTTGCGATTTTATTATTCGCACAGATTGAACACGAGCCGGTGGATACCATCAATCGAGAAACCTATATTGAAAAAGCTGGATGTAAGGAAGAACTTAATTCATTGCTCAATTTTCTCGAAATTACGATATAACTATATACCGCGCATGATGCGCGGTTTTTTTATATATTATTTCTTCTTTTTGAAAAACAGTTTTATTGAAAATGCGAGAAAGTGGATGATTTTATCCAATGCAGAACGAGCAAACAATTTTCTTCGTTTATATAGATATATAAAAATAAGGAGTGGCAATATAGTAACGAGTGGGTTGGTAAAAAAACCGATAACCACAATGATGCCATACAACCACAGTGACCAACGCTTTTTTTGTTCAATACCATAGGCGGTGGCAACTGCAAGAATTCCGATGAACAATCGGAGAATATAAAATCCAAATTCTTCGGTATTTGGGCGGACCACATCCGCAAACACACTTCCCAAAATACTCAACCCTCCAATGAGGGTGAATAATGTTATGAGTCGAATAGGTGTGGGAAGTTTTACGTGGGGCAATCCAACGTTCAATTCTTCGGCAACCTTATCAATTTCCCCTTCTTCGGTTTTTTCTTGGGCATTCGTGTTTTCCATGTACATAACTATAATCTAGAACGAAAAAAAATAAAAAGCGCTGTGTGTTTATGAAATGAGCAGTTCGGCACAGACAAACATTACATAAAAAAGAACAAGCAAGATTGCCTCTTTTTTGGTGAGCGTTCGATCGGTTTTCATGAAATGAATAAGCAAGATGATGGCAAGTACCATGGCAATTCCTGTTATATAGATAATGCGAGGATTGAAGACAAATGGATTGATGAGTGCGACAATACCGATCACGATGGTTGCGTCTGCCACCACTGTTCCCATGATGTCTCCCAGCGCAAGATCATCTTTTTCTTTCTTTACTGCTTTGATAGAAAAGAACAGTTCTGGAAGTGTTGTACCAAGCCCAACAGCGAACATACCAATGAGCACAGGAGGAATACTTAGAGTGTGCGCCAACCCAACGCCAAACTCCACCGTGAAGTGTGCCCCCAACAAAAGGAACCCCATGCTGAGGAGAAGAAGGAATAGCCCACGAAAAGAAAATTTTTCTCGTGGAATATTTTGCACAATCATATTTCTTCGCAAAATAAAGAAATAGAACAAGGCACCAATGACCACAAGAATCAATCCCTCATTCCGTGAGTAGTGCCCATTGAGGCCAAACAAAATGGGAATGGCGAGTATACCAATATAGAAAAAACGTTCCTGAATCATTTTACTTTCCACCTTCAGGTTGTGTTTGGAAAAGAAAATAACTATCGCAATAACAAGAGAAAGGTCGGCGACGTTTGAACCAAACAATGTTCCCAATCCAAATGATGGAACGCCAGCAAGGGCGGAATTAACAGCAATGAATGTTTCAGGAAGTATTGAAATAACCGCAACAATCAAAAATCCGATGACAAATGTTGGTAGGCGGAACCACTCGGCAAGCCGTGTTGAGTGTATGATCGCGTAATCGGCACTTTTGATAACAAGAAACATTGAGAACACAAGAGCCGCGGATAGGGTGAGTATTTCTAGCATGACAAATTATTATTGATAGTGTTTCCCCTATTATACCCGATGGCTTGTGTTTTCAAAAACATTTTTGTTGAATATTTCCTTTATTTTTGGTAGTATTCGGTTGTTATTGTGAGATCGCCTACCTTCGGCAGGCAGGTCTAATGGTGAAATAAATAATATTGCGGGATCGTCTAATGGTAGGACAGCGGACTCTGAATCCGTCAATCTTGGTTCGAATCCAGGTCCCGCAGCACATGAAAATCTGGAACACATTTGTTGTGCTCCAGATTTTTATTTGTAGGACACCGGATTCGAACCGCGGGCCGCAGGCTTCGAAGAGAAGCCGAAGGTCTCGAACTCAGCAGAGTGAGAGGCGAATCCAGGTCCCGCAGCCAATTTTTAAGCGTAAAAATTGCGTCGAAACGAGCACGCTTTCGACGTTGAATCATATTATTTGCACCGTAAGGTGCAAATATAACAGGAGTATAAATCACGCAGAAATTAGCACAATTTCTGCGACATTTGTTTAGTATATATTTTTTCCGGATTGTTGAATGGCGAATCCAGGTTCAAAAATGCACGCGAATGCGTGCATTTTTTGGTGTTGATAGAATTGTATATTTGTTGGATAATTTATTCAATAAGTATATGGATTATATAGATTTATTAGATAATACTTTTTTTGGAACCCTTTTTGCTGGAAGTCTCATTGCAATTTTGGGATATATCTTTTATAAAAAACAAAAAATATTGGATATTTTCTATAGAAAAGAGGAAGAAAAACAAAAAAAGTGTGATATTCTTCTAAAACATTTAAGAATTTCTGTGGATGACTGTAGGGCTCAAGTGGACGTCCGTAATGGAAAAAATTCTATTGCAAAAAATATATATGATTTTATAGAATCTACGTATTCAAATTTTATTTCTAGATCAAACTCAATTAGATTTCGAAATTATGTAGACAAGATTAATGATTCATTTGATGAATTAAAACTTTTTTTAATTCCTGAAGATAAGTACAAAACAGAAAGAAATGAACTTCAAAATTTAATACCCTCAATCACCTTTTATTTGGCAGGAGTTGATATTTTAGAGGAAAAAAATGTAGTTGAACTTGAAAAAAAATTACAAGAAGCAGAGAATATTTTAAAAAAAATTGGAAAAGTAAAAGACTAATTAGAATCATGGACGAAAAATTAAAATTATTTGTAATGGGGCATGGGAATGCTTTTCATTCGAGGGTTATTTCTAAACTTCGAACTTTGGGTTGGAGTGTTATGGTAAGTCCATTTTATCGAGATAATGCCACTGGTAAGGCGAGAGAGGCTGATATTATTGCGGAAAAAGAAGTAAAATTTGGCATGGATGGAAATTCGAATGCTAGCAATGGTTTCTTTTTAATACGATTAGTTATTGAGTGTAAATATGTTAAGGACCCTATTATTTTTTGGTTTGACAAAAAAGATGCCACAGCTACTGAAGAGAGAATTATAAAAGATATTAGTATTTTTCAAAATTCAAAAAAAAATACCTCGATAAAAAAGCACCATTGGTATGAGTCAGAAGAAGCCGCAAAATTATTTGCCACTTTCAACCAAAACAAAGAAGAACGACAATTTGAAAATGAAATTATTTTTTCTTCCGTTGATAAAGTCCTCAATTGTTTGATAAACTATAGATCAAAGCCCTCAATAATCACCTCTCCAATTTCTCCAGACCATTGTTTTTATAAAAAATTAAATCCGATTATTATTACGTATCCCATTATTATTTTGGACAGTTTTTCTAAACTATATAGAACAGAAATATCATCACAAACAGATCAAATTACAAATTTAAATGGGGCTGTAAATTTTGATATAGAAGTTAATTATGAATATGAACAAGGTATTTTTGGCGGCGAACATCCAAAAGTTAGTCATCACCCCTATTTGTCTATTAGAGTAAAAATGCCAGGAGAAACCGAGCCTGAAGAGCCTAAAACATGGAGTGAATATAAAAATATGAATTTTGAATATTTCTTACTTGACGTCACTTGTATTGAGAAATTAGATGACTATTTAGAAAAATTAAAAAATAAGGATTTAAGAGCAGCGCTTAATTTTGTCTAATTAATTATGAATGAATTATCTTATAAAGCAGTAGATTTTATAAAAGAAATTCGAAGTAAAATCCAGTTTCTTGTTACTGTACAAATCTTCTTTTCGGGGGTTATGTATGCTTTTTATGACGCCATTGGTAGTGAGGTGATAAAAGATGGTACAAATACTCTTTTTTGGGGTATTGGTGTAGCGTTTTGTTTAATAAACTATTTAATGATTGGAATTCTTGAGGAGTCAAAAGAAAGAATGTTTCGTTGGATAAATATTAGTATCTCAATAAACATTGCATGCTTTATATTACCTTTTGTTATTTTAGCGCTGGTAGTGAGAAATCCTCTTCCCAGTTTTTATAACTGGCCGTTTATTATTTCTTTTGGAGGAGCAATTTGGATGCCGATAGTTACATTTTCAACCATTATTGGTGCCTCATATTGGAATATTTTTTTATGGATCAACAAGTTACTCAAAAATATAACTAAAAAATAAATCCAATCATGCTCCACCAAATGCATTTACATCCAAATCCCTTCAGAAAGATAAAAGAGGGATCACAACAGATTGAAACACGAATATATGACGAAAAACGTCGTCAGTTTAAAATTGGTGACAGTATTGAATTTATTTCTCGAGAAAATCCCGAAGATAAATTTTTAGTAGAAATAACAGATCTTATTATCAAACCAACTTTTTCTGAGCTTTTTGATACCTTTCCGTCCGAACTATTTGGGGGAAAAGACAAAGAGGATTTAATGGGAATCTATAAATATTATTCACCCCAAGAAGAAAAAGACTTTGGTGTGGTGGGTATAAAGGTGCGATTGATTGACTCTCTGGAGCAGAGTAAAAAGTGAGATTCTGTCGCTAGTAAAAAATACCAGTTTTATAGCTGGTATTTTTGTATATTGTTATAGGTTTTTGTTTATCTCCACTCTTTTAGTATTTGAGATTTTATATTAAGCGTGGCGCCGAGTGTGATGAGCACAGAGACACATATCGCTATCCATCCAAGGAACGGAATAAGTCCAAGAAGTAGATAGATGATTACTCCCAATAATATGGTTTTCCAATTGATAGTGTATTCTGATTTCTTAGATATCCATTTATAGACAAGAGACCCAAGGAATATTGGAGTTACGATCCCTCCATAGATAAAGAGCATTATGAACGAAAGCAATCCGAGGATGCCGAGAGGAATTCCTATGATAGTGACAAGAAGAATAATTGAAAGCACCGGCAACACAATGATGGTGATGATACCGCGACCAAGTTCTTTTAATGGATTGGAAACGGCCTGCTCTACAAGTTCTTTGCTATATTTGCGGAATATAAGTCCCACGAGAAGCGCAGTAACCAACAACATCAAGAACTTAGCAAAAAGCGCGAAGGTGAGAAATCCAACTACTCCACTTTTCTTTGCTTTATTCTTTATCTCAGTGAAGGTTGTTTTCCCTTGCACCTTTGCCCCACTTTCCATACTGGCGGGTTTCATTGCTTCGTATACAAGATTTCCCTTTATATCAGCACCTGATCCCAATGTGAGTTTTTCTGCCTTGATATTCACGTTGCCATCAATAGGAGCGTTGATATAGATTTCCCCACCGGCAATTTTTACATTTCCCTTAACCTGAGAATCTATTCGTACCGTTCCGCCAGCCATTGCCACATCCCCACCAATGGATTTACTTGCAAGGATTATTTGTCCCCCACCAATGAGAACATCACCGCCAATATCCCCGCTTATAGTGATATTTCCACCGCCGACACGAACGTCTCCAGAAACCTGACTTAAGATGGTTATATTACCACCAACCACAGACAGATCTTCCGCAATTGGACCGGACACGAGAACAGTACCGCCGGCTATCAGAACATCTTTCTCTGCGGCTCCGGCACTTGTTACCGTACCACCGACCATATAGAGGTTTTCTGCGATTTTTTCCTGTGGCGTTAGAGATGACTGTTGTCCTGCTCTAAATTCCGCAGCATATATTACGACGGGTAGTATAAATAACAATAAAGCTGATACAAGTGCTTTATTAAGGTTTTTCATATTACAAATTGTAACATGTTTAGTGGTATACAAGTAAAACCCATTAATTCTTAGACTTGTATCTTTCTATTTCTCCTTTTTTTCAAACTTTAGATATTTCTTTCCCTGTAATTTTTTTGGTAAATAATCTTTTGCTGAATATTTTTCATACCCCTCTCCATATCCCAACTCTTTCATAAGTTTTGTCGGAGCATTGCGAATTTCAAGTGGAATGGAAAGATTGCCAAATTCGCGCACATCCGCCTGAGCACTTCGCAGACCATCATATGCACTTCTGTTTTTTGGAGCAAGTGCAAGATAGCTTACCCCGTGGGCAAGATTAATTGCACATTCTGGTAAACCGATAGTTTCAACGGCGCGGAATACCTCGTTCGCAATAATGAGTGCGGTTGGCGATGCCAACCCAATATCTTCTGAGGCAAAGATGACCATGCGTCGTGCAATAAATTTTGGATCTTCTCCCGCTTCTATCATGCGTGCCAAATAATATAATGCCGCGTTTGGCTGTGAGGCACGCATTGATTTAATGAACGCACTAATAATGTTGTAGTGCTCATCCCCTTTTTTGTCATACCGAATAAACGCATGTTGTAGTGTTTCTTCCAGCGTCTTTTTAGTTATCTTGTTATACAATGTGTGCGCTGTATCAAGTAGCCCGATCATTTGACGCGCATCACCGTTTGCAAACCGTACCAACCACTCCTTCCCTGTTGCATCAACTTTAATTTTTGTGTGTTCAATGATTGTTTTGAGATTATCTTCACTTAATTCTTTCAATATGAAAACCTTACAACGAGAAAGAAGTGGAGAAATAACTTCAAAGCTTGGATTTTCCGTAGTTGCACCAATGAGTGTGATCAATCCGCTCTCCACATATGGCAACAAAAAATCTTGCTGTGCTTTGTTAAATCGATGGATTTCATCAAGAAAAATAACTATAGGTTTCAATCGTGGTCCACCTTTTACAATTTCGCGAATATCTTCTTTTCCAGCGGAGACTGCAGAAAGTTCAAACAACTCCACATCAAGTGTGTTTGCATATATGCGTGCCAGTGTTGTTTTTCCACATCCGGGAGGTCCCCACAAAATAAATGAAAACAAATGTTTCCCCTCAATTGCTTTTTTGAGTGGCTTCCCCTCACCAACGAGATGTTCTTGTCCGATAAATCCGGAAAGATCTTTAGGTCGTAATGCTGCTGCTAAGGGTTCCATATGTCTCCATATATCTTACTTCGTTTTATTAAAACAAAAAAATTGACAATGATAGAAATTGTTGTGTGTATACATCTATTTCTTTTGTAGTTAGCTGTATAAATAAAAAAAGCCCCGCTATGATAGCGGGGTTTGTTAGTTTCCTAGCAAATAGTGTATTGCGTCAGAGGCAGAATACGAATCTTCTGCATGTGCCATAAGAAACGGGAGAAAACTGACATCGTCTCCCATGGTAACAATCGGGGGCTCTTCCTCGTCGCCAAGATTTACCGTGGTCATAAGGCCATTACAGAGGCATCCACGACCGATAGCGTCCTTGAGATCCCCTCCTTTTGCAACATATTTATCAAATGGTTCAGCAGAACAACGATATCCAATTTTTCCATCTGGTCGCTCATAGGGAGAGACAAGTTCGCCTTGATCACAAATCCGTTTTCGGGATTCATAGATTTCCGGTTCCGATATGGTTCCTTCTAATAGTATTTTTTTGAATGGAAATCCGGTTGGTGAAATACGCATATCGGTCTTTATCACAAGCTTACCCTCATATCCTTGTTTGCGAATTCTTCTGCGAAGTATTTCATTCATATCAGAATCATCTGAAAGCGCAAAGATAGAGCCTGCTTGAATACCCGATGCACCAATAGAAAGCGCCCATGCAAGTTTTTCTGGAGATGCTTGAGAGCCACCAATCCAAAATGGAATACCCAGAGAAGCAAGTTCTGCATAATCAACCTTGTCTTTTTCTCCATAGATTGGTTCTGGTTCTCCCAATTCATTAAAAATAAGTTTTCGTGGAGGTGCATTATGTCCGCCGGCAGTTGGCTCTTCCACAACAAATGCGGTGATACTTCCTGCGGGCAATTTTTTTACAAAAATATTTGCAAGTAAGTTTGAGGAAATAATAGGAATAAAACCCGGCTTTTTCATCTTAGGTAATGGAGCACCGAAAAATGTTTCAGGATGAAATGACATTGTGTAACTTGTTATATTTTTTCCAATAACAGGCAACCGATAGTGTGCTTCTCTCCCTTCTGAAATATCTTCCAGAAGTTTGGGAATCTGAAGTGGAATACCCGCGCCCATCGTTACATAGTCAACGCCAGCAAGCATTGCGCCAGTGATTGCATACACGTGTGGCATCGCAACTTTTTCAAGATAGTTAATACTTATTGGGTTTGAATTATTTTCCTTTGCAAGCCATACCAATGCAAAGTTTGAACATACAGTAAGAGAGATAAGAAGATGATTGGGATTCACGGTGAATACAGGAATTGCTTTATATGGAGTTCCTTTTGGAATCCCCCCCTTTACGAAATATGTTTTTATGATCTTTTCCGCTACCGATGGAAACGGAAAGTGTGAAAGCGCGCGTCGAACGTGACCACCTGGATCACCTTTTTGCAATATGCGCGGAACAAGTCGTTCAAGGACAACACCAGAAACGGTGCCAAGTCCTCCGTTCATTGAGACATTCCGAGGGAGACGCCAGCCAGAAACACCAACTCCCATCCCACCCTGGATTATCTTACGGAAGATAAGAGTGTTTTTCATGACCTTTCTCCTTTCTAAATTATTATTGATCTATCTATATAATAAGGCTTTATAGAGGTTATGCAAAAGGATGATTTTATAACCTACGACCTACAACCAACAACGGGAGATGGAGATGGGACAACCGACGACCGACAAGATAGCTGGACGGACTAGTGGCTTTATACTATTGTATGTTTAACATTAACAACATTCCTAGGAGGATGATATGGGAACGAATTTGCCGTTACAGGAGAAAATTGAGGAGATGCGAACCTATGCGGAGTTGGTGCTCCAGATACCGCAGATTAAAAATAAAAAAACAACCGGAGTATATGTGCGTGTCTATAATCGGGAAACAACAAATCTGGTTATTGGTGAAACGTTTGGGACATTCGCACATGGATACCTGAAAGAATCAAATTCATCACACCAAAAAGCACGCTGGTTATATCTCCATCCGCATGCAATTTCGACGACAGAGAGTAATGGCGAGGTTGATGCTGGTGGCATTAAGGGCAAGAACCACATTATTGGTGTTTCTGGATTTGATGTTTTTAATTATAATTCCGCACTCGCGATACTATTACTTGCCTGTTTTGAACATGAACCGAGTAATGGTTCTTGGCATGTGATGCAGGAATATGCAAAGCGAGCACAATGTGAAACAGAACTTAATTGGCTTCTTGAACACATGCAAGCACTCCCCATTCCATCACGATTTGCGACCGTTGTTACTAAATTTTTTTCCTGGTTACATAAAGAAAAGAAGTAACACATATCCCGCCCAAGAGGCGGGATTTTTATATATTGTGCCAATTATTTATTTGTTGGATAATTTTGTTATATTGTATATCAAAATGAAATTCACGCTTGAACGGTTTATTGAGGCAAACAATAATGGAACTTTGAAAGAACTTACCATTGAATATTTATTAACCGAAGGAAAGAATAAACATCTCGCGGATCATTTATCTAACAACAAAATAATTTGGGTTGATCTTATTGAATACCCACTTAGACAATTAAGAAGAGAAATGGGATATGAGGGCGAGGGACTTGTGTTTAGTGAGAACAAAGAACAATGGGATCAACGGGTTGGACTCTTAAAAAATGACATACAACAGGGATATACTCCTCCCCCGCTTATTGCTACCGACTTTTGGGATGATGTACATCTTGCTGATGGTTCACACAGACATGAGGCGTTTGTGCAACTTAATTGGAGTAAATATTGGACTATATTCTTCATAAAAAATGAGGCCAATAAAAAGATAATTTTGGATATGAATTTGTTAGGGAATTAAACAAATCCAAGAACTACAGCAATTCCCATAACAAGCATGAGCACTCCCGCAATTAGGTGAAGTAAACGCAAGCGTTTCTGACGTATTTTTTCCGCCATAGACGGATCAAACCCTTTGTATGTTGCAAATGTGATAAAAAGCATTGGCAGGATAAAAATGACATTGTATAGGAACAAATACCACAACGCTTGTGCAAGATAGGTTTTCTTTGCGAGCAGTCCCAAAATCACGATATATGGACCGCTTGTGCACGGAAGGAGAAACAAACTTACTACAAATCCAATCGCAAATGCTCCCCATGGATTTGTTATTGAGTTGATAAGCCCCTTCAACTTGGGTCGCCAACTTAGTGGTACCTCCATAAGAATTCCCTTCCCATACCAGAAATAATCCTTCAGATTGAGTAATCCGATAATAATTGCGAGCCAGCCGATAATTGTATAAAACCACAAAGAAACATTACCGATGCTGAGTGCTTGATACAAACCAAGCCCCATAAGAAAATATGAGATAAATATGGAAAGTGAAAATGCAAGACCTGCGCGAAGCGCTCTTTTTCTGTTTCCCGATGCCAATATTGCTGTCATAAGAATAATAAGCACTGCAAATTCGCATGGATTTACTGCATCAACCGCACTTCCCATAATTACTGCAGCCGCGGTGATTCCGATGTCCTGATGCTCTTCTTTTTCTATAAGTGGTTCAGAAAGATCTTTAGAAGATCCAAGAAAGTTCTCTGCTTCTTGAAAAAAATTATCTATAATCGGTCTATCGCCCATAAATACTTTTTCTCCCATTATCAATGCTGGTACCCCGCGTCCTTCTGCGGGAATATTCATACGATCAAGTAGCTCGTTATACAAAACGGCATTCTCACGATTGAAATAAATTTCCTTTTTTTCAATTGGATAGTTTTCAAAAATTTGTTTGTCTTCAAAATATTTTTCAACAACCGCACAATGAGGACATCCTGTCCCATAAAAGAAATATATTTTGTTTTGTGCAGTTGTTATATCTGTAACAGTGAAAAATATTATGTATACAAGTATTGCTATAGCACACACGCGCCACAGTATGTTAGATTTTGCCATCTTCATGGTTTATTATTTTTATTGCTTTTCCGTGTATCAATGCATCTCCAATTTTTTCATAGGTTGCACGAAGAATTCTTTGGTATGTACTTTGTGAAGTACGCATTTTTTTTGCCGCATCAATTTGATCCAGATTATTAATGTGTCGCAAACGATAGGATTCAAGCTCCTCGATAGATATTTCAACAATCTTCAGATTTCGCAACGGAACTCCTTGCGGTTTAAAGTATAGAATATTTGGTTTGAAGGTGATTCCAGAACACAAACAACGTCTTGGTCTTGCCATATGTTTATATTAATATAATATCGTTTTTAAAAACCACACCAACCCTTCTTAAATAAGAAGGGTTGGTATTTTTTATCTACTGATTCTTTAGAATAGCCTTTTCTTCACGAATGGCTACCAACTCATCCTCAAGCATTTTTTCCTGTTCTTCTAGAGTATTGAGTTTGTTTGTAGGAGAAATATATCTCCTGAATCCAAATCCCCGACCACAGCCACGACAACCCCAACCACGTCCCATTTTTTCTCCATTACAAGAACCAGCACCTCTTCCCGTCATAGGACCTTGTCCTAATGGACCTGTTGTGTCTAATTTTGGCATGTTGTTATTATTTTTTTGTATAGCGGCCTTTTATTTGTTATGTCTCTAGTTATGAATATATACCCATAACTAGAAGTTGTCAAATCAAAAGTTCTTTTCTATCTGATTATTAGTAATGACCCTAAAAAACAAAAAACCCATCTTGCGATGGAATCTTTGTAGACCTAAGAAAGTACGTTGACGTTTTGCAACATCAAATGAAATTATAACTCACGAAACAATTTCTCCCTTTCATAGATCTACTTTAAGTATGGGCCATTGGGGAGTTTGTACAATGATACGTCTGTGGATAACTTTTGGTCTGTTTTTTATGATTTTTGCTGTGGATTTTCTTATCTACATAAAAATCAACGCCCCATTGGGGCGTTTGTAAAAATTGATTTATTGTGGAGTGTAGCGTATTCCCATTGAATACAATGGAAATTTGTTTGTTATATCGTATCCAGTAGAAGCATAACACTTCCATTCCCTATTCACTGATTGTGTGAATTTTAGTTCTATGCATCGTTTCCATGTCTGCGTGACCCCAAGTGTTGCAAAAGTTGCATCGAAGTTGAAAGCGGAAATTGTAACTGAGTGGTAATTAATAAACTCATTCAGCGTCCATTCAGGTTTATCAGGGAGGCCGGCCATTATGCCGTACCAGTGGAGTGTCGAGAGAAATTCAAATGGTTGAATGGCAACTTGAAGTCCGCCCCACACAGCATCCTTATAAAATCCGGCAGTTGCACCAAGTTTTACCATTGGAATGAGTTTTGTTAACTGAAATCTTCCATGAACACGAGTTTGATTTCCGGTTATTCTTAGTGTTGTATTTTCACTTTTAAATGCAACATTAATATCAACACCGCTTGAAATCACACCTCTTCCAAAACTCACGTCAACGCTTTCAAATTTCAATGCATTTTCATCTTGTGCAAATGCATGATTTGGAAAAACACACATGGTAACAAGTACCAAAAAAAGAATTGCAAATAACTTTTTCAATTTCTATCCCCATTTGTTAATGATATATGGATTATATCACCAAATATATAATTTGTCAACCTTACAAATATTTATATTCTTATAGGATAATGTTTTTTATTGTGAATTACTTTGATTTTTGTGATACACTGATACAGATGAGTAGTGAATGCAGATTCACTAGGTGATCAGAATCAACATGAAAATAAATACAAAGGGCTCAGAGTGGCGTCCCCAAGAAGATGGGGTCGATTTTTTTGGTAAGTTTTGGGAAAAAAGTTGGACATATATAAAGACGGTTGTTAATGTACTTCACGAGTCAGTCCTCATTCTTGATAAGGATCTTCGCATTATAGCGGGAAACGAAACCTTCTATAGGACGTTTGATGTGACACAAGAAAAAACAGAAGGGAAGGTTATTTATGAACTTGGAAATGGCCAATGGGATATTCCCATTCTTCGAAAATTTTTTGATGAGATTTTGAAAGAGCATAGTTTTTTTAAGGGATTCCAAGTCGCTCATGACTTCCCTTCTATTGGACGTAAGGTAATGATTTTAAACGCACGTGAAATTCATATCAAAGATGATACTTCTTTAGAAAGTTCCTCCCCCATTATTGTGCTTGCCATAGAAGATGTTACGGAAATGATGGTTGTTGCAGAAACGCTTGCACACCAGACAAAACAAATTGAGGCAAGGTTTAGTGTACGGACGCACATGTTAGAAGTTCAAATAGAAAAATTACAAAGTGAGCTCAATAATTTTAAAAATAAACCCTAGTAAAATAGGGCTTTTTATATATTATTAAAGAATGATTCGGGCAGTTTTATTTGATATGGACGGGCTTATGTTTGACACGGAGACGGCATATTCCATTGTTCAAACAGAAATGTTCAAAAAACGAGGCGTGGAGTTTACTGTCGAGATAAAGCGCCCGCTTATGGGGAAACGCGCCAATGAGGTTATGGAAAGAATTATTGAGGTATGGGGAACACATGAGAAGGTAGAAGATGTGCTTTTCGAACAGGATGAATTACTCAAAAAAGTTTTTCAAGAATCAGTAAAAAAATTGGAGGGACTAGATGAAATTATCCAATTTCTTGTTGAAAATAATGTGCGAACATGTATTGGCACATCATCAAGAAAATTTTTAGTAGATATACTTTTAGAGAAATATAACTTATCCGATATGTTTGAATTTGTTGTTTCTGGTGACATGGTTGCAAAAGGAAAACCGGATCCAGAGATCTACACCACGTGTGTTAAAAAGCTTAATATTCCCCCTTCTAATTGTCTTGTATTGGAAGACTCATTGAATGGTGTGCGGGCAGGGGTTACTGCTGGATGCCATGTTTGTGCAATTCCTTCTGAATATACCCGCGATGAAAATTTCTTTATAGCAACGTTTGTTGTTGAATCTTTGGCAGATAAGAAAATAAAAGATTTCATTTTAAGTAATTAATTGTGAACTATTTCACTTATATTCTGAAATGTGCTGATGGAACGCTTTATACCGGTTCTACGAATAATTTGGATAAGAGGATAAAACAGCATAACAATCTGAAATCGGGAGCTCATTATACAAAAATTAGAAGGCCTGTTTCCTTGTTATATTTTGAAACATTCAAGACGCCTGGGGAGGCAAAAAAACGTGAAAATGAGATTAAACGCTGGCGTCGTGACAAGAAACTTGTTTTAATTAGTACTCACTATGAAACATAAAAGCTATATAATTTCTGCGGTATTTTTATTTGTTTGTGCAATAGTCATTTTTTATCTGTACAACACCAACAACATAACAAGACAGGAGGAAGAGACTGTTATGTGCACCATGGATGCACTTATTTGTCCTGATGGAAGCGGAGTCGGGAGATCGGGAAAGGATTGTGCGTTCTCCCCTTGTTCGAATGGAAACCTGTTTATTGGAGAATTCCAACAGGATTCAAACGGATTTCGCCTTATTATGGAATCCCCAAAAGGAATTGGGAACGAGACTTCGTATGTGATGCCACTCCAGATAACAGTGACAAATGTATTAAAAGAATTTATCGGAAAGAAGGTGCAGGTGCGCGGGAGTTTTGTTACTGGAAACACGTTACACGTTGATTCAATGGAAGAAGCGAACGATTCAATACTTGAAACAGGAACGGTACCAATGGGAAAAACAATATACATTAATAGAGTTTTTGTGACACTCCACAGTGTGGTGCAGGACAGCAGGTGTCCGATTGACGCACAATGCATAGAAGCGGGAGCTATCACCGCGCGCGTGACACTCAAGAGCGACACCAATACAGAAACATTTAATATGCCATCCGATGAGGTACCGCATAAATTTGACTCTTATCAGGTTTCAATTATTGATATCCAACCACCACGCATGTCAGGAAAAGAAACAAATCAAAACGATTATGTTCTTACTTTCAAGGTAACATCGCTATAAATGAAATATTATTTAAAACTACTTTCACTCCCCCTTTCGTTATTGGCGCTTTTTCTTTCACTCAATATTATTTGGCGCGTGTTTGATTTGCCACCCGCAGAAGTTTTTGCACAACAGGTGGAGGTGTGGTTTAGATCATATGGTCTCATCGTATTATTTATCAGTGCGTTTATAGAAGGAGTACTCTTGTTTGGAGGATACTTTCCTGGAGTGTTTGTGATATTCATAAGTATCGTATTGTCCCAATCAATTCCTGATGCAATACTACGTGTTGCCGTCGCTTCGGTTGGTCTCTTTCTTGCACATGTATTCAATTATGCGTTAGGAAAATATGGATGGCATAGATTGCTTTCACGATTCGGGCTCAAACATTCAATCGCACAAGCGCAAGAAAATTTAGTTGCACATGGAGCACTTGCGATTTTCAGCAGTTATTGGTTGCCGAGTATTGGAACACTGACCGATACTGCCGCAGGAATATTGCAGATGCCATTCAAGAAATTTTTTGTTGCATCTCTCCTTTCTGTTATTTTTTGGGATTCATTAGTAGGAACAATTGTATATATTATTGGACCAAAATCGCTCGCCATTGCATCTTCCGGAGGTATAACAGAATTGATTATTCAGTTTTCAATTGTTGCAATCTGGATAGCTGTTTTACTTTTATTGGATTGGAAAAAGAGAAGAATTATATAGTTTTGTAGTAATTTAGTTGCTAAAAGGGAGTAAAACAACTACACTGAACATCTAGTAACAAGAACCCACCACGGTGGGATTTCGTTTGTCTATGTCACAAAAAGAAACAATAATCAGGTTTGATAAAGTTTCGTTTGATTATGGCTTCAAAAAGCAAATTCTTTCTGAGGCGAGTTTTTCAATCAGAGAAAACGCAAAAATAACACTCATGGGACAGAATGGTGCCGGAAAAAGCACCATATTCCATCTTATTTCTGGAACATTACAATCAGAGTCAGGAAGTGTGATTGTAAAAAATGGAATGACCCTTGCAACTGCACGACAGGTGGTACCGAGAGAATATGTAGATCTCACTGTTCGTGAATTCTTTGAAAAAGCGTTTTTGAAAAAAGTATATGATATAGATCCAAAAATTGAGGCAATATTAGAAATAGTTAACCTACGCGCTCCTCTTACCCGAACAGTAAAAAGTTTTTCTGGTGGACAGCAGGCACGTCTCCTTCTTGCACATGCACTTATTCAGAATCCGGATATTCTTCTTCTTGATGAGCCGACAAACAATCTTGATAAGGCGGGAATTGCTCATCTTACCGAGTTTCTTATTTCTTATAAAAAAACATGTATTGTTATTTCCCACGATGCAGATTTTTTGAATGCATTTACCGATGGCGTGTTGTATCTTGATTACTTCACCAAGAAGGTTGAACAATATGTTGGAAATTATTTTGATGTGGTACGAGAGATACAAAACCGCTTGGAGCGAGAGAGAATGAAAAATGCCAGACTCGAGAAAGATATTGCAAATCGAAAGGATCAGGCAAATTTCTTTGCACAAAAAGGTGGACACATGCGTGATGTTGCTAAGAAAATGAGAACACAGATTGAAAAGCTTTCTGAAGAAAAAGTGGAAGAGCGACGAGAAGACAAGACCATCAGAAAATTTCTTATTCCCGTTCAACAAGACATATCGGGACGCATTTTAAATCTGGATTCGGTTGCCATATTTCGTGATCACAAGTCCGTTACCAAAAAGGTTTCAGTAACATTGAAGAAAAAAGAACGGTTGTTACTCACTGGCTCCAACGGTATTGGAAAGACAACATTGCTTGAAAAACTTGCAACCGGCCATGCAAAAGGAGAGCATATTACCGAGGGTGTTCGTATCGGATATTATAGACAAGATTTTTCCACACTTGATTTTAATGCAACAGTATATGAGGCCCTAAAGGAGGTTATGCGTGACGGTATGAGTGAGGAAGACCTCCGTTCTGTGGGAGCAGGATTTTTACTTGATGCTGAGGTATTAAAAACAAAAATTGGTTCACTTTCTGAAGGACAGAAGGGATTAACCGCATTTGCGCGGTTGGTATTATTGGAGCCTGGATTACTTATCCTTGATGAACCGACAAATCACATTAATTTTCGACATATTCCCATCATTGCACGCGCGCTTGATTCATATGAAGGCGCAATGATTTTGGTGAGCCACGTTCCTGATTTTATTGAAAAAATAAACATGACAGAGACGTTGGACTTGGACAAACTGTAATACAAAAAAATCCGCCGAAAGGGCGGATTTTTTGTATTGTTATTTTGCGATGAGAGAAAAAGACATGTTGAAGAAATCATCAATGACATTGTTTGCAAGGTTATCAAAGAATTTATCCGAACCGTAGCGAATATTCCATTTTGTTCTGTCTATGGAAACCGTTCCATTTATTTTCAACATACCATCCTGCACAAATATATCTGCAGGAAATTCAATTTCATTAGTAACATCTTTCATGGTTAAATCCCCTGTTACGAGGTATCCGAAGGGATTTACTGATGAGGCATTTATTTGTGCACTCTTAATTACAAACGTCGCACTAGGGAATGTCTCAACTGCAAAAAAATCTTCTGACTTTAGATGGCGATCAAGACCAGATTCACCATTTCCCTTTCCTGTTGAGTCCGTCTGTATAGTGGTCATATCAAACACAATTGTTCCCATTATGATTCCTTCAGAAACAGAAACAGTTCCTTCTTTTACTTTTATAGTACCCCGATCAGTATAGTCTTTTATAAGAGTTTTCTTTCCCTCCCAGTTGGAGACGCTTTCTGGAACAGAAATTTTATACTGTCCATTCTTGACCATTGTCGCATTAGCGTACTTATTGTCTGCGCCGTTTTTTTCCGCGGGTTGTTTTTCTGTTTTTTGAAAAAAAGAAAACCAAACAGCACCGATAACCAGAAGACCAATGATTATGTATATAATATTTTTTGTCATATGTTTATTTTTTTATATCTCATAAGTATACCAAAAATCCGCCCTGTTAGGCGGATTTACAAGAATCTTATGCGCCTACTTGAGGCTGATTCTCCGTTGTCGCTTCTGAGCTAGGAGTGACCTCGGTTTTTGTCTCGGTCGCTTCGCTCGCCACCAACTGAACGTTACAGGTTGAGCAGTTTCCTGCTTCTGATGATACTGCCTGACATTTTGGACACGTGTACATGTTTGTTGTTTGGTTAAATTAAACAACGGCGTGCGACTATTACCGTTCTCCGGTTTCAAAAAAGAAGGCAGTACCTTCTTTTTGATATATACCCATGATACCCTATTTTTTTGTTTTTATCCAGTTTTTTCTCATAATGTTATGCAAACTTTTTTGAGAACATCATATTCAATTTTTTTGAAAAAAGACGAGAGAAAAGCTTTCTTACTTCTTCCAATACAAGAATAGATAATGAGACCACTATTGCAAACACCCAATCAGAGCTGTTTAATGGCACCGTATGAAGATACCTTTGCATGAATGGATTATACACGGCAAATATATGGAATGTTATAACAGCTATAGTTGCATATACGAGATACATATTATTAAATGGGTTTTTTGAGAATAGAGATTTATTTTCATACTTACAATTCCACGCATTGAACCATTGGAAGACAGCAAGCGTGGTGAGAGACATGGTGAGTGCTTTTTCTATTCCCGTCTCAAGGTATTGAGAAAATACAAATATGGTCCCGATTGCTATGATAATTCCCATATATATCATTCTACGTACGGAAAAGGCATCAAGAATAAATCGAGATGGCTTATTATATTTTTTTGTTAAGAGATTGTCTTCTTTTGGCTCCATAACAAGAGAGATATCAAGGAACCCATCGGTTATAAAGTTGAGCCAAATGATTTGAGCAGGAAGGATCGGCAATGGAAAACCCAAAAGCATTGATACGAGAATAACGAGAGCTTCGCCAACACTTGTTGAAAACAAATAGAGAATAACACGTTTAATTGTTTTATAGATATTTCGCCCTTCTTCTACCGCGGTAATAATATTTCCAAAATTATCATCTAATAAAATAATATCCGAGGCCTCTTTTGCAACTTCTGTCCCCACCTTCCCCATAGCAACGCCAAGATCTGCCGCAGCAAGCGATGGTGCATCATTAACCCCATCGCCGGTCATTGCTACTACCTCCCCGCGTTTCCGAAATAATTCGATAATGCGTAATTTATGATTTGGTGTGACACGCGCAAATACATTACATTCTGCAAATCGTTCAAGTAGTTCATCATCAGAAAGTTTTTCCAATTCTTCCCCCGTTATGACGCTGGTGGAATGACCGATAAGTCCCGCTTCGTCCGCAATCGCACGTGCAGTTATTTTATGGTCACCCGTTATCATAACAACGCGTATTCCCGCCTTATGGGCGTCTTGGATAGCGATAATTGCTTCTTCTCGAATTGGATCTTTAAGGGCAAAAAAACCACAAAATGTGAGAGATGGGAGTTCATTATTTGATACAACTGCAGGAGCGTCTGGATTCATGGCAAATGCTAACACACGGAATCCTTGTTTTGACATACGAGAAAAAATTTCTTCAAGTTCAACTTTTTCTTCAAGGGATAGATGTTCTGATTTTTTTTCTCTCCATACACGATCGGCAAGTGCAAGGATTTTTTCCGGAGCACCAATTACCGACATAAAATTCTTATTTTCAAACGTGTGAATAGTGAGATGGAATTTTGTTGTGTAATCGAATGGGAGCTCAAAAATTTTCTTTATTCCCTGCTCTATGCCAGTGAACCCAACTTTTTGCGAAAATACGCCAAGTGCCGCTTCCGTTGGATCTCCAGAAACTTTCCATGAGTCTGTTTTTTCCATATATATAGCATGGGCATTTGAACAAAATGAGGCGATTTTTCCAGAAAGTGCAATATCTGGATGATTGAGTGGATTTATTGGTTTTCCCTCGAAGAGAATATTTCCTGTTGGTTCGTATCCGTTACTTTCCACATCAAACAATTGTTTATTTATATACACTTGTTTAAGTACCATTTCATTTTTGGTGAGTGTTCCCGTTTTATCAACAGCAATTATTTTTGCCTGACCAAGCGCTTCAACAGCTTGCAATCTTTTTACCAACACATTTTTTTTAGTCATTCGCCAAACTCCTGTGGCAAGCACTAAGGTCATTACGATAGGTAATCCTTCTGGAATAATTGAAACGGAAAGAGAGACAACTGTGGAAAACATTTCGAGTAGCGATCTTCCTGAAAGAAGCCCAACAATCATGATTACAGCGCTTATCACAAACACTGTTGCAATGATGAGCCTTGAAAGATTTTTTATGTTTCGTTTCAATGGGACATCTGTATCAACAGAAACAATTGCTTGAGAGATTTTTCCTATTTCACTCATAACCCCCGTTGAAACAGCAATTGCAGTTCCGTTCCCACTTACTATATTTGTTCCCTTGAACACCATATTTTTTTGATCGTGAACAGGAAGCACTACATTATCCAATGCATTGGATATCTTTGATATGGGCGCGGATTCTCCCGTCAAACTTGATTCATTCACTTTGAGATTATTGGAAGAAATAATTCGAGCATCAGCAGGAACTTTATCTCCTTCTTGAAGTACTACTATATCACCCGGAACAATTTCTTTATCTGGAACTACAAAAATTTTACCATCACGCAATACTGATGCTGATGTTTCAACAAACTGTTTCAATGCAAGCAGTGTGCGTTGTGCCTTCCCTTCCTGAACCGTTCCCATAATTGCATTAAAGAGAAGAACAATAAAAATAATTACCGCATCTGCGATTTCCCCAATGACAAGCACGATTCCCGCAGCTGCCAACAAAATATAGATTAATGGACTTGAAAATTGAGAAAAGAAAATAGAAAGAATACCCAACTGCTTTGCTTCAGGAAGTGCGTTTATTCCATATTTTTTAAGGCGATTTTCTATTGATTTGCTCGCCAATCCAGATTCATGAGAGTCTAATTCCTTGATAATTTCTATCGGTTCTTTTGCATACCATTGAGTGCTCATCTGTTTATTTTATCAGAAAAATTGCTGTATTGGACAGCAATTACTACAACAAGGTGTATAATACATATATGGATATTTTTAAAACTCGTACCTATACATGGTGGCAGGTCGCTTTAATAAAAATAACACTTCTTTTTATTGGTATTGGTATCGGTTCCTATTGGGCCGAAACATTTTATCCAATAGCGCTGTTACTTATTGTTATTGGATTGGTAATTGGAATCTACCTCGCAGTAATTACACTCAGAAAATAAATAGATAACAAAATCCCCGTATGTACGGGGATTTTTATTATTCAGAAAAGATTATTTGAGCATGATTTACATAAAATGCGGGGTGATTATCTCCGATTTCATTCAATATTTTTTCTGTTGACTCTTTCCAGCGAGGGTCCATATCCACAACGTTTTCGCTCTCAATGCATTGCTTTGCTTCTTCAAGTGAGGCGAACAACGCAGAAATTGGAGACGTATGCCAATCGTCCCAAAAAATATTTCTTCCAATGGCAATTGGAGTCCATAGAGGAATCATTCTCAATCCGGCAAGAATTGGACTTTCTGTTTTTACGTAGATTTTCTCTACTGTCGCATCTTTTGTTTCTTCGTCATAAAGAAACTGATAAATTGAGGTTCTGGTAACGGCAAAAAATTCGTTTCGCATATACCCTCCTATTTGTTAACGGTATCTACATAGTAGTGCCAACAGTAATATTGAGTCAATGGAAGTTTTTTGTAAGAAATAACAGGTGTATAGTGTATTAATATGGTGGAGCAAATTCCAGAATCAAGCGATGAAATTATCGCCGTCCGAATTCAACAGGGAAACACACAAGCATTAGGAATTCTGATTGACCGATATGAGACAAAACTGAAACGCTATGGTATGCGGTTTTTGGCGTATGATGATGACATTAATGATGCCGTTCAAGAGATATTTATCAAGACGTACCAAAACATTCAAAGCTTTGATTCGACAAGAAAATTTTCATCGTGGATATATCGCATTGCACACAACGAATTTATAAACCACATACGCAAACACGCAAAAGATCCGCTTCCCTTTCTTGATTTTGAAGTGGACGCTCTTATCCCCCATCCTTTTTCCGAACATACACCAGAAAATGATATGGAACGAAAAGAAGTTCGGGAGATGATGGACAAGGCACTCAAAAAACTTTCACCAAAATATCGAGAAATTCTTCTTCTTTTTTATTATGAAGAGTTATCATATGAAGAAATTGCTGATATTTTACGGATACCAAAAACAACAGTCGGCGTTCGATTAAATCGAGCAAAGAAAGAATTAAGAAAACAATTATGACACATTTAAGAGAAACAATTTTAAAAAAGATTCATGAAAAAGAAGTTGTTATGAGACCACGATGGCCATTTGTGTTACGGGGAATACTACGAATTATTCTTGTGGCTGTTGTTATTTGTTTTGCATTGTTTGTCATGATGGTGCTTATGGTAGCACTCAGAGAAAATGGACTCATGCAGTTGCCGGCGTTTGGAGCACCCGGATTATTCCATTTCTTTATCAATCTTCCATGGCTTATTATCCTTGGTGTGTTTATCGCATTGATTATTGTTGAGATCCTTTTTAAAAAGTTCTCATTTGGATATCGAACTCCAGCCCTTATCACACTTGGTGTAATAGGTGTGGGAACTGTTCTTGGTGGGTTGTTCCTTTCTTCTATTGGACCACGCGCAATGACTGACAGAATCAGAAACAATGCGTTTGTAAGAAGTGAGATGATGCGGGAAGGGCCGGAATTTATCAGACAAAAACCACTTACCCATGGTATTATTCGTGAGCTTAACGTTTCTGATATGTTGTTAGAAACAGAGGATGAAACGGTGCGAGTACTCTTTGATGAATCTACGCGATTCCCCGATGGCAAAGAGATACTTTTTGTCGGATCCCCTATATTTGTTGGTGGATTACGAAACGGAAGTATTATTAAAGCATTTGGCATATCAAACGAACCACCCGAGTTAAAATTTTATAGGATGAGAAAATAATATAGAAATAAAAATCCCCGCATCATGCGGGGTTTTTTAATATTGTTCGACAACAGAGATGAGATACATTCCAGATTCTTCTGATACATTATTCACAAATATACTATATCTCCATCGGTTTCCTTTTGGCGTTATTGTGGACATAGTTCCTTGTGGAAGAAAATCATGAAACGTGAAATTTTCCTCATCATCTATCTTTTTGATCAAGAATTCACCAATCATATCCTGGAGCTCGTCTGTTTTAATACAGAAAAGTTCAACAGAACGCGACCCTACATCAATTCGCTGATTCATAACCTTCCAGATATCATGTTCAACATTATTCAGATATGAAAATGTTTCACAGAATATTACGTTTTTCGACATGAGATAATTACGCAATGAACCGGGATCCAGTGCAATCAGCATAGTTCGAAACTCTTCAGCTTCCTCATCGGTAAATTCGTTTGCAATCATGAGTGTATTGCCAATGGAAAGAGAAAATGAATGAAAAACAGATTTGTCCATGTTCCCTGAAAGAGCCATCTCTTTAAAGAATGGCATGTTTCTAAATCTTCCCAAGAGTTTACACGACTCTATAAAGTAGCCTGGAAGTTTTCGTAGTTCGAGAAGTGAGAGTATAAAACACACTAAATATTTCCTTGCTAACTCAGGAAATTGCAATAATTCTTTCCGTGTGTGTTCAACTAGTTCCTTATGACTTACGGTATACACAAGTCCTCCATAATTTGTTAATGAATATAGCAATACTTTCCCATATTTGGGATTATATGTCAAATAAATACATAGCTGTATCGGTCAATTTTGTGATATGCTGTATATAATGAAGCAATTTAGAGAGAGTTTTGGGCACGCATTTGATGGACTATCTTATGTGTGGCGAGAAGAACGCAACTTTCGCATACAGGTACTGTTAGGAGCTCTTGTTGTGTTGGGTATGTTTCTCGTTGACTTCTCTTATGAGGCGATGGGACTAGCGGTGGTGGCAATTGTTTTGGTCCTTACCGCAGAAACGATAAATACCGCATTTGAGGACACGCTTGATGTTATTGACCCCAACCACAATGCACGCATAGGAAAGATAAAAGATATTGCCGCGGGAGTCGTGGTACTTTGTGTTTTTGGCGCTGTCGCTATTGGATTTTTTGTCATTTTTTCTTATTTTTCCCTATAACAACATGAGATTGCGCGATCGAATCACAGAATATCTATATCCGATAATTATCGTGATTATCATACTAACGGTTATTTTCTTATTTTTTTATCTTGCAACATTTATCTCCGGGATAGTTGATACTGCATTGGAGCAAGAGCAAAAAACACAAACCAAAGAGCTCGCCATTGAGGCGGAAGCATATGAGGCCGCGACAAAACCCGAAGAAATACCGCTTACACACGAAACATATAGCACGACCACAACAAACGAAACAACAACATCTTTACTTGTTGAAGAAAAACCACAAGAAAACAAGGCGCTTATTACAATCTCGGTTCTCAACAGTACCGCAATGGCAGGAAAAGCAGGAGAACTTTCTTCATTGCTTGCATCACAGGGATATAAAGTGCTCTTTGTTGGAAATGAAAAAAAACAACAACCAACGACACTCATAAAAGTAAAAGATACATCAAAAAAAATATTTCCTGTCTCAATTTCAGAAATTACCAATATTGTGAAAAGTATCTATACCATAACGGAGGTGCCACTTGAAGCAACTTCGGAATATGATCTCGTTATCGTTATTGGAATGAGTTAGTCCCCGCTTATCAAACGCCATATTCTGTTGTATGCTCATAGCATAGATATGAAATTTGCATCCATTACAGAACTATATCAGTCGCTTATTCTTTCGCTTTCACAGGCGGATTTTTCTTTTGGAATAAAAGATTTTTTTGATATTCTCCTTATTACCTCCCTCTTTTATATTGTGTTTCTTCTTATCAAACGAACACATTCAACATTCATTGTAACTGGTGCAACTATTTTCGGACTTATTTATGTAATTGCAAAAGTGTTCAATCTTTATATTACTCGAGTATTTTTCCAAACTATTTTTCCGTTCTTTATCTTTATTATTGTGGTTATCTTCCAACGAGAAATTCGTTATTTCTTTGAGTGGCTTGCAACGTGGCGCTCATTATCATTTTTGAAACAAAAATCGTCGCTTGCCGAGAATACCATTAACGACATTCTCGCGGCAGTACAAAAATTTAAAGAAACAAAAACAGGAGCGTTGATCGTGTTTCCAGGGAGACAAAGCATTGACCAGTTTGTACAAGGCGGGACAGGACTTTTTGGAAGAATTTCATTTCCATTACTCCTTAGTATTTTTGATGATTCAACACCAGGGCATGACGGAGCAATAATTATAAAGGACAATCGCATTGAAAAATTTGGCGTTCGCCTCCCCCTTTCTGACCGATTTAAATCGGAGGTTATGGGAACACGACACTGTGCAGGGGTTGGTATTTCTGAACGAAGTGATGCATTTACTATTGTTGTTTCTGAAGAACGAGGCATTGTTTCATATACATATAAAGGTATGCTCACCCAAACAAAAGAAATGATTGAGTTGAAAGATGCACTCCAAGGATTTCTTTCCGACCAGATTCCCGATCCAACACCGCGCGCCCGATGGCACTCATTACTTACAAAAAATGTCGGATTAAAAATTGGTGCGATTTCCCTTTCTACGTGTATCTGGTTTGGTTTTGCGCTTTCCGCACAAAGCGGTATTATCAATCGACAACTAGTTGCTCAAATAGAATTTAAATCGGTTCCCAAAGATTATGCGGTAGAACTTATTACTCCAAAAGCAATTTCAGTTACACTTGCAGGAAAAAATCCTGACTTCAAACTTCTTAAAGAAAATTCAGTACGGGCAATCATAGATATTAAAAACAACCAGACCGAAGGAACTGAACGGCTCGCACTCTTGGAATCAATGATTGATTATCCACAAGAACTACAAATCGTTTCCTTTGAGCCCCATACGGTGAAATATAGTATTAAAAAGATAGAAGTTAAGGAAAAACAGTAATTATTGACTTTTTTAAATAAAGTGCTATAATATAACTATCAATCTTTAAAAAAAGAGGGTGTGTGATGAAACACAAACAAGCAATAACAGATCGTCCTGTGGACGACATGGATAATATCGTCCCCACCTCAAATGAGAGTTTAATAGGATGCATAAAGGAAATTGCCAATAAGTTACCATATAGAGCATACATAGTTATACAAATGCTCTATTATGAGGATTTCACAGAAAATGAAGTCTCTTGCTCAATGGGAATTCCCTTAATCCAAGTTCAAAGTATCCATAAAAAAGCGCTTGAACTTATAAAAAAACAAATTTTAGACACCCCAGCATAGGGGTGTTTATTTTTGAATAGGAAATAATGGATGCTCCCCTTCTGTAAGTTCTTTATATATTTTTGGATTTACTGCAATCATATCAAGATCGCGATAATCGTATAATGCACTCCCTATATTTGTGACAATACCACCCGCTTCTTTTACCAAAAGAGAACCAGGGGCATAGTCATAATCTTTTCCAAACGGGTGAAAGCAGATCCTGCCATCTAATCTTCCCGAGGCAATCATTGCATATTCAAATCCAGCATTTATAGAATTAAAAAGAAAAGTTGATTCGATTAACTTTTGATATACCAGCTTTCCATTTTCCGTGTTTTGTTTAATTTCGTAACACATATACGCTTCACGCAAGGATCTATTACTTACAAAAATTTTCTCCCCATTTTTTGTTGCTCCCATGCCTTTTTCCGCAACATACATTTCATCCCGAACAAAATCATAGATAACACTGAAAACCACTTCGCCTTGATCAATCAGTGCCAACATGGTCGTACAAAACGGCAATCCTCGCACGAAATGTGAGGTACCATCTATGGGGTCCAAAAGCCAAAATCGTTCCGCCATTCTGTTCCCACCACCCTCTTCACCAACAAATTCAATTGTTGGGTATAACGCGCGCAGACGCGTGGAAAGAAACGATTCAACCTTCTCATCAAGTTCCGTGACCAAATTCTGACCAGACTCGTCTTTATGTCGGACATTCCCTGGATTACCAAAATATGGAAGTACCATCTCCCGCACTTCACGAATTATTGGAACAACGGATTCTCGATATGAATTCATATAGAAAGGATATCATATATTAAAAAACCCGCCTAAAGCGCGGGTTAAAAAAGATTTGAAAAATTCATATCATTGAGGAAGTAGGTATTTTTCTTGTACCAATATACAGCATACCGATCATCATCCAAAAAACCATACTCTTCATCTACTATCAAAAATTGGTGTATGACCACATTCTTTTCATTTTTTTGAGCTCCATCTGCAGTTTCCAAGACACACGCGCTTGCGTTCATTCCAATCAAGAACAGTGTTTCAATACCCAATGAATCCAGCAATGTTAACAGTATTTTTACATCAGATGCCTGAAATGCATTATCGTCATCCTTGATGTATTCATACAGATGAGGATATCCAGACAATTCATTTTTTATATCTGCAATAGTATGCCCCTCACCAAACCAACGTATATCAAAGATGGGGACATTTTTTTGTCTGCAAAGATGAATTATTTCCTTTTGGTTTTTTATAACCTGGGATAAATCTTCTTTGGGGACATTTTGCGTGAATGATTTCTGCATATCAATGATCATTAATGCAGTATTTTCCCAGTTCATACAAACCTCTTATTCAGTTTTTAATATAAATATTATAACACAGATTTTGGATAATTCAAGTATAAAAATCCCCCGCTTTTGCGGGGGTTCTTCTTAGTTGCCATTAAGTATTATTGGTAATCCATTCTTTCCTGAGCCAATTATAACAATTTTAGAATTTGGAGATTTTGCCAACATTTCCGTTGCTTCAATACCCTTCCATTCCAACAACTCTGGACTAATTCCTTTTGCTACAATAGTTTGAAAATCTTGAATTCCTTTAGCTTCAATTCGTTTTCTTTCAGCTTCCTTTTCTTCTTTTTGTAAAACAAATTCCATGCGCTGATTTTCTTGATCGGATTTCTGTTTTTCTTCTATTGAGGCAGAAAGACTTGGTGGAAGCGTTATACCACGAAGAGGAGTTCCTTCAATAAACACGCCACGCTGTGTCACTATTTTTTCCAAATCAACTCTTATTGATTGTTCTAGTGTACCCCTATCAGCGCTGTAAAGTGTCTTTGCTTCCGAGCTTGCAGTTACACCACGAACAATAGAACGTATTTGAGGAATAAGAATTATTTCTTCATAGTTTTCACCAACGGTTTTATACATTTCTGGTGCCTTTGCTGGAACAAGACTATACAAAACACTTACCTCAAGATTTACTGTTAATCCTTCTTTTGTTGGAACCTGCATGGCTTCTTTTATTTCTTTTGTCTTTATACTCATTTCATGAATATTAGACAACGGATTAACAAAGTTTACGCCAGACGTGAGTGGTTTTTCGCTGATTACACCAAAAGTATCAACAACCCCGACATGACCGGCAGGAATTATTGAAATCATAGAGAAGATGAAAATAACAAATCCAAGACCAACAACGCCAAGACCAACATTTTTAACCATTGGTTCTTGTGTCTTTTTGCCGTTGAAAAAAGCAATAAATCCTCCTAAAACAAGGACGATGCAAAGCAACAAAATAAACATAATTACCTCTCTTTTTGTTATGGAATTCGAGTTTTTACTCGTCTTTTATTAAAAAGCTTTCTGCAATATAACATCTATATAGAAAATAGTCAATATTTATTAGGGTGACGCGATATAATGAATATATGAATAAAAAGGCAGTTATTGGGGCTATTTTGGCCCTTATGGCGACGTTAGGGCTCACGGGGTACAAGATTGTGAAGGACACTGGAGAATCCGTCTCCCCCGTCATTGATGTCGGATTACAGACCGTTTCCAAGATCATTGATGGAGACACCTTTTCGATTGCTGATGGAGGAAAAATTCGTTTAATTGGCATTAATGCTCCAGACGAGGGAGAGTGTTTTTATACAAATTCTACGGAATATCTGAGGTCACTCATAGGAAATAAATCAGTAAAACTTGAAAAGGATATTTCTGGCGTTGATGAATATGGACGACTTCTCCGATATGCCATTATTCCCACCCCCACCACAGAAAATAATATATTAGTAAATGAAGTAATGATTCGAGAGGGATATGCAAAACGACAACAGCAGGCGCCGGACAATCGGTATAAAGATTTATTTGCAACCGCAGAGGCAGAGGCAAAAAAACTTGGGAAAGGATTGTGGAGTAAATGCGAAACAGCATCAACGACCCCCATAAATGACGAGCGAGAAATTGATCTTGGTCCCCCATTTCCGGAATGTAATATTAAAGGAAATATTTCAGAAAAGGGATATGGAAAAACATATTTAGTTCCTGGGTGTGATAATTATGAAAAAACAAAAGTAGATGAACGAAAAGGAGAACAATATTTTTGCTTTGAAGAAGATGCAATAGAGGCTGGATTTAGGAAGGCGGAGAATTGTCCATAAATAGCCGTTGGCTATTTTTATTGAAATATTGCAAGATTGAAAATTGAAGAATTATTCAGCTATTGTCTAAATAGTAAAATTTTGGATGATGAACCAGCCTACCGGCAGGCAGGTTTTAAATTTCAGACGAAAAACTAAATCCTAAATAAATACAAAGCACGAATGTTTTAAGTATCTAGCGTTTTTATTTTGAAAGTTTTTGAGATAAGTCGTCTAACGTTTCGAATTCGATACGTTTGTCCGCAAGTTCAGTGAGGAATGTTGTCTTAACTCCCTTTTTAACCGCAACCCACATTGGTTTTTTATTTGCCAGTGCATAGCCAGCTTCCAATAACATCCCTTCACTTTTCTCCGCAGATTTAACAAATGCAAAATAGACATCAGAAGAATCAAGCTCCTTAAGTGCATATTCAAGAATTTGTTTATTTGAGAAATTGCCATCACGAAAACGTTGTTCCTCCCAAAAAGAGCAAAATACCTGATGCCCAACATGTTCAAGGGCGTTCTTTATTTGGGACAAAGTTTGTTCAAGAATAATTGGGTCTTCGCCGGTAAAGCGATATGAGAGAAAGATTTTCATATTAAGTATTGTATAAAGATTAACATCTGATACATAAAAATAAAAATGCCGTATATATACGGCATTAATTTTTAAATGTTTCCGAAATTCCCATTGCAAGACTGTTTTTAATTCGCTGTCGTGATCTTTCAATAAGATCTTCTGTATTATCACGCTTTGCAATAGTAATAAGTGTATCAAGGACGTGATGGCACTTTTTACTACCGTAGTCATTCATCTGCAGTCTTTCGTCTTCCCAAAAGAAATTTCCATTTTCAGAAAAATGGTGCGCATCTTTCCAGAGAGCATCAACTTCTTCATTGGTCCCCACTCGGTTAAATACATGCCAGATATCAATAGTATCCGGAAGTTTTTTGCCAAGTTTTTGAATATTTAATAGTCCAAATAATGAGAAGTAAGTCTTTAGTAATACTGGATATTTCCTTTTCCTAAAAAATAAAAATTCCCCAATGTTCTCCAGAAAACCATTAAACAGCAACCATTTATGTTCGCCTTGTTCAACACTATATCTCCAATACACAAGGAATCGCTTATGCTTTAGAGAAAATATTGCACTTTGAACAAACTGGATAACATATATTTTTGGAATCTTTAAAACAATTTTTAACCTAGGAAAGATGAAAACAAAACGAGCTCTTCCGTGTGTTATGTTCATTGGATCCTCCTAATTTACTGAAACTAACATATCACTATCTGCCTTATTTGGCAAAATAAAACCCCCGTGATGGGGGTTGTTTAATATACTTTGAGCACTCTAACGCTGGGGAGAAATGTTACAAAGCTCTTGCTTGTTGAGGTTTGTTTTGCATTTTCTCCGTTGTTGGTTGGATAAATCTTTTCGAAAACGGGGTGTGGTTTTAAAAAACTACCATCTCCCTTTTTTCCCGTATTTGAGGGGAACTGAATAAACATTTCCCCAACTTTTAAATCCGCGAATGTGAATTTTTCATCACGCGGTGGAAAAGAATATCCATTTTCTTTCGCAAACACATCAAGAAGATCATTAAAAATTTCTTCTTTACTCATTGCAAATTCAATTTCCACAACATTATTTTTTTCCGTAATTGGAAATTTTCCTCGAAAATGAGCAATAAGTTTCTTTCTCTCTTCTCCTTGAAGTAAAAATCGCATTGTATGCGTTTCTAAAGTATCAAGTTTTTTTGGCATAGCAAAATCTCCTATCTAATTTTTATGACAGCCATACCGTCTGGTATGTGCGAATATACATCGTCTTGAATCCTTACCGCATTATCGGCAACGGTATTACTTGACCCATGTTCTGGATTACTAACCTTCTGAAAAATATTATGTGTTCCAAGATATCCTCCATGACCAGAGTTGTCACCGGGATCGGGAAATATGATAAAGAAATCATTTTCCTCAAGATCACCAAATCTTGATTTTATATGTGGATTATAGAAATCGGGCAATATGTCTTTTTCCTTTGCAAATCCTTCAAGAAGTTGATAAAACTTGTCTTTATGTTCCGCATCAACTCGCGCTTCTTCATTCACGATATCAGAATCGTTATAGTGAACGCCAAATGAAACTCTTTCAGAACCCTGAAGATTTTTGTTTATATATTCCCAAATATCCGAAAGGTATTTTTTAGGAATTCGAAAAAGAATAAGGGCTTTTTCGCCTTTTATTTCAATCTTTCCAGGCATTTTGTGCCTCCTTAAGTTGTTAATGAATAAAACTATTTTACAATAAACTACCGAATAAGGCAATAGTGAATATAACCTACAACCGACGACCTACAACTGACAACGGGAGAATTAGTGTTTTATTGTTTCAAGGCGCGCGAGAAATCCATGAAATGTGGTTCCTGTAAATATAATAGAAGGAAGTTGAATAACTATGAGATTAAACAACAACAAATCAAGTGGGACAGAAAGATATATGAAAATTGTCGCAAAACTCAATGTATAAAATATGTTATAGACAAGATATCGAAAAAACGATGGACTATTATGCCAATGTGAATTAACAACCATCATTCCTATGTCTCTATGTCCACTCGTCGCATAGCAGACAAGTTCATAAAGAAAAAAAGAAAGAACAACAGACCATTTCCAATACAGTGAAAACCCCCAGTACATAAAAAATGGTGTTGATACTATCAACGCAATCCCCCCGTTTATAACAGAAGAAAAAAGTTTTTCAAAAATAGTTGTTTTCACTTTTTGTTTATTATACATCCATATGATAAATGACCTACAACGGGAGATGGGAAAACCGACAACCGAGAAGATAGCTATTAGCAACTAGGGTCTAGAGACTAGAAAATACTAAGATAGCATTAAAAAATCCTCCGCATATAGCGGAGGAAATACATAATAAGCAGTTTTGAACGTTCACAGCGTTGGATAGTATTTCAGTTTTTGACTGATATGCACTCATTGCGATATCTTCCGATGCACGTCATAGTCTCCTATCTTTCTACACATATCCGTGTTACTAGCTCGCCACCCATCCCTAGGGAATCGAACCCAACCAATACCGATTATACAAGCATTGTCTTCATGCCGAAAAGGAAGATGTTGCTTATTAAAAAAACTCTCGGATACAAGGCGATCTGCTGTCTGAAATTTCGCTGCATTATTAGCAGAAATTAGTTGCCTTAGCACAATAAAACCAATTGGCTTGTGTGTGGTTTACACCCCTGTTGGCGTCTGCATTACCATTCCACACCATCTTTAGCTCATGACAGGACATTCCTCGTCTTCTGTCTAATGGTAGTTTTAATAATGATTATCCCACTCCGAGAAAAACTGATCCGGTTCGCAAGTAGTGAAGAACTGAGAATAGGATAGCATACCAATTGAAATTTTCAAGCATGCCTGCTGGTTTGAAAATTTCAATTGAATTTACAATTTTCAATTACCAGTTTTCAATCAATGAGAGAAATTCTAATATCAAAGCACTAAACTCTAAACAATTTCAAAATTCAAATACCAAATATTTTAAACATTTGTGCTTTGTATTTGTTTAGGGCTTAGATTTTAGGATTTAGAGTTTCACCTTGGGGAGCAGATGTCACAGTTTCCGCAATTTGATGATTTTGGTTGTTCACCAAAATATTGAAGCATCATTGCTCTGCGACAACGATATGAAGTACAAAATGTTGCAATTGCCCGCAACTGCGATTCACACACCGCTGCACGATGTCGGTTTTCCATCTTATCAATAAAATATTGGTGTTTCATTAAATCGCGTGGACTATAAAACAAAATACAGTCCGATGGTTTTCCATCTCTCCCCGCTCGCCCCGTTTCTTGATAGTACCCTTCTATATTTTTTGGGAGATCATAGTGGAATACAAAACGAATATCTGGTTTATCAATACCCATACCAAACGCGATGGTCGCGGTAATTACCCGCACTCCTCCATTCATGAATAATTCCTGATGATGTGCCCGTTCTTTTGTGGTGAGTCCCGCATGGTATGGAAGCGCATCAATACCATCTGCAGTGAGATCCTGAGCAACCCGCTCTGCGGATGCACGACTATGACAATAGATAATTCCTGAGGACTTTTTGTGCCGTTCTATATAATCAACAATATCGTAATATGCATTATCCTTTGCACGCATTTCATAATATAGATTTGGACGATCAAAGCTTCCCGTGAATGATCCATGACCAGAAAATGCAAGCTGGCGCACAATATCTTCACGAACCTTGCGCGTTGCGGTCGCAGTAAGGGCAATTACAGGAACGCCACTCCAATGTTGTCTGATGGTATATAAATTTCTATATTCTGGACGGAAGTCATGCCCCCATTCAGAAATACAATGTGCTTCGTCAATTGCTATGAGTGAGATATTTTTGTCTGCCATGAAACCCAAAAAATCGGGCTTCATTAAACGTTCTGGGGCGACATAGAGAAGTTTTACCTCATTATTATCAACTGCACTCATTACCAAGCGTTCTTCTTTTTTTCCAATACTGCTATTCAAAAATGCAGCGGGAAGATTAATCTTCTTTAAAGACATTACTTGATCCTTCATTAACGAAATAAGTGGTGATACCACCACTGTCATTCCTTGAAACATCATTGCAGGGAGTTGATAACACAGCGACTTTCCCCCACCCGTTGGAAGGAGTGCCAAGGTATCGTTTCCGTTTAGGATAGATCGAATTATTTCTTCTTGATGTGGACGAAATGTGTCGTAACCGAAATGTTCTTTTAGTTGCTTCTTGAGATTCGGCATTTGAATAGTTATTAGCAGTAGTAAGTATAGCTAAAATAACCGACAACCTACAACCTACGACCAACAACGGGAGAGGGAGTAACTCACAACCTACAACCGACAACCTACAACGGGAGGCAGAGACAGGGAAACCGACAACCTATGATCTACAACCGACGAGATAGCTGTTAGAAAAATTCAAAGAAATTGACGGATTAGTGATTTTGTACTATTATATGTTTAACATTAATAACAAAATACATAGGAGGATGTATGAAAAAGAAATTTTATGGATATGATCTTTTTAATCAAAGTATTGGCTACAAAACGGAGTTTCCTGGAAATATTGCGACATTACTAAGTACCCCACTTTCACGCTTTAAAAAAATATCCGGATGCGCTGATGGAAACGCCCATAAATTAAAAAAATCCAGTATAGGAAAAATGTTTGAGGTTTCAATACTTGATCCTGTTTTTATCGGTAAATGCAAATATCTCGGACGTGGTTTTAATGCCATTCCGAAATCAGATTTCAAAACAGCAATAAAAAAATATGAAGAACGTATTAACAATTATCGTAAATTTCTTGTTTTTGAACATATCTTGAACGATGAAAAGGTATATATTGTCGTTGAAGAAATCTGGTGTGATGCAAATCCTGTCAAAGCGAAAAAATAATAATTTCCCGCCTATAACGGCGGGTTTTTAATACAAACCCTAGCCCCCAATCACTAAATCCTATACACTATCTGTATGCTGATTGATGATGTACAAATTACCGTACACGCAGGAAATGGAGGAAATGGAAACGTTTCATTCAATAAAAACCTTGGAAGCCTGGGCCCCGTTGGTGGCAGTGGTGGACGTGGGGGTGATGTTATATTTGAAGGAATTGCCGATTTGAGTGCACTCCAACAATTTAGAAATCAAAAGGTGTTCCACGCAAAAAATGGAGAACAGGGAAAACAACAATTCAATGATGGAGCTGATGCAGATGACCTTGTGCTTCGTGTCCCCGTGGGAACAGTGATCCACAATCTTGATATCAATATGGATATGGAGATTATCAAAATTGGAGAACGAGTTACCGTTGCTCGTGGTGGGCGTGGCGGAAAGGGCAATTTTCACTTTCGATCATCCACCAATACCACACCAAAGTTTGCACAAGACGGACTCCCTGGCGAATCATACAAATTACGCATTGAATTAAAACTTATTGCCGATGTTGGACTCATTGGATTGCCCAATGCAGGAAAATCCAGTTTGTTGAACGAACTTACGCGAGCATCAGCAAAAGTTGCAAATTATCCGTTTACTACACTCGAACCAAACCTTGGTGTATTTTTCAATGTTATTCTCGCCGATATCCCCGGACTCATTGAGGGGGCGTCAACAGGAAAAGGATTGGGAACAAAATTTTTGCGACACGTGGAACGAACCGAAACATTCTTCCATCTTATATCTGCAGAATCGGACGATGTAGTGCGAGACTATGCAACAATCAAAAAAGAATTAATTGAACACAATCCCGCGCTTGGAGAAAAAAAGGAATATATATTTTTGAGCAAGTGTGACACCATAGTATCCAAAGAGGTTGAAGATAAATTGAAGGCATTGAAGAAGAAAAAAATTGTAGCACATCCGCTTTCAATTTTAATGCCGGAGACGATAGAGAATGTAAAGAAAATTTTGGAGACAGTACAAAAGGAAAAAGAAGTTTAAAAAAGCCCCGCATCAGCGGGGTGAATCTTTTATACCCAACCAAGAAATTCCCATATCTTGAATGCAATGAAATTGAACAAAGCATACATAATCAAAAATGGAATTACTTTCTCTATTGGTAAAGCAGGATATGATTCCGAAATAAATGCATAGAACCCGAGCATTGATGCAACCGAAATGTTCAAAAATGCAAAAAATATTTTCCATTTTTCTCCGAAATGTATATGAGACATTGCACAGAAAAATAATTGTGTCAGTGCCATTGCCACAAGACCGCCCAATATAGGCGAAACAACAGCATCAAACATTGAGGACATAATAAATATCAAAACAAAAACAAATATGGAACCAAGAATATGTCCGGATAAGCTTTTTAGAAAGCCGATCATATCAAACCTCTATTTATTGTTATTAAATATGAGTATATTATACCACATATATTATTATATTACAATAGTCAAAAAACATAGCTTTTAATTGACTTTTTGGGGTATATCAAGCATAATATAGGCATGATTGAACAAGCAATACAGGCGTTTTATGAGATAAGCGTCGCCAAAGCTCTGTTGGTCTTTGCGGTTACTACCCTTTCGGATGTGTTTTGGGCAATTTATATTCGTAGAGTTTCAGACAGAAAAATGCTCTCTGCAGCATCAATTTCTTCATTTATCGTCTTATTTGCCGGATTTGCAGCGATTGAGTATGTGGGAAACAACTGGTATCTGGTACCAGCAATGCTTGGAGCATTTGTGGGAACATTCTTTACGCTCAAAATTGATGGAAGAAAAGAGTGTATACAAGAACCAAACCACCATCAGATTTAATTCATAATAAATATAAAAAAGACGCTTCATCAGCGTCTTTTGTTTAATGCAATGCGTTGTTTTCTTGCAATCCACTCAAGTGGTCGCAGAATTATAAAAGACAACTCAATTACCGTTCGTACAATTTGGGAAAGTTTTTCCCTTGTTGAACGATGAAAATTATGTGTGATAAGCGTGAACCGATCAAGATAGAGTAACCCCATGATCCATATCTTAACTGCGCGAATTGAATCACAGAATACCACAAGGTCCCGATCAATCCCCTTTAACATCTTCGCAGTATTGCGAATATTATCAATAGAAAGAATTGCCTCCTCATCAAGAATAACTCTATTTGTGACAAATCGTTTGGTTAGATAATCACGCATCATGCTTGCTTCGGAAATTCCTGGCATTGTTTTTTTGTTTGTGAATCCTCCAGAGAGAATCACAATGGCATCTGGATTTTGATAGCACCATGAGACAACATCATTGAGATATCGCTTGATACCATCATTGAGATGACATCCATAGCCACATACAAGGGCAAACCGTTTTGGTACCAACTTCTTCTCCGTATTTGACTGTTAATGATTAAAAAAATTATGAAACAAATATACAAATATTGCAATAAATAAAGACCCCGCAAAGCGGGATCTATAAAATTAATCGGTTTCTACAAAACCATAGCACTTTTTAATTTCAAGTGCGCCGGATTTAATCAGATCAATAAATTTCTGTTTATTGAGAATAGTATACCGCCCAGTCCAGCCAGCAACCTCAAAAGCACCATCTTCTTCGCCAACCGCAACAATATCTTCTTTGTTGATATATTCCCCCACAGATTTATATCCATGAAGAAAATGAAAAAGAATTTTTTCCTCATCAATTGAGGTGGGTTTTTCAACAATTACCTCATCCGGTGTTCCGCCGTTATAATTAAACCCAAACATATAATAATTCTGATGATTGAACACGTGCGCTCCAGTATTTTCGCCGGCATTAAAAAAATCAGTTAATGAAATAAGTCCGGAAATTCTTGAATTAAAATTTTCAGTAATTTCTTTCTCTTTTTCTCCGCGATACTCACGCTCTGCAGGAACAAGATTACTAAAAAAATAAATTTTCAGAGAATCATCTGGTTCAATGCGAATACACAATTTCGAACGTGAATATACCTTTGATGGAATGCATCTTTCTGCGTGCCCGTCCTTTAGATCAAAAAGTATTTTATTGTAACAGCTCTGATTTTTTTGCGTTGCAACGACGGCAGTACCACCACACGTTTCGGCATAAATATCCAATATGGCGGTGTATACCTCAAATGTTAAATCTTTGAGTTTCATTCAAAACCTCTATTATTAATTTAAAGATAGCTATATTCTAACATATATTTACAGATTTAGCAAGTATCTACATTCTCGTTATTTCCTTGCTAAATTGGAAGTTTTATCGCATAGTCAAACTATCTTTTACAATTATAAGGAGGGTTAAAATATGAAAATTAAAACAGGAGAAGGCACCATGGTAGATGTTGATATATCCGAGTCTGCATTTGAAAAACTCGGTACAACGTTTCGTTATGGTGACAAATTTATTCACCATGATGATTATACTGGAAAAATTATTGGCGTCGGCCCCAACAAAGACGGCTTACTTGGACTTTGGGTTGTTCTTGAGGGAGATATAGACGAGGCAAGTTATTTTGCTCCCTATGAATTCCACAAACTCTTTTCTTTTTAATATCCCCCGCTTTGGGGGATTTTTTTATATTTCTTCTTTTTTTCTGAGAACAAATGTGGTGAGCTTGTCTATGAGTATCGCAAACAGAAATGAAAACCCAAGGCCAACCAATGTTGCAAACCATGGAGGGAGGAATTGAAACCAAACTCCATAGCGATACATGAGTGGCCAATGAATGAGATAAATACCAAATGAATACTTTCCTATTGTCTCTACAAGCTCCGAGCGAAGCGGAATGAACCAAAATGCCACCAAAAACAGCGCGAGCATACCAATACTTATGAATTGCTCATATATTGTTCCAATTTCTGCATATCCATACAACAATCCACACGCCGTAACAAATGCGACAAGCCCCAATATTTTTTGGGATTTTGATCGTTTGGGAAGTGTGAGTACCTGCAAGTGACCAAATGTGGCAACAAGCACTCCCAACGGAAACAACAGCCAATGCGCACGAAACAATGATTGAACACCAATGGGGGCGACAAAGTATGCAAAGAGTCCACCAAATACAAACACCACACCAGCAGACAGATACGGATGCCATGGACGAAATACTATAGGAAACACCAGATAGAAAAAGAAAAGAAACGTGAGATACCACAATGGAGAATTTATATCACTCCATATATTTGCTGTTCCAAACCACCCAAGGAAACTCTGAATCATTGAGGATGTAGAGTAAATCTTTCCCAACACAAAATAGTCGGCAACATATAACAGTGCAAGCGTTATCCATAGCGGAATAACAATTTTGAGAAACCTCCGAATATAAAATGGAATCGGTTTTAAATACTTTTTAAATGCCGACATCGTGAGTCCATATCCAGATAGAAAAAAGAAAATATTTACTGCTATCCCCGAACCAATGGAAAATGGAAATAAAAATTGAGTGTCCTTTGATAAAAAATATCCAACGTGGGAAAAAACCACCGCGAGCATTGCATATCCTTTTAGTTCATTAGAATTTTCCCGAGAAAACAATTCATCCCCCGTTCGTTTACGCATTGTTGCTGTGATAAAAAGAAGACACACAAATCCCAAAAGGATTGTGTGTACCACTGGATATGAGACGTCTATTTGCATAGTAATAACTTACCACCCACAACATACGACCAACAACAAAGAATTAGATATGTAGGTATTTGCGTACTGCAATAATACTTGAGAAAATCCCCAGTCCGATGCAGAACAAAAATTGATATAACAACAACGACAGCACATTACCACTCACATATAGGGAGAGATTCATTTCGGGAATAAAACTATTTACATATGGAGAAAGGAAGCTGATGATGGGGATCAAAAACACAAAGCTCACTATAGCGGAAACAACTCCATAAAGAATACCCTCAACAATGAATGGGCCACGAACAAATGTGTTTGAAGCACCCACCAATCGCATAATACCTATCTGATCATTTGAAGAAAAAATTGCGAGCCGAATTGTGTTAAAGGTTACCACAATTGCAAGGAATGCCAAGAAAATAGTGAGCACAATTCCCCCATTGCGAAGCGTATCAATGAGACCGACCAAACGATCAATTACTACCTCATTTTGCGCATATGAAACCTTTTCAATCTGATCCTGAAGTGTTTTGTTATCCAGATATGAAGCAATTGCCTTATATTCACGTGGATCCTTTGCTTTTATATTAATTGCTGCAAGAAGTGGATTTTCATCAAGTTCTTCAACTGCCTGACTGATCGCCTCGTCGTTTTCATGTCTCTTTTTGAAATCCTGAAGTGCTTGATCACGAGAAACATAGATTACCGAAGCAACCTCATCAAGTTTTTCCAATGAACGCTTGATGCTTAAAATTGAATCCTCTGGAACGTTTGATTTGAAATATACACTGATATCGATTTTTTCCTGAATCGAGTTGATGGCAGTTTTTCCCGTTACATTAAAAAGAATGAGCCCTTCAAACACAATTGCTGCCAAAATCATTATGCTTATGGTGGAAACCGAAAGCCATCCATTGCGGAAGAAGGTCTGAAAACCATATTTAATTATTCTTGAAAGTGTAACGATCATGAAAAATTTTTAATTTTTGAATTTTATAATTTTTAAAAAATATTAACTATTTATACTTCTAACGGGACAGGTTTAATCGAGGATGAAACGGCCGTTGTCCTCGTCCTTTATTATTTTACCCTGATCAACTGTGATAACGCGCTGACCAAGTGTGTTTACTACCTCTTTATCGTGTGTTGCGAGCAACACCGTACTCCCCAATTCATTGATCTTCGTTAATAATTTTACCACTTCCCACGTATTAAATGGATCAAGATTTCCTGTTGGCTCATCTGCAATCAACACATCGGGACGATTGATCATCGCGCGCGCAATCGCAGTACGTTGACGTTCTCCACCAGAAAGTTCAGCGGGAAAGTTTTTTCCCTTATCCTTCAAACCCACCATATCGAGCACCTGTGGAACAAATTCATTGATTTCTGATTGTGGACGTCCAGATACCTCAAGTGCAAATGCAACGTTTTCAAACACCGTCTTTTTTGCGAGAAGTCGAAAATCTTGAAAAATAACGCCGATATGACGACGTAATTCGGGAAGCTCTTTGTCTTTTATTTTATTTACCTCGTATGAACCAAAAAATACCTGTCCTTTGGTTGGCTTTTCCTCCCCAATGAGAAGTTTGATAATAGTAGATTTTCCCGCCCCTGACCGTCCCACAATAGAGACAAATTCCCCCGGTTGTATCTTGAAATTAATCTTTTCGAGGGCAACCACGCCATGATTGTAGTTTTTAGTTACGTTCTGAAAGATAATCATTTGAGATGGATGTTAGATATTAGGGTTTAGACAAAAATCACTTCTAACGGGACGGGTTTGGAATAGATATTAGAATTTGGACAGAACTGGCAAAAAAATAAACGTTCCCCGTTTCATCCAATATAGCATAATTACCACCAAAAAACTAGGAAAATCAAAGCAAGTCGATGTTGCCCGCGAGGAACTCGTCCACCTTGGTTATCTTGTTTCCTGTTTTATGATCTTTTACCTGTTTGTATGGATGCAAGACATACGAACGTATTTCGTGACCCCATTCTGGTTTTACCTTTGTCTTCAAACTCGCGACATCTTTTATGTGTTGTGCCTCGGCGAGTTGCACCAATTTTGCCTTCATCATATTCAATGCACGTTCACGATTTGCCGATTGCGAACGTTCTTCGCGCGACGCAGTCACGATGCCCGTGGGAAGGTGTACCATGCGCACCGCAGTTTCCACTTTGTTTACATTTTGTCCACCCGGTCCGCCCGCACGAGAAAAATCAACTTTTAAATCTTTTTCAGGTATCTGAATATTCCGAGATTCGGTTTCTGGAATTTCGGGTAGTACTTCCACCAACGCAAATGAGGTATGACGAAGTTTTTTTGAATCAAAGGGAGAAATGCGCACCAACCGATGCACGCCAGATTCTTTCTGAAGACGCGCATATACACCTGATCCCTTTATGGCAATAATTTCATCATCAATCGTTGAACATTTCCAACCACGGCGTTCCGCGTCTTTTTTATACATCTTGAGGAGCATGTCGGCCCAATCTTTTGCATCATCTCCCCCCGCTCCCGCGAGGACAGACAATGTGACACTATTTTCATTAAATATCATTTTTTTTGTTTTTAAAAATTTCCCTACTTAGAAATTTTGAAAGTTTATAAGCCCAATTTCTAAAACTAAAGAAGTATGAAAATAATAACAAAAAAGCAATTAATAAATAATTAATACTACTATGAGGAAAAAGTCCAAATATAAGATCTCTTGGTAAAAAAGAAAGAAGTAAGAACCCAATAGATAGGTAGAATAAAAAAGAAATAATTTCACCTATATAATTTTGCATTTCTGTTGGATATTTTTCTTCTCTACTTTTTTTATTTATATATTCAAAGTATATATTTTCATCTTTTTCTTTTAATGCACTCATGCTTATTTCTCTTAATTCATTCATATCAGTAGTAATAAGATCATTCATATCAGTAATACCTTTTTGTTCTTCATCAATCATTTCCCTTGTATACGAGATGGTAAATAATAATATAAATACTCCTAATAACAATGATACAATCAAAAAACTATTGTTAAGATTTCCGCCATAGAGACCAATCCCAATAATAGCAATAGTAAAACTCGAAATTGTCTTAAAAAAATCTACTTGTGAAAATAGTAGTTCAAAGTTTTTTTCAAACCCAATCTTACTAAACTCTTTTTCAGTAGAAAAAGAATCCCTAATACCCTCCTTTATTGTTTCTATATATTTTTCCTGCACGATTTTAGTATAAGAGAAAAAAATGAAAAATTGAAGGATTAATAGAAAAAAGAGTAGTTAAATATTCAAACCGCTTGTTATATAATTTATGTATGATGGAACAGATGAAGCCGAGAGAAATAGTTACTGAAAAATTCCAACTCAATGAAGCAATGCGCAGAATTGTGCGTGAAACGCTGGAGGAAAAAGGATTTGAAATATTGGAATTTAACGAAACACACGTGCGAGTGAAAACCCCCCACGGAAAATTTGAGGAAATGCCCAACAGGGCCGTGGTAGAATTTTGTGAAAAATAAAAACCCCCGATGGGGGGTTATTTTTTTGCAAAAAATTTTCCACTAATATCCTCTGAAATCTGCTTTTGCTCTGGATCTAAATAGACCCGGACATGCCATTTGTCCCAAACACGGTACGCGCTGGCAACGATGTATTCTTTGTTTAATTCAAGATTTTTGGTTTCACCAAGCTTCTTTTTTGCTTCATTGTATGGGGTAGGGAGAATAAGAACACGATCCCCTTTTTCGAATGAAATTGGTTCCGATTTCATATATCCACCTTTTTATAGTTAATGAATCTAGTTTTGTTATACGCGAACAGACAAAATTTAGCAAGTAAATTTTAAAACGCAAATTTCAAAACTCAAAGTGCAAAAATGAAGCTTAAAGCTTATAAATTATTTGATAGTAAAAATCTAATCTATTTATCAATAACGAGAATATATGAGCCAATGAGAGGATTTGCCATTCCGGTTAATTGTACGCCGTCGCGCACAATTACCTCCAGGCCGGCCCTCGCGGTGCATTCTACTGAATGCACATCGCTCCGGGCTTCAAATCCGAACGCGAGACAAGCAGTTGTCTCGCTCCTCATTAACTCAAAACTCCGCTATCGCGGAGTTCTTTGAGCCAATGAGAGGATTTGAACCTCCGACCCACGCTTTACGAAAGCGTTGCTCTACCAGCTGAGCTACATTGGCAATGCAAATAGTGTAAAAGTCAAAACTCAAACATCAAAATTAAATCTTAAAAGTTATAAAACTTTTTACTTGTCTTTTGAACTTTGAACTTTCGTCATTATAGACATCAAACACTAGTTTGAAAAGTGAAGCATGCGATAAGCCGGATTCTGTTTATGTGACAATTTATCTAGGCCATCAATTACTCTCAGGCTCGAGCAGCACTCTCTTTGATTGCTCAAAGAGCACGACTTTGCACTCTCGTAAGGATTTTGCCGTTTCATTTCCGTTTCAAGGTCTCCATACGGAATTAGGTCTGAGACGACCCCCATTGGCTTTCGCCGCCGGCGTCACTGTTCGCACCTCGGTCCTCGCGGACGACGGGCGTTACCCGCTACGATTGCTCCCAAAAAGGAACTGAGTGTCCGGACTTTCCTCACCCAAATCATTCATAAGAATGACGCGCTATCACTTCGCATACTTCAAAAATATTATACAATAAAAATCAAAAAACGCAATAAAAATGCCGTCAACAGACGGCATAATAAATAAAATTTACGAAACACACATAATGAACTTCTGATCGCGTTTTATTGCATAGTCGGTACGTTCAATATAAATGTTGTTTCCAGATATAAATACTTTATTACCAGGACGAACACTGAGATATCCATAATCAGCACTATTGAGCCATATATATGGACTATTTTTACTGAGTGTTACTCCAGCAGTATCAAGCATCAAACGTGATGCTATACATTTTTTTGAAGCGTCAAACAATGCCTGGCAACCATCTCCACAAAGCGATTGCATTTGTTTCACTTTGTTTAGGTCGCGTGTGTAAAAACTGCGAGCAGAAAGAAATTTTTTCTTTGATATAACCTTTTTGAGGCGACCGAAGATCATAGCAATGTTTTTTTCGGTAACCAAAATACCTTTTTTCATTAGCTTATCCCTTTTATTAATGATAAGCACATTATAGCACAGATTTATATATTTGTCAAAACAAGGCCCCGCGGGAGCGGGGTTAGAATATGTTGTTATTTTTGAGGATTTCGGTCCAGATTTCTGGAACTGCAGTGCCAGAAGTTATGAATTTGTCGTATTCATCTTTGTCCATGAACTGACCAAATATATTTCCCTCGTTTTCACGAATGGAAATATCAATTGAAACATCACGAAGGTCAACAATAGTTACCAAGCCAGTATGGACCATGCCAATGCCACCAGTTTCTTCTTTTACAATTCCAATAACGTGAACATCTGTGATTGTATTGAATATATCATTATCAATCATTCCATCCGTTTTTTTGAAAAGGATTGGACTTCCGTCTTTTTTGAAAACCAACTCCTCATCAAGTTCACGATACAGCGCATCCGTGATCTTTGTGTCGAACGGCTCGATGTGACCACCAACACCGACAGATATCTTCATTGCAAGACGAGTTTCTTTACTCCCCGCTTCTGTTCCTCCCCGCTGATATACAAAGAATTGATTTCCGCGACGAATGACACAATAAAAAATAATTTGCTGAAATGAATCATTTTCTTCAATTCCCTGTTCACCAAACCGATCGAAAAACGATTTATTTTCTTCCACAAAATTTATAAAATCAATTTGTTCATCCACAGTGAGGGGGTAATAGATTTTATTATTTATCTTGAGTTTCTTTTTTACCTCCATCCAAATTGGATGTTTTTCTAATATTGTTTCTGGTAGTGCAAGGCATTTCATATGTGCTCCTTTTTATGTTTATAAATTACTTTTCCCAGTATATAGAGAGATAATAAAAAAATCCACCGTTATGAAACGATGGTATTGTTCGTCTTTAGATTTGAGCATCAAGGGCCTTATTTACCAATGCGTCGGCGCGGGAGTTCTTTTCCCGAGGAATGTGATGGAATGAAACATGATGGAACGAGGGAATTAGTTTTTGAACCTCTAGAAACAGCGGGCGCAATCCTTCATTTTTTACTTTATATTCCCCTTTCATCTGCTTTACGATCAGTTCACTATCCATTCGTACCTCAACATCAAGTACTGCAAGATTATCTTTATACAAAGACTTTGCTTTTTTTATTGCAAAGACAAGTGCCTTGTATTCAGCAACATTATTCGTTGTTTCCCCAATATATTCCCCATGTTCATAGGTGTCGCCAATGACCACCCCAATTCCTGCGGGGCCTGGGTTTCCACGAGCACCACCGTCGGTATAGATTACTAATTTCATAGAATTTTTAAATTTTATAATTTTTAAACTAAACTCTAATAACTAAACACTAAATCCTAAACAATTTCAAAATAAGAAATTCAAATATTTAAATGTTTTTATATTTGTTTAGAATTTCGATATTAGTGTTTCGAATTTACCTTTGTGCGTTTCCATGGGAGGGGGGCAGAGACAGGAATACGGAAGCCGGCGGCACATTTATGACCTCCCCCACCATATTTTTTTGCAAGCAAGGAAACATCAACAGAACCATTTGAACGGAGAGAAACAAAACGATAGCCTTCCTTCTCATACCAGATAATTGCAATTGGAGAGGATTTTTTACATAACTCATTCCCCACAAATGAGTTATAGAGTGGAGAATTTACGACAAACGTTTTTATTTTTTCAAAGACAACAGGCTCTGCGATTTCAACGAGACGTTCAACCATCTTATCTTGATGTGTTAATAATATCTTCCCATCACGGAAGATTTTCTTTCGTGTTTCAATATGTTCGAATTTCTGTATCAAGGCGTTCAGACTTTGAAAATCGTCAAATGCGACAAGATCACCATACGCATCAAACTCCCTTACATTGGGAAGTTTTAAGCGCCACAAATCAACATCTTCAACGTATAACAAAAATCGTGGAGCCTTCCTATCGGGGAAAAAATAGCTCCACGTAAGTGTTGCCCCAGAATGATCACCACTAAATCGAAAATCGTCAGCACGTTCAACGTTTTCTTTTGAGGAGGCGTGGTGGTCAATGACCACCGTTTTTATCCCCTTCTTTCTGAACTTTATGAGATCAGATTCATCTATGCTCGTATCCAATGCATATACTGTTTTGTATGAATACGCTGCAGGAGGAATTTCCCGAGGTTCAACGGGGAAAAAATCCGCCTTGTTACCAAACTTCTTTCGTGCAACCCATGCAGATACAAACCCATCCGTACAGGTCTTGTGATACAGGACTGCAATTGATTTGTTTCGTTCCATAGAGAATAGAGTTAATTATACAGCAAGACAGGGACAAGAGACTAATTTCGAATGAGAGGAGAAGAAGAGAATTTTTAATTTTATAATTCTTAATTTTTAAATAAATGGAGAAAATTTTAAACAAATTTAAATACAAAAAATAGAGAAAATAACCCTAGAGGGATAATAGTTATATTGTGTTCCTATTATGCTGTAAAAATAAGATTTAGTGACAAAGATTTAGTTTAAAAAACTCTCCCATTTGGGAGAGTACATCTATCGAGCAAACCAATCTGCAATTTCTTCTGATTGGCTAAAAAATAATGTAATACCAGCAACAAGAAGATATGGAACCCATAGCACAATCATTAACGGAATAACGTTTGTATAGATACCCATACCAAGTATTGGTAAAGAAAATACGCCTGGATATACAAAGAAATCACTTGGTTTTTTATATCCCTTGTCAGAACAAAAGACAAGAATGGATATTACAGAACATACAACTGCGGCAATATAGAACATCGGCAATACATAACTTCCACCGGTAAATAACTGAGCAATAAAGACAATTGTACAAATTATCAAGCTACTGCCGCCAAGTTTTAATGTCATTTCCATCAAATCTGAAAATGATGATTCCCTAGATTGCTCAAACGCAATAGCAAGAAACCAGAAATATGCTACGAGAAAACCGAGATTGAGCCACGGAGAGTATGCCGGAATTATAAATCCGAACAATGCTCCGGGATTTGCCTGGAGAAAAAACCAAGCAACAAACAATAAAGCGGAAAAAATAGCGAGTTTTAACGCGCGTATCATTGCACCTCCACGTTGTTAATGATGAAAATAGAATACAATAATCCAGCACTTTTTGTCAAAATATACTGGATTGAATTTCGAATGATGAATTTCGAATTTCAAATGACAGAATGAGAAAAATAAAAACCCCGCTTAGCGGGGAATAAGAGCTGCGGATTAGCAGACCAATAGAAAGAACAATGCTGGAACGAGAACACCAAAGGCGATGCCAAATAGCGCCAACCACGCACCAAAGAAAAAAGCATATCCAACCGAGATGATACATGAGATGACAAATAATGCTGGATACAGCTTCGGATATTTTAGCGGGTACCATCCCAGCAACATAAAGCCGGTGATCATGGAGAACAATCCTGTGAGATACGAACCCATGCCGATTTCTTCAATGAGATACAGGTCACCAACTAATAATGTGAGAAGAAAAACAACAACAAAAACAATTAATAACAAAAATATATTGCTCTTTTCTTCTTTTGTTGTCGGTGATTCACCGAAAATGATTATTGCAATAATCGTCAAGAACCAAATGATGTGTGGAAAAACTGTTTGTCCAAAGAGTAATGAAATAAATTCCATTTCTTACCTCCCAAATAAGTTATTAATGAATGAAATCATTTTACAATAAATACAGGATTTTGGCAAATCTATATGTTGAAGTTTTCCACGCGCCACGGTACCATGATGACAGAACATCGCCAAGGAGGTTGAAGATGAAACAGGAAGAAAAAAAGGAGCTTGTTGAACCGACATGTTCCTGTGGTGGATATATCGCCCAAAAGTTGAATAAGGAAAAACGATATCCTTATCAGTGCGTGAAATGTGGCATGGAATACCAAACACTCCCTCCGGCCATAGATAACAATATATTTTCGTTTTTTAAAAATTTTTTCTTTGGAAAAATCTCCGAATAATTACCCCGCTATGTGCGGGGTTATATATTTATAAAACATCAAAAATAAAAACCCCGCTTAACGGGGCTTGTGATATTTGAATACAAAAATCGTATTTATAATAAACAATAGAACAAGGATTGACTGGCCAACGATTAGATCATGCGCATTCAGAGTAATGACTTTTCCAAGAACAAGTATCATCCCAAGAAGTCGAAGTGATGTTGACCACAAAGAAAAATCTTTAGAGCTTCTTTCTTTATAGATCCGCACCGTTTGGATTGTGTACTCCACAAATGCCATGGCAAATGCGACTACCATTCCGATGTCCACTACTGTGCTTATATCCACATGGGTCTCCTTTTTTAAATTATTAACGTTAGATATAAAATAACACGTAATATGTCATTTTGCAAGATACCAAAAAACCGCTCCAGGGCGGTTTTTTGTATATCTAGCTTAGGAAAGATGCTTTGAAACGAGTTTGGTCATTTCGAACATATTTACCACATCCTTACCGTCAAATACCTTTTTAAGGTTTGCGTCGGCGTTGATGTTGCGCTTGTTTGCAGGATCCTGAAGGTCCTTTTCCTTGATGTAGACCCAGAGTTTCTTTACTACCTCTGATCTTGGCATTGGTCCCTTCCCCACTACAGCGGCAAGCTCTTCGCTCACGTTCATCGGCTTCATGAATGCCGAATTGGTTTTTGTCATAGAATAAGTATATTAGATTCTCCAAAGAAAGACCATAGGGACATGGGGATGAGTGAGAAAAACAAAAACCCGCACAAATTGTACGGGTTGCCAATTATTCAATGGTTAGGTTTTTGAAATCTCGCGCACCGCTATATTCTTTGGTCGCTTGTATCTTTTTTACGGCGTCTTCAAAGGTTTTAACGTTTTTTACCAAAACGGTACCCCATGTCCATTCCCATCCTTGGCAGTAATATTCGTATTCAAATTTGACCAGAAACATATATCCTCCGATTTTTATTAAAGAATACTCTCCATGATAATGACTATCACAAGCATTTACAATACAGAGAAAGCTCACCTATTTTAGTGAGCTTTCTACAAAAAACTAAGTAAGGAGGGTTATTTTACAAACAACTTTGTCAACCAACCAAAGATACTAAATTTACTTTCGTTTGATTTGAGAAATTCCTCGATCTTTTGTTGTTCTTTTTCCAATACTTGAGTCTGTCCCTCGAGAACGGTTTTCATTTCTGTATTTGTTGTTCTTTCTAACACTCTTTTTAATGCATCGATTTGATTATTGGTCTTTACCATACTACTTCGCAACTGACCAATATTCTTATAGTCGGTACCAATGAAAAATGTTTTTATCTTGTTTCTGTTTTGAATTTTTTCGATTTTTTCAGATACTTCATTTTTCACATTATTTTGCTCTTCAGCAATTACTTTTATTTGGGCACCTATCTCACCATTTTCCTTTTCTGCACTTTCCAACAAAGTTTGAACAAATGTCGCCACAGTATTCCTATGTTCCGCACCAATAGTATTTTCGTTCCCCTTTGCTGAAACAAAAAAAACTGGAACACAAAGAACAAATCCCAATAGAAATGCCATTCCCGTTTGAATGCTTTTTTTCATATATAGATTAATAACTTATGTGCGACCTTTTTTTAATTATACTACCAAAAACAATGAATTAATAGGAAAAATAAAAACCCCCAACTTGGGGGTTACATAAGCTTTCTTACAAAAACACTAGCAGCAGGATAGAGCGTCCCTTCACCTGATTGGAATGATCCACCTATATTTGAAGTGAAACTATTATCGATTTTGAGCTCAATTACTCCTGATGATTCCATTTCTTTGAGAAAATCATGTGCTTTTTTCATTCTGCGCATTACATCTTCTTCAGAATGATTATCAGAACGTTCGGAAGAAAAAAACACATCCATAATTCCACCTTTCGCCAACATAGCCACACAACCCTCGATAACTAAATCAGTAAAAGCAAAATATCGAGTTGCCATGTTGGAAAAGATCAAATCAATTGTTCCTTTTAATGCAAGAGGTATTCTTTCCATACAAGCGATAACTTGAAAGTCGGCTGGATAATATATAAATTCTTCATCACGTGTTGCATTATATGTGATAAGTTCTGGATGTTCCATTTTAATATCGTTGAGCGCGCGCCCATTACCGCCACCGAGGTCAAGAATGTGTAGTGCCCTATCCCCGTTTGCCAATTTCAAACCGCCAATTATTTCTTGAAATCTTGAGCATATTGGATAATACATAAAATTTCGATATCCCATTCGTTCAAATCCGTTTGATATGCTATGACCAGCATGCCAGACTATTTTTGAATTCGATGTTTTTTCTAACAATGCAATTTTTTCCTCAGTACTCATTGGGCCTGTACGAGGTTTAAGACCAGCTTCTTTCACAGCCGAATCCTGATAGATATTAAAATCACCATTAGGATCAGGTAAAAGATAACACACCGAATTAATAAACTCAGAAAAGCTACTTTCAGCAAAGGTATATTGCAATTCTTCTTTAAGTGCATTGCGAAGCTCTTGTTCTTCTTGCTCTGTTAATGAAACAATTGGTTCAAATCCAAAATATCGCTCGGCGATAAGTTCATGTAATTCTTTTTCGCTATAAGAAAAAGATGCCCCATGACTTACCTGACTCATTACTTTTCGTATTAGATTTGCTGTTTCATAATCTACTTGCGAAAAAACGCCAGAAAATTGTTTCATATATCACTCCCATGTAATTATTAATGATAGATATATTATGCCACACATTACTGTATTTTGCAAGTAATAAAATCCCCCACTATTGTGGGGGTAATTATACAAGCTTTCCTGGAGGAACCTGCTCCAAAAGAACTATTGTGGTTACCAATCCAAGACCACCATCAAATTTCCACGTATCACCTGTCCATTCCATTCCACCATGATCAAAGGTATCGGTAATTAGTTTTCCCTTTTTTCTTTCTATAATATCATCACCCCGCTCATAGGAAACAAGACCAAAACCAGTGTTTTTGTATGCAAATGCATCTCCTGGTTTTAAATTCTTTATCTTCCGTATAAGATCCTGTTCGTCTGTTTTTTCTTTCTTTTCAACAACGGGTGTTGCTTTAGTTTTTGGATATTCTACTTTTTTTACGGGAACAGGTGAAGCAATCTGCGTTTTTCCTTTTTTGAGGCGTTTCCACTTTGCTACCATTTCTTTTACTTCTTTCCAAGCATCTTCGTGAATTTCTGCTCGCAGCTTTCCCGTTCGTGGATCTGTTCGATGATTGGTAGTATTTTCAATAAGTATCGCGCTCGCCCCATGAACCTTTAATAATTCATTATAGATATCTATATCTACAAGACCCCTTCCCTTACGCATTGTACACCTCCGTTTGATTGTTAATTCTTTCTATTAACAATCTACTGCCACCAACAATATTGGTCAATGTATAAAAAAACCTCCTTGCGGAGGTTTGTATATTTAGTCGTCACTTTTTCCCAAAATTCGAAGTATCCAGAGAAACAGGTTAATGATATCAAGATATAAACTGATACAGACATCAACCGCGTTATCCAATGTTGCGGGAATCTCACTTGCACGGAACATATCGTATCCAATGTATAATGCAAAGATTCCTGCCGCGATATAATGGATAATCGTGAATTCCATGAGTGCTGGAATGAAGAAAGATGCAATAAGAATAATGACCAAGGAAGAAAGTGCTCCGAATAACGCGCCGCCAATTGAGCGATAAAAATTCGGAAACAACAATCCTGAAAGTGCCATTATCCCCGTAACAGCGCCTGTTAACATTGCTGCTTCACCCACTATTCCGGGTTTTGCCACTTCGTACATAGCAAGCACGGGACCAAGCGTTGCGCCAAACGGAATTACTACTAAATTAAAGCCGATAAATGAAATAAAGGCAGATGAGCTTGTTCCCATAAAGATCCCCAACAGCGGGATGCCAAGGCCAACTAAGAGAAATTCAAATATACCCGGATGCCAAGCACTTGTTAAATTTGAAACGATATAGGTTGCAATAAATCCCCACGCGAGGATACAACCCATTACCATGTAAAATGCCCGACGCGTCATAGAATCTCTTCCCACGCGATCAAATGTGTCTGATTTGAACATTATGAACTCCTTCTATTTGTGTTATTAATGATGTTCAAATTATAACACACTTTCTGATATTTTGCAATATTAAAACCCCCCTTGCGGGGGGTAAAGATTATTGGACCACTTGACCAGGAATTTTTGGTTTTGGTCCTACCGGTTCCATGAGATGGTATCCAAACACGTAGAATGGAGCAACTCCTGTTTCGAAAAATAGTGCACCGATTACTATATTTGTCGTGTTCGGTTCGTACTGAATATTTGGATTTTTCTTGTCACTTTCGTTAAAAAATCCGTAATCGCTGTATTCTATCCCATCAATCACCTTCGTTGGAGACATATCGACTAAGGAAAATATTATAGCAAAGACCATAAAGAAAAAAATTATGGTACCACATCCGATTTTAAAAAATCGTTTGAACATATGGCTACTCCTTTAGTTTGTAAGTAATTTTAATTAAAACCTTTGTTAGGTAAATATTGTATTCCCACTACATCTGGTTAAAGACACCAAGATCAATCATCCACTCAGGATGTTCTTCAATTATTTTGCGCAACTCCTTTCTGCGAAGACCGAGCTTTGCAAATTCGGAAAATATCGCCGACGACGTTACTTCTCTATTGCTTTTACACGCATGCGTCATACAAACGATTCGCAAAAGGACTTCCGGTCTGTTTCTTGCAACCCAACTGAGGCGTTGTTTAACTCCATCAATTTCAATCCATGTGCGTTCTGTGACTGGCAATTTTTGAACCATTATATTAAAAGCAATTGGCAATCTAACTCTAGATAGAGCGATTTCTTTCTTGTTGAGAAAATCAACAAGATCTTGTAACGTGAGATTCTCATTATTGCTTCCCAACAACAGCTTATCTTGAAATCTTTGTCTCTGCAGATTCTTCTGAATAAAGAATTTTTCCTTCTTATTTTTTGACATCGTTATTTACTCCTATTGTGTTATTAATGATGTTCAAATTATACCACACTTTCTGATATTTTGCAATAGCAAAAACCCGCATATTATGCGGGTTTTTTGAGTTTTTTTATTTTAGTGCCTTGATGCCTGGGAGTTTTTTACCAGAGAGAAATTCAAGCATTGCTCCCCCACCTGTTGAAAGGAATACATTTTCAGGGAGGAGTCGCATTGACTTTGGAAGGAGCGCAAGCGACGCGATGGTCTCGCCACCACCAACAATGATTTTTACCGAGGAATCGCGCGTTGCTTTTTCTACAACTGCTTTCCATATTGCTTTTGTTCCCTTTTCAAATCCCTTGCCTTCAAATTTTCCCATTGGGCCACTCCACACGATGGTGCCCGCTTCTTTGATGAGTGCTGTATATAATTTTGTTGTTTTTGGTCCGATATCCAAAATTCTTCCCTTTGCCTCCGCAACATCCACTGGCGTTTCAATAATCGATGAGAATGTATATTTCTTTATTGATGGAATTGCATCTTTCTCGTATAACGACTTTCCCATGGGAATTCCTTCCGAAGCAAGCACTGTGTTTGCCGCACCGCCACCAAGAAGCACTGTGGAAATTGATTTTTCGAACTTCTGGACGATCGGAAGTTTGTCACTTACTTTTGCGCCACCCACGATCAAAATAAATGGATGTGCTGGCTTCTTTTTGAGCGTGAGTGATTTTATTTCTTTTGCAAGACAGAGACCTGCATATGATGGGAGGAATTTTGGTAGTGACGCAACGGATGCGTGTGCACGATGGGAGACTGCAAATGCATCGTTAATATATAGATGTCCCAGTGAGGCAAGCTGTTTTGCGAGTGATTCATCGTTTTCCTCCTCCCCTTTTAGGAACCTTATATTTTCCAATAATACAATTTGTGAATCGGAGGTTTCGAGTTTCTTTGTTATAACATCAAATTCCAATGAAGGGATAAAATCAATAGAGGTTCCCAAGGCATCTTCAAAAATTTCTGCAAATGGTTTGAGTGAAAGTTTCTTTTCCGTTTTGGTTGGTCTGCCTTTATGTGAGACAAGAATAATGCGAACATTATTTTTTATTAACAACGAAAGTGTGGGGAGAACAGATTGCAAACGAAACAATCCTTCATCTGTTTTTTCATCAATATTTAAATCAATGCGAACGAGTGCAGTTTTCCCGACATACGACTTCAAGAGTTTTGCGTTAATAATTTTCATCCCGTTAGAAGTAGAAAACGTTTAAGGCGACTTTTGATATAGCGCTTACCCATCCCTGATTTAAGATATTTTTCACGTGATAGTGCATCTGATTTATTGTTGCATGCTTCATAGTAGATAAGTATAAATGGTCCTTTGTTTTTCGTATATGGTGATATCCCTTCTTGATGTTCTTTTAAACGTTTTCGCAAGTCCTCAGTGTATCCTGTATACAATTTTCCATCACTCTTACTTTTTAAAACGTATGTATAAAAATATTTCATTTACTTCTAACGGGACTCGTCACGTTCATTATACAAAACTACTTGTATATTGATAGTACAAAAGAATGATTGCACCAATGAGCAAAAAAGTTTTTGGAAAAAATAAAAACCCCCGATTGGGGGCTAGATAATACCTTTCAACACCGTGTTGAGTTTTCTGAAGAAGTCAGGACCGCCTGATCTGTTTGCTATCTCTACTGCAACATGAGTTAGGCGAACATTTAGTTTTTCCTGAGTATGTTCATTCAATGCTGTGAGCATCATGAGGTGAACTGCTTGGAATTCTTTTAGTAATGTTGGCAGGTCGGCGCCTTTTAAAAGCTCCTTGAATGATTCCGGTGGTTCTTCTACCTTTTTATCCAAGACATTCGTTAGTATATAGACATAGTCAGATCCACCAAACATTGATGCGATTCTCTCTGCTAAAAGACGAGCATTGGTTTCCAAAAAATCCTTTCTGAGTGCATCAAGATTCTCCAATGGTTCAACGAATTTTTTCTTTTTTGGTGTTGAAAAAATGTTTATCAACTTTTTGAGAAGACTCATTTTTTTCACTCCTTTTATTTTTTCATTATCTTCTTCCAAATTTTGTCCGTATAAGATGCATTAAAAATAATGGAACCAAAGAAAATAAGAAAGAAAAGTATAAAACCAAATATAAGAATATTGAGGACAATTCCTTGTGTTGGTTGAGGAAGCTCACCAATATAGTTAAGTCCCGCAACACACGCAAGAAACATGATCACGCCAGTGATGAATTTAAAAAGCCAATCGAGCGCCTTTATCACATACACACAGGCGGTAAATAACAGTTCAAATATTTTTTTAATCAGTTTCATTTCAACCCCTAGTGAGTTGAGGAATGTTGAATTGATTGAGCAGTTACTCCAGCATAGGATCCATATTTCCAGTAAGACCTGTGCCATCCGCATTTTGTGCAACGAACAGATGATCTGATCTTTTCATCTTTTTCCCCGTCAGTATCTACTGGCTGAATCATATACTGTTGCTTAGCAACAACTTCACTATATTCCCACGAATGATCGCAGAAACAGGATTTCAAATACCAAATAATCCATCTCATTTTTGGCTCCCTTTTTTATTTAAAAATGCTGTTAAAATAATAGCACACTTTTATGCAAAAGTCAATGCAATAGATTCTCATTTTAATTGAATTTAAAAACCCCCGATTGGGGGTCTTAATTTTATTTCTTGAACACAAACTGATTTGGAATTACATTTCCTTGTTTTGTCTTTTTGGGTTCGAAATAACGCATGAATTGGACATATTGTCTTTTGTCTCTCTTCTCAAATGATTCCAAAAAATCTGGATCAAATATCAACAGTTCAAATTCATCTGTTTTTGCCGTTGAAAGAATCATTTCAAATTTGCGCGTTTCATTATAGAAAAGTGTGTTTCCTCCATATACCTCAGCGGCTTCTTCTGAACCATTAAGAACACAGCATTGGAAACTTACAAAAACTATCCGATCAGAATTCTCATAAGTAGCATGCATTACAGAATAGTCCGATCCTTCTTCTCCAAGATTTCTCTCTCCAAGAAAAATCTTCGCATTATCATAAAATGCACCAAGAAAATTTGAGGAATCTCCTATTACTGCAATTCTTTTTGCTTTTAAGATTGATAAACGCGTCTTAAGTTTTTTGGGACTTCCAATCCAATCTTGCATTGTTTCTCCCGATAAACTCGGAAGATTTTCTATGCAGGCAGCCGCAAACCTTGCGGTTTGCTTATCTAAGGTCTTCTGCTCATTTCCCATAGCAGTTTTCTCCTTTTGTTAGTGAAAAATTATAAGTGAATATTACTTTTTTCGAGAACTTTTTTTACTCTTTCATCAATATTGGGGTCAGCGGGAAAGCTCTCCATGGAACCCATGGTTACGCGCAAATTCGTTACTAGAATTGCATTTGCAATATCATTCCCACAAGAACGGACTACTACATCATATCCGTTCACGCCCTCTGTTTCGATGGTTTTTGCTGCAGATTGCAGTTTTTCTAACGACATTAAAGACATATATCCTCCTTCAATTTATTTTAAAATTATCTAATAACATAATACCACTTTTTAGTGGTATTGGTCAATGTGAGGAATTCCCTCTTGGTGAGATAATAAAAATCCTCCGCCTAGGCGGAGGGTTATAGTTTTATTAAAAAGGCTCCAATTTGTATGGATATTTTGTTATCCAATCAGAATTTAATGAAATCCCAGGACTAATGAGAAGTCCCAATCTCTTGATCTCTGACATAAATTGACCGGGAGTACATCTTAGTTTGAGTTCTCCCATATCCAAGGTTATCGTCGAATTATTTTCATCATATTCAACATTGGGATACAGATGATTTTGGTGTTTTTTAACAAATGCAATGCCTTCTGGGCTAAGTGAAAATGAGAAAACCATTTTTTATACCTCCTTCCGATTTAAAATTCTGAATCTAATATACAACTTTTTTGTGGTAGTTGTCAAAATAAAAACCCCTGACTGTGGTTATAGTTTTAATGAAATGATTCTCATGTATGCAGAATCAATGTTAATGTACTTGAGAAAGTAAAAATTATTTTAGATACACTTGTGCGAGGTATGTTTTAGAATGCGGTTTATATCTTTCTTGATACACCATGTTAAATCCCCATCTGCTTACCATATCGGTTAATTCTTTTTCTGTGTAAAACTTGAAATACCTCTCTGATTGTTCCCAACTCTCTTTGTCTCCCTCAAATTCCCCCTCCATCATCCCAATGAGGAAGACACCCCCCGGTTTAAGTGTGTGATAGATTTTATTAACTACCTCACTCGCCTCTTCGCTTGAAACGTGGAGTAAAGAAGTATATGCCCAGACCCCGTCAAAACTCTCATTCGGAAAATCAATTTCTCGAAAATCCTTTTGATATTCCTCGCTTATAATATCTTCAACATAATTTGTGATGTCTAATTGAGAATTTACAAAAATATTTTTTTGTAAAGGAATTAAAGTTTTACTATTAGAAATTCTTACTGTGTTAATATATAGATCAGACTTTCCATGATTTACTAAAATTATTTTCTTATCTTTTAACTCAGCAGATATAGACGGTTTAATATCAAAGAGAAAAATATTTTTATTTAAATTATACTGACTAAATCCAATCCCAATAACTGCAAATAAGGTACAAATTTGTATAATAATTTCGACGCGTTTCCAAAAAAATTCTTTTTTCTTATAGTCAACCTCCATACTAAAATAGTATTTACTATTAATAAAAAGTACAACACCCTATACCCTAAAAGCTAATGGCTATATAATCTATTTATATGGCACGAATTGTGATTGCGGGAGGGGGGTTTGCGGGGATTGAAGCAGGACGCGTGATTGCGCGCGGGTTACAGTTGCGTGGATTAAAAGACAAACACTCCATTACGATTATTGATAAACATCCATATCACGCGTTTACCCCCGCGTTAATTCCCGCATCCACAACGCCCATGACGGTGAGTGATGAGGCGGTACGTGAAGCAGTGTGCATTCCCCTTTCGGATATTCATTTTTCCATTCCGGTCGCCATAGTAACCGATGAGATTGTGCAACTGAATGTCGCGTGGAATTCTGTTGTCGGCAAGAAAAAACATTATGAGTATGATTATTTGATTATCGCCGTGGGACAGGAGCCGACATTTTATCATCTCCAAGGCGTGCAGACACATTCGCTTCCGCTTGCGACCATTGAACATGCACTTGCGATCAGGAGTGAAATCGCACGACAGATACAAATCCATGACACAGGACAGGCACGTATCGTGGTAGTTGGTGGTGGGCCGACGGGCGTGGAGTTTGCGGGATTATTACGAAGCAGAGCGCGATCGTTTATCCGTTCCATTGGGGGGCGGTGCGAGCTTGAAGTTTCGTTGGTTGATTCGGGAGATTGTATATTAAAGATGACGAGACCGAGTGTTCAGAATCGTGTTACACGCATATTGAAGCAGATGGGAGTTTCAATGATACAGAATGCAATGATCAGCCATATGACTGACCAGTCCATTGAGTTTGAAAACAGAGGGCATATGCCGTTTGATATGGTTGTGTGGGGTGCGGGGCGAGCGACGCCTGCGGTTGCAAACATAGAACTATTTACTCATGGACGAGCGGGGGCGATTGCGACAAACGAAAGTGGGGTTCCGAAAATTCCGAATGTGGAACATATTGGACGGCCGGTGTATGCAGTGGGAGATATTTCGTATATTTCCGACAATGTGGCGTGGGTGGCGCCGAATGCAATCACGGGGGGGCGCCATGCGGGAGAACATATTTTGACGCATATTGATTATGCAGAACGGTTGCCAAACGATTTTGTTCCGCGACCATTCAAGGCACAGAACAATTCAATTTTTTTATTGGGAACACATACCGGAGTGGTGACGGTACCGATATTTATTCCCGCTCGATTTGGTGTGTTGATCCGACGACTTGTTGATTTGCGATATTTCTTAGGAATTATGTTGCCACACAAGGCGTGGAAGCAGTGGCGAAAAATGAAAGTTTTGTATAGATAAAAACCCCCGATTGGGGGGTTATTATTATTTAGAATATATTGTACCGATATAATCACAGATTGATGGTGGAATATATTCACTAATTAATTCTCCGTTCCTAATGAGTTCGCGGACAGCGCTTGAACTTATGTGTATATAATCTTGCCTTGCAGGAATATATATTGTGATCAGGTCAGGAAAAATTTTTCGATTTACCAACGTCATCTGATATTCATATTCAAAATCCATTGAAGAACGCAAACTTCTCACAATAAATCTTGTTTCAGCTTTTTCAGCAAATCTCGCCAACAGACCATTTGAGGAGGAAATTTCAACGTTTTGGAACCCCATCAGTTTCCTTGTTATTTCAAGCATTTTAATTCGCTGGTCAAGAGAAAACATAGGCTTTTTTGTTGTGTTTTCACCAATAAGCCAAATAACAGTATCGAATATCTGTGTCGCCTGTTTCACTACATCAATGTGTCCAAAGTGAACTGGGTCGAATGTTCCAGGAAAAATAGCAATCTTTTTATCCATAACAAGCCCCCTATAATAGATATTTAATAACCGGCAATAAACAAAGAATATGAATAGTTGTATCGGCAATTGTATAAACAACTGCAGTGAAAGCTATATCAAATTCTCTGTATTTATCGGATGAATTAAACGCACCCTCAAACGTTCTGCTGTGTATAAATCCAAGCCACTTATTTGTTAACGACCAACGATCAATAATAAAATGTGGAACAAGGATAGCTAACCAAATAAGTACACCCGCAACGCTTGTGGCACCGATAAAAAAACAAACGATGGTTGCATAAATAATTGCATGAAGCAGACAATATAGAAAACCATTAAGCCCCTTACTTCCTTTTTTTATTGCCATTGTTTTGGGTTGTGTTAAAAAGTCCCCAACAAAATGACCAATAATAGCAAAAACAAAATTTTCTAAAAACATCGTTCCTCCTTGTTAATTATTACTAAAAAAATAATACCACTTTTTGGTGATATTAGTCAATATATTTTATGAAATATTTAGAATAAATTTGGAAAAAATAAAAGCCCCCTCATCGGGGGCTGTATATCTTAATAGCGTGGAATTTTTGACCTATATTCTCTTCTAATTTTTTTCAGAATAAATGGAATTGCTTCTTCTCCTTCTAAAATCCGTATTATTGATAAAATCGATAATACACCACGTTCATCAAAGTTATTGAAATCTACATTCGTTGGTGCATATCCGGTTAACCCTAACGATAGAACATCTTCTTCAAAAATGAGCGAAAACATAAATGGAAATTCAGAACCAGAATGCCAAAGGTCAAGAGAATAGTAGTAACAAGCACCCTTAAGTATTTCACGAAATTTTTCCGAAGAAAAGTAAAACTTTTTTATATTCTCCAGCGCCTTTTTCGTAACTACCTCAAGTGAACATGCTTCCTTCTTTTCTAGAGAGACTCCAAATTCATCAGAAATCTCTAGGATCTCCCCGTCCAGCTTTCTTTCAAATTCTTTTATGATGCTTTCTTGTTCCTTTCTTTTTTCTTTTTGAATTTTTTCTATTTCTTCGTTAAGAGAAATTCCCTCAAGCTCAAATTTTGTGCCCTTAAGCTTGAGATTATTTTCTTTTTCTTCAGAAAGTTTCTTTATTTCCTCGTCAATTTTTTTAATTCTATCTTGAAAGGATTTTATTTCCACGTCTTTCATGGCGACACCCTATTTAATTGTTAATATAAACATTATAGCATATCCGATATTATTTGTCAATATTTATATTTATAATCTATCTTGATAATCCCAGCTTTAACCACCATTCATGGGGAGTTTGTTCTGTTTCGGTATATGTGCAGGTCTCTGGGGTGCATGTATCTGCAGTTCCTGGAGCGTGTCCCCACCCCGCCCTCCCCAGTGTTGGGGTGGTGGTATTCTTAACTGCTAATCCCCACCCGACATCTTTCCCGCCTGCCGAGCTCGGAACGTCAACGCCGAACCAATATGAAATTTTAGATTAAAGTTGATGGGAGTATTCAGAAAAAATCATATATCAATTTTTTTTAATTCATTTCTAATCTTCCATGCATTTGCATGTTTAATATATCCATCAAATGACGCCATAGCATTTTTAAAAGAGTATTCAGAAACAAATCCTTTTTTATATGCATACTGTTTTTTTCTCGCTTTTTTAAACATTCTTCGCACGGTACTCTTCCGTAATAATCGATATGTACGAAATGAAATATATCCAAGAAAATCAATTCCTTTCTCACATGGAATAATGCGTGGTGAACTTTCTTTAAAAGAAACACAAAGTTCTTTTTCACACATGTACTTCATTTGTATGTATATATTCCATAGTTTTTTCTTTTCTGATTCTATCAGAATAACATCATCCATATATCGTACATATTGTTTTGCACCAATAAGAAACTGTGTCGTATAATCCAATTCGTTGAGATAAATATTTGCAAATAACTGCGATGTAAGATTGCCTATGGGTATTCCAACAGTCAGTCCATTACTTTTAATTATTTTCCAAATTAATTGCAACGTTCGTAAATCATATACTCGTTTCATAATCTGACTAAATAAAACGATGTGATTGATTGAATCAAAATATTTTCGTACATCACAATGCATATAATATACGGGTTCAAAAAAATTTTTACTTACTGATTGTGTTAATCGTTCAACACGCTGTATTGCCTTATGGGTTCCTCTATTTTTTCTACACGCATATGAATCGTGAATAAAATGACTTTCAAATAATGGTGCAATACAATTACACAATGCATGATGTACTACCCGATCACGAAACGGCGCAACTTGAATAATTCGTCGTTTTGAATCATGTCGGATAAACGATCGATAGTCCCCTGGTATATATGTGCCACTCCGCAATTCTTTTTGAAGTAATAAAATTTCATTTTCCAGGTTCATACCAAATCGGAGCGCATCTCCCTTGTATCGTCTTCGACGTGCCGCTTTTTTATATGCGTCGCAAAGATTGGAAAAACTAGTAAGTCTATACCACATAATAAAACGTCCACTCCTCTATATACATACCTGTATATAGAGGTAGAGACATATATTCCCCTCACCCACGTTAAGCGAGCGATTCAGGGAAGGATACAGATCGGTGACCTTTTATTGTGCTCGCTTCCGCCTTTCTTTTACGGAATTCTGGCGTGCTGTGATAAGGACACTCGCGCAACGGAAACCCACATTGTTGTTCGTATTGCCGGTACCCCAATTGAGATTCGTAGCGAACGCTCCAGCATTCGAACCATTGTTCCAATTCCCGCCACGAAGCAGAACGGGCTGCTTCCGATCTTACCCTTCTCGCGAATCAGCAAATATATACTCTGATGATCCACGAGTTTGCCCAAGAGAACGTCTCCACACAAAAATCATTTTCCGTAGCTCGTCAATCTTCTGTGAAGCAACCTCATAATGTTTTACACTAATACCACCCTGCATACGTAGCTCATACCCCATACGAATATACATTTGAATAATCTCAAGTGTTACTAGGCACTCACACAATATATGTACTTTTTCTCTACCTTGGAGGTAATATGCACGCACAATATTAGAGATAAGATGCAACATTGCAGATTCAAGTTCAACACCAAGACTATATTTATAGGTACGAGCAAAACGAAGCACTAATGCACGAATATAGATGTGAAAATCGTATGCCTTTTGATATACTTTTAATTCTTTGAGTCCTGTATTTTCGTACATATGAAAAAGTTGCCAATATATATGTATATATACTTTGTATGCCAAAAAATTACTTTCATGTTTTGAAAGTATTAAGTGATCGTTTCTGGTTATATTTACTTTTTGAGAGAATATTCATGTTTTATATAAAAAGGTAAAAGGTAAAAAGAAACGGAAAGGTCACTTTGGAATAGTGGCGCTCATTGTTTCGCTTTGCGAAACTTCACGCCACTATACTATCACTTCGCGCAACGGAAACCCACAGGGTAGTTCGTAGAGCCGGTACCCCAAGCGAGAAACGCAGCGAACGCTCCAGCAGTCGAACCATCGGCCCAACTCCCGCCACGAAGCAGAACGGTTGTTCCTTGGCTTGTACCATTTTTGTACGTATACACTTGTCCCATCCCTTGAGTTGAATTCCACGAAGTGTTTGATGGTCCTACATAATTTTGTGCGACGTCGCCAGTCCATGCAGATACATACGGAAGTGTTGAGTTTCCATACTGGCACCATCCCCATCCTGCAACACCATCAGAACAGGTGGGAAGCGCAAGTGTTGTGACAATATCAGACGAAGTACGTTGTACGTGTTCCCACACGTTGCCTGCCAAGTCCCAGATTACATTGCCATTAGATAGTGTGAATGTTCTTCGTTGATTTGATGGTGATGAGTTACTTGTTCCATAATAGGGATCGGCATCGGTGGATGCTTGAAGTGCAAGTGCCGGACCGTTGTCATTGTGTCCCGAGAAGAGATAACTTGTTCCCACCACCCCTCCATTCCAGTTTGTTGTTTGTTGCTCTGCGTTCCTCGCAATCGTCATATATTCTTCATTGGTTAAAAGATGAAATCCAGAACCGAGACTCGCGCAATATGTTTTTGCGCTATTGTGCGAAATATATGCAATAGGATATCCCGATTGAATTGATGCAACTGTTTTACTGTTTGCGGTGGTGCAGGGCGCGATTGAATCATAATAGGTATTATATCCCGAATCGGGCGAGGTGAGTCCGGTATTTGGTGCAGAATTTGCAACACACTTCGCCTCGTATTTCATTACCCAAAAATCATCAGTACCGAATGTGCCTGAACCAGGAACTCTCACCCAACCACTGGGGAACACACTGGAGCCAAGCGAGAGATCAGAACCCATCTCGTATCCAGAATCTTGTGTGCCTCCGTCCTCGGTTGTTTTTGTGATATATTTTAATGATTCAAGAGAAGAGGAAAATTTCCATACCTTGGTAACTGGATCTGCCATGAACATATAATAGAGCCCTGAAGAGACACTATTAGAAGGGTCAACAGGAAGACGGGCCAAGGGAGATCCCGTGGAAAGTTGTGTGAGATCGATAGGAACCCAACCCGCGCCATTTGTTTTACTTAAATTTGTGGACGTGACACACACATAGTTAGATGGGAGACCAATATCGGAACAATCTGAATTATTTGCGGGAAGTGACACATATACCTTACCCCCAACAACTCCTGCAAATGATACATTTGGTTGGTCCGCAAGCAACATGGCAAATGCATTATTTACTGATGCAATGTCGGAAAGACGAGATGCATCCCTGCTTTGTTTCAAGAGTTCACCGGGATTAATGATAACCACAATAACCGTTGCAAGAATAGCCAAAATAGCAATCACTACCAAGAGTTCTATGAGGGTAAACCCATAATGATACTGATGTTTCTTGGGATGAATATGAATAAACATATGGAAAAACTGACTCACAATGAAGATATTATAGCAAAATTAGTTAAATACTAATAGTATTTAATGTTTTGATCTATTTAGAAAATCTTATACACCCCCGAAACTCTAATTTATTATTACAAAAACAAAAACGAGTAACTAGTTCGTTTTAAAAATACAATAAAAAGAAATAATCTTAGTCAGTATTACATTCTCTTACGCAGTAAAAACAACCATTTACTTGAATATAATATTTTTTTGCCTCTCTCACTGCATCACGACAATTCGAAAAATCACCAAGGGAAATTATATTTTTTGCATCTGGAAAATATCGACAATTTTTGATATGTACCTCATGATCTCCATTGGTTTGGGCATTTTTATTTACATAGTAATACATAAATTAAAAAATAATTGCGACCTTTAAAAATTAATACCATTCTGATACTCCCCCATGATGAGAGCAGGTACCTCTCCGGTTTCTACTAAAACTGTATGATCCATCTCTGCAACGCGCCGAAGCATCATCAGGAATAGAGTCAGAGAATGCTGGCGCATGAACAGTATCTCCGTCTACATTAATATAATAGTTGTTATTTGAAAGACTTGAGCCTTGTGTGACAGGAATCTCTACATTTTTTGGTTGTGATATTAGATCAGTTGTTTTCTCTATAATCGGAAAAATACTAGCTTCATTAACAACTGGATTTATAGTCTGGTCTGTTTTTTTAGTTTGTTCACTTCCAGAGGAACTAAAAAGAATAAATAAAACAAAAAGCCCTATTGGTATAATATATCTTTTCTTCTTATACCAAGGCATCTTCATTTCTTTTGTCATATGGATATTATACTCTTCTTTAGTGTTGTATGAGTAACTTACATTTTTGACACCACCTTATCTACTGCCTTTGCACTTTGATATTTGTCATATTCTGCGAGTAGGAACACTGCGAGAATCACAAAAATGACAATAATTATGAAAACGACAAACGTTTTCACCGCACGCGTTGAACGCGATGGCAATGGCTTTGGTTGGAGCTCTGATTGGATGTTTGGCATAAATTTATTCTTGATTAACAACGGGTATAAATTTTGTTGATCCTGTGTCGCTCAATAAATTTTCCATTCGTAGTTGTTCGGCATGTTCATATGAAGTAATTGCATATAACCCCAATATTGCAAGAGAAATGATGCCAAGAAAAATAAAAACAAATGTCCAATAGACGGACTTTCTACGTTGTTGTAAATCAATTGTGTTGATTTGGAAATTTTGTTGGGGGCGGATGGTATCCATAAACAAACGGATTCGTACCCGTTGTTCTTTCTTATATTTATTGTAACACTCTATATAAAATTTATATGTGGATAAGTAAAAACCCCAGCTAATTGCTGGGGTCACCGTCATAATTAATTTTTTTATTAACTTTACCGCCGTCAAAGCGGACCCCTTCATATTTAAGAGGGTTTGTTATTGGGAGTTCTCCTGTTACACATTTTCCAGAATTACAAATATCTGGATCATATTCCTGGCAACCAACACAACTTGGAGTTATTTCTTTGACGACCTTTTTATATTCGCCACGATTGTAAATAGAATCATTCATTACAGGCTCCTTTTAAGATTGTAAAATTACCCTTAATTTATACCACTAATAATAAAAAATGTAAACAAAAAATCGCTCCAAATGATTCCTGGCAAATCCTGCTTTCCCCCTTGCGGAGTATTATCGGAGCATAGCGCTTTCACTGCTCTGTTCGGAATGGAAAGAGGTGGGACACACTACGCTGAATCACCAGGAAACATTTAGAGCGATTTTCATCGCAAAGTTAAGTATATCAAACATGTAGAAACAGCATTCGTTCATCAGTAAACGAAATGAACGCTGAACTGATTAGTACTCCTCGACTGAACGTGTTACCACGCTTACATCTAGAGCCTATCAACCTGGTAGTCTTCCAGGAGTTCATGATGCCTAATCTTGGGAGAGGCTTCGCGCTTAGATGCTTTCAGCGCTTATCCCGTCTGAATATAGCTACTCGGCAGTTCACTTGGTAGCAAAGCCGATACACCAGAGATTCGTTCAACCCGGTCCTCTCGTACTAGGGTCGACTTCCCTCAAGCATCCACGCTGACAACAGATAGAGACCAACCTGTCTCACGACGGTTTGAACCCAGCTCACGTACCACTTTAAATGGCGAACAGCCATACCCTTGGGACCTTCTCCAGCCCCGGGATGTGGTGAGCCGACATCGAGGTGCCGAGCGAGATCGTCGATGGGAACTCTCGGATCTCACCAGCCTGTTATCCCCGGAGTAACTTTTAGCCGTTATCTCCTACCTTTCTATGATGAATAGTCGGGTCGCTAAGTTCTGCTTTCGCACCTGCGCGGCTTGTCGGCCTTGCAGTCAAGCCAGCTTGTGCCTTTACACGTCCTGCGCGATTTCCATCCGCGCTAAGCTGACCTTAATAAACCCCTCCGTTACCTTTTGGGAGGGTTCCGCCCCAGAAAAACTGCCCACCAGACACTGTCCCCATATGTTTTTTCCACACAGGTTAGATAATAACAAATAAAAGATGAGTATTTCACTGTCGCCTCTGCCCCATCCGAAAACGGAACTTCAATGGCTCCTCACTATGCTACGCAATCACCCATTATTATCAATATCAAGTTGCAGTAAAGCTTCCGGGGTCTTTTCGTCTAGTTGCCAGTACCCCGCGTCTTCACGGGAATCGCACTTTCATCGGGCTCTTCGTTGAGACAGTTCTTCGATCGTTACGCCTTTCATGCGCTTCGGAACTTACCCGAAAAGGAATTGCGCTACTTTAACACGGTTATAGTTACCGCGGACATTGACGAGGGCTTCGGACAGTGAGCAAATCCCTTGCGGAATTCACCCCCATCGTTAACCTTCTCGCATCGGTCAGGCGTCACCCCCTATACATCCTCTTACGAGTTCGCAGGGAGCTGTGTTTTTGTTAAACAGTCGCCAAAGAAACTTTCGCTGCGCCCTGCTGTAAACAGCAGGGAAGGCTTATCCCTAAGTTACGCCTAGCTTTTTTGCCGAGTTCCTTAACGAAGAATCACCCGTTCCCCTGAGGCTACTCGCCTCATCCACCTGTGGCGGTTTACGGTACGGAACCGGCCAGGCGCACCTTAGAAGTATTTCTCGGAATGCACTTCGTCTGAATTGGCTCGGGAAAACCCAAACCGTTAATCGATGCGCGAGACTCATGATTAAACATAGTATTCCGGATTTGCCTGGAATACGTCCCTTAACACCAAGAACGCCAAACCAATAAGGCGCTCAGACTTTTCTCATTCGTATCTTCATCGGTATCTCCTGGTCGGTGTGCTGGAATATTAACCAGCTGTCCATCAGCTGCGGCTTTCGCCATTGCCTTAGGGCCGACTCACCCTCCGTCGATGTTCGTTGCGGAGGAAACCTTGGATTTGCGGGGTGCATGGTTTTCACATGCATAGCGATTACTCGTGCCAACATTATCTCTTCCTTGCGCTCCAGTCGTCCTCACGGATCGACCTTCACAGCTGCAAGAAATGCTCTCCTACCACTCATACATTAAAAATGTATAAATCCGCGTCTTCGGTAGCATGCTTAGCCCCGGTAAATTTTCGGCGCCACGATCCTCGAATAGTGAGTTGTTACACACTCTTTAAAGGATGGCTACCTCTAAGCCAACCTTCTATCTGTCAATGGATAATGACTACCTTACACACTTAGCATACATTTGGGGACCTTAGACGGCGATCTGGGCTGTTTCCCTTGCGACCACGGAGCTTAGCCCCCGCAGTCTGACTCCCTCGTTCTTACTTTTTGGCATTCGGAGTTTGATTGATCGCGCGAGATTTCTCCCTTTCACGATCGTCCAGTGCTCTACCTCCAAAAAGAAACACGAGAGGCTAGTCCTAAAACTATTTCGGAGAGAACCAGCTATTACCAAATTCGATTAGCTTTTCACTCCTTACCTCAGCTCATCCGAGAGTTTTGCACGGCTCAACGGTGCGGGCCTCCACCCCGATTTCGCGGGGCTTCACCCTGGCCAAGGTAAGCTCATCTGGTTTCGGGTCTTACGCATACTGCTAACTATTCGTAACTCGCAACACACACCGAAGTGTGCACTGCAAGTTAAGAAAGTAACGCCCTGTTAAGACTCGCTTTCGCTGCGCCTTCTTCCGTAGAACGGAATTAAACATGGCAATATACGTAAACTCGTTGGCTCATTCTTCAATAGGCACACAGTCACTCCGTAATATTCTTGCGAATATTACTTAGAGCCCCTGTTCCTTGTAAGTAGACGGTTTCAGTTTCTATTTCATCGCCCTTGCCGGGCTGCTTTTCACCTTTCCCTCACGGTACTAGTTCACTATCGGTCATCATAGATATTTAGCCTTGCCAGATAGTACTGGCGGATTCCCTCAAGGTATTTTGGCCTCGAGGTACTCAAGAACAAAAACAAGAAAGTTCATACGCTTTCGCCTACAGGGCTATCACCTCCTTTGGCTCAAATTTCCATTTGATTCAGCTAGCACATGAATTTGTAACTTCCTTTGTATTGGAGTTCAGCAACGTACGAAGCATCGTACACTACTGAACTCATACAATTGTCTCTGCCTTACAACCCTCAACGAAACATTCTTGCGAATGCTCACACTGAGTTTGGGCTTCTTCCGTTTCGCTCGCCGCTACTAAGGAAATGCAATTTGTCTATTTTCCTTCTGGTACTGAGATGTTTCACTTCCCAGAGTATACGCAATATGTAGAGTTACCACATAAAGCACTATAGGTTCACTATAGTAGGTTTCCCCATTCGGACATCTCCGGATCAAAGGCTGCTACACGCCTCCCCGAAGCTTATCGCAGTTACGCCGCGTCCTTCATCGTTCTATGATGCCAAGGCATCCTCCGTCTACCCTTAATGCGTTCACTTCGTTTATTCATAAACGAATGCATTAAATTTTCTACTTATAATCGCTTACTGATTCGTTGATTTTTTTTAAACATAAAAAATCTAAAAGGTTTATTCTTAAACCTCAATAAAAAATGCGATTTCTTTAAACTTTAAATTATAAAAACCACTTTTTATAATTAATGCTTGATATACTTATTAACTTTGTAATGGACACGAATGGAGCCATAAAAAAACCGCTGACTCAGCGGAATTTCTCGCCCACCATATTGATGGGATTGTTATCCGCCGAAAGCTATTCTTTGGACTATCATTCGTACTTGCAATGGTACACGATGCCCAAAAATAAGTCAATAGCAACTCGGAGATGGGCGTGCCCCCTAAGCCCGCTCTATACCTCAACAATCAGACTTGTTGAGATAAAGTGCACTATTCCTATTTCCTCATTCTTTTTTTCAGAAACCTGCCTACCGGCAGGCAGGTTGTTCATTATATTCCGACGTACATACAAAAGTGGGGGTTCTTTCATTCAAGGTTAAAATTTAAAAAGTGTTTCTTCAATTCGTTTGTATTGCCATGTTTCAAGAGTCCAATATATGAATTAATGGTCTCTTGTGTTGGATGTTCTTTTATTCGTTTTATCATTCTTTTCTTTGTTTTCGTCCGCACAACTCGGTGGTTTGGAAAATGAACCCAACCCAAAAAATCAACGCCAGAACCAATGGTTTTAATAAACAACTTATTATCATGAATTGAAAGATGGAGTGTTTCACTAAGAAATAATCGTATCTTTGGAATCAGTTTTTCTAATTCGTCTTTGTTATCTGAAAATATAGCAAAATCATCAGCATAACGAATATAATGCTTTATTTTTAATGTATGTTTTACATATTGATCAAATTCATTCATATACACGTTTGCAAACAATTGTGAGGTGAGATTTCCCAATGGGAGTCCTCTCCTACTTCCTGTTTCTGTCTCGAAACTTTTTATTACTTCTTTGCACAACCAAATAACATCTACATCTTTAATATGTTTTTCTAAAATTGAAATGAGTATCTCGTAATCAATGCTCGCAAAAAATTTGCGTATATCGCATTTCAAAATCCAACATTGCTTGGTATTGTTTTTACTCACCCTCCATGTAAATTTTTGAAATCTTTGGAGTGCCCTATGTGTTCCTTTATCATTTCTGCACGAAAAAGAATCAGCAACGAATCTCTTGTCAAAATATGGATACAGAACACGATATATTGCATGATGCAACAATCTATCACGCACTGATGCTTTATGAATATCGCGCGGTTTTGGATCAGATATCTTAAACGCATGATATGGTCCATGAACATATCGCTTCTCTTCCAACTCTCGTTGCAATTTAAATATGTGGTTCATTAAATTGAGCGAGAATAATTGCACGTCGTACTTATTTCGTTTTCCACACAAAAATTCCTCCCACGCGGACACTATGTTTTCTATTAAAATAATCTGCTTAAATATATTCATATGAATACAAAACAATCTCTCCCCTTAACCCCCCCCCCCCCAACGAAGTGAACTGCCAAAAATCATTGTAAAATCAAAAGAATCGTATATTTTTTGGGTTTCGGTGATGCAACACATTCCAAAGTCTTCACGATATACACTGGGAGGTAAAATTGATTCTATTTTTGTTGAACTTATTGAACTGCTTTTTAAAACATTATATTCGTCAAATAGAAACGTTGAAACGCTTGAATCTGCCATTGCAAAACTTGATACACTAAAAATACTCATTCAACTTTCATGGGAATCAAAACTTATTGCAACAACACATTTCACAAAACTTATTGAACAACTTGGAGAAATCGGAAAAATGCTGTATGGATGGAAACGAAATATAGAAACAGGATTCCCCGCAAAAAATATGCGGGGAATAAATAAACGATGAGTATCAAACAACTACGCAGTTACCCTCATTCCACGCATTGTCATTATCAAACTGATACGCATTCAAGTTCCACTTGCGGTTGTCAGAGTTCCAATTCACGTTCGCAGGAACTACACAAAAATTATGTGTAAAATCATCATTACCACCACCCATTGAATTTCTTTGGGTTGAATCGAATTTTGAATATATAATTCACTAATTTCGCACACGGACTAATCGTTTATATAAGTTTGTTCCATCTGCGCTTCTATGAAACGTGTCCCATAAAATTCCGAAACAAAACAAACTGGAATGTCACTGCTTGAGTCGTAACCAAAGCAAAGTGTGAAATTCTATTTTTAGTATAAAACAATCGCTCCATTCTCAAAAGAGAATGGAGCGAAATCAATATGATCAATGATCAGAAACAATATATCAATATTCAATGTTTAAAACGATTAGCCCCGAACAACTACGCAGCGACCCTCATTCCACGCATCGACATCATCAAACTGACACGCAACCAAGTTCCATGAGCGGTTGTCAGAGTTCCAATACACGCGCGCAGGAACCACAGATTTATCTGCGAGACGAACATAAATTATATTTGCATACCCATTATTCAAAAGATCTCCTGATTCACCATGTGGTTGGCGTTCAGTGAGTGCTTTGAATATTGCGCATACTTCATCAATACTAAATATGTTTGATTCGCCGATTTCTGAAAGAATTTCGGAATCGTTCATATTCTTGGTGAGTTTTAATGATTTGATCGTTCCTGTATATGCGGGAATGACTTCAGATGCTTTGCTCAATATCCAGTTTTGGAAATTGTCCCAGATGTAATATTTTACTGGGCCTGATGTGAACAAAGATTTACTAAATGAGGATGTTGTTACCGTGATTACATTTTTCAAAACAGTAAGAAGCTTCAATTTTAAATCATTGGTTTTATCAACAATTTTTCCAACAAGAAGTTCTGCTACTGCATCAATGATATTTTGATCATTGAAACGAGAAAGCGCTTCTTCCGTTCCGCCAAGTTTTTTAATTGCAGTGATTAGATTTGATATTACATTAATCCAATACGCAAATACGGACATATTGACTGATTTTTTCTTTGCCATGATATACCTCACATATGTTGACTATCCATCACCCCCTACTACCTTTCGGAAGCATCAGATAAGTCGTTTTTAATGATATTTATATTATACACCCAAAATTAGAAAAAGTCAATACTAAAACTGAGGAAAATTGAAGCCGAAATACCGCTTTGTAGAATATTCTGTTGCACCTGTTTTCTCCTTTACAATAATGGTTTCGTCTATAGGTGCCACTATCCTTCCTCCCACGCGAATCATGTTCTGCCAAACTTCAGGAATATGCATAACGCCACGGAGCGCAATAACACCATCATAGGGACCATGTTCGTTATATTCCGCATCCCATGCACCATGATGCACATCCACAATACCATCCGAAATAAAACTATATTTTTCTAAATTTTTCGTAACAAGATGAGCACCATCTTCATTTGGTTCTACAACACAAACGAGACCAGAACATGTTTCTGTTTTTTCTTTTCCAACAATAATATGTGCAATGATTCCAGGAACCCAACCAGATCCTCCAACAACTAACATACGCTCTCCTCGTTTTGGTTTTAACAACTCAATCATAAATGCAGCCGTTGATGGCTGAGGAACAAACAAATCTTCAGCACCCGGCAGTGGAATATTTTCTCCCGCTTGTGATTTATATTCGTCGGATACAAAATCCCCACGATGCACTGCTAAAAATGCTTTTTTAACTTCTGAACTAAATATGTAGCCGTCTTCAACTAATTGCTCAATACATTCTTTTTCGGTCATTTATTCAATAATACACCAGGAACAAAAAAATAAAAAAGCCCCACACGTGTGGGGCTGTTACGTTATACCTTTTTAATATGAGAATCAGAATCTGCGCCGATCACCTTTTCAATACCCATAGAAAGACCAACACCAGTCACCGAACCAACAGTACCTCCTAATGCATATGGAATAAAAAGATCGTTCGTCCAATGCTTTATTTGTAACTGCCTGAATGTTAAAAACCAAATAGCATTTGAAAATATTGAGGCGATAATATGGTATGTCATATTATTTCTTTGCCTTGATCTGCTCACCACAGAAAATGCAATCTGTTGGGTAGCGGAGAGAACCGCAAGAAATACCAAAAATTGCGAACCTCCCAAAAATAATATGCTTAAGATAACAAGAGCAGAGAGAACCGCAACTTGTTTCCATGGAATAAATTGATACCATGGGAGATCCTTTTTTAAATGGTCATCTGCTGTTGCACCTATTTTCTTTTCAATCCAAGCAGAAACTCCTTGTCCGGTAATTCCACCAAGAACAGAACCAAAACAGTAAGGAATGAATAATAAGAACGGCATTCCTTTTAATGTCAGGGACTGAAATAGTATGTACCAAGCAAGACTTTTAAGTAGTGATGCAAAAATATGATATCCAGTATTTGATGTATTTCTTGAACGTCTCAATATTGAGAACGTAACATTATCACCAAATGCCAGGCCAGCGATCAATAAGGTTGTAAGAATATTGTCGGAATAAATTCCAACTATAATTCCCATAACACTCAAGAGCACTAACAAAATTTTTTGAGCAAGCGCGGACTGAGGTGTCGGTTTCTTTTTTGACATGTCAGTCGTGATCCCAAAGTATTCTTCAACACGCTGGGACGCTTTTGCTCCAGTAAAACTTCCATATACTGTAGCAACTGTGTACGGAACAAATAACAATAGTGTCATATTGTCCGTTACTAGCTGCTTTAGAACAAGATAAAAAATAAAGTTACTGAATAGTGTTGCAACAGCATGGTACAGCACGCTATCACGAACGGCTGATCGACTTACCATCGAGTAACTCGCATTCGAGACATATGCGGAAACCATCAATATTAATGTCGCCACAATACTATTGGTGAACATAAGTGATGTGAATCCAACGACCGCAAGGATTAAAAGGATTCTCCTATCCCATCGCGGACTGCCTATTGTTTGATCCATGTTATACCTCTCTAGAAAGTTAAGTTTCTATCAATAGACTACCCCAGAAGGATGTTTTGTCAAATTAAAAACCCCGACTTATCATCGGGGTTATAAAACTAGAAACCAACTGGATCTTGAAATACAGAATCCCAATTAATTTCCCATGGATTTTTGAAATATTCCAAAAGGAATGCATGTGTGAATGGAATAATTCTAATCGGACCAAATTCCGGTCCTTTTACAGGGATTCCGACAATAACACTACCAGCATTATTTTTTCGGAAACCAAGCATATCACCAAATGCATCACCTTCTGTACTCGAAGCACAAGATACCATGAATTTCTTACGAGAAAATGCAGCGCTATAAAAGTGTGTGTGTCCTGAAAGTTGAAGAAAGTTTCTTCCCGAAAAGATTCGGCTATAATCTCCTCGTTCTGCAAGGTTATCAACTATCCCCTGCATACGATCACCGTTCTTTCCAGAACTCGCCGTTGGTTTATGTCTCAAGGCAACGCCCCATTCATAACCACCGGGCACAGAAATTAATCCATATCCAACTGAGAAATTTCCCCAATTTGGTGCACAGACTAATTTATTTAACACATCTTCACTCACTCCAAGATTCTTACTTCCAAGAAGAAATCCGATCAGTGTTCTTCTATACAAGACACCTTCCGCAATTTCTTCGTTAGTAGTATGACCCACGTGATCGCCGCTAATTAAATTAACAAGACCAATGTCACGGGAATCAATTACTGAAGATCCAGAAAGAACTTCTCCAACCCCTCTGATTTTTAATCCAACGCGAATGCCATTTTTGAGAATTTCCTCAAATAATGGAACACGGGGACGCAATGAGGTTTCAACAAAATCCTCAAATTGATTTGTGAGCCAATCTTCACCACGAAAACGAAGTTGTTGCAGATATTCCCCACTAAGCATGCGCAACATCTTTTTTATGTCTTCTGGGTTACCAGATTTTTCTGCGTCAACAAGTAATTTTCTCACTAATGCTTCTGCTTGAATATATGGCTTTGCAAGGTGATGAATCGTTTGCTGAGTCGGAAAATGATGTCCCTGAAGATCATCGGCAAGGTTTACGTACATATGCGCAGGGATTGGTTTCCCTTTTTGTGTGAATGATCGCAACAACAACTCTGAAAGAGCAACCTCAATCGGAATTGAAAATCCAGAATCACCATCAGGTATCCATACTTTTGATCTCATTCCTGCATGATTGTCACCATCAGCAACTATATAAATATATTCACTGATTGTTCGTGATGCCATTGTCTTTGATCTGTGTACGTTAAAAAAAGAAATTGGCAGTGGCTCAGGAACCCAAACACCATTCACATATCCTAAACGAAAAGCGCCAGGCTCAAAGTTTGTATCTCTAATTAATTTCTCAATTGGAGATGCCTTACGTATCATTTCAGGACGAGCTTTACGCAAGTAATCACGATCTATAGCAACAGGAAGTTGCCATGCATGAGTTACTCCACGATCAACACCATCCATTTTTTCAAGAACGCCCCAGCGAGCATCAATATTACATGGTGCAGCAACAAGTGCCATATCAGGTAATTTGTTTTCAAGAGATCGTTGACCACCAACTTTCATATACCCATCTAGGCTGCTAGACACAGGATTATTTTCCGGAGACTGAATGATCTCAATAGTTTTTTTGCCAATCTTACAAACAACCGATCCTTGACTGAGAAATTCTGAATTTGGAATTGCATCCTTAAGCCAAGAAATGAGAACTGAACGAATTGCATCAACAAAACGTTTTCTGTCGTTTGGGTCAACATTTGACTGAATCATTCTCTTCTCTTCTTCAAGTAAATCTTCAATCAATTGTTTCTGCTGAGCTGTTTCTGAGGTCTCATGGCCACCGTTTCTATGATACATAGAGGAGAGAAGCGCTTCCGCAAGTTTTCGTTCTGCTAATACTTCATTTCGCATTTTTGTTGTAATATACAGAATTTCTGCATGCGCCGCGGAGTTAATTATTTCTTCCTCTTGATATCCAAAAGAAAAATATACCTTTCCAGAATATATCGGTCCTCCACTTTTTAGGTGGGAAACCTTGTTCCAACCGGCCATCGCATTAAGTACTCGTTCGCGCAACTTCGCAAAACACACCATATCCGGTGGATTCATCTTCTTAATCTCAATCGCTTTTCTGCGATATGCTTTTGGAAGTACGGAAGGATCAAAGTCCAATCCCGAATATAATGATCGATGTGTTGTAAGAAATCCTGAACTTTTTTTTGCATCAACCCACAACAATGCCCCGGAAATAATAATTGCATCATCATGATTTCTTTCTGCTTCACGAAACATGTTACGCAAAGCGTTTTCTTCCAATATACGATTGTATTCAAGACCTAAATGTGGTGCATTAATTACAAAGATACGGAAATTTTCATCGTTCTTTACAGGAATCGGAAATGGATTATCAAGTCTATGGGCGGTAAGTGCTGGTGGATCTGAATGTTTTTTTACTTCTTCTTCTGTCACCAATCTTCCCATGCCAGCACCAATATCGCTATACTTTTTCTTCTTTATACTTTTCCCGCGAAGTTTTTTTGCTTTCTTGATAACTATTTCTTTTGGAAGAAAATCAAATTCTTTATAAACTGGGTCCAATTGAGCATCCAACATAACAAATTTTTTCAACAATGTGAGGCGGTCTTTTGTCCAAATAACATCATCAGCACCTTGAAAAAAATGGGTTTTGCGGAATATGTTTTTATCTTCAAAAAGAGTACGATTTACTTCTTTTACAAGTTCATCAACCCCCTTTTTGAGAAATCCTTGAGAAATGAGTTCAGAGATTTTTTCTACCAGATTTGGAGTTTTCCAAATCTTGTTTTTTATCAGCTTACTCATGGTATTCCTCCTTATTTTGTTAGTAAATTTCTGACCTCATTATCAACTTTTTATTACCATCCGTCAACAAAAAAGAGTGATATATGATACCACTCAAAAATTGAGCAAAAAACTCAGCAAGCTCCTATTCTTTTTCAAAAAGCGCTGAATCAATCACAAGGTCAAGAAGTTTTGAAAATGGGATTCCCCCCGCCTCGGCAGATTTTGGCAATAAACTTTCTTCGGTAAGCCCAGGAATAGTATTGAGCTCCAAAACAAACAATTTTCCATCTGGCGCCATGATCATATCTGTTCGCGAAAATCCACGAGCACCCAATGTTCTATGTGCTAAAATTGCAACTCTCTGAATTTCTCGCAATTTATAATCTGGAACCCGTGCAGGAATTATTTCTTCGGATCCCATGGGGACATACTTCGCACTATAATCAAAAAACTGAGAATTGCGAGGAACTATTTCTATGGGCAATAATGCAAATTCACTTCCCCGCCACCCGTGGTCCAAAACACCACATGAGAGTTCCATGCCAGAAATATATTTTTGAATAATAACTTCATCCCCATGTTTTAATACATCATGCATTGCATGTTCCAAATCTCCTCGAGAACGGATAATATGAACGCCAACGCTAGACCCTTGTGCATTTGGTTTTACAACAAATGGATAATGAAGATAGTGTTTTATTTTATCGAACACTTCCTGCTTCTTCCACTCCCATTCATACTTCGTAACAAGAAATGTTAATGGAACAGAAATACCAACACGACGCAATATCGCACTTGATACAAATTTATTCATTGCAAGAGCGCTCACCATTGCATCAGATCCTGTGTACGGTATGTTGTGTGTGTCTAAAATGCTCTGAATGGTCCCATCCTCTCCATATGTTCCATGCATCACAATAAAAGCAAGATCATGATCTTGCGCAATGTGGTGTGGCTGTTTTCCCCAATTCCCCCGTACATCAATGTGAATCTGCTCGGGAATATACAGGTCTTTATGTAGTGCACTAAAAACTTTCTCCCCACCTCGAATAGACACCTCATGTTCTGTTGATGGCCCACCAGAAATCACCGCTATTCGTTTCTTCTTTTTTTGTCCCGTAGCCATATATACTTAGTGTAACAAAACCATAGAACAATGCATCAAAAAACAGCCAGCATAATATCTGATATAATAATGGTATAAAAATATGATTCCTTATATTTCTATTTTTGTGGTTTTTCTGGGAATCGCAGTAAGCATTTTTATTGTTATACAAAACATAAAACTGAAACGATCTCTTATTGGGTCTTTCTTCAAAAAATCATATAATCGTGCAACATTTGGGTCCATCTTTCTCCTATTAAGCTTCCTAACCGAACTTCTTGAAACACTGGGAATACTCGGCAGTATTGCCTATCCAATTCATCACATATTTCTTGTTATCTCAAGCGTTGCGTTTTTCTCTGTTGCAATAATTTTTCCTAAAGAGACAGAATCGATACTTTCTCAAAACAAGGAAGAGAAGGGTCTCTAAATATTCTTTCCGCATACCATAGCAATCTCTGCTAAAATTTTTATGCGTTGTTTTTCTTGTATATTCGCAATCAAAAACGCATTTGGTTTTTCTTGAACATCTTTGCAGGTGATAATTCCTCCATCAAGCCACAGACGTCTTTGAGCGGTGGTAACACTTTGCAAACAGGTAATGGGGTGTAATTCCGCCTGCTCTACCAAATGTTGCAAACTCCCTTCCTTGGGATAACTCCATCCTACTGCATGCATTCCCGAGCATCGCGCATACTGAATTGCATCATATGAAAGCTTTGTGTTTGTCACCAACCAAACCTCGGTGAATCCATGAATATCTTTTAAATCTTCAAATCGTGCCTGTACATACAATGCAACTTTCACATCTGACTTTATTTCCTGCGCATGATGGAATTTACACTCAACCATAATTTTTCTGTCTCCTTTTACCGCGACAACATCTACCTCGTGTTGTACACATTTCCCTGATAACACAACACTTGTTTCAACAGAAAATCCCTGTACTTTGAATACCTGTCCCACAAGGTCTTCGAATGGATGCCCATCCGGTCCCAATTCCATAATTGCCTTTCTGAGCCCATAACGTCCCGCTGATCCCTGTTCTTTACTGTGTAAATGAGAAAACGCAAGACGATATATCTCACTTGTGGGAATTCCATCACGGATATGCGTCTTTACATACTCCACCGTTTCATCAATAAGATGTGGGACAACAGCTGCATGCTCTAATGCGTTTCTTAATTTTTGTTCAGAGAACTGTTCACGTTCTCCTGATAATTTGGTTACATATAACTCAGTCATTCTATTCATTGTACCACCATTCTATTATCTCAATCTCCAGTTTTGTATTTCTAATTTTGGATTTGTTTTTCTCCAAGGTCGGACCTCCGAAGGAGATCCGACCTTTTTATATTGGTCCGTTATATTTTTCCCTTCCATTACAAGCCCCGTGTTCGTCATTCCCGCGCAAGCGGGAATCCATACTGATAATCTTTCAATTCCGCCTGCCGTAAGCAGGTTTCAATCCTTCAATGTTTCAATATTAAACTAACGATAGCTAATAGCTATCGTTAGTTTAACTCAATATCAATATGTCGTATGGAAGGATACTTTGCCTCAATCTGCTTTTCTATTTCATCAATTCGTTTTCCCACCAGTCGTGGAACACGATCCGCATAATCAGCAACAAATTTTTTGAACTCCTCATAATCGCCCTTCACATCTTCGTATGCCTCTCGTAATGGATATGATTGGGAAAGCTCCTTGAGTAGTGCATTCCCATTAAACTCAATCTCACACTTCACACGGTAAATGCCAACATCAAGCACCATTGATTTAAAATCAATTACCTTCTCAATTGCTGGATCTTTTTCGAGCAACTCAACAATTTCCTCTTCAATATCCTCAGGGATAGAATGTCCGATTAAGTATCGTTTGTTTTTATAAATAAGAAGTATGGCAACCATGCCAAGTAACGAACCAATAACAATGGAACCCAAAGAATCAAATAATTGGTTCCCTGTATATATCGTGAGCCCAATAGACGCACCCGCAATAAATACTCCAAGTACTGCTATGCCATCTTCAAAAACAACAGCAAGTGTGGATGGATCTCCTTCTTGAAAAATCTTCATCAATGATTGCTTGTGTTTGTGTCTCCGTTTTAATTCGCGTACGGCAATATATAATGTTGTCGATTCAATAACAAATGAAATAAATAAAACAAAAAACACTATTGGATGATACTCAATCTGATGTGGTTCAATCAGTGAGGTAATACCATGATAGATGGTTACTCCGGCACCAATAAAGAAAATGCCACATGCAGAGATAAGTGCCCAAAAGAAACGCTCCTTTCCATATCCATAGGTAAATTCATCATCAGCCTTCTTTTGTGACTTGATAATACCAATTAAAAGGAACGACTGATTTGCTGTATCCGCAACACTGTGGATTGCCTCGGAAAACATCGCACTAGACCCAGAAATGAAAGCAGCCGCGAACTTAATCACGGCAACGATAATATTTCCCAATAATGCTACTAAAACTGAAAATAATCCCGATATGTTTTTTGATCTCATAGAGCACCACGGATGCCCGCAGTGAATATGTTCATTCTAGCGTAAACTACCTATTTTTTCAATCAAACCACTTTATTTAAAATTCTCTTTGACTCTCCAGTATCTTATCCACCTTTAGCCAGACCTGCTTTCGCATCATAATGAAATCGATAGTGTGTTTGTTTTTTAAATCAGGGATTTCAAGCGCGTGAGAAAATAATAATCGTGATTGCTCATCAATACTTATAAACATCGTTTTCCCCTCGTTAAGATCAATCCCCACGAGAAATATATAATCCAATCTGTCTTCTTTTCGTATTCGTTCCAATGCCACAACTAATTCATTCCATAACTTTGTTATTGTTTCATCAAGGTTGGCAATCTCAATCTGTCCAATACCAACCCGCTTTCCATTAATTGGTTTCGCAAAAAAATCTTGAAATATAACGTGATATAAATTTTTTGGAGTGAGTTTTGATTTCGAACTAAACATTTGCTCTATGTAATTATCAGGAATATCTAAAAACGATTTCAAATATGTTGCTGCGTCAATATCTCTTTGTGTGGTAATGGTATTTTTAAAATTTACGGTGTTAGAAATAATCGCAGAGTAAAGATAGATAATCGCCTCTTTTGAAGGAATAAAATGTTCTTGTTGAAATTTTTCGGTTATCAGTGTTGCACATGAACCCACAAGCTCAATTGTTTTTTGTGCATGTATAAACGTCTCGGTAAACACTAATGGATGGTGATCAATTACTTCTATTACCTTTTCAGGAATAATTGTTTTTTCCAACTCATCGGGGTCTGCAGCATCTACCAATACAAATTGGCTATCCTCAGGGAATCCATCAGTATGTTTCTCAACGGGAAAATATTTGGTATATTGTTTCACAAATTCAACCTCCAAACCTAAGTCGCCATAATATATAGCTTGTGCCCGTTTCTCTTCTTTGTTTAAAAATTCCGAATACGCAATTGCACATGCGATGCCGTCCAAATCCGGACTGTCGTATGAAGTAACGAAAATCATCTCAATCAGTATAGGGGGTTTTGGAAAATCGTTCTAGCGCGTTTCGGTTATACTTGCCCGAAGATGTTCCCCTTTGGCAAAAAATGTTTTTAAACATTTAGTCATGATAAAGTGCGTTATTGTATTTATTCCTTATCTGTAAATAGTATGAGCCGTTTTGAATAACTTTTTTTGGTTTTATCCCAAACTCCCCCGCACGTAATTAGATTGAGATGTGCTCCATTATCACTTGAACCGAATACAGGTGAAGCATCGTCGTTCTCTCCAAGTATTCGAATTTCTCGTACCACAAAAGTTGTGAGTGTATCTTTTTCATCTTTGATAGATAATTTGTCCCCTTTCTGCAATTTATTTAAATTATCAAATACTGCAGGAATATTATTTTTCCAACCGTAATGTCCAGAAATAACTGCACTTCCTATTTCCCCCGGACGCGGACCAAGATTGAACCATGCTACCTCGTTTGGACCCTTTGGTGCATCCATTGCTCCCTGTGATGTCATTCCCACATATATGACTACCGCATCAACTTTGATTTTTGAAATTATCAGTCGAACCGGGCGACCTATAGATACTTGTTCTTTTTTTGAAGCGACAAACATACTTCCAACTTGTGCTTCAAAACCATTTTGATCCTCAGGAAGAATATTTAAAATAAATACAAAAAGGAGTACAACTCCGATAATTACAGTCATTAATAATGGGCGTCGTGATAATATTTGAGATTTCATAAATGTTAAAAAGGTTGTTAATAGAAAAGCCCCACCTTGGCGGGGCCTCTATTGCCTTAGGCCAAGCACATGTTATTCTCCTAACATCTAGACTGTTCGTTTTCTTAGCATTAGTGCTAATAAAGAAATAACGAGAGTCACCGCACCACCCCACAATACATTTGTGTTACTAATTGGAGGGAATCCAGTATTTGGGAGTCCAGGTGTGGCGACAAGAACAGTGGCAAATGCATATCCAATTGCAGTAAATCCGTTTCCCTTCCCCTCAGCAGTCACCGTGTTTCTTGTCGAAACAGTAATTTTTGTTTGGCATGCGTATGACCAAGATTCTCCAGGATCAAGAAGTGTATTGTTATTTGCATCACCAAACGGATTGGACATTGTTGCACATTTATCATCAGTTACCGTTACATCACGCATTGAAACAGTACCTGGGTTCGTCACTCTGTATGAATACATGACGTTTCCACCACCATATGGAAACGGAGTCAATCGACTTGGAATCTTTGTTATATTTATCAACGGAGCAACAAGGCCTCTGGTAGAAGTAGGAGAAGAACTCCCACCAGTGTTGGGTAGGGCTGGCGATGGAACACCAACAACGACAGTGGAAACTGCGGTAGCAATTGCTGTTTGATTAAGGCCATCATCACTATGACCAGTAGCAATTGCAGTGTTCGTAGTAGTTTTTGAAAGTGTTGTAGTACACGCATACTTCCAATTCTCACCTACATCAAGTTTGTTGTTACTATTTAAATCACCAGAAAGAAAACTAATTGAATTACATTTATCATCAGCTACTGAAACATTGCTGAGCGCCTGTTGTGTTCCAACATTCCAAACTGTGTAATTATATGTTACAGAACCAGATCCACTAGGTAATGACAAAGGATTTGGAACTTTTAAAATGCCAATAAGAGGAACAGTTATACTTCCACCTCCCTGAGCACTAACTACTGGCAACGGAATATCAGTATTGACGATCGTACATGTTTTATTGTCACCTGCTAAAAGAGTTACATTACCACTCGAATCACATCCAGTTCCACTAAAGCTTTGAGTATAAAGTGCATTTACATCTTCACTTACCACATAATTTCCTGCAGTAAGAGTATAAGGGGTTCCCGGCGCCGAAGTTCCAACAGTTGGACTTCCCGACACATCAACACCACCGCTCTTTACATGAACCAAAAAGTCAGAAGGCACCAACGTATGACTCGCATTGACAACAAGTTTAACAACGTTCAAGGTAGCCGGGGTTGAACCAGCAGGAATTGAAACAGTGTTTGCATCAAGTGTTACTTGTGTCTGAGCTAATGCTCTCCCATTCAATACTGCCCCCGTTTCAAAAATAACTTGTTTTGCACTCAATATGTTTCCATTAAAAGTGGAGTATGTCCCCAGTGTTGCACCTGTCACACCTCCTACTTGCCAAAATATATTCTTTACCTGAGCTCCACCGGTGAGAACTACTTTTGCGCCAGCAGGAATGCTCCCACCTGAGGCAACATTAAGATTTCCCGCTATTTGAAATATCCATACATCATCTGCGCCCCCAGACAACGTGACATCTGTCGATGTAGAAGCTGAGGCAGGTATTGAAACATCTGTACCCCATTTATAAAGTCCTGGAGTAAACGTCTGTCCGCCAAGAAGACCACCATAAAGCTCAGTGCCATCAGGTAATGCTCTTCCCGCTGCATCGGTATATGCCGCCTCCATATTACTTATAGCAGTAGTCATATACGAAGGAGTTGGGGCAGTATAGTTTGCTGCATATATCTTTCCCGTTACCAACGCTGAAGTTGAAAACGTATTTGAAATGTCCATAGTGAGTCCAAATCCGGTTATAAATGTTGCCGCGGCTGGGCTTATTCCAATATCTCCAGTAATCACGGTGACTCCTGTAGTAGTAACTGCGGTCTTTCCCAAGATAACAAAGTTACCTGCAGATAAAAGGTTCACCGAAGCCGGACCAGCGGCATATGCGGTTAACGGACCGATTGGACCAACAAAGCTGAACACAAAGGGAACGACTAATGCGACCACCATCAAACTCTTATTGAATTTTGTCATATATTTTTATGTATTGTTTTTTTATATACCCTATAATAAGGCCGTTTCAGCAGATGTAATATTACAGTCGTACCATAAATTTATTTATCAAAAACACCATATATCATATATGGTGTTTTTTTTAGAACGTTACCAACATTAATTAGTGAGAAATGTAGAAGGCCATGTCACACTCACATTACCAGATTGATCTGTTGAATAAATCAAATAGTAGTACGTTGTGTTTCGCAATAGTCCAGAAATAGAAACATTCTGTGTTGTATTTAACATGGTATCGGTAATAGCGGTGTATCCGCTTACATCAACTGAATTTGGATATTCATATGTTGTAAGTGGTGTATTGCTATAATATACCATTCCCTTAGCAAGCTCATTGGTATTCCAAGATACATTTGCAGTATTTCCATTTATACCAACATTTCTGTTATAGATAATCGGCGAAGAAATATCTGCGCCACCGACATTCCCTCCAGACATCTGGGAATTAAGTGCTAAAAGCGTAACAGGTCCAACTCGACCAACAGCAGAAATTCCATTTTTTGTTTGAAACTTTGAAACCGCTGAACTAGTAAGTGGGCCAAAATATCCCGTTACCAATCTCTCTGGATATATCGATGTATCTTGCGCTAAAAATGATTGAAGTGCAGAAACATCAGTACCAGAACTTTCTATATCAAGCTGACGGTTGAGTGTCTCAGCATCAGCAGATAACGGATTACCAAAAACCGAAGCAAAAACTATAACCATGGCAAACATAAACATTAAACTCTTCCCAATTTTAGATGAAAACATAATATTTTATTTTAATTTTAAATTTTTGTTTGGTATAGAAATTCGACTATATAACATATACCTCTACAAGTAAGCCGATGTAAGAAAAAGATTATTACAGCAATCTACTTAAACTGTTTTTGTTTTTAACTCATTTATTTCCTTATCCAATTTTTCAATGTGCGCTTCTAATTTCTGCGAGCGCTCAATAAACTTTGCTTCAAGTTGTCGCGCCTGACTGGCAAATGTCTCTGCAACCATCATCATTTCAGTAACGTCCTCCATTGCAAGAAGTATAATTGGTGGAAATAATTCTGAAGAAGATTTCTCTTTAAAATGAATTTGGCGTGCATTCAACATCATTATCTTGCGTCCAATAGAGGGGAATTCATGAGTAACTTCAAAACCCTTAAAGAAGGTGTTTTTAGGAAGAATATCCTCAAGAAGTTTTCGCAATGCAGGAATATCCCACTGACCATTCCCAAGATCATATACAATCTTCTTTTCTGTATCTTTTGGTTCAACCTGAAAAGCCCTATAAAATGATTCATTCGCCGCCATTACGCGGAAATCTTTATCAAGTATAAGAACTGGCTCTCTCACAACATCTACTACTGTTTTGATGTACGTCCAACTCTCTTCCCACAACCTATCAAAAAAATCTGTTCCGATGTTCCCGGTCTCCTTTGTTTTCGTTTCCATACTATAAAGACGGTAAAGACCTCAAATTATTGCAACAAAAAGCCACCATATTGTTATAGGTGGTTTTTCCAACACCAACATAAATCACAGCTGATGCTTTTTAATATGTTTCCAGGATTTTTTTGCGTGAGCAATAATTTCCTTTTTTTCCTTTTCGGAAAGACGCTTCTTTTGTGCATATGTTTCCATTGCAGTTTTTATAAATGAATTGTATTCTTCCTCTCCAACCTGCTTCATTTTTTTAAATTGTGGGGCAATATATGCATGAAATTCTGCAGACTTCTTTTTTACATCACCCAAAAACTTTTTTGTTGATTCAGAAACAAGTATAATTCCAGCCGCAATACTCAGTGCAGCGCCAATAAGTCGTCCTTCTATAATTTTTGCTCTATTATTTTTTTTCATAATGTAATGTTAATTAGTCTAATCGTAATATAAAAAATAGTGTGATTACTGCTATTTGTATCTGAATAATACCAACCACAACAAATGTAATAACCAACCACTTTAGCGATTTCATTGAGATTTCATTATTTTTCTTCATTTCTTCAATTGTGTCTGATGTTCCATCAGAATGCTTTGTTTCCATGTATAAAAGCCGATGAAACGGCAAAATTATTGCATACAATACACAACACGGATTAAAGAGTATACTTATTAATGAGATAAATATCTCTCCTAGACCAAACGTGCTGTAATGCCGATCCCAAGATATAGAGCCTAATTTCATAAAGCTGCTATAGATATACCTCCACAATTACAGAAAACTGTAATGTTTGTGTAATAAAAATTGCCGAGATTCGGCTTATTATATGATGACCCTAGAAGATGAGGAAAAGATACGAACGATATTCACTTCGGGACACCAAAACTTCAATCGAGGACTTAATTTGTATGCTCGTTCAAAAATTCAGGATCAAGCGACAAGCGAAGATCTTGTAGAAGATACATTTATGAAGACCTGGGTCTATCTTGTAAAAGGGGGAAAGATTGATATGATGAAATCCTTTTTATATCACATATTAAACAATCTCATTGTCGACGAATATAGAAGACACAAAACACTTTCACTCGACAGCGCACTTATAAAAATTGGAATTGAACCAACCGCTCGTGATCCAAATCTCTCTGAAAAACTTGATGGGAAGGTGGTCATTCTTCTTGCGCGCGACCTCCCCGAACCATATAGAAATATTATAAATATGCGATATATAAGAGATTTATCGCTTACCGAAATGTCCCTGATTACTGGTCAGACAAAAAATACCATCGCCGTACAAATACATCGTGGACTCACAAAATTGAAAACTTTGTATAAAGATAAAAGTCACACAAAATTTAATTAACACAACACATGCTTTGGACAATTATTATCGTATTAGCAATTCTTTGGTTTCTTGGATTTAGTTTTAAATTCGGAGGAAAATTAATTCACACATTACTTATCGCAGCACTCATTACGCTTGCAATTAAAATTATATTTTAAAATCAAAAAACAACATAAATATGTTGTTTTTTTGATATGTGCGGGGAGCAGTAGGAATCGCCTCTCGCTCTACTGAGCTCGAGACCTACGGCTTCTCTTCGAAGCCTGCGGCACTAAAGTATTGCTATTTGTAGTTAATTACTTCGTAATTAAACAAACAGGGAACCCGCGGTTCGATTCCTGCCACTTACAAAATAAAACGAGCACATCATAAAAGACGTGTTCGTTTTATTTTTTTTGCGGGGGCAGTAGGAATCGAACCCACATTAGCGGTTTTGGAGACCGCTGTCCTACCGTTGAACGATACCCCCAACACACCAATAATACACAAAAATATATCAAAAGAAAACCCACATTTCTGTGGGATTTGCTAATTTCTAAAAGCTAACTGCTATCTTTACTTCTTTCCTTCCTTGTGTGGAGTCTTGGCGCGACACCAACTACAGAACTTCTCAAGCTCAATTTTGCGTTGAACCTGTTTCTTGTTTTTTCGAGTCGTGTAATTCGCGTGCTTACATTTTGAACAACGAAGACGGATCAATTTTTCGGTAAATTTTCCCTGTGACATAATAACGATATATAACTAATACAACTTACAATACTTTCAACAAAAAGTAAAGAAAATCACCTCTTCTTTATATTTTGTGAGCCGATGGTCGGGATTGAACCGACGACCTACTCCTTCGCTTACACCTCTTTTTCTGATTACGCGTATAAGAGGACTAGACTGTATCTTTCCGCTCGTGGCGGACCCTTGTCAGTCGTTCGAGCGCATAATGCGCTACGGTCTTGACCATGCGTTGGCTATTAACCGTAATTCGGGATTCACATATGCATTGCTACATATGTGGGCAGAGAACGAGCGTTCTACCATGGAGTTGCTCTACCGCTGAGCTACATCGGCTTATTACATTTTCAAATGCATCATATAATGCACTTCTCCATTGTACGAAAAATACAGGAAATGTCCACAATCCCCAGTTTTTAACTGCACTGAATACACTATCTCATAACCTCTGAGTTAATTTATAACTAAATAATGCCAAATTCCTAAATTAATTTTGAACTAAAAAGATATCCTCCAATAAAGATCTCAACAAATCTGATAATCAATACACCTCATTGGTCCAGCTACTTCATATATGAAGTAGCTGGACCAATTACTATTTTAACTTTTCAATTTCTTCCATCAAAATCTTTTTCAATTTTGAATTATGAAAATAAATAGTAACAACACCATGCTCACTTTTTCGTTTATACGTTCCCCTCCCTCGAAGTTTTGTCACAACGGGTTTTTGGAACTGCTCCTTTGGTACTCCCAATGATTTACACCAAAACCGCAAAATTTCTCGTTCATCTAAATCACCAAAAATTTGTAAACCAAATTTCAATGCTTCTTTTTTTATTCCATATATTTTTTCAAGAAAATTGATAAATTGGATAATAACTCCAGGATCACTATTCCCCAACCGAATACTATTTCCCACCTTTGTTCCCTCGCCCCAGTATAGTCCAATTCCCAGGCCGAATAAAAACGAAGCATTGTTTGTTTCTGGATGATTAACTAAAAAAGGATCTCCTCCCTTGTTTCTCTTTACATATGTCGCTTCACTTTGACTCCTTACTTGGATATTATGTGCAGTCATCCAATATATAACTTTATGTTTTGAACATGAATAATATTCAGCAATCTCTTTCATTGATAGTCCTCGTTTTATATATAGAGTCTCCAATTCATTCTTAGAAAACGGACCACGAACTGGTGCCTTTCGTTCTTTTTTAACTTTCTTTAAAGAATCTATATATCGCAAACTTCTCTCCATTCTTTCTTTCTCCCTTTTTTCTCTCAATTTAACTGGATCATATACTAACTTTTGTATTCCCATATCTACGGTATATCACTCATTGGTCCAGCAATGTTGTATACAACATTGCTGGACCAATGCTTTTCCCATGCCACTATAATTTTATCCAAAGAAAATCTCTTACGAGAATTGCATCAGAAATAAATTTTTGGTACATTAGATGGAGGAACTTTATTGTTCCTATGCCACCTTAGCTCAGCGGTAGAGCAACGCTTTTGTAAAGCGAAGGTCCTCGGTTCAAATCCGAGAGGTGGCTCAAAAAATAAAACACCCGGTCATCCGACTGGGTGTTTTTTATGGTTGATAATACGAAGTGCTATTCCCCCGCTCATAATAACAAGAAATATAGAGGAAGTGAGCCACGCATATCGTATAGAATAGTTATCCGCGATCCATCCACTTATGGGGAGTCCAATTGCCATTCCAACATGTCCCGCAAGCGCTTGTAGTGAAAGCAATGATGCTCGTTCTTCTGAAGGAATATGTGCATTCATATATGCATCTGCAAATACACCATATGATCCACGAGAAATTTCGTGCATCAGAAACATGAATATTGAAAGAGATATTATAGGAGACAATGACGTACATATCATTACCACACCAATAACAATTAATGAAATAATAAGCGGAACAGCAAAATCATTTCCCCCATTTTTTATTATCCTTTTTGATATGGATATACCAATAAAACTGAATACTATAATTGCTACAAAGAACCAACCAAGCTGTGATGCTGATTGAATATATCCCTTAAAAAACGGTTGCCATTGCATGTTATATGCCTGCATTGCACATGTTGCGATCCCAACAATAAGAAGAACATTTACCACATGTCTGCTCTGTTTTGCAAAAGACATTGTCTTTTTTGCTGTTGAAAGAAGATCTTTAAAACCTTCAGATACAGATACATAATTTCTTTTGACATGCTCTTCTTTCATGTAGATAACTGCGACAACACCAACAATGAAGAACACTAAACTACTCATAATCCATGGAGTTTGTAATCCGAATATCTCCGCGGCATATGAACCCATAAGAACACCAAATACTGCCCCAAGTTTTCTTACCTGCCCCGCACGAGTAAAAAGATTTCCTAGATCAACACTTCCTTCATGGAATGTGATGGTATCAACAATCCAGGCATCAAACGCACCAGTGGTGCATGTCATGCCAATTGCGATAATAACCTCGGCAATTACGAACCATAAAAATTCTGGAGCAAATGCATACACAAATGTTCCAAAAGCAATAAGAAAACAAGAAACGATAAATGATGCCTTTCTCCCCCACGTGTCTGCAATAACCCCTGTCGGAAATTCGGCAAGAATAAGTGTTACTGCATACGCGGTGTTAACTAAGCTCGCATCAAGGATTGACAATCCCCTTGAAAGAAGGAACATTACATACGTAGCAAAATGAAATGACATTCCCCACTGTGTAATTCCTCCAAATGCGAGATACAAAAGATACATTCTCCGTGCCATGATATCCTCCTTTCACGCACGGGCGCGATTATTAATTTTTTAAATAACTTTTGTATTGAACGAGATGTTCAATACCTAGAAAGCAAAAAATCTCGGCTTCCTAGCCGAGATGTTCTAGAATATGTTACTTACGTAAGAATTAGGTTGTGGGGGTCACTATCTCTACACGCGCCTCGGCAAGAAAACAAAATATAGCTTCTGGAAGGTTCCATCCAAAAAAGGTATATGACTGCTTATTCTCGACATGACGCATAATGTGTTTCATGATTTTATTGTCTTTACTAGTAAAACGCCCGGTTTTTAAAAGTGTTACAAGAAGATTTGCCATTCCGGTTAATTGCTCCTGCCTACCGGCAGGCAGGCGCCGTCTCAACGCAGGGGAGGATTCTCCTCTCACTCTGCTGAGTTCGAGACCTACGGCTTCAAAATCAAAGGATGCGGGTCGCGATGTTTTTTGGGGAGGATTTTCCTCACCCGTCACTTTCGCTCCTCCTTCGGAATCCAGGGTTCCTCGCTTTCGTTCGTTTCACTCACTCTTCGCATTCGCGCGCTCGGATACCCTTCGAATCCTCCTAGACATGAAACTAAAAAAGAAAGGACAAGTCCTTTCTTTTTTAGTTTGTGTGCGCAGGGGAGGATTCGAACCTCCGTAGCCGATAGGCGTCAGATTTACAGTCTGATACAATTGACCGCTCTGTCACCTGCGCATCTTGTCTGATTATATTAATTAAACTTCCCTATCGCAATATTACTTTTCCTCCTCTTTTTTCTCCATGGGAAATGCTATCTCACGTTCCTGTTCTTTCTTGAATCTTGCAAGTCGCTTTGAGATAGTGTTATCAAGCTTCATAATATTTACTTTTAATTTGCGGAGAAACTTTTCAAATAACCATAACAACCAGTCATCAACCCGTTCAAGATATCCAACAAGCCAGTGAAATAACGATGTTTCTTTTGCTTTTTCAATATCAGTTTCATGCACACGAGGAACAACACGTCCCAACATATACACAATGAAACCGAGGGCAATAATGGCTATAATTTGCAAAATAAAAGTTATCATAAAAAAGTTTTATCTATGCAACGGACAGTATCCGTTGCATAGACCCTTATAGAGTAATTATATCGAATAACGAATAAATCGCTCTACTTTTATATTTTCTCCTACTATTCCAGTGACACTCTTGATAAGATTTTCAATAGTTGTTGATTCATCTTTTACAAAAGGTTGTGCAAGTAGCTCTTCCACTGTCTCAGGACCCATTGCAGCAATATGCATTGCAATATCACGCGCAAGATTTCTGAATAAATCACCACGGACTACGAAATCAGTTTCTGCATGAATTTGGAGCATTACTCCAACACGCTCGTTGTGAATATAGGAAATCAACATTCCCGCTCCCGCAACGCGGTCTTTCTTTGATTCTGCTTTAACCAATCCTCGCTCGTGAATAATTACTTTTGCTTTTTCAAAATCCCCCTTTGCCTCATCGAGTGCGCGTTTGCACTCCATAACGCCTGCGCCAGTCATCTCGCGCAATTTTTTTATGTCGTCGCTCATGATACGATGTAATTTTTTAATTTCGACTAAACTTATTTTTTCTTTCCCAAACCTTCCTGAATTTTTGCGATAACCCACGAAATGCTGTCTCGTGCATGATCATTTGCAAAAATTGGTTTTGTTACTAATTTTGGATCATCATTGGTATCCATAATAGCAACTACTGGAATGTTCAAACGAACTGCTTCTTTAATTGCCGTCATGTGTTCCTTGGGATCAATCACTAAAAGAACATTTGGTGTTCGTGTTAGTTTTAACAATCCATCAAAGGTAACTGACATTTTTCCAATTTCTTCAGAAAACTTTAACTGTTCTTTCTTTGTATATTTACTCAATTCTCCCTTCTCTTTCTTATCTCTCAAATCCACATAATAGCGGATTCTTTCTGATATCACTTTAAAATTGGTAAGTGTACCACCAAGCCACCGTGTTACGACATACGGATACTTTAAATCGCGCGCAAATGCTTTTACTGCTTCGCGTGCAGGGGCCGTCGTTCCCACTACCATAAGGAGTCCATCCGTACCAAGCTTTTCGGCGATAAACTTTACCGCTGCATCCAGAGACGTAATTGTTGACTCAGGATCTAAAAGCTCGATTTCATTGCGATTGAGCGCAATGTGTTGTCTCATACGAGGATGCGTTTTTGAACGCTTATGCCCCGTGAGGACACCCGCGGTAACGAGTTCCGCGACCAACTCACTGGTTATTTCTCTTTCTTTACTCATAAAAATTCGCCCTTTTTAGGCCTCACTACTATATATGAAATATATTCACTTGTAAATTCCGACCATTGGGATATAGTGCACATAGAATATTAATAAGGAGGCACACGTGAAACACCCACAAAAATCTATTACAGTAGAAGAAAAAAAGCGACATCTTTTGGAAAAGAAAGCTGGATATATGGGAGCATTCTCGCGTATATTCAGAGTATTCCTTAAAGAGGGAAAGCCCAACACAAAACATATCCTTCCTATCTTCCGAAAGCTTGCCAAATACTGTACAGGCGCATACGACGACCCACGCCGTATGTTTTTAGGGATTTTGAAAAATGAAGATTCTGCATGGGAAACATTTTTCCGTTTTGCAGACGAATTACGTCCTGGATTTCTATTTGATACTAGAAACGGGAACATATTAAAACGGATACCATTTGAAATTGTTCTCAAAAAAAGAGGACAACAAATACAAGTTTCTATTGCATCATCAAAGTTTCAAACAATGGATGTCACTTCGTTTAAAAGATATCTAAGAAATCTAAAAAAATAACAGCAGTCTATGACTGCTGTTTATTTTTTCTCCACTCTTCTATTAGCTTATGATTTCCAGATTGAAGCACCTCAGGTACTTTCCAAATTTTTTTTCGTTTTCCTTTTTCTTGAATCACTACTTCCGCAGGTTTTGTATATACCGGATACGAACCCTTTATTTCTTCTAACGATTCCGTTTTTCCTAACACTCCAGGAATCTGACGCGATACTGCATCCATCACCACAAGTGCAGGTAATTCACCACCAGAAAGCACAAAATCTCCTATTGAGACCTCCTCATCTGCAATATATTCCGCAACACGTTCGTCTACTCCTTCATAGCGACCACAAATAAAAATGAGATGATTATATTTTGAAAGTCGCTTTGCATCCTCATTGGTAAACACTTTTCCTCGTGTTGAAAACAAAATGGTTCGGCTCTGCTCACCACGGGCTGTTCGTGTTTTTCCCTTTTTTATTTTTGATAATACTTTTTCTACCGCTTTATAAATCGGTTCAACCTTGAGCACCATCCCCGGTCCTCCCCCGTATGGTGATTCATCAGTTATTTTATGTTTTCCCAATCCAAACTGGCGAAGTGCTACTGGATTTATTTTTATTAATTTCTTTTCTTGTGCGCGTCCAATAATTGAAGCATTACAGTATGACTCCAAAGATTCTGGAAATAACGAGATAATGTGAAATGTTTTCATTGTCTTGCTTATTGAAACTATACCAAACAAAAACCCCGCCAGTCCATGGACCGGCGGGATTCTTTTTTATTCTGTTTCTGCGTGTTGCTGTTGTCCGCGAGTGGAACCTTCTGGTTCATCAATCTTTAGATTAACGCGTGCGTTGTTTTTTACTCCAACGATACGGAGAAGGGTTCGGATTGCCTTGGCGGTTGAGCCTTGTCGTCCAACAATCTGTCCCATATCTTGTGCATTAACCTTGAGGGTTAAAAGAACACCCATTTCATCAACCTTGCGGTCAATAACCACCTCATCTGGATGATCAACAACAGACTTTACCACGTACTCCAAAAAATCCTTATCTGACATCATAAAACGAATAGAATACTGATTATCTTATCATTCGACCTTTCGTTACTTGATTACGTTATTATTTTTTTTCTGCTTTTACTGGCTTCTTATGAAGTACTATCTTTTCGGTTTTGATAATTCCCTTTTTAACAAGGATATTGTGAACAGTTGCAGTTGGTTGTGCTCCCTTCTTCATCCAATCAAGTGCTTTTTCAGAAGCAATAACACTCTTATTTTGGTGTGGATTCCACCATCCCAAATCATCGGTAAATTTACCGGTCATTTTTGATCGTTTCTCTGCAACCACAATGCGATAGGTTGCCTGTCCTTTCTTTCCTATTCTTTTTAGCTTTATTGCCAACATAATTTCGAAATTAGTGTATCGTATTTATTGTGATGTGTCAAAATTACTTCATCCCCTCAAGCTTAAGTGAAAGTATAGTTGAAACACCATCATCGCCCATAGTTACCCCATAGAGTACATCCGCTGCCTCCATAGTCGCCCGATTGTGGGTGACAATCACAAACTGGCTACTCTTTGAAAAATCTTTAACGAGATCAGAAAATCTGCGTGCATTATCTTCATCAAGTGGTGCATCAATCTCATCAAGAACTAAAAATGGCGGTGGACTCACAGAAATTAACGCAAATAGTGCGGCAAGTGATACCAAACTTTTTTCTCCACCAGAAAGCATCTCCAAACTGGTAATTTTTTTTCTCGGAATAGAAATTTCAATCTCAACTCCTGCTTGAAGCTCGGAACCCTTTTCTTTCTTTTCTTCAATCACTTCTTCTCCGCTTTCCTGAACAACAATATCTTGAACCTTAATTTCAGGGATCTTTAATTTCATCTTTGCTTTTCCGCCACCAAACATCAATTTAAAATAATGATCGAATGCATCATTAATGGATGAAAATGCATTTTTAAAATCTGCATGAATCTTGTGTTCAAGTTCTTTGATAAGGGATCTCAAATCAGCAACTGCATTGGTAAGATCTTCAAGTTCTTTACTGAGAAACATATATCGTGCCTCAGTATCCTCTGCCTCCTTCATAAGATTTGGATCAATCTCTCCTATCGCAGCAAGCTCTCCGCGCAAACGGATCATCTTTCTTTCAATATCACTTGATACAACCACATCTTTTATTTCTGGAAGTTTTTCCAAATCTTCTTTTTTGTTTCCTAATGTTGCCCATTCTCGTTCAAGTTCTTCTCTTCTCATTACCACGCGTTCATAATCAAACCGGAGATTTACGAGTTCTTGATCAAGTTTTCTTAACTCATTCTTTTTGTTTTCCAAAACCTCAACCTTAGAACGGAATTCTTGATTCGCTCGTTGCCCCGATTCAGCAAGTTCCTCTTCTGCAACACGCAATGTATCTATTTCCTTTCCAACAACTTCCAACTCTTCACGAATACGTTCAAGTTCCTTTTTCAGATCTGATGTATCACGATGCGTGACATCCCTATCAAAAAATCTGGTAATTCTTTCGGTAATGGATTGTAACGAAATTTTTATTTTTTCTATCTCATGCCAATCTACTATAATCGCGATTTCTTCTTTTATAGTTCCCAAAAATGTATGCATATCTGCAGCACTTTTTTCTGCCTGTGTAATGGGAACCGACTCAATTTCAATGCGTGCTTCCGCCTTTGCAAATGCCCGTTCAAGTTCTGCACGTTTTTTAAATAATTCATTCAATGACTCACGAAGCATTTTCCCCCGCTCCACTCCTCCATGTTCTTGATCAACCGCCTTCACTTCCTGTTCTGCTAAAAATACCTCCTTTTCCTTTTTATTTTTTTCTTCCTCAAGACGTGCAACAGGAACACTTGTCTTCTTTAGATCATGGGCTATTGCATAATAACGATGGGAAAAATAGGCAGTCTCAAATGTCTGTAATTCACTTTCAATCTCTGTTCTTCGTTCAAATCGAGATTTTTGTCTGCGCAACAATTTTAAGTGTGGGGTTATTTCGTCTAACATCGCGCGAACCTTCTCCATATTAATCTCACTTGTTGAAAGTTGGCGTTCTGCCTGGTTCTTTTTTAAACGAAATTCACGGAGACCAAGTATTTCTTCAATCATCCCCCTGCGATCTTCGGGAGTTGATCGAACAAACAAATCACTTTGTCCTTGCCCTATCATGGTAAGTCCGCGAGCACCAAGTTTTGCTCGTGCAAGAATTGGTTGGAGATCCTTCAATCTCATCTCTGAGTCATTCAAAAAAAATTCAGAAGCACCAGAACGATCTATTTTTCTCGTCACGGTAACTTCTGGTGCGTCTATCGGAAATAATTTTTTACTATTATCAAATACAAGAGAAACTTTTGCAAAACCAACCGCAGGACGTTTTGGTGTCCCAGCAAAAATAAGATTCGCAAGTGAATCACCTCGAAGCTGTTTTGCTTCGCGTTCTCCCAATACCCAACGTAATGCATCAATAACATTTGATTTTCCTGAACCATTTGGACCGACAACTGCGGTTACTCTATCGGGAAACTCAAATACTGTTTTCTGTGCGAATGATTTAAATCCCTGGAGTTCTAATCTGCGTAAAAATGTATGATGCATATCGTATTATTTTTGTTCAATCGTTTCTAGCGCTTTGAGTGCCGCATTTACTTCCGCTTCTTGTTTTGATGTTCCTTCCGCTTCCGCTTCCATCCTGTGCCCAATAAAAACCCCAACCCGAAATACCTTTGCATGATCTGGTCCTTCCTCACTCAAAACCTTGTATACAGGAGTGATCCGCTCTCGTTCTTGTACCAATTCTTGTAACTCACTTTTTGGATCACGATATAATTTCTTTTCAATAATTTCATCAAGATGAGGAAGCACCCACTGTTCAACCACCTGCTTTGTTGCATCATATCCACGATCAAGATAAATTGCCCCCAACAATGCCTCCATTGCATTTGCAAGAATTACCTCTCGTGCTTTTCCAAAATCACGAGCCTCCCCACGTGACAAAAAGAGAAATTTATCAAGCGTTAATTCCTTTGCAACCCTTCCAAGCATTTGATAGTTAACCAATGACGCACGCAAACTGGTTAAATGTCCTTCTTGGAAATCAGGAAACTTTTCGTATAAAAATTTCGTCACTATTAATTCAAGTACCGCATCACCCAAAAATTCTAACCGTTCATTGTGTGGTAGTGCCCACTCAGGATTCTCATTCAAATATGAACGATGTGTTAACGCTTCTTTAAGCGTATCAATATTAAGAAACTGAATTCCTATTTTTTCTTCAAATTGCCTCGGATCTTTCATGTTTATTCCTCATCTTTTTTTTCTGGCTTTGGTACGTCCACCAATTTTCCCGACTCAATAAGCTCCTTGTAGACCGTCCCCAAAACACCATTGATAAATTTTGGCGAACTCACTCCACCATATGCTTTTGCCACCTCAATTGCCTCGTTGATTGCAACGCGAGGGGGTACCTCTTCATGGTCTGCAAACATCAATTCGTATAGCCCAATACGCAAAACATTTCTATCAATGATTGCAATCTGGTCCACGGGCCATTCGGGAGCAACACGGGTAATGGTCGTATCAAGTTCAGCAAGATTAGCAACAATTCCTGTTACCATAGTCACCACAAATTGTGGTTCATCAATTCCTGGACCAAATTCTTCAATATTGCGTGTTATCACCTGGGGTAAATCTACGTTTTTTTTATAAAAATCCCACTCGTAGAGCGACTGCAATACAATGGTTCGGATTAAATGTCTTGTTGCCATAAATGTACGAGAAAGAACAAAAAAGTTTTAAAAATTATTCGGCTATAAAAATAAAAGAAGTGGCATTATTTTGCCGACTTCTTTTTTGGCTGTTTTGCATATGAACCACATTGTGGACAGCTCTTGTGTGCAAACGATGGACCACCACATTTCTTACATGCAACTACTGGCAACTTCTTGAGTGCCTGCTGTGAACGTCGGCGTCCTACTTTTGACGTTGAATGATGACTTAACCGTGACATATAGGGTTAGTGTACACTAAACAAACTTAAAACGCAAAAATTAAAATACAAAATTGTCTAAAAATGAGATTCGGTGAAACTTTGAAGGACCGTATTTTTTAAGTGCCTCTATATGTCCCCTTGTCCCATATCCCTTGTGTCTTTTCAACCCATATTGGGGATATTTTTTGTCTTGTGTGACCATGTATCTATCCCGCATCACTTTTCCATAGATTGATGCAAAACTAATGATCTTCACCGTTTCGTCCCCTTTTATGATTGTCTTCGTATAAAATACACATTTTGGAAAAAATGCTTCAAGTTTTTCTTTATCTACATACAGATTTCCATCAAGTACAATGCGTATCATTCCAGAAGTAATATGCGCTTTTTTGAGCACCTTCATTACCGCTTCTGTTGCACCACATCGTGTTGAATACGAAATTCCTTTTGAATCAATGATTTTGGGTGTAATTGCAGAATATTCAATAAACAATTCTCCATCTTTTCTTTTTTCATTTAAAATCTTCCACCATTCTTCGCGTTGCTTTTCAGAAAGTTTTTTAGAATCCCGCACGGGACATGTTTTTGTTGGTTTGGGAAGTTTTTTGAGATCAAATACTCCACACGCACACACATACAGTGGACCCGCAAGTGGTCCGCGCCCCATTTCGTCAACGCCAATGGTACATGTTTTTTCTGATCCACCTTTCATATCAAATAATGTCCTAAATATATCACGTATTATACAAAGACCCTACTAGACAACAATACCTTACCAAACTGCAACGTTGCATCGTTCTCAAAAAAAATTACAATGAAGGAGATACGTATTCGCATGTCCAAATTTATTCACCTACACGTTCATAGCCATTACTCACTACTTGATGGACTTGCTAAAATCGACGACCTTATCAAACGCGCAAAAGAATTGAAGATGGATTCACTTGCACTCACCGATCATGGAAATCTATATGGTGCAATTGAGTTCTATAAAAAAGCAAAAAAAGCAGGAATAAAACCAATTCTTGGTGTTGAAGCATATGTCGCTCCACACTCTCGATTTGATAAACGCGCAAAAGTTGATGATGCACGATATCATCTCATATTGCTCGCAAAAAACGAAACAGGATGGAAAAACATTCTAAAATTAGTAACACTTTCAAATCTTGAGGGTTTTTATTATAAACCAAGAATTGATAAAGATATCTTAAAAGAGCACTCTGACGGAATTGTTTGTCTGTCGGGATGTTACAGTGGAGAAATTTCCCATCTTGTTGCTCGAAAACAAATTGCAGAAGCACGTGCGGTAGCGTTGTGGTACAAGGAAACATTTGGAGAAAATTTTTATATAGAAATACAAAAACACTCACCCGACCTTCATGCTCCACTTATCGCTCTTGGAAAAGAGTTGGGAATTGGTGTAGTTGCAACACAAGATGTTCACTATACAAACAAAGACGATCAGATGGCACATGAAATTCTTCTTGCAGTTCAGACCGCAAGTAGGCTTGATGATGAGGATCGATTATCACTGAAAAATTATGATATTTCACTTTCTTCGGCAGAAGAGATGGAAACTGCCTTTTCACATATTCCTAAAGCATTGGAAAACTCAGTAAAAATTGCTGAACAGTGCAATGTCACACTTGAACTCGGGAAGGTCCTCCTTCCTAAATATGTTCCCCCAGATCCAATGATGTCTGCGTTTGATTATCTAAAACAACTAACGTATGAACGCATAAAAAATCGCTATCCAGAGATAACTCCGGAAATTGAAGATCGTCTCAAATTGGAATTGGATGTCATTGAACGAACAGGGTATGCTGACTACTTTTTGATCGTTCAGGATTATATTAATTGGGCAAAAGACCACGGAATCGTTGTCGGTCCAGGAAGAGGGTCTGCCGCCGGCTCAATCGTTACCTATATTCTTCGCATCACAAACATAGATCCGTTAAAATATGATCTTCTTTTTGAACGTTTTTTGAATCCCGATCGCATTCAGATGCCTGATATTGATACCGACTTTACCGACGTTCGTCGCGATGAGGTACTCTCATATGTTCGTGAAAAATATGGAAATGATAAGGTTGCGCAAATCATAACATTTGGAAGTATGGCAGCACGTGCCGCAATTCGCGATGTTGGTCGCGCAACAGGCGTTCCTTATGCGGTGTGTGATGAACTATCAAAAATGATTCCATTCAATCCAACACAAGGAATGAAGGAGGGTTGGATTGATGAATGTTTGAACGTGGTGCCTGAGTTTAAAGAAAAATATGAAAAGGATCCACAAGCAAAAAAATTAATTGATTCTGCAAAAAAATTGGAAGGTGTTGCTCGGCACGCATCGGTACACGCATGTGGCGTGGTGATTGCACCAGAACCGCTCACCAATTATATGTCGCTACAAAAAGCACCACAGGGAGAAGATGCGATTATTACGCAATTTGAAATGCATGCTGTTGAGGATGTAGGTATTTTAAAAATGGATTTTTTAGGACTCAAGAACCTCACTATTATTGAATACACACTCCGCTTGATTCGTGAATATCATGGAATTGATTTAGATATTGATACCCTCCCTCTCGACAGCGACAAGGCATTTGAACTATTCCGCACTGGAGACACCACTGGCGTATTCCAATTTGAATCCTCTGGAATGAAACGATACCTTAAGGAATTAAAACCAACAGAATTAGAAGATATTATCGCAATGGTTGCGCTGTACCGTCCTGGACCAATGGATCTTATTCCTTCTTATATTTTAAGAAAACATGGGAAAGAGGAGGTAACCTATCTCCACCCAAAACTTGAACCAATTCTTGGAAAAACATATGGTGTAGGAATTTATCAGGAGCAAATGATGCGTATTGCGCGCGATCTTGCGGGGTTCACACTTGCAGAAGCAGACACGTTGCGCAAAGCAATTGGAAAAAAGATAAAAGAACTTCTTGCGGAACAACAAGGAAAATTAATTAATGGGATGATACACAACGGCATAGACAAAGAAACCGCTGAAGCAATTTGGGAGTTGTTTCCCCCGTTTGCACGGTATGGATTCAATCGCAGTCACGCCGCCTGCTATGCACTTATTGCATATCAAACCGCATATCTTAAGGCGCATTATCCGATTGAGTTTATGACCAGCCTCTTAAATATTTCGGGAACAGACGTTGATCGTATTAATTTTCTGGTTGGCGAGGCAAAACATTTAAAAATAAAAGTACTTCCCCCGGATATAAACACAAGCGTAAAGGAATTTGCCGTCGATGGAACAAATATTCGCTTTGGGCTCACTGCGATTAAAGGTGTTGGCGTTGGCGTGGTGGATGCGATTATTGAATCAAGAAACCGCATGGGACCATTTCTCAATCTCACCGACTTCCTCAATCGTATTCACAATCGCGACTTAAATAAAAAATCAATTGAAGCATTTGCAAAAGCGGGTGCATTTGATTCATTTGAAATCAAACGGGCGGACATATTGGAAAATATTGAAGACATACTGGAATTCAATCAAGGAGTCCGAAAAAGCGCATCAGCGAATCAATCATCATTGTTTGGAAAGGACTCACATATACATCAATTAAAATTAAAACCTGCCCAACACGACATTCCAAAGGCGGAAATGCTTCGATGGGAAAAAGAGCTCTTGGGTCTCTATATTAGCGATCATCCATTTACTCCATATAGAGAAATACTGAAAGAAAAAATTCCAACATTATCGGATGTTTTGAAAATACCAAAAAACGGTGATCGTGGACCACGTATCTGGATTGCGGGAATTGTTGCATCTATTCAAAAATATGTAACAAAAAAACAAACGACTATGTATTTTGTAACCCTTGAAGACCTGAGTGATACATTGGAACTACTCGTATTTGATGAGGCAATAAAACGAAATCAAGATCTTTGGGTTGAGGGAAAAGCCATTGCTGTAGTTGGACGTCTTAGTTGGAAAAATGATGAAACAAAATTCATTGTTGACGACGCACGCGGACTTCCCACACCAAAAGAAACATAAATGTTATTAAAGGATTGAAGTATTGAAAATTTAAAAATTTTTAGACTGACTTTATTCACACTCTGTTGAAAACCCCATAGGTGCGACCTTTTTGCTATCTCATTGGGGTCATTCCCACATCCTCCTCGTCATTCCCGCGAATGCGGGAATCCATTGTTTCGAATTTTGTCCTTTACTCCTCAATCTTTCAATCCTGCCTGCCGGTAGGCAGGCTTCAATCCTTCAATTTTTCAATTCTTTCTGCTATCCTCAAAAAACCCTTTATTTATCATCATTTTTCCCCCTATCCTTTGTGGCTTGTGGGGGTATTGACTTTTTTATGAAATGGGTGTATACTATAGGTACAACAGTGATAGAAGATAACTGTTATTAACAAATTAATATTAAAAATCTTAGGAGGTTCAAGTGGAAAATCTATTATTGATTGCCGTCGTCGTATTAGCAATTGCAGTTGTAGCTCTCTACAACAAAAAAGAAAAATTCGGTCTTAACCAATTTTCAGCAATGCGCGCCGAAGCAAAGGCAAAATATGGTGAAAATTACAAAAGTGCACTTGCTGGCGCAAAGTTAGCAATAAAGTACATGTCAAAAGTAAATTTTACCGCAGATGCTGAAGCTAAAACACTAGTCTCAAATCACAGTGCTGCTGCTGCTAAGTTTAATCAAACTGCAATAGAAGAACTTGATTCAGCAAAGATACAAGCAGCCGAACTTGAGAAACAAGCAGCTCAAGCAAGAAAAGAAGGCGAAGAAGCATTCGAAGAAAATATCGCAAAAGCTAATAACGAAGCTGCAACCGCAAAGAAATACAACGATATTCTTGCAGATATGTAATCCCTCCACCGATTTTCCCCTATTTACAGCCCCGTGCAATGCACGGGCGCTTTTTTATTGCACACTTTCCTTCCTTAGCGTTATAATTCTGAGTAATGGCCATGAAACAGAAAAAGTCCTCAGAATCAATAAAGGACAAATCCCTCGACCCCGCTCGAGATAAACAATTACACAACGTTCGCCACTCACTTTCTCACCTGCTTGCAACAGCAGTTCTTGAAACATATCCAGATACCAAGCTTGGTATTGGCCCAGTTATTGAAAATGGTTTTTATTATGATTTTGAATTTTCAAAACCAATAACGGACGAAATTCTTTCCGTGCTTGAAAAACGGATGAGAGAGCTGGTAAAAGAAAAACTGACATTTTCAAAGAAATCAATTACTCCCGCAGAAGTAACAAAGAAGTTCAAAAACGCTCCATACAAAAAAGAACTTATTGCAGATTTAAAGAAACAGAAAAAGCCCCTATCAATATATGAAACCGCGCGCGGAACGGGAAAAAATAAGATGGTTGTATTTATGGATCTCTGTTCTGGCCCACACGTGAAAAATACATCAGAGATTCCTGTAGATGCATTTAAATTGATGTCTATTGCGGGAGCATACTGGAGAGGAGATGAAAAGAATAAAATGCTCACCCGTATCTACGGAGTAGCATTTGAATCAAAAAAAGAGCTTGATGAATACATCCATCGAATGGAGGAGGCAGCAAAGCGCGATCACAGAAAACTTGGAAAAGAGTTGGATCTCTTTCATATGGATGAGATGGTTGGACTTGGTCTTCCGTTGTGGCATCCAAAGGGAGCTCTTCTTTGGAGAATTATTGAAGAATTTTGGTATCAAAAACATCTAGAAAATGGATATGACCTCGTGCGTTCTCCTCACATTGGGAACCGATCACTGTGGGAAATATCGGGACACTGGGGATTTTATAACAAATCAATGTATCCTCCAATCGAAGCGGGACAAACTCTGGAAGAAAAACAACAAAATAAGAAGGCAGAATTTTCGGAAGAATATCTTCTAAAACCAATGAACTGTCCGTTCCACGTCCAAATTTACAAGAGTAATATTCGTTCGTATCGTGATCTCCCCTATCGTTGGGCAGAATGTGGAACTGTATACCGATTTGAAAAGAAAGGAGAACTCTCTGGTCTTACCCGCGTTCGAGGATTCACACAAGATGATGCACACATTATGTGCCGAAAAGATCAAATTGAAGATGAGTTGAAATTAGTTATCGATTTCATTCTCTTTATTTATAAATCATTCGGTTTTGATATTGATAAGATACACGTATTCCTCTCACTCCGCGATCCAAAGAACAAGAAAAAATATTCAGGAAACGATGCGGGATGGAATTTTACAGAAACTGTTCTTCGTAAGGTTGCAAAAGAAAAGAAATTGAATTTCAAAGAAGAACTTGGAGAGGCAGCGTTTTATGGACCAAAACTTGATTTTAAAATTGAAGACGCAATCGGAAGGCAGTGGCAATGTTCAACGCTTCAGTTTGACTTCAATCTTCCTGCACGATTTAAAATGTCTTTTATTAACGACAAAGGAAAGGAGGAACAACCATTTATGCTCCACCGTGCTCTTTTTGGATCATATGAGCGCTTCATTGGACTTCTCATTGAGCACTACGCGGGAAACTTCCCTGTCTGGCTGGCACCAAAACAGGTTCGCATACTCCCCGTGAGCGAGCGACACGCTGATTATGCACATGAAGTCGCACAAGAATGTAAAGCAAATGGAATACGGGTCGAGGTTGATGATGCTTCAGAAACGCTTGGAAAAAGGATAAGAAGTTCTGAAATGGAAAAAATCCCCTACACTATCGTTGTGGGAGATAAGGAAATTGAATCAAAATCGGTGAATGTCCGTACACGACATCAAAAAGAAACAGAAACAATTTCAACAAAAGAATGTATTGAGAAAATAAAGAAGGTAATTGAAGAAAAGAAATAAAAAATCCCCCGCTCCTGCGGGGGTTTTAAGTGTTTCTAATAATATAATATTTTAACGTCGCTGAATTTTTGCTTTTTTTTCATTTTGGCTCCAAGGCCACTGTTAAGTAAATCCGGAAAAGAATTCCATCCTGCCCTCCTTTCTTGTTAGCCAGTTCCTGTCCGATCTTTTTTACCTCTTCCCAAAGGATAATCTACTAAGAAATGTAGTCCTCGGGATCAAAAAACTTTTTGCGCGACTTCCAAACAAACGCGCCAATACCAACAATTGCCAAGCCAGCGAGGCCAGCAAAAATAGATCTTTTGTGTTTTAGTAACGTCACCGTACAACTCCTTTTTAATTGGAAATGTTCAAACTTTTATGCATTTAAAATGCCTATATACAATAGCACCTAATGTCTATAGTGTCAATATCTCTTCATAAACACATCTCATGGGTAGACTTTAGAGATTTAGTCTGCCCATGAGATGTGTTTATTCATTTTTGATGAATATATCTATAATGATTTAATTTTTCCTGTTACTATACAGAATGATGAAGGAACCAAGAATTTTTGTAATAGTTGGCCCAACGGCAAGTGGAAAAAGCGATTGTGCTGTTTTAATTGCAAAAAAGGTAAATGGAGAAATCATTTCAGCCGACTCACGTCAGGTGTATAAGGGAATGAATTTAGGTACGGGGAAAATAACAAAAAAAGAAATGGCTGGAATCCCCCATCATCTTCTTGATACAACAAACCCATGGAACGAATTTTCCGTTTCTAGATATAAACGCTTGGGAAGAAAAATAATCATAGAAATTATACAACGAGGAAAAACACCAATTGTTTGTGGTGGAACGGGCCACTATATTGAGGCACTTGTTGATGGGTTAATCATTCCAGAGGTAAGGCCAGATAAACAACTAAGAAAAGTGTTACAAAATAAAACTCCGCAAGAATTATTCAAACAACTACAAAAACTTGATCCAGAGCGCGCATCCACTATCGATATGCACAATCCACGAAGACTTGTGCGAGCAATTGAAATTGCTACACATTTAGGACGTGTTCCCCAAAAACAATATGACCCACTCCCCTACAAGACACTATGGATTGGGATTTCAAAAGAAAAAGAAGAACTAGAAAAGCGAATACACACTCGACTTCTTTCACGAATAAAAAAAGGGATGATACAAGAGATTCAAAATCTACATGACGGAAAATTAGGAAGGTCTGTCTCTTGGAAAAAACTTGATAATTTTGGATTGGAATATCGCTATGTTTCAAGGCATCTTAGAGGATTGATCACAAAAGAAGAAATGATTCATCAACTTGAAAAAGAAATAATTGATTATTCAAAGCGCCAACATACGTGGTTTAAACGAAACAAACGTATTCAATGGATAAACAATGAAAAGGGAATTGAAGAAATACTAAACTCTAATTCCTAAATACTAAACAATATATAAATTCAAATATTTTTGGGTTTAGATTTTTGAATTTGTTTAGGATTTATAAATTCGTGCTTAGAGTTTATTCACTAAGTTTCTTCTCAAACAAAACTTTTAATATATCTGGACTTGCCTGCCCCTTTGTGCGGGCCATTCCCTGTCCCACAAGAAACTGAATCGAATTCATCTTTCCCTTTTTAAAATCTTCTATTGCTTTTGGATTCTTTGAAAGTATCTCCTCAATGACTGGCATAAGTTCTTCTTCTCCACCAATGACACGAATACCACCTTCTCTCATAATTACCTCTGGATCCTCTCCTGTTTCAAACATCTTCACAAGTATGTCTTTTGCAAGACGACTAGATAATTTTCCATCATCAACCAAACGAACAAGATCGGCAAAATTTTCTGGAGTAATTTTTAATTGATCAAATCCAACATTTTTTACATTCATCAGTCCCTTAAGATCACTTGTTAAATAGTTTGCGAGTAATACTATATTTGGATCCTTTTCTTCAGTACGAAGTTCTGAGACTGCATTTTCAAAATAATTTGCCCATTCCGGTTGATCAATAAGTAATTCAACTAAATCTTTTGATAATCCATACTGAACAACCAAACGATCTCGCTTTGCTTCTGGTAACTCGGGAAGCCCTCTCTTCATACCTTCTATGTCCCAACTTGATAAATCTATTGGCGCAAGATCTGGCTCGGGAAAATAGCGATAATCGTGTGCTGATTCTTTTGAGCGCTGGCTTTCTGTTATTCTCTTAACATCATTCCATCCACGTGTTTCTTGATGTATTGTTCCTCCAGATTCCAAAACCTCTTCCTGTCTTTGTAATTCAAATAGAATCGCATCATGTACCGCACGAAATGAATTTATATTTTTTACCTCAACCTTCGTCCCCAATTCTCCCGACTTTTTACTAATTGATATATTTGCCTCAACGCGCATCTGTCCCTTTTCCATATCTGCATCGGAAATTCCGAGATATCGAACAATTCGCTGTAGTTCTTTTGCAAAAGCAACTGCCTCATCAGCATTTTTTATATCTGGTTCCGTTACCAACTCCATGAGTGGCGACCCCGCACGATTATAGTCAACATATGTTGCATCTGCTTTTTTTCCCGCAATATCATGCAACAATCGTCCAGCGTCTTCTTCTAAATGTACTCGAGTGATTCGAATCCCATGTAACATACCATGAGAAACAAATGGTTCATCATATTGGGAAATTTGATACCCCTTCGGAAGATCGGGATAAAAATAACTCTTTCTATCAAAATGTGATGTTGTTGCAATAGCCCCATTGAGTGCCAAACCAAGACGCACTACAGCGCGAATGGCCTCCTCATTTGCAACAGGAATGGTCCCTGGATGCGCCAAACAAACCGGACATACATTTATGTTCGGATTGCCATCCTCAAACGAATTTGGACAAGAACAAAACATTTTCGTTTTGGTCTTCACAATCATATGGATTTCAAGTCCAATAGTCGGAATATACATAATTAATTAGGTCAAAATGCAAAAATCAAACCTCAAAAGCACCGAAAATACATAATGACAATTAAGTATATTATCAAGGTTCAAAAAATAAAAGTCAAAAAAATCCCGTCTGCCTTGAGCACGACGGGATTAAGAATTAATTATTATTTTTTGTACTTTTTCTTTAACATTGAGTGAACTTTACCAATAAAGATATCATTAAGCTTGCTTTCTGCCTCCAACGCGTTGCCACGCACGGCGAGATCGTCACTTAGATTAAATGATATGAAATCTTGAGAAAACGGAACTGACTGTATCCAAAGCTTCATATGTTGGAAACTTCGTTCTACTGGTCGCTTTGACTCTAATGCTTTTTTTATCTCTTCCATATCTGATGTATGGACGTAGCGAATTAGATTTCCACCAACTACTGTATCAAAGACTCTAATGACATCTTGAAGCATCTCAAAAGTAAACTCTTTTAAAGATATTTTAATCACTTCCATTATATATTCCTTTTTTTATGAACAAATGTACAGTAAATCTTTTTTATCATTCCGTCAATTAAAAATCCCCGCCCGCTTTAACGCGACGGGGATTGATTATTCCCCCTATCTTATAGAAAGAAGGTTCTGTAATTGTAGAAGAGCATCTTTAAATACCAAATCTTCATTTTGTTCCCCATTAATACAATGGATATTTTTGTATCCAACTTCTGGGTACATCTTGAAAAATTCAATTGCTTTCTTGTAACTCTGAATAATTCTTCCGATGGTTTCCGCCTCCTCATAAATATCAAGTACCTTTCCCGACTTACTCAATCGTTCAACACATACCGGTACAGGAACATCAAGATAGAACATGATATCTGGTTTGATATAAAAGTCTCCCAAAACAATCTGATGAATCTTGAGATTCTCTTCAAAAGAGAATCCATTTGCATCCCCATGTGCAAATGAAGTAAATCGTTCACGATCTTTTACATCACTTACTCCGGCCTTAATTGCAGGAATTACTGTCTCCTTAAAATCAAAAAGCCCATCAGCACAATATAGTGCCTGCATCGTTTTTTCATCAAGTGATTTGCCCTCAATAATTAAACTATGTGCGTTATAAAGTGTCGTTATGAATTGGCTTGAAATAATCGTATCTTCTTCTTTATCAGATCCAATCACATTTAACAGACAAATTTTTTTGAGCTCCTTTAGCTTAACCAAATAATTTCGAATCATTTCATCGGTTGGCATCCTACGCTCAATAAGTTCGCGAATAACAACTCCAATTGGATTTCCTTTCGATTCAAAATCTCCAACCTCAGACTGACTTTTTTTTGTTGGTTGGGTGTTTAAGACCGCTGGCATTCCAGAATCTTTGATATACTGGAAGATCTTTTTTGCAAGCGTTGACTTACCGGAACCATTTGGCCCCTCGATGCTTATATAGATTGCCTTTTTCATATATCCTCCTATGAAATTATAAATGTTATCTAATTAAAAGTATGCCTTTTATCTTTAAAAAGTAAAGTAGACAACTATATTTTTTTGTATTAAAAATCCCGCTAGTTCATGAACTGGCGGGGTTTTTATTAGTCTATAATTTCTATTCCCACTTTCCGTCGCTCGTAATTCACTCGCTCCATAAAACCCATCGGTTTTATTATTTCCGCCATGGGGAAACTACAGTTTCCCCAACACCCCTTCGACGGAATATGTGTATAGAAATTAAAAAACCCTTTCGGGTTTTTTAGTCAATAATTTCTATTCCCATATTCCGGGCGCTACCTTCGATGATTCTCATTGCTGCCTCTACATCGTGTGCATTGAGATCTTCCATCTTCTTCTCTGCAATTTCACGAAGTTGTGCCTTTGTTACTTTTCCAACTTTCTTTGTGTGGGGGGTTGCTGAACCCTTCTCAACACCTGCAAATTTACGAAGAAGCGCTGATGAAGGCGAGGTTTTGAGTTTGAATTCAAACGTTCGATCTTCGAAAATGGTAATCTCTGCAGGAATAATATCCCCAGGAAACTCTTGTGTTGCGGCATTAAATTGCTGACAAAACTGTGCAATATTTACACCGTGCTGACCAAGTGCTGGACCTATTGGTGGAGCCGGATTTGCCTTCCCTGCTTCAATTTGAAGTTTTAATACTGTTTTTATCGGTTTTCCCATAATAATATAATCCGAGTGTTAGCTTATCCTGAAATCGAGTTTTCGTCAAACAACATTAGATTTTACGCACCTGTAATGAATCAAGCTCTAAAAGAGTATCACGTCCAAATATAGGGACTAATACCTTTATTTTCCCATGCTCTTCATCAATTTCAGCAACCTTTCCTTCCTGCTCCTTGAACGGTCCGTCGGTAATGTGAACAACATCATCAACTTTAAGGTCCACGGTGAATTTTGTTGTCTCTTCGCCTTCCATCTTTGAAAGAAGCGTACTCACTTCCTCGTTTGAAAGTGGCGTCGGTGTTGTGGTGTCGGCACCGATAAATCCAGTTACTCTCGGTGTGTTGCGAACAACGGACCAAGAATCATGATCAAGAATCATATCAACAAGGACATATCCAGGATAAATTTTTTCCTCCATGGTATATCGTTTCCCTCCCTTTACTTTTATCTTTACTTCTTTTGGAACAATGACATTGAATATCTTGTCAGTCATAAACATTGATTCAATACGTTGCTTTAAATAACGCACCACAGCATCTTCATATCCTGAGTAGGTATGAATTGCATACCAATGTCTCTCTTTTGAGAGCTTCATATTTTCATTTTTTTTTGGTTCAGCCATAGTTAATTATTTTTTTATTATCCAACTACAAGATCTTGAAGTACATAGACAAACCCATAATCAAGAACACCTAAAAATATTGCAAATAAAACTGAAAAAACAATCACAAAAAGTGTATATCGTATTGTTTCATCTTTTGTTGGCCAGTTTACTCGCTTTAATTCCTGGCGTGATTCCTGTAAAAATGCACGAATTTTCTGTCCCATAATGTATGTATTGAATATACCAAGAAATCAGCTAGATGTCGAGATCCTTTACACTTGACGCGTGTGCCTGAATAAAACTCTTGCGTGGGGCGACCGATTCTCCCATGAGAACATCAAACATTTTATCTGCCTGAACAGCATCAGAAACATTCACCTGTTTTAATACTCTATTATTTGGATCAAGAGTTGTTTCCCACAATTGTGACGGATTCATCTCTCCCAAACCTTTATAGCGCTGTACATTAACTCCATCTCCACCAAGTTGCTTTGTATACATATCCCGTTCTTTCTCTGCAAACGCATAATGAAATTCTTTTCCTTTTTGGACTCTGTATAAAGGTGGTTGTGCAATGTATAAGTATCCCCCATCAATAATTTGTGGGAAATATCGATAAAATAATGTAAGTAATAGTGTGCGAATGTGTGCGCCATCAACATCAGCATCGGTCATTAAAATAATTTTATGATATCGAAGTTTTGTAATATCAAACTGATCAGAAATTGCGGTTCCAAGCGCTACCACAAGTGAACGAATTTCTTTATTCAAAAGCATTTTATCAATGCGTGCCTTTTCAACATTTAAAATCTTTCCTTTTAATGGAAGTACCGCCTGCGTTCTACGATCCCTGCCCTGCTTACAAGAACCTCCTGCAGAATCTCCTTCAACAATAAATAATTCAGAATCCTCCGCTTTTCTTGAACTACAATCAGCAAGTTTTCCTGGAAGCGTGAGTCCCTCAAATGCTCCTTTGCGAAGCACGGTGTCCTTTGCCGCTTTTGCTGCTCTCCGCGCCTTTGCCGCCAATATATTTTTTTCTAATATTTTGCGAGCATCTGCCCCATATCGTTCTAAAAATTCTTTTAATGCCTCAGAAACGGCTGTTTCAACAGCAGCGCGCGCCTCAGTATTTCCTAATCGAGCCTTTGTTTGTCCTTCAAACTGTGGCTCACGAATTTTTATAGAAACAGCACCAACAATACCCTCACGAATATCGTCTCCTGTTAGATTCTCTTCTGATTCCTTTAAATATCCCTCTCGGCGGGCATAGTCATTCAATGTCCTTGTAAGTGCCGACCGAAACCCAGTAAGGTGCGTTCCCCCATCTGGTGTATAAATATTATTTGCAAAACTAAGTTCCTCTGCCTCCACTTCATCGGTGTAGGTAAATGCGGCCTCAATATCAATTCCATCAACTTCTTTATGTGCGTAAAATGAATTATTTTGAATTTTTTGCCTATTTCCCAACAAATAATCAAGGAGTGATAAAAGACCACCCTCAAAATAAAAACTATAATATCCGGTATTCTCTCCACGATTATCTACAACATCAATACGAATGCTTTTTGTAAGATATGCCTGATTTCTTAAATAATCTAGAATTTTTTTAAGGTCAAAGTCGGTTTTTTGAAAAATCTCTGGATCCGGATTGAAAATAATCGTAGTCCCTGTCTTTTTCGTATTTCCTGTTTTCTTTACGTTATACTGTGGAACTCCACGTTTATATTCTTGCACATAAATTCCTCCATCTTTATGGATCTCTGCTTTCATATATGTGGAAAGTGCATTTACTACAGAGACACCCACTCCATGCAATCCCCCAGAGACCTTATATGATCCACCATCAAATTTTCCCCCAGCATGTAATGTGCACAACGCAGTTTCAAGCGCTGACTTTTTTGTCTTTGGATGAATATCAACAGGAATACCACGACCGTCATCAGTTACGAGAACCTCACCATTTTTTCGTAACTCAAGATATACATGTTTTGCATGTCCGGCCATTGCTTCGTCAATTGAGTTATTTACGATTTCCCAAACAAGATGGTGTAATCCTTCTGGTCCTGTTGTGCCGATATACATTCCTGGACGCTTCCTTACTGGCTCCAATCCTTCAAGAACCTGTATATCTTTTGCACTATATGAGCCCTGTTTTTTTTCTTTTTCTGCCATAGATGATGTTGCTTTTCTAAAGAAAAAACGCCATATTCTGCGTCCTTTCCTTTCATTTATTGTATCACATATTACATCCAGAAGAAAGTAGGTTTAGCCCTCTTTTTTCCTACGTTTTTTGAGTATTTTCTTAATGAAAAAATATGTTATCCACAACACAAAAATTGCGATGCACGCATAAAACACATAGGCACCAAATTCTTCAATTTGACCAGCATAAATGACATATGCCTCTCCAAGTGACCACCCTAAAATCCCCATTAAAAATGCTCGTAATGCACTCCCAAAAAAGGTGATGACAAAATATCGTTTTGCAGGATATTTAATAAGTCCACACATCGCCGATACCGCAATATTAGGAACTATGGGAAGAGCACGGAGTCCAAATAAAATCCACTCGTCCGCCTTTCCTTGTTTCATTTTATTATTTATTTTTTCAACATCGCTCCAATGAATACCAAACCACTTTCCATATTTTTTTATTATTGGTTCTCCTTCAAGATAAACAATTGCGTATATAAACATAGAACCAACTGCAAGTCCAAGACCACCTGGAATTACCACCTTAAATATCGATTGAAAAAGAACACTTGAAAATGAGTCATATGAAGGAAGAAGAAAAAATCCTGCAGCAAGAAGTGCAAATGACGAAGGGATTGGAGCGATCACCTCTTCAATAACCGAAATAACAAAAACACCCCATGCACCATGGTGCTGAATAAATGGAGTGATATAAGCGATTAAATCGGTGAGCATCTTACTTACTATATTAAAACACTATTGCAAATAAATGACAAAATTCGTAAAATAACTTATGTTCGGTCCCATCGTCTAACGGTTAGGACATTGCCCTCTCACGGCAAAAATAGGAGTTCGATTCTCCTTGGGACTACAAGAAAACCCAACTATCCGTTGGGTTTTGAATTTCGAATTTTTCAATTATTCAATTTTCAACCTGCCTGCCGCCTGCCTGTCCGGTAGGCAGGGCAGGCAGGTCTTTCAATTATTTTTTTTACTCTCCCTCATCATACATTCCCTTCTTTGATATCCATTCTATATTCTGTCGTGCTAATTTTTCTTTTGCTCGTTCTGGCTCCGCCATAATTTGTTTTACAATTCTTTCCATACGAACTCCTTGTGATCCCTTTATAAGAATAAGATCTCCCTTTTGAATCTTCTGTTCAAGTAATCGAACTGCCTCATGTATGGTATCCATAACAAAAACAGATTTTGTTCCCATCCCGCTATGAATCGCTCCTTCTGCAATAAGTTTTCCTCGAAGTCCAACAGTAATAAGCACATCAATTCCCTTTTTCTTCACCCGTTTTCCTAACTCCTCGTGTGCTTCCAATGTATATTTTCCAAGCTCAAGCATATCACCAAGTACAGCAATCTTTCTTTTTGCAGGAAGAGAAGATAATGTATCAATCGCATTTTCCATAGCTTTTGGAGCAGCATTATATGTATCGTCAATGATCATACTTTCCCGTATTCCTTGAATGCAACACAGGCGTCCTGCGGGTGCCTCATATCGCGAAAGTGTATCGGCAATTTTTACCAGATTCATTCCGAATACAAGCCCCACTGCCGCAGCAATAGAGGAAGAAAATGCTTGTGCTTCTCCAAGTGCTCCATCAATACGAAGAGGAATAAAGCTTCCTCCATACGTGAGTTTCATTGATATACCCGCATGCGTGCCATCAAAATGATTGGAAAAATTTGTAACACGAACATCGGCATGTTCGGATAATCCAAAAGTAACCACCTGCGCCCGTGTTTCTGTTTTCACACGCATTACCAGTGGATCGTCTGCATTAAGAATTGCAAATCCTGTTGCAGGCAATTGAGTGATCAATTTTGCTTTTTCTTTTGCAACCTGTTCTGGACCGGTAAAATACTCAATATGAACAGGTATTTTCCCCACTGCAGTAAATACTCCAATATGAGGACGGGCAATATCCAATAATTTTTTCATGTCCCCTGGTCTATCAATGCCATATTCCAAAACTAATACCTCGGGATATGTTTTCTCTCTAAAAATTATTTTATAAATTCCCCTACATAGTACATGCAACCAAAAAAACACTCCTCCAATTGCATCAAAGTCTCCAATAATTGTTAATGGAAGACCGAGCTCATTATTAAAATTTTTCGATGGTGCGCGAACAACTCTATCACAAGAAATAACCTCCTTGATTGCTTCTTTTGCAGAAGTTTTTCCAACACTACCAGTAATACCGATAATCATTGGATTATATTTTTGTATTATTGCTCGAGCAATATACTTCAAAAAAACTTCTAATATCAAAATACTAAATTTCTTCATTATTGAGTTATAATCTTTTCAATACGATCGGGGGGTATGTTGTAATAGTTAAGAATATATTGGGCAAATGTTTTAAATGCTGGCACAACAGTCATCCCAGCTAACGGTTTATCAGGACGATCTAACTTTATAAGAATGATAAATCGAGGATTTGTTGCTGGAGCAAATCCAACATAAGATTGAATTAATTCTTCAGAATACCCGCCCCTTTTAGGATCCGGAATAAATGCTGTTCCTGTTTTTCCAGCGACATGATAATTTGGAATTGCCGCTATTTTTGCTTTATCAACCGCTGATTCTAACATTAATCGGACTTTTTCTGCAGTTTCCTTGGACATAACACGTCGAACAACTTGTGCTCTTCCGTCGGCACGTACATATGGCTTCATCAATAACCCACCATTGGCAATAGCAGAAAAGGCAGTAACTAACTGGACGGGGGTAACTGATATCCCCTGTCCGTATGCAGCGGTTGCGTAGTCGATAGAAAATGTCTTTTTTTGTTCCAAATTTTTCAAACTTCCTCGAACTTCATCTGGTAAATCAATCTCCGTTAATTCTCCAAAACCAAATTTTTTTAAGTACGAAAGGAATGTTGTATTCCCCGTCTGTTGTTGTGCAAACACCGTCGCAGTATTTATAGAAAGCTCAATAGCATTTGTCATAGTCACCTTTCCGTGTGCCTTTAAATCCCAATTTCTTATTGTCCTTCCATTTAATGTCATACTTCCCGTATCAATATAAGTAGTATCTGGTGTTAGAGCGCCCGAATCAATTCCAGCAGCCATGGTAAATGGCTTGAATACTGAACCTGGTTCATATACATATTGCACTGCGGCATTTATAAAATTTTGAATTGGAAATTTTTTGTATTCATTTGGATCAAAACCAGGACTATTTGCCAGTGCTAGAATTTTTCCTGTTGTTGGTTCTTGGACAATAACTGTTCCTCCAGTTCCATGATGATCAGTGATCAATTTTTTAAGTGTCCTCTCTGCCTCTGCTTGTATGTCTCTATCAATGGTAAATTCGATAGAATCTCCTTTTGCAAGTTCACTATTATACATTTTTTCTATGCCATATAATCCAATCGGTTCACTAGCATCTTCATTTACTCCAACAAACCCAACAAGCTGAGAGGCAAGCTCACCAAATGAATAATATCGATATTGTTGTGTATCGGTATAGATACCGGGAATATTGAGAGCTCTAATTGTTGCGAGCGTCTGATTGTCTGCTTTATTTTTCAAAAGTTTGAATAAACTTTGTTTATTTGAAAAATCTTTTTCAAGTGCTGCACTATCAAGTGAAAAAATTTCTGCGATTGTTTTTGATACTTCTTTTGGATTTTCAATTTTCTGCGGAACAGCATAAATCATCGGAAAATCCTTATTTAATGCAATCTGTACTGTCCCTCCACTTCTATCAGAAAACAAAATACTCCCTCTACGGAGATTTTTCTCTGTTCTTAGTGCAATTTGCGCCTCAATTTTATTCGTAAAATCCTTCCCCTTCTCGATTTGTATCCTATACAGATTCACGCCGAGAACGGCAAACAAAATAGTGAAAAGTCCAGTGATAATATAAAAGCGAACCTTCATTATTGCATTGTTATCTTGTCGTCACATAGTGCGGCCGCGACTCCTTCAATAATCCAGAATCTACACCCACCGCTTCAAGTCGAGCGGGATCAATCATTGCATATAATTCACTTTTTAGATCTGCATTTTCCTGTTGGAGAACCCCAATAGATTTTTTTAGTGTGTTGATTGAATTTCTCGTTTCCGCAAGTGTAGTATATTCAGAAATATAAAAGCCACCGCATATTAATAATACACCAAATAATGAATAGAGAAAATATTTTATTGAAGACGATTTATGTGGACGAATGATAGTCATGGTTTTTTATGTTTTAATATATTAAATAATTTTGATGGAACGAATTTTTGCCGATCGACTTCTTGGATTATTTTTTATTTCTTCTCGTTTTGGTGAAATCGGTTTTTTGTGAAGCAGTTCCGCTTTTCCTATTTTGACAAGATCCTTAAATCCTTCTTTCACCACCTTATCTTCAAGTGAATGAAAGGTAATAATTGCCACTCGACCGCCTGGTTTGATACACTCGGGAATCGCTTTCAATATCAATGCAACATTTTCAAGTTCATGATTTACTGCAATGCGAAGCGCTTGGAATACTCGTGTTGCTGGATGAATCTTTCCTTTTCGTGCAAACGGTGGAACTGTGTGAAAAATGACATTTTCAAGTTCTTTTGTTCGCTCAAATCTTTTCTTCTTTCTCGCCTCATAGATTGCTTTTGCAATACGTCCCGCATATCGTTCGCCTCCAAAAGCATGAAATAATGTTTCCAATTCATGTTCCCTATATTGATTTACGATATCTGCAGCACTTTCATATTCACCGCTGTACCGCATATCAAGTGGACCATCATGTTGGAAACTAAATCCCCGTTCTGCATCCTCTACTTGATCAGAAGAAAAACCAAGATCAAGAATGAGTCCATCTGCCTTTGGCAAACGCTCTTCTGTTAATAATTCTGGAATATCACGATAATTTGCATTCTTCACTATAATTTCTGGAACGTCTCTCCCTTCGGGAACAGAAAAATTTGAGACTGCTTTTCCATCCCAATCAATACATAACATTTTTCCAAAATTCCCAATTCGTTCTACAATTGCTTGTGTATGCCCACCTCCACCCAATGTCCCATCAATGAAGAACTCACCTGGTTTTGGATCAAGAATCTCTATTGTTTCTCTTAAAAGAACTGGAATATGTTTTGACATAGTCCTAAATTCCTAACTCCCCCAACTTCTCGGCTATTTCATCTGATGCTGATTCTGTACGTGCTTTATATTCATTCCACGCCGTCTCATCCCAGATCTCAACGCGATTATAGACACCAGCAACTACCACCTGCTTCTTTATGCCAGCATACTCACGTAAATAATCAGGAATTAGTACTCGGCCCTGTACATCAACTTTTACATCCATTGCACCAGCAAGCATCAAACGTGAAAACGCTCGAGAATTGGCCTGTGCGAGTGGAAGATCGTTGATTTTTTTTGCAAGATTCTCCCACTCACTAAGACCGAAGATAAAAAGGCAGTGGTCAAGACCTCTAGTGACAATCGCCCCACCTTGAAACGCCTGCCGGAACTTCGCAGGAACCGCAACGCGCCCCTTTTCATCTATAGTATGTTTGTATTCTCCGAGAAGCATTTGTTGGCGTTTTTATTGATTATCCCCAGATTTCGACCTTATCCACACTTTTATCCACAATTCCCCACTTACATACACAAGTATACCATTATTCCCCGCTTTTATGTAGTTCTTCATTTTTATGAATGAGACTAAAAAAACCATTATAAAATAAGGGTTTTTAGAAGTATGAGTTATCAACAGTTGATGTTTTTTGCGTTTGTGTTCTTTAACTTTTTTGAACACGATCTTTCCGATATTCCCCACTTTTCATTTAAAAAACAAACAAACCTTCTGAAAATAATTTTTATATAACAAATATTGACTACAATCATTTTTCAGTTTATAATCTGAATAACATTAACAAACTAAATTTACAGGAGAAAAAATGGATTTACCAAAAATCATCGGCATCATTGCCATGTTCCTTGCTTTAGCAAGTTTCGTTTATGCATTAGTAACTGATCCGTGGGATCCAAACGTAAAAAGAAAACAATTATTAGTTTCCTCTGCACTCATTGCTTTTTTTGGAACAATCTTTGGTGTCTGCGTTGGTGTTGATTGCGCTAGTATAGCAGCTGGATTGACGTGTAGCGGAATATTTATTTTACTTGCGTTCATAATATTATTAGTACGAAGAAATATAGAACCGATTATATATTAGAAAATAGGAGGTTATATGCTATTTTTCCCTTTTTGGTGTTACTCGTTGCTTGGCTTATTGGGCATCTTCTACGGACTCTATTTAGGAAGCTCTTTCCTAAGAAAGGAGTCCGGAACAAGTTACAGAAGTAAACTTGCAACCGTGATTGTAGTTCTCACTCTCAGTTCTTTAATTGTTGTACTCTCAGTTGCTGAAAGCATGAGGTATCTTCTATACCTTTCCATCATTACTTGGATAGTAATGATATTTATATGGACAGATAAAAAGATAAAGGGAATACAGAATTTCATTTCGTTTGTTCTTTTACTGCTTGCATCGGCGTTACTGATTTATATACGATTTCATTCATAAGACCCTAAATGGGTCTTTTTATTAAAAATAACAAAAATATACAATGGGGAGATTTTTGAAATTTAATCTCCTCATCGTATATTTCTTATATTATCCTGTTTTTACATATTTTTTATTGATATAATTTATAGAATGTTCAAAGGAATACGAAAGTTTGCTAGGTCAGCCGGCCCAGGAATAATTACTGGTGCTGCTGATGATGATCCATCTGGAATCGCAACGTACTCACAAACTGGTGCCCAATTCGGATACGGACAATTATGGACCGCACTCTTTACGCTTCCCTTTTTGATTTCTATTCAAGAAGCGTGCGCACGTATCGGCGCGGTACAAGGAAAAGGAATTGCCGCAGTAATAAAAGAACATTACAAAAAATGGGTTTTATATACAGTTGTATCCCTTGTTCTTATCGCTAACACTATAAACATCGGGGCAAATCTCGGTGCTATGGGAGCAGCAACAAAACTTATTATCCCTATTCCCCTTCCGATACTTTTGCTATTTTTTTCCTTTCTCATTCTCTTCCTCGAAATTTTTATCTCATACAAATCATACGCAAAAATCTTGAAATGGTTCACCATTACCCTCCTTGCATACCCCATAACCGTCCTCCTTATACAAATTCCGTGGAGTAAAGTTTTTTATGCAACATTTGTCCCAAATTTTGAATTGAGTTTTGGGTTTTTATTTATTATCACTGGAGTGGTAGGAACTACTATCTCTCCTTACATGTTTTTTTGGCAAGCATCAGAAGAGGTTGAGGAAGAACGCATGAAGCATCTGATAGTGCATGGAAAACCAAAAATAACTCAACGTTTTTTGAAAGCAATAAAAAAAGACACTGCTATAGGAATGTTTTCATCAAACGTTGCTACATGGTGTATTATCGTTGTCGCGGGAACAGTACTATTTGCAGAAGGCATTACCGACATAAGAACAGCGGCAGATGCAGCACGAGCATTAGAACCACTTGTACAAACGTTTCCTAATGCCGGTTTCCTCGCAAAACTTATATTTTCAATTGGAATACTAGGTCTTGGGTTCCTTTCGATCCCCATACTCTCTGCTTCTGCATCATATGCAATATCAGAGGCATTTGGCTGGAAAGAGGGTTTGAACCATAAATTTAAGCAAGCACAAGGGTTCTACGGTGTTATTATCGTAGCAACTGTCGTGGGACTCATGATTAATTTCATTGGTATTAATCCCATGAAAGCTCTTGTGTTTACTGCTGTGTTTAATGGGGTTGCTGCCATCCCTCTCATATTTATCATTGCCCGCACCGCACAGAACAAAAAAATAATGGGCGAATATGCAAGTGGCATACTTTCAAAAATATTTGTTTGGGTAACATTTATACTTATGGCAACTGCCGCTATTTTGATGTTCTATACACTAGCGAGATAGGGTTTAGTGTCTAGGGGTTGGGGTTTAGAAAAATCTCCACATATATGTGGAGATTAAACTAATTCTTTTTATATGCCGTATTCAATATATGTATAACATCAGAAAGATCCCTACAATGCAAAATCGCATTAGAAAATGATTTTAAAACAGAATTTTTCATCCCATCTGGAGTTAAATCATCGGTATAAAAATTTAAGAAAACCTCCGCTGTTTTTGCAACAGAATAAAGATTCTTTTCCTTATACAATTCTGCACCAAAAAAACCTATATTTGATTTCTTAACAACTACACCATCCTGTGCAACACTAATCCAACATGGTTCATTTGTGTCAGTCCTAAATCTCGCCCAACAGGCTCCGCCCTCAACATCCTTAAACGAAATGATTTTTATCATATTTGTATTCTAGTAGAATTCAATAAATTTGAACAAACGTTATTATAGTTGCTGCTATTCTAATGCTTTACACGCTTTGTAATGGAGTTTAAAAAGACGAAACTCAACAAAAGTGAAATTAGTCTTTTTTTGTTTTTAAAAAATAGATCAATAAAAATAGAATACTAATTCCTAAGGCCTGCTGGTATGTTCTCGTTGAGTCTGTTTTAATCGAACCTAAAAAAAGATTTTTTTGCTCTCCCTCTTCTAACTTATCTGCAAGTTCTTTACATTTTTGTGAAATTGGAGAAAAATGTGAAACACACAATTCAAATGAATTACCTACGTAATTCATTTGAATATGCAAAACTGGAAAAAATAAACGTAAAACTATTAATAAAGTGCCAAAAACCAAAACTGTTTTTGGCTTTATATTTTTAAAAAATTCAAGAAGAAATTCCCAACCAATAATAATTTGAAGAACAAAAAGCAAAAATAGGTTCTCTGGTGTGACTTTTTTTCCTCCACTTTTTATTTTTTCTAATAAATCTATTTTCTTCATAACTCGTGGGCAATACTGGACTCGAACCAGTGACCTTTGCAATGTGAATGCAACGCTCTAACCAACTGAGCTAATTGCCCCTAGAACTTGTTTATACTATCATCCAAGCCCATCAAACTCAAACCCCGCCACTCCATGGAGTGGCGGGGTTTTCTAATAGCTAAACCCTAATCACTAGTGACTATTATTTAAGTTCAACTACTGCACCTGCTGCTTCAAGAGTCTTCTTGAGCTCTTCTGCCTCTTCTTTCTTCATCCCCTTCTTCACCTCCTTTGGAGCTCCTTCAACCAAATCCTTTGCCTCTTTAAGACCAAGTCCAGTTGCCTCTTTGATGATCTTGATAACATTGATCTTCTGTTCGCCACCATTTGAGAGAACAACATCCCACGATGTCTTCTCTTCTACTGCTGCCACTGCAGGTCCTGCTACTGCCATCGCTGCTGCTGAAACACCAAACTTCTCTTCGAGTGCTTTTACTAATTCTGAAAGCTCAAGCACTGTAAGCTTTTCAACCTCTTCAATAATTTTGTTAAATTTTTCCATATTATTATTTAATTTACGACTTTTTTGCTTTTTCTTGTAAAACTACCATAAATGAACGAATTGGGGTTCCCAACATATATACCAACTGACCCAACAACACTTCTCTTCCAGGAAGTTGTCCAATTGCCTTCGTATCGTTTGCACTAATAAAGCTTTTTTCAAGAACATTAAAACCACCCAATATTTTGAGTTTGTTTTGAACTTTTGAAAATTTATATACAACACCGGCAGTTTCCACCATATCTTTTGGAGAAAAAACTACGCCGGCTTGCCCCGCAAAGTTAGATGGAGTAAACTCCATTCCCTCTTTCTCAAAGACATATTTTAACAAACGTTTCTTGAACACGGACATTGTTCCACCCAAATCAAACACATTCTTTCGAAGTGTATTCATTTCATTTGCAGAAAGACCGGTAAAATCAGTAATAACTACTGACTGAGCATTTTTTAATGTCACCGCCCCTTCTTCAATTTGTGTTAATTTTTGTTTCTTTGTTTTCATGTTTTTTTGTTTGAGCGAAGCGAAATGACAAAATAACACCCCGTGAGATAACTACTACCCATCATTTTTTATTCGTTGTTTTATATATCGTTTACCCCACGCAGACTTCAGATAAAGTTCACGAGCATGAATATCCTTACTATTTCTACTTGCTTCATAATAAACAAGTTCTAATGGTAAACGATTTTTTGTACTTTGAACTCTACCACTACAATGTTCATCAAAACGCTTCTTAAGATCACTAGTCTTACCTACATAAAAATTCTGATCTTTTGCGCTTCTAAGAACATACACATAGTACATATCTCACGGGGTTAATTTTATCGTACTTCGTACTCAAAATTAAAAAACGGCTACGACCTTTATGCCGTAGACGTATACTCACACATGAGTATTGGTCTTTTCCTCGGTAGGACTTATGATGTATCTCTCAGTTTTGTCTTGAGATACTCAACCTACGGTCTACGGATATATGTACATATTACCCAATTTCCCCAAAAAGTCAATTATAGTTCCCCTTCTAATTTCTCGAGTAATTCTTGCGCTTTTTTAGAAAGATGTTTCGGTGTTTTGAAAGTAATAGTTACAAAACAATCACCCCGTGATGCACCAAAAACACCTGGACGTGGCATCCCCCTTCCTGTGACACGAAGTGGGGTTTTTATGTTAAATCCTTCTGGAACTTGTATAGAATATAAAGACCCATCGATATCTTTCATTGAGATATTTTTACCTAAAAGGATGTCAGTGATGGGAACTTCTTTTGTGGTATATAAATCAGTTTTTACTCGCTCAAAATCTTTATGTGGTTTTATACGAATAACAATATATAGATCACCACTGGGAGACCCAGTCTCACCGGCACCACCCTGTCCAGCGTATTTCATAATCTGACCATCTTCAATTCCTCTTGGAATATCAATAACAACCTCCTTCTTTCCAACAGTTCTTCCCATCCCATTACATTCTTTACAAGATTCATTGGGAATTTCACCATTTCCCTTACACGATGAGCAGACACGAACTGATGCAATAGTTCCTAATATGGTTCTTTTTTCTTCTCGTACTTGCCCCTTACCATGACAGACATGACATTGTTTTGTTCCTTTTTTTGCATGATACCCCTTTCCTGAACACACGGAACATGTTGAATGGGTCTCAAAGTGAATCTTCTTTTTAATTCCAGAAAATGATTCTTCTAATGTTATCGTTTCTGTAAATTCCATATCAGATCCGCGTGAACGAGTTTTTGTGTGGCGACTCCCACCAAAAGGGTTTCCCCCAAACATCGCCTCAAAAATATCACCCATATCACCAGCATCAAAATTCACATTAAATCCACCATTTTGAAATCCACCCCATCCAGCAAATGGATTTTCACCTCCTGGCATTCCAGCTCCATCAAATGTCTGCCCAAACTGGTCATACTGTGATCGCTTTTCTTTACTAGAAAGAACCTGGTATGCCTCATTTATTTCTTTAAATTTTTGTTCATCACCACCCGATTTATCTGGGTGGTGTTGGTGGGCAAGTTTTCTGAATGCTTTTTTAATTTCTTCTTCGCTGGCGTTTTTTGAAACACCAAGTATTTTATAATAATCCTTTGACATATCGTATTACGGTAAAATTACAAACTCTCTTGTTCTTGTTTCATATCCGGGAACAGCAAAATTCGCGACAACAAGAAGTTTAAATATAAGAAACGCAAGAAGGTTGATAATCCAATATACAAGAAACGCAAATCCCTTAACCACCAAAAAGAGTAGAACGGTTGCCATAATTCCTAAAATGGTTCTCATATTTGGCGTGAGTGTATCCAACCACTCATTCAAAAATCTATATAATTCATCACTTACTGTTGCATTTTGATTGAGCGGACCAACTTTTTCTTCAACTTTTTTTTGTAATTCTGAAGATAATGTTCCCATAATCTTCACCTGCATTTCCAATGGAAGTTCCTTTAATCCATCACGAATGTTTACCGGCACCCCATTTATAGTAACCTCCGGATTCTTTTTAATTTGTGATGTGGTAAGCGCAGAAAAGAATTCTCCAACCGTTTGGTCGGTCGAAATATCAGAATACCAAAGATGAACAATAGGTTCAGACGAACGTAAACTTTCATCAAATATTCCCCGCGCCATTGTCTCATTGATAGACCCCCAAAGAAAATATTGGGCATAAAATAACACGCTTGCGAGAATAAGAAATCCAGTCACTAGTTTTGGCGTAACAACTTTTGTTATCTCAAAAAACCTCATCTTTATACTATTGCGAAACCGAGATACTCCCCTCCCAATACCCAACAAAAGAAAAATAAAAAATAAGAAAAATCCTCCAAGCAAAACTTCAATATGGGGTCCCTTGAAGTAAGAGAAAAAGAATATCAAGGGAAAAAATGCTTCTGCAAAAACCACCCCAAACGTAATCGCAAAATGCTTTACAAAAAATACTAAAAATATATTAAGTATCAACAATGCAAGCATTCCAAACAACGAGAACCAAAGAAATGCATATTGGAATGTTAAAAGAAACTGATTAAACTCATATACAGTAAATATACTTACCGCAACTGCAATAACACCTAATAATGTTATTTTAAGAGTATTATAGTCAGTCTCCTCTATTTTTGATTGGCTAACTATTTCCGGTGCTTGGTTGATCATTGTCGGTTTTTTCAGTTGGTTTCTCTTCCTCCTTATTATCTTTATACAAGATTTCACCGATCTTTTGTAGTTCTGTGGAAAGCTCCTGGGTTGCTGATTCAATTGGTTCTTTTTCTGAACCATCTTTAGCACTCTTGAGATTTGCTATTTTTGCTTCTATCAAGTTCTTCAATTCTGCGGGAACTTTTTCTCCAGCGTCTTTTAATGATTTTTCTGCAGTGTAAATTAATGTTTCTGCATGATTTTTTGCCTCAATAACTCCTCGCTTCTTTTCGTCCTCTGCTGCATGTGCAACTGCCTCTTGTTTTAGTCGCTCAATTTCCTCCTTTGAAAGCGCTGTTGATGCCTCTATCTTTACTGACTGCGTTTTTCCACTTGCCTTATCTTTTGCTGAAACATTTAAAATGCCATTTGCATCAATATCAAACGTCACCTCAATTTGTGGAACTCCCCTTGGTGATGGTGGAATTCCATCAAGAATAAATCTTGCAAGTGTCTTGTTGTCTGCCATCATCGGACGTTCTCCCTGACCAATATGTATTTCCACTGATGTTTGATTGTCTCCAGCTGTTGAAAACACCTGTGATTTTGTTGTTGGGATTGTGGTGTTTTTTGGAATCATTGGGGTTGCCACACTTCCCAATGTCTCAATCGAGAGGGTAAGTGGAGTAACATCAAGAAGGAGAATATCTTTTACATCTCCTTGAAGTATTCCTGCCTGAACAGCTGCACCAATAGACACAACCTCGTCTGGATTAATTCCTTTATGTGGTTCCTTTTCGAATAAATTTTTAACCGCTTCTTGAATGGCTGGCATACGCGTCTGTCCGCCAACAAGGACCACCTCATTAATATCAGACAACTTTAGTCCTGCTCCTTTTGGTGCTGGTGCGGTAACTGCCTCTTTTACCAAAGAGATCGAACGATCAATATATTCACGCACTAAATCTTCTAGCTTTGCGCGAGTGAGCTTTAAAAGAAAATGTTTCGGACCAGAAGCATCAGAAGTGATGTAAGGAAGATTTATTTCTGTCTCCATAGCGGTTGAAAGCTCATGTTTTGCACGTTCTGCAGATTCCTTCAAACGTTGTAGCGCTAATGGATCATTTGAAATATCAACTCCTTCTGTTTTTTTATATTCCTGCACAAGATATTCAATAATTTTCTTATCAAAATCATCTCCACCAAGATGTGTGTCTCCCCCCGTTGATTTAACCTCAACTGTCTGTTCTTTTGATTCCGCATCATATCCAATTTCAAGAATGGAAATATCAAATGTTCCACCACCAAAATCATATACTGCAATTTTTTCATTCTTCATTTTATTCGCACCATATGCGAACGCTGCAGCTGTTGGCTCATTAATAATTCTACGCACAGTAAATCCGGCAATCTCTCCAGCATTTTTTGTTGCCTGACGCTGTGAATCATCAAAATACGCAGGAACAGTAATAATTGCTTCAGTAATTGGCTCGCCAACTTTTGCCTCTGCATCTGCTTTTAGTTTTTGTAATACCATAGCAGAAATTTCTTCTGGAGTGTGCCAGCGATCTCCCATTTTTACCTCAACTCCACCCTGTCCTGATTGACGAATTTCATATGGAAGCCATTGATTGTCACGCTGCACTTCTTCGTCTGTCCACTTCCTTCCAATCAATCGCTTCACTGAGGATATAGTATTTTTTGGATTTACTACCCCCTGTCTTTTTGCTAATAATCCGACCAAGCGCTCATTCGCCTTTGAAAGAGCAACTATGGATGGCGTGGTGCGATTTCCTTCTTGATTTTCAAGAACCTTGGGCTCTCCACCCTCCATAACCGCCATTGCTGAATTTGTTGTACCGAGATCTATTCCTAAAATTTTTGACATATACTTTGTAACCGACAACGTGAGACATACAACTTACAACAAATTTGTTTTGGTTGTATGAATGTAGTTGTGATTGAATTAATTGTTTATTGTTTATTGTTTATTTCCTTCGAACCTTTTGAAATTTTTACTTTTGTGGGACGTAATACCTTCCCATCAAGCATATACCCGATATTCACCTCCTCTATAATCACCCCTTCTGGATATTCTGATTTCTCTTCTCCAATTGCTTCATGAAGCGACGGATTAAATATATCTCCCACGCACACTGATATCCTTTCTAGCCCATATCTTTTTATAACATCCTCAAGTTGCATCTTGATAAGCTCCATACCCTTTTTAGATTGTTCATCACTTACTGAGCTTATTCCTAATTCAAAACTATCAAGCACAGGAAGAACATCTAATATCAACATCTCCTTTACCACACCGCCCAACTTTCTTATTCGTTCTGTTTCCTCCTGTTTGTAATTGATGAAATCCGCTTTTGCTCTTTTCCAACCATCTAAATATTCATCCCGTTCCTTCTTCACAACATCAAGATCATCTTGAATATTATTTATTTCTTTTTCTTCTTTATTCATAGTATGTTATTCGTTTGATAATAATTTCATAATTCCAATTGCTTCTTCATAATCCATTCGTTTTGGTCCGATCGAAAAGATAACGATATTACCATCTTCATTCGAAATTTTTCCTGCCACAACAGAAAGATCTTTGCTTTTAGTAATAGGGCTTTCACCAATAAAAACCCGAGGCCAAAAAGATTCACTTTGTATCCATTCCCTATGTTTTTGTATCCTCTCTCCAATCGCTTCGAAATCATTCAATACAGAAAGTATTTCTTCTTTTGCGGATGATGGCATTCGTTCAATTAACTCACACAATCCAGATTCTATGATCGTGTTTTCATACGTATTAAATCCAACGGAAAGCACTCCTAAATGACGCGATATATCATCAATAAATCCTTTAAAATCATCTTCAATTTTTTCCTCATCAATCCATCTATGTTCTTTTTTTGATTTTTTCTCAATAACACTGTCAACAAAATATTTATATGCTTTGTCAGTTGGATATCTTCCTCCTGAAGGGTGTGTCTGATAGAAAAAACCATCATTCGAGAGATCTCCAAGTTCAAGACGTATCATTGCCGGCTTGATACCAAAATCATATACGTCATACAAAACCTCCGAGGTTATTGGTTTCCCCGTTTTTATAAATTCCCTAACAGATGCTTCCAATATTGATTGAGTTCTGTCCCTCATCTCAACCATTATAAATTAGCACTCAATGATGTCAAGTGCCAATTAGGGACAGGTAACACTTGCTGTCGTGAGAGTCCCCCCATTAGCAACCGTGACCCGATAACAGGTAGCATCAGGCGCTTTTAAGATGATTCCTTTAGCCGAATCCATAAACGACACATCACCATTTACCTTAATTCCAGACGCAAGACCGGAAATATCTGATGGCTGAGTCCCCACCCCCAGTTTTCCGATAATATTTACCGCCCCCTCAAAAAAAGCATTTTTCCATGTCGATCCAGTTCCCCCAAGGTTCAACACATTTGATGTATTAGGAAGTAAATCTGAATCGAATGTTGCTGCAGAAATTCTCGTTATTGCTCCACGCCAAAATCTAGTAACCCTTGCTCTATCTACTGTCGTATTTGTTGAAAGAGCAAGATCAATTTGTATAATGGCATTTCCTCCAGGATTTTCAAATTTTGTTGCAGAAAAAGAATCAACAACAACTTTGTTATTAGTGAGTTGTACCGCTTGGTTTGTTCCTTGTTGTAACATAATTGCACCTGCTGTTTGATCCCAATAAACGCGTGTTGGATCTGTTGAAGATGCAGTAGTACGGAGCAATATAGTGGAGCTTGCAACCCCAGCATTATTTTCAATCAAACTCGCTTCCCGTACAAAACGTTGTGTCGTATTACTCACAAAAGAAATTTGTTGTGCCACTTCATTTGTTGATGTCTGTTTTATCTGAGTCTGAGTAATTGATGTAAGAATATTAACTAAAAAAACGGCGCTCACAGAAAAGATTGCCGCATAAATAAGAAGCTCAATAAGAGTGAAACCAGAATTTCTATCCTTGAATCTCAATAGCTCCATTATATTTAGTATACTAAACATCATTTAAAATACACACGGTTTGATACACGTAAATCAATATAGGTAAGTTTTTCAAGTTGTGTCCTCTCAAAGACACCCTTGAATACTGAATCAAGATCTTCCGGGATGGTATTAAAACTAAAGCGGACAGAAAATCCATTTGGCGCTACTGTCGCCCACTCTTTGAGCTCTTTATTTTGTAAGACAACCTCGGAAACAGGAATATTATTTTTTTTCACATGCTCTACTGCGTGGCTCATTAATCGAAATTCCTCACTACTCAACACTGAAGATCCAAGAGAAACGGGTGTATTATTTTCATCCCGAATTTTTAGTATAAGAGAACCAGAGACATCAGGAGCATGTGCGAACAATATTCCATCTTCATCAAATACAAAACAGCCATTTAAAACACACCACACCCCCCTCATCACTCTCGGGGTTACGTCTGCGATAACCGTTTTTTCCTCAATATTACTAGTTACATTAATCGACGAGGCAAGAGGAAGAAATGAGGGAGATTTTATTTCCCCGTCATGACTCATCCAAAAAACAATTCTGTCGTGCGCTGGGGAAAAAAATGAATCCTGTGATGTTGCATAGTCCATAATTGCACTACGCACCTCTTCTACATCAGAAACACCTCGCACTAAAAACTCATTAACCCTAAACAGCGGGCTCCAATAATATAAATAAGCAAAAAAACCAAATATACAAAGGATGGTAAAAGTGATAATAAGAGTAATATGCACCCTTCTTTTTTTTGAACCTGATTTATCTGTCTTAACAAATACTTGATCTTTCATTGGAATAATTAATACACACGTATAGGAAATGAATACTCCGTTGTAGTTGATCCACTAGTAATCAAAAATTTTACACTATAATCCCCTTTGTGTTTCCAAGTATGACTTATTAGTTTTATATTTCCACTTGTTCCACTTCCCACGTCTTTATTTCCGTCTCCCCAATCAACTTCATATGAAACATTAGAGTTTATAGAAAATACCATAGGCGTGTCCTCTCCGACAATAATAGATGTGGATGATGGCGGTTGGAAATAAACAGAACTTGTTGGTGCTGGAATCTCATTTGAATTTACGGAAGATCCACCCTGGTAATAGTTTTGAATAATACTTGGAACAGTAACAGGATTTATTTTTATGACATCGGTTCCAGCAAGACTATTTCCAAGATTTGCAATAGTATCTCCAAGTGAAGATACTCCCTCTCCTATTTTTTCTTTAACAAAATCAAGGATTCCATTTTTTGCCTCTTCAACTACCTGATCGGTATATTCTTCCGCTTTTTCTTTTATTTCTGCGGTTTGCCCCTCTACAAAACTTTTTGCTTTCTGGGTCGTACTTGCGACCGTCCCCTGCACATTATCAGTTTTTGATTTCAACAAATCAGTATCCCACCATTTCGTATATGTCTGGTATCCAAAATACCCAACCACAGAGAGGATAATTACCCACAATACAAATTTTACAAATCCATTCACATACTTATTTTAGCACGAATGAGTATATATGTTGTCCTCCATATAAAAACAATCCAACATAAATATTGGACTGTTTTTTATAATATGTAATTATCTAATTTTTCAGCCCTGGACTAATCCACCTCGGGCGGAATATTTTGAGATCGTTTAGAGTCTAGTATTTTTTAGTCAATGACTTCTTTTCCTAGATATGCCTGTAATACTGTTGGAACCTTTATTGTCCCGTCTTTCTGTTGATTATTTTCAATAATAGCAATAATCGTTCTTCCAATTGCAAATGCCGTCGCATTTAACATGTGCACTAATTCTTTCTTTCCCTCTTTTGTTTTGTACTTAATATTTGTTCCCCGTGACTGAAAATCGGTGGTATTTGAACATGAATTTGTCTCGCGATATGTCCCCTGTCCTGGCATCCATGCTTCAATATCAAATTGTCGTGCATCGGTCCATCCCATATCTCCCGTACATAGTTCAATAACACGATAAGGAATTTCAAGTTTTTTCCACAATGTTTCCTGACAATCTAAAAGAAACTTATGTTCATCTTCTGATGTATGCGGATTTGAGAATGAAAAAAGTTCAACCTTATCAAACTGATGTACTCGCAAAATTCCTTTTGTATCTTTTCCATAAGTTCCTGCCTCTCTCCTAAAGCAGGTAGAAAAGGCAACGTATCTTCGTGGTAATGTCCCTTCTTCTAGAACCTCATTCATATGAATTGGACCCATAGTATGTTCAGAACTCCCCACAAGATACAAATCATCTTTCTCAAAATAATATCGCTCATCTTTTTGATCTGCGGCCAATCTCCCCATTCCTTCATAGACATCTGGTTTTATCATTACTGGCGGAACAGCAGGAGTAAACCCGCGCTCTAACAATATATCCATTGCAAGCTTTACCAATGCAAATTCCAATAGCACTGCATCCTTCAATAAATATCCAAAACGACTTCCAGAAACTTCTGCAGCTTTTTTAACATTTATAATCCCAAGTTTTTCTCCAAGAGCCAGATAGTCCAACGGCTTGAAGCCCTCTTTCTCAAAATCTCTTCTTTCTCCTACTTCTCTCAATACTTTATTCTCTGTCTCATCCTTCCCGACAATTACGTCATCAAATGGCATATTGGGAATACGAGAAAGAATATCGCTCCGCTTTTTTTCAAGCTCTGCGCGTTCAGTTTCGAGCTCTGCAATTCTTTTTTTCATCACCTGCGCCTTGTTCACCATATCTTCACTTCTTCCTACCGAAAGTTGCTTCGAAAGTGCGTTTTGTTCCGCACGCAATGTTTCAAATGCCAAAATCTTTGTACGTAGTTCTTCATCGGCATGCAAAAATTTATCAACAAGTTTTGAATCCTGTCTCTTCTTTTCCATCCCTTTTTTGACCTTATCAACGTTTTCACGAATATATTGAATATCTAACATGTTTTTATTGTTTTTTTGAGTTATAAGTTACGACTAACATAATTTCAGATAAAAGACTTTCGTGAATCAACAGCATCAATAAATGAACGTAATTTTCCTAATTTCATACTGTTTCTAAATGTTTTTTGTGCCTTTCTTCGATAATTTTTATTTTCTTCTCAATTGCATCTTCAAGATCAACGCCCATAGCATGTGCAAGCAAAGCACATACAATGATAACATCAGCGAATTCCCCTGAAATTTTTTCTTTACTTAATACTTCTAATTTTTCCTTCCGTTGAAATGAACAATGCGAAAGGATCATTTCACTAAGCTCTCCAACCTCCTCGGAGAGTTTTACCGTACGCGCAAGAAGACGCTTTTCTTCATCCTCATAATTTCCATGCATGCTTCTCAGCCGTGTATCTTCGGCTTGAATAAATAAACTTAATTCCTTAAGAGTCATGATTACTCTTGCCTCATAAGAGGAAATATAACCGTTTCTCGAATCGGCCTATTCATGATTACGGAAAACAATCGCTCAGACAAACCAAAGCCCGCTGCCGGTGGCATACCATATTCAAGTGCCTCAAGAAAATCATTATCAATTCTTTGTGCTTCACTATCTCCTGCTTCTCGTAATTTCATCTGATCTTCAAATCGCGCGCGCTGATCTATTGGATCGTTCAATTCAGAAAATCCCTTTCCCAATTCTGTTCCACCCGCCATTATTTGAAATCGTTCTACGCGTCCCTCATCTTTCTCACTTCGTTTTGCAAGTGGTTCTATGTCAACAGGAGGATTCACGAGAAAACAGGGCTGTAGGAGAAATGGACGAACAGTTTTTTTGTAAATTAAATCAATGAGACGCCCACGACCCAGGTTTGGTTCCATTCTTATGCCCAACTCCTGTGCTCTTCTTTGTAAGTCAGAAATAGTTGCTTTTGTAAGATCCACATTGGTTTTTTCTTTGAAAATTTCATAATAATCAACTTGTGGCCACTCACCACTCCAATCAATGTCCATATCCTGATACGTTGTTATATATCCACCAGTTATCTGTTTCACTGTCTCCTGATACATCCTCCGAGTAAGATCCATCATATTATTATAATCAGCATATGCCCAATAGCACTCCATTTGTGTATAATCTTGAAGATGTTCTCTGTCGATCCCCTCATTTCTAAAAATTCTCCCAATTTCAAAAACTTTTTCGTAGCCACCAACTAATAATCGCTTCAACGGTAATTCAAGAGAAATGCGTAAATAAAAATCTGTATCGAGTGCATTATGATGAGTAACAAATGGTTCTGCCTCTGCACCACCAGGTACCGGCTCCAAAACAGCCGTTTCAACCTCGTGAAACTCCTCTTTTTTGAGAAAATTTCTAATTGTCGTCCAAAAAATATCCTTTTTAATAAAAAGGTCACGAATTTCTTGATGGGTAATTAAATCTAAATAACGTTTTCGTAAACGAGTTTCAATGTCTTCAATTCCATACCATTCAGATGGAATTGGACGAATACTTTTTCCAATAATACGGGCCTGGGAAGGAAGGATGCTTTTCTCCCCACGTTTTGTAGAGAATAAGGTCCCAGATACTTCCAAAAAATCCCCCATATCAAGCGTCTCTTGGATAAGAGAAAAATCTTTTAATTCCGCCTCATTGAGAACCACCTGAATTTTTCCCCGTTCATCTTTTAAATCACAAAAAATAATTTTTCCTTGATCACGTAGTGCGGTAATTCTTCCCACCAAAGAAATTGATTTTTTCTCCTCTGAGAGGGTATCAAATTGCTCTATTGCAACAGAAATACTCATATCGCGGGTTACGCGTGCGGGATATGCACTTGCAACCTTGGAATACGCTTTTAATTTCTTTTTTCGTTCATCAATAATATGATCAAGCATAAATATTACTCAATTGAAAGAATTTGGTATTCAACCGTCAAACCATTTGGAGTCACAATAGTAACTTTGTCTCCATCCTTCTTTCCAATGAGTGCTTGTCCAATTGGTGATTCGTTTGAAATCAAACCTTCCGTCGGTTTTGATTCATTTGATCCAACAATAGTAAATACTCTCTTCTCTCCACCTTTTTTAACAGTAACCCTTGATCCCACACGAATTCCGCCAGAACTATTTCCTGTTTTTTCAATGATTGCAGAACTCCGAAGTAGATCCTCAAGTTCAGCTATTTTCCCCTCAAGTCGAGCCTGCTCATCGCGTGCTTCCTGATATTCAGAATTCTCCGAGAGATCACCCAATTCCTTTGCGTGTTTTAAACGCTCAGCAACCGTACGCCTCCCCTCGAGCTTCAAACCCTCAAGCTCAGATATAATTTCCTCATATCGCTCTTTTGTAAGATAATTTTTCTTTATTGCCATATTATTTATATTTCGAAATTAAGGAGATGTAGACCCCTTAAGACGATTATTATAGTACCACAGGAGAACATCCCTGGCTACTGGAGTTGCATTTAGACTCCCCTCTAGAGAATCCTCAATAAGAATAAGAATTGCAATTCTTGGATTGTCCGCCGGCGCATATCCAACAAAAAATGCATTCGTCTTTCTATTATTTTGAACCTGTGCAGTTCCTGACTTTGCCGCAATACTCATGGGAATATCATGTAACAAGTATGCGGTTCCATACGGCATATCAACAGTGTCTTTCATTGCCTCTTGAACCTCATGAAGAACATCTTTTGAAATTGATGTTCTTAGGTCTTTCAACACGCTTGGTTGTGTCTTCAAAAATTCGTTTTGTGATGAATCAAAAATACTTTCAACAATTCTTGGTTTATAAAGAATACCTCCATTTGCAATTGCACTAATATAATTAAGAAGTCCAATAGGAGTAATTGAAAAATCACCCTGTCCAATAGAAACGTGGTATGTGTCACCCAATCTCCATGGTACTCCTGTTTCCTCCTCTTTCCATTCTGGGTCGGGAAGAAAACCCGTCTTTTCCCCAGGAAGATCAATATTTGTTTTTTCAGAGAACCCAAATAGCTCCCACCATTTTTTCAATGTATATATACCAAGACCTTTTTGATTCTGAAAACCTCCACCAAGAATATAAAAATAGACATTACTCGATCGGGCAATTGCAGAGCGAACATTCACCCATCCATGTGCCTTATTATCGGGAAACCGCGATGGTAATGATGGGTTATACGGATTCGGTATCTCTAACATCCCAGAAGAGAAAAAACTTGTTGTTGGAGTAACGAGACCTTCAGCAAGCCCCGCTACCGCTACTAATGGTTTTATAGTAGATCCTGGATTGTATACACCACTTATTGTCCTACTAAATAATGGTCTGCGCGCGTCAACAAGCGCATTTCCTATTTTTTGAGAATTGAAACCTGGCACACTGGTAAGCGCAAGCACTTCCCCATTTTGTGGATTAATTGCAATACCGATACCAACATCCCTTCCTAAGTGAATTAGCTGTTCTTTTAATTTTGTGTAAAAATATTCTTGAAACTCAGAATCAATGAATGTTGAAATATCTTTACCTGGTTTTGGTTCCCGTTCAATTTTTTCATTTTTTATTTCTCCTTTTGCGGTCTTATAAAGAACCTCTTTTCCATTTATACCTCTCAAAAAATTGTCATAATACATCTCAAGTCCAGATCTTCCAATCTGATCATCAATAGTTAATTCTTCATTTTTTTGTATATCTTTTGCGTTGACCAACCCCGTATATCCAATAAGTTCCGAAAATGCGAAAGGAACGGTGTGTGCCCTCTTAAAACTTTCTTCTATTGAAATTCCCAAATATTCAGAAGAAGAAAGTGCAACCAATTGATCTTGTGTTATATCATCTGAAAGAAGCATCTTACCAGAAATTGTCCAATCTTTTTTTTCTATTTTATTTAGTATCTCCCATTCCGATATATTCAAAATACTGGCAACACGCCGAATCGCCTCACTTCTCTTCTCTTTCTCAACAGGGAGTTTATTTGGGATTAAATACACATTAAACGCCGGAGCGTTTTCTGTCATTGCAACATCAAATCGATCATATACTATTCCTCGGGGAGAATGTTTTACTTTTGTATCAGAAACATTATCGAGTGCGCGTTCAGTATATAATGTGCGCTTCCCCACATTCAACCAAAAAAGGTCGCCAATCACAATCCCAATCACAAGTGAAACAATGATAATATAGATGAAAAATGTATGTTCTTGGATGGGAACCTCCCGCGTGCTTCCCTCAACTTCTCTATCTGATAGAATTTCTTCAAATTCAATTGTTCTTTTGTGCTTCATGCTTGGACAATTGGATTGTGTCTAAGATACGGCCGAAGCATTACATACAAAAGAATACTCCATATACCATTAAAAAATATTTCGTATAATACCCCCACTACAAAAAATGGAGAATCGGTAAAAATAATATGTAATATTAAAAATAATACAGTTCCTAATGAAGATAATATAAGAATATCTCCAACCATATTTCCAAAAAGGAACCTCCTTAGTATAAGCATACAAATCACAGAACAGATAATAAATATGTATTCTATTACCCAAAATTGATAGAAATAGAAAGAAAACAAGAATAATAAAAAAAGCATTCCAAACAGAGCAAAATTTCTAACTTTGTGAACAATAAGCACAGAAAAGATGGCAAATAATAAATTTGGATTTACGTCAAAAAAATTGAAAATGCGTGAATGCATAACAATTAAAAGACTGATGAGAATGATACAAAAAGAAAAAAAATAAATAAGTGTGCGCATAACATTTATGGAAATTGCGTAAGAATAAGAACAGAATCAACTGCATCCAAAGAAAAAGGTGTCTCAACATCAGCAATTTGCCAGAGCTTCTTTTCGTCTTCTTGTATTGACCGTATGTTACCAATAAATGATCTCATGGGAAATTCTGGGGCAGAATTTAAGATCTCATCTCCATTAAAAACAGATGCGTCCTTGGGTATAAATTCTATTCCTGGTGTATTCCCCCCTTGAAGAACCGCCCGCACACTACTAGTGCCAATAACAACACTTGTTTTCCATGAAGGATCAAAAATAGTTTGTACTTCACTTTGTGTTTTATGAACAGAAATAACTTTTCCAAAAATAATACCCTTTTTAAACATAACGGGCATACCAACATCAATACCATCATCGCTTCCCTTATCAATGATAATATGCACCTTATCATTAAATGGATATGTGGAGTATACAAATGCAGAAATTACTCCATCATCTTTTTTATTACGAACACCTAACTTGAGATTAAGTAAATCAATTTGTTTTTGTAATGATATGTTTTCTGCTTCAATATCTTGTATTTTTTTTACATCATAAGAAGGACCAAAAATTCCATATACTATATCGCGTAAACCCACAATAAAATCTCGCGCCTCGCCTCGAAAGAAGATAAGAGCAACTATCATGACAATAAGAAAAATTCCTTGGAATAATATACGGGTTGTCTTCATCCCGTTAGAGACAGGAAATGTTTATGTGACAAGAATTAATCACACAAGCACTTGCTGTATTGTATTGCGACTGATGTTGGTTATTGGTATATATCATAAACATTTCCGTGGTGATTATGCTTTATATATTGAGTAGAGATAGTAATGAGAATGAATATTATCTATTCATAAATCGTCTCTAACGGGATTCATATAGATTTGTCCCCAAACTACTCATCAAGTTTTAAACGAGAAAAATTGTTCAATAAGTGCTTGTGAGTATCAAATTTTTCGCACACAAGACCGGTTCCCCGTGCAACACACGCAAGTGGGTCATCAACAATCTGCACACGAACTCCTATTTCTTTTTCAGCAACGGTGTCTATCCCTCGCAACAAACTACCTCCTCCACAAAAAAACATACCATTTTTATAAATATCACCAACAAGCTCTGGTGGAGCAGATTCAATGAGATCTTTTATAGCTTCAATAATTTGTTTAATAGGTCTGATAAGCCACAAACGAACCTGGGTATCACGAATACTAATTTCGCGAGGCAACCCAGAAGCAACATCCCTTCCCCGAACAATTATCTCAAGACGCTCCCCTGTTGGTATCACAGATCCTACTGCAATCTTAATTTCTTCTGCGGTCGGTTCGCCAATATGAAGACGTAGTTCATCGCGAACTCCTTTTATAATTTCCTGATTTAAATAATCGCCCGCTATCTTGAGACGGCGAGAAACAACTATTCCATTCATTGAAATAATTGCCATATCTGTTGTACCCGCTCCAATATCAACAACAAGAAATGCAGATGGCATATTGATATCAAGCCGGCTTCCAAATGCTGCAGCAAGTGGTTGTTCAATGAGATACACAGAATTTGCACCAGATTCCTTTAATAAATCCTCAACAGATTTTCTTTCAACCTCGGTAAGGTTTGTTGGAATACTTACAATCGTCTCCGTTATCCAAGACCAAGGAATATTGTCTTGTTTAAGAAAGCTTTGTAATAGTTCCTTCACCATATCAAAATCAGCAATTACTCCATTCATAATTGGACGAAGTGCGGTGATGTGAGCGGGAGTTCTTGCGAGCATTTTTTTTGCCTCATTCCCAACCGCCACAACGCGGTCTGTCCTATTGTTACAAGCAACTATTGTTGGCTCATTCACTACCACGCCAGACCCCTTGAGATATATTTGGGTTGTATCTGTTCCAAGATCAATTCCAATTATTTTTTTGAATATCATTAGTTTGTTTTAATAAGTGTAATAAATTCTTCGACTGTCATAAATGTTACTGAATTATCGGCACGTTTCTTTACCTCAATTTTTCCCTGGTTCATTGTCTTTTCACTAACAACAACTCGATAAGGAATTCCGATTAGATCTGCATCTGCAAATTTTGCACCAGCAGACATTCCATCTCGATCATCAAAGAGAACCTCTATACCCTTTGTATTAAGCGTAGTATAGAGTGAATTCGCTACTTTTTTCAAATCTTCGGTTTGACTGCCAATAATTAATTCGTGCACTAAAAATGGTGCCACAGAAATCGGCCATACTATACCTTTTTCGTCATGATATTTTTCAACAATGGCAGCCATGGTACGACCAATACCAATTCCGTAACAACCCATATAATATGGTTTTTCACTTCCATCCTCATCTCGATACACTGCCCCCTTCATGAGATTAGTGTAATGGTATCCAAGTTGAAATGTATTCCCAACCTCTATTCCTTTTCGTAACGATAATGGACTTCCCGATGATACAGATATATCACCCTCTTTTGCAACTGCAATGTCATATAGCGCCTCACATGAAAAATCTCTTCCATAGTTTACATTAATGGAGTCTGTTGTATCTTCTTTTTGTCCTCCAATAAGATTTCGAGCACTACTCAAAACAACGTCACCAATATATCGTGCACCTGCGTGTCCCCAGCAATGAACATATCCATGCTTTGTTCCAATTGACTCAAGATCTGTGTCTTCGGCGGGAATTAATTGTCCTACCATTGATAGAGCATGCTCAAGTTTTGTCTGATTCACTTCTAAGTCTCCTGTTACTACCGCAATAATAATTTCATTGGTAACGCGATTCTTATACACAACATTTTTAAGAAAATGATTTTTTTCTTTTTGATAATGTTTTACATTATCATCCATGGTTTTTACCCATTCAGGTTGAGAAATAATTTCAAATGGAAGCATCTCAGAATCTGCATTTGCTGGATTTCTTTTAAATACTGCAACATCTTCATGGGCTGCATACGTTCCATCGTTACTAGTAAAATACCTACTTTCTCCACTGTCTGCCTCGACAATAAATTCATGACAATACTCACCACCAATATATCCATTATCTGCCTCAACAATGGCTGTATGTAGTCCCATTCGGGCAAAAATGCGTGAATACACACGTTTCATTTCTTCATATGTAGAAGAAAAATCATTCTCATCCCGATGAAATGAATATCCATCTTTCATGATAAACTCACGAACACGCAACAAGCCACCACGAGCGCGGAGTTCGTCACGAAATTTTGGAGAAAATTGATATAGATGAAATGGGAGATCTTTATAACTAATTTCAAGCTTACGAACCAAATCAACAAACATTTCCTCCGCTGTTCCTCCAAGAGCAAATTCAGAGCCTCTTCTATCTCTTACTTTCATAAGCTCAAACCCTGTGGTACTTGTTCGATTTGTTTCTTTCCAAAGTTCAACAGGATGCAATATTGGTGAAATCATTTCTTGGGCACCAACACCATCCATTTCTTCTTTAACGATTTTCATTATTTTTTGCTGAACTTTATGTCCAATCGGTAAAAAATAATATCGTCCAGCAACCGATTCTTGAATGAACCCTGCCCGCTTTAAAAGACGAGCAGAGATGATTGAATCCTCCTCAGAAAATGTCTTACTGGTTTTAAGAAAGTATTGAGATTGTTTCATGTATAAAAACCGTTCTATAAACACAGTATAGAACGATTTGCCTTGATTTTTCAAATATAGCCCTAAAATAACCGGGATACGTCTTTAAAGGTAACCACAATCATAAGGACAATAAGAGCGAGAAAACCAACCATGTTAACTGTCTGCTCAACTTTGGGAGAGACCGCCCTTCCTCGAAATTTTTCTATAATCAAAAATAAAACTCTCCCCCCATCAAGAGCAGGAAATGGAACAAGATTCAATATCGCCAAATTTATTGATATAAGCCCAATAATTTGAAAAACATACGCGAGTCCAAGTTTGCCCATATCCGCTGCGATCTTCACCACTCCAACAGGACCAGCAACTGAATCAAATGCTCCGGGAGAAAATAAATTTGCAAAAAAACTAACAAGCCCAAGAATGATTGCAATAGTAACGTCAATGGTAGTAAGAAATCCCTGCCACAACCCAGAAAAAAAACTATGCTTTTCAAACCCCGCATTCGTTATAACAACACCCAAAGCCCCCTCTCCCTCCGGCGGATGTTCGCGAGGAATAAGAGAAACGCTCTCTGTTCTTCCAGAACGTGAGACCTCTATAGTAATTGCTTTTTCTACTGATCGTTTTGTGAATGATGTAAATTCATCAGCATTTGGTATTTTTAAAAGTTCTGTAGGGGAACTCACCGCTATAACTATATCTCCATTCTTTAATCCTGCGATTGATGCTGGGGTATTTTCTTTTACCTCCATAATGATTGCCCGTGCAGGACTTCCTGTTATATAGACGCCAGAAAAAAATATCCAACCAGCAATCATATTCATACATATTCCCGCACAAAGAATCATGATCCTTTTCCAAATTTTTTGACGAGAAAATGATTGTGGATCGTTTTCCCCTCCATCTTCTCCTAATATTTTTACAAAACCTCCAAAAGGGAGTGCGTTTATGCTCCATAATACTCCGCCCTTCATTTTACTCCACACACGTGGAGGGTATCCTATACCAAATTCCTCAACACGAACATGAAAAAATCGAGCAACAATAAAATGACCAAATTCATGTACAAGAATTAAAAATACGAGTCCAATAATAACAAGTGTAGTAATCATAAATAACTATTCGTGAATTTCAGTAATTTTCTTATCAAGAATTTCTTCTATTAATGTATTTGTGTCCTCAGTATGCTTTTGAACCTCCTCTTTTAATTTGAATTTTAAATCTTCTCCAATCTCCTTGTCGTCAAATGCTGATTGTATCGTTTTATTCGCTTCATCTCGCACATGACGAAGTTTAATGCGATATTCTTCCGATATTTTTTTTGCATATTTCGCAAGTTCATCGCGTCGCTCAGATGAGAGTTCTGGAAGGAATATGCGGATAGTATTTCCCTCGACATTTGGATTGAGGCCCAACGCAGAGCCCTCTATCGCCTTTGCAGATGGTTGTACTGCCTCTTTGTCCCAAAACTGCACCTGAAGTTCACGTGGTGGTAATACTGATATGGTTCCAACATGTTTTAGTGGTGTTGGGTTTCCATAATACATAACCCTTATTTCTTCAATAAGAGCTGCCGAAGGACGATTTGCGCGTACCCCAGAAATTTCTTTTTTAAAATCTTCAATAATTTTTTTTGCTGCCTCCTTAAATGTATTTATACTTTCGTGCATAGATATATTATACCTCACTTTCGAAATATTGGATTGAGCGCTTTTGTAGCGGACCATTTAATACAAATTCATGTAACTCAGACTCTTTTTTTAATAATTTCTTAAGTAATCCACTATATTGAATAAGTCCTTTCGTATAAAAATATTCTATCCTCTGCTCAAGATATTCAAGGGTATTTTCTTTTGCTATCTCTTCATCTTTCTTCTCAAGATGTTCAATCGCCCTCCCCAAACTTCCTAATGAGCGTAACGCTATCTGCTCAGCAATATTTCCATTTACTTTTTTTATTTCTACAAGAAAATCAACAATCTGTTTACGAGAATATCTTGGAAAATATAGTGTATGCAACCGTGACAGTAGTGGAGGAAATAATATATCTTTGTTCTTTACAATGATAATAATCAATGAATGCTCCGGTGGCTCTTCTACCAACTTTAAAAGCGCCGATTGTGCATGATTAGTTATAGCATCCCCCGATTGAATAATTGCTATCTTTCTCTTTGCTCTTAGTGGCGCACTAGAACAAAATTCTTTTATATTCCGAACCTCCTCAATTCCTAGAGATCCTTTCTCATTAGGTGTGAATATATAAGTATCAACCATAGTGGTTGGTTCAAATGTTCCTGTTTCTATATATGATGCAATTTCTCGTGCAGTGGTAGTCTTCCCAACTCCCCCATCACCAAAAAAACAGTACGATGTATGAAGCGTATCGTGTTTGAACGCATTAATAAAAGTGTCTCGATGATAGGTATTCCCCCACATATATTATTTGCGAAGCAGGGTTCGCTTGTAGATATCAAGGTGGTTCAATATAGTTGCGGTTCCCTTTGCAACACAAAGTATTGATTCCTCAGCAAGATAGGCAGAAACACCAAGAGACCGCTTAAAAAATTCTTCAAAATCCCGAAGATTCGAGCTTCCTCCAGAAAGAATAATACCCTTTTCCATAATATCTGCAGCAAGTTCTGGTGGTGTTACATTAAATACACCTTGTACCGCATTCATAATTTCAACAAGATGTGGATTTATTGCTTCTGCAATTTCATTTGAATTTATCGTCATATCTTTTGGTAATCCAGAATGCAAATCTCTTCCCCTAATTTTCATTTCCATTTTGTTCCGATTTTGCATTGCGGTTCCAATAGTAATTTTTATATTTTCTGCAGTATTTTCTCCAATAGCAAGAGCATATTTCTTTTTTATATATTCGGAAATTGCATGATCAAGTTTATTTCCTGCAACACGCAAGCTGTTCCACGTCACGATACCTCCCAAAGATATAACAGCAACCTCAGTGGTTCCCCCTCCAATATTAACAATCATATTGCCCTCTGCTGAATGAATTGGTATTCCAGCCCCCAATGAGGCAAGAAGTGGCTCTTTGACCAAATAAACCTCCCGAGCACCAGCCTCTTTTGCGGCATTCATGACCGCACGATATTCTGTCGATGTTATTCCAGCTGGAACAGAGATGACCACTTCTGGTTTAATGATGTTAAATTTTCCAATACTCTTTGAAATAAAATATTTAAGCATTGCCTGAGTAATAAAATATTCGGCAATAACTCCATCCTTAAGCGGACGATACGTTACAATATCATCTGGCGTCCTCCCTACCATTTCCTTTGCTTCTGCCCCTACCGCCAATACAGTATTATCTGGCCTACGTAGAGCAACCACCGTAGGTTCGTTAATAACAATTCCACGCTCGGGCAAAAAAACGAGTGTATTTGTAGTTCCAAGGTCAATTCCAATTTTTCTTGTAAACATAAAATGAAATCACTTTCACTCTACTATCCTTTATTTAAAAATGCAAAATATCGGCCATTTCTCTATATACTGGCTAGAAATTTATAAAAAATGGAATAGTAAATAAATCCTACAAAAGATTCACAATATTAAAAAAACGTGGTATAGTGCGACTCAATGGTTGTTAGAAAAAACGTGCGAAATGCCCTTCTCGTACTCTGTACGGTCATTTTTGTTATCGGTGGCACCTATGCAATATTCACTATGCAGGGCCTCGTATTTGATCCTAGTAGTTTTGAAATTACAAAATCAGGATCAATATATATTCATTTCACCCCGACTAATGCTGTACTCTCTGTAAATGGAAAACCTTATTTAAAAAAACAAAGTATTTTTGGTGGAGGGATACTTATTTCAAACCTTATTCCAAAAACATATACCATCTCCATAGCAAAAGATGAATATACCCCATGGACAAAAGAGCTTGAGGTTGTCCCCGGAAAAGTTTCAGTTGCAGCACGTATCACGTTATGGAAAAACATTGATTTCCAAAAAGAAGGTTCTAGCACAATCAAAAGTTTTTATCACACAGGAGAAGGGTTTATATTTGAAACGCCTACTAGTTCGCTTATATTTAACGATAAAATTATCAACGGAAATTCAGTTGAAGCACATAATGACAACACCCAATATGTCATCACAAAAACAAAACAGGGTAATTTATTTCTTATAGATCTCACAAAACCAGACATTGTGAGAGATTTTCGAATACTTTTTTCAACTGTCATGCAAACACAAGAAACAATTGATTCTACAAAAATCGAGAAAACAGCTTTTCATCCATTTAGTAAAAATAAGTTAATTGTTGAAACACAACAGGATATGTATATATACGACTTAAAAAAGAACACTATTGATCCGGTTAATACGGAAGGTATTCCAAAAAACTGGAATATGGGTTCAAGTGAGTTATTTATAATTAACGACAAAGGAGATTTGGTGATAAAAAATCTTATTGTTGGATCAAAATATGTATACCCCATTGAAGCATCAAGTACCCAAGACATAGTACCAAGTAATGATGGGAATTACATTTTTATAACAACAAAGAAAAAATCGCTATTTTTATTTGATAGAGAAGAACAAGCATCAAAAAAAATAGGAGAAAATATTCTTTTTACTTCCATCTCTCCAGATAACACACGAGCGCTATATATTGATAATAAAAATAATGTCTATATCTTATATCTTGATGACTACGAGGGCGACTCAATAAAGACAAAAGGAACCATTGAAAAGCTTTCTGTGCCCAAAGGAACAGATCTTAAATCATTTACATGGATCCCTGCTGAGGAAAATTATGCAATGGTGCGTGTTGGAAAAACAATAAGAATCATGGAACTCGATATGCGAGAGCCACACAATGCAGCAACTATAGCAAAGGACATAACATATGCACAACTTATCGGAAAAAATCTCTTTGCAATAAACAGCGATGGAGAATTCCTCATGGGGTCAATTGAGGAGTAAAGAAAAACACAACAGTGGAGAAAGCAAAAATCCCGCCTTTGGCGGGATTTACTTTAACGCTTTCTCCGAATGCTGCATCGCTTCGCTCTTTAGAAACCCACGGTTTCTAACGCTCGTTTTACTCGCTGTTTTCCTCCACGGGGAGAGACTCATTTCCTGTCTCTCCCCGAACCCCTCTCTCACAACAGTGGAGAAAGCAAAAATCCCGCCAAAGGCGGGATTTACTTTAACGCTTTCTCCACTGTTGTGGTCTGCGGGCTTTACGAAGTCCAGGATGTTTTCGTTCCACCATTCGTGGATCACGCTTTAAGAAACCAAGTACTTTCAAATTTGCTCTCCAAATTGGATTGAGCATAATGAGCGTTCGGGAAATTCCCAAACGAATTGCTTCTGCTTGTGCGGTTGTTCCCCCACCAACAACATTCACTGAAACCTTATAGGAATCAAGGGATAATGTAGTAAATGGATCAATTACTATTTTTCTCAATCTTTCCGTACCAAAATATTTAGCAAAACTTTTTTCGTTAACAAGCACCTCTGATTTATCAAATTTCCCAGTAAATAATCGAACTCGAGCAACTGCAGTTTTTCTTCGTCCAACAGCCTCAAAATATTTAGTTCCTTTTATTGACTTTGTAGTCTCTTTTACTTTTGTAGTTGTCATAATAATTAGTCAATAATTTTAAGTCGCTTTAATCGAACTGCCTGGAGTTTGTTTTTGGGAAGCATAAGACGAACTGCATGACGCAATACCCATGCTGGATTACGCTCAAAAACATCAGTAAATTTCCTTTCCTTCAAATGTCCCAATGGTCCTGTGTGATTGTAATACATCTTCTGGCGCGTCTTTTTTCCAGTGAGCACAAGTCCCTTGACTCCTGTTATTGAAACAGAATCAGTCCCAGCATCTTTTGGATTATATGAAACGTTCTTTTTCCCTTGCAAGATAGTTGCAATTTCAGAGGCGACACGTCCCAATGGTTTTCCTTTTACATCAATTTTATATTCCATAAGCTTTAGACAAATTCAATCTTCGCCATTTTCGAGGCATCATGTTTTCGTGGTTTTGAAATCTTGATTATTCGTGTATATCCACCCTTTCTTTCGGCATATCGAGGAGCAATATCATGATATAACTTGTATGCAGATGTTTTAGGAAGATAACGCATAATGACTCTGAGTCCAGCGACATTTTGCTTCTTTCCATAGGTAACCAAGCGCTCTACAAGCATTTTAATTTCCTTTGCTCGTGCCTCGGTCGTTGTGATAGACTCGTGGCGAACAAGATTGTTTGCAAGTGACTTCAAAAATGCTTTTCTTTGTCCTCGCTCTCTACCAAATTTTCTTCCTTGATTTGCGTGCTGCATAATAATATACCGTGATTCTTAATTATTTTTTCTTTGTTTTCTTTTCCTGTGGTCGTTCGATTTTTATTACTTCAATATCAGATATTTTTTCAAAATGATCCTTTAAAATATTGACACTCTTATGGAATGCATCTGAAGGAGTGATTGATCCATCTGTTTGAACCTCAACAATTAAACGATTGTAATCAGTCTGATCTCCCACACGCATGTTTTCAACAGAAAATGAAACACGAGTTACTGGAGAAAATATTGAATCCAATACAATTGTCCCGATTGGTAATCTCTCTAATTTTCTTGATTCTGCAGGAACATATCCAAGTCCCTTTTCAATAGTAAGTTCCATATCAAGCTCTGCAGTTTTCTTTGACAATGTTGCAAGATATTCATCAGTATTGATCACTTGTACAAACGTAGTTGACTCAATATCTCCTGCAGTAACAGGACCTTCCTTTTTAACATGGAGTCGTAATACCTGTGGTTCATCTGCAAAAAAATGAAAACGAACCTTTTTTAAGTTTAAAGAAAACTCAACGACATCTTCCATCATGCCAGGTAATGCAGAAAATTCATGGTCAATACCCTTAATTTTTATTTGAGTTACTGCTGCCCCAGGAAGTGAGGAAAGAAGTACTCGACGAAGTGCATTACCAAGGGTTGTTCCGTATCCTGTATACAAACCCTCAATATGAAAAAGACCTACATTATCTTTTTCAGAAACCTTCTTTATTGATACCGTCTCGCTAAGATGAGAATATTTCATAATTTAACTATACACTATTCCGTTTTAATTTCTGGAATAGAATTGACCTACTAGTGCAACATCAAATGGAAACTCTGATGTGTCAGATGTTGATGATGCTACGCACTGACCTTTTAAATTATTTGGATCCAACTTCAACCAAGTTGGAGAGGAAACATGAGAAAGGTGATCCTTTATTCCCTCAAACAATTTTGAATTACGTGATTCAGGACGAATCTCAATTACATCATTTTTCTTAACCCGAAATGATCCAACAGTAACCTTTCTTCCATTTACTAATATGTGTCCATGGGAAACCATTTGACGAGCAATACGTGGAGATTTTGCGAAACCAAGAAGATACGTGACAAAATCAAGTCGCTCTCGAAGTGCCGCCTTTATCTTTTCTGGATCGTCTTCTTTTCCAAATAAAACACGTACTTGTTTATTATTTAAACCAAAAAATATCTGAATTTTTTGTTTTTCCTGAAGCTGTTTTCCATATTCAGTAACCTGCGAACGACGATTGCCGTGTTGTCCAGGTTTTCCTGGACGACGAACAGTAACACATTTCTGTGATGAACATCGCTCAGCTTTTAAGAAAAGTTTTACACCAAGTGCTCTTTCTTTTTTTTCCTTGATTCTTCGCATATATTATTTAAATTCTTCTTACTTTTCTTGGACGAGGACCATTGTGAGGAACCGGAGTAACATCCTTAATGACTGAGATTTCAAATCCCTTTGCCGCAAGAGTTCGAACCGCTGAATCGCGACCCTTTCCAATTCCACGAACAAAAATATCAACTTTTATGGGGCCAGATTTTTTAACCTTCTCTGCAATCGCCTCTGCAACTTTCGATGCAGCAAATGGAGTCGCCTTCTTGGGGCCAGTAAATCCAACAGAACCCGCAGAAAGCCACGCAATAGCATTCCCCTTCTCATCTGTTACGGTCATAATCGTATTATTTGAAGTTGCTTGAATATAAATATTTCCCTTCTCAACGCGAAGCTTACCCGATTGCTTTGCGGAAGCAACCGCCTGTTCGACGTTCTCTGATTCTTTAATGAGCTCTGCTTGGCTCTTTGCTGCAACTTTTTTCTTTCCCATAGTTATTGATTATTTAAGTTCAACTTTTCTCTTTCCGCTTCCGGCTGTCTTTCTTACATTACCGCGAACGGTTCTTGAATTTGTCTTCGTCCTTTGTCCTCGTACAGGAAGTCTGCGTGCATGTCGAAGTCCACGATATGCCTTTATTTCTTTCATTCTTCCAATATTTTGGCGTACAATTTGGCGAAGTTCTCCCTCAACCTTGAAACTCTTTTCCAAAATTCCTTGAATTTTACTAATATCTTCCGGAGTGAGATCTTTTGTTGCCATTTTGGGATCAACTCCAGCATCCCGCAAAACATCCATAGCGGTCTTTTTTCCGATACCATAAATATACGGTAACGAGTACTCTATGCGCTTATTATCTGGAATATTTACACCAATGATTCTCATATTATATGTATATAAATTAACCTTGACGCTGTTTGTGCTTTTTATTCTCACAAATAACATAAACGCGCCCCTTTCTTCTAACGGTTTTACACTTTAAACAAATTTTTCTTACTGATGCTCGTACTTTCATATAAAAACGTTGTCTTAGACATTAAAAAACGACTCACAAGGAGTGTCCCCTCATTCTACACGAATATATAAAAAATTACAACCTTCGTGTTATCCTTCCCCTTCGGTTATCATAGGGGGTCATTTCTACAGTAACCCTATCTCCAGGAATAACTCGAATGCGATGTATTTTAAGCTTTCCCCCAAGATGCGCGAGTACCTGCTCCTCTAGCCCCTCAATCCTTACGCGAAAAAGAAGACCGGGAAGTGCTTCCTCGACAATTCCATCTCGTTTCACTACTCGTGATTCTGAATCCATTGTGAATTTCTAATACGTTTCAATTATATGAATAAAATTAAATAGAGTCAAGTAAAATCTACTCAATAATGAAATCAACCTTACTCTCACTCTTTGGAATTTTTACCGTCCATGGAAATCTAAAAGTTATTTTAGCTGATTCAACTCCAGGAACCGACAACATATATGCTTTTACCTCATTAGTGCTTTTTCCTAATACCGATGTTTTAAGTGCATCAATATCTGTATCAGATTCATATATAATATCCCCCTTAACCTTCATTAAAACTGACCCAGAAGAAAAATTGGGGGTCGACGTACTGTATGAGAGATCTACCTTTCGCACCCTCATTTTTTCTCCGGCTTCTTTTACTAGATACGCCCCCAATACGTCATATAAATCTTTTTCATTGAACCCTATTTCTTTTAGTGTTCCCTCAACATACAGCAATGGACCCGAAGAAGATATTTGAATATCTTTTTTCGTTACAGTAAACAATCTTGCACCATCTGGTATAGTAAGTTTTGCTGAATCAAGAATTTGCATTTTTGTCTCAAGTGACGTTTGTAATTTTTCAATAATTGATTGTTCGCTTTCTCCATTAGTACTTGTAGATACCGATGATAGAGATAGTGCAGAACTACCACCAACCATATCAGCTTTTGAAAAACCATAAAATTTATCAAAACGTGGAGTTCCTTTAAATCCTGGAATGGAAAACCGTTCAACGGGACCTATATTATATTGTTCGCCCGGTTTGTCTGCTATAACCTCGGCATCTACAATCCCCGGTTTCAAAACCCCACCAACCATTTTTCCACCAGGAACAGTAATACCTGACCGCAATCTGAATACCTTTCCATCTGGGGTCTCAAATCTTGTTGTTGCAACTAATTTTTGCGGACTAGTTCCATATTCATTCACTATAGAAACCACCCCCTCTGCATATGATGAATCTTTAGTTGTTTCGTCAACTCCAGAAACAGGCAAAGAAATATTTCCCTGAGAAACCATAAGCTGTCCCCTCAATAACACAGTGGATTCTCTCATTCCTGATTTCGTATTATTTTGTGAAATCTCAACAAGTTGGTCAAAAGGAACCCTTTTCTGTTTTAATGTAACCGTAACTGTTGCGCGAGGAAGAACAAACCAACCAAGATAGATACACAACGCAAGACCTAGAAGAATAGACGATAAAACAAATAAAAGCGTCCTTCTCCGGTGAGAGCGCTTTTTTGTTTTTTTGCTTGTGTGTACAGAATCCCCTTCTGCTGTCTCATCAAAAATTTCATTGTCTTCACGCAAATCCCGCGAAACAACTTTGTCTTTTTCTGTCTTTTCTAAGAAAGAATCTTGATCGCGTAAATCAAGTTTTTTTGAGGCAGCATCTAATAGAGAGCGCTTTTTTTTCAACAGCACAGACGCTCTAGGTAAAATATCAGAAACAGCACGTTCTTTTTTTTGAAATACTGGATTTATTGCGGTTATTGTAGCAAGTGATGCAAGTTCGAGAATATGATCATCAATGGACTCAATCATAAGCGTCTTTCCCGCAGTGTTCCCCTCCCGCTTTAATACATGAAAATTATTTACCGAACGACCCAACACAGAGTCTTTTGGAATATTCAAAATAATCGTATCTGATTTTACGTGGATCAAATGCTCAACAGCAACCTCAAGTCCATCATTTTTTTCAAGAAATATCTTTTTTTCCATTGTTCTATTTTATCTTAACACACTCAACTACAATAAAATTACTTATTATTGAGCGGAACAAGCCATTTTGCTCTTCTTCTTAACAGCTGATTTAGGTATTCGTATTGTGGATGAATGTAAGGGAATAATACCAGCGAAGAAAGAAGAGATGGATTATCTAAAATTCTGTACCGTTCATCTGAAACAAATAAAGACGAAATTAGCGCATCCTCAAAATAAACAGTTTTCCCCTCACCCCGAAGTAATTCATGATGTTCTGATTTAAGAGATATATCGGCCTGTTCTTTAAATTTTTTATATTCATCGCGTATCACCTTCTCGATAATGTTTTGTATACGAAGAGAAATTCTATGTGAAGAAAATTTATTGATAATGCGGGTTGAATAATGAGAAGACACGCCAAACGTATTACCCAATGCATTATATATATCACCAAAACCCCAATGAAATGACTCACGAAATCCACATTCATTCCCCATCTCATACCAGCTGGTATTTGTTTTATCTACAACAAACAAAATACCAGGTTTTGCTATAGACCCAGCAAAAATTGCTCCTCGTTCAACAACAATCGGACCAGTATGAGATTGCTTTGCAATTTTCTCAAGTGGTAATAATAATGAACGAGAAATAAATGACACACGGAAGAAAAATTCTATTTCTTTTCCAGAAAAATCAAGTGGATTAAAAACGGTATGTCCCTGTAACTTAACACCAAATATAGCAATATTTGCTATTACTAAATCAAGTTCTGCAGTATTGAGTTTTTTTGCAGCAAGCGGTCTAAATTTATTTAAAAAACTCCACAAAGCATGAAATAATAAACCATCAAGCTCACCCTCAGTAATAAGTACATCAGGATGGACACGAGGAACAGAAATAGAACTCTCAATGGTAGCTACATGTTTTGTATGTAATGCGAGTATGATCCTATCAAATGATGTACGAAATATATTTGGTTTATATATATCTCCAAGTGCTTTTAACTGTTTTGTCTTATGAACAGTCAATGTCTGATCAATTTTTGACACATAGCAGATGGTTCCCTCATATCCCGACTCTACCTCCTCAACTAAAAATATACGTTCCTTACCATTGCGTAACACCTTCTGTATCATGCGAACAACACTCATTACATCTATTATACATCAGTGTTAATCTCATTTCTCCATAGCCCCACGTGGGGTTGCATACTGTTCACGCGATAAAGAAATAATATTTGTCCGAAAAGAACTTTCTGGAAATGAAAGTACTTTTAATGTATCAGCAGAAAATGGGTCATGCGTTTCTCCATCAATGGTCATCTTTATATAAAATTCACGTATACCAAGATTTATCATATCTTTTGCCTTAAATATTGGTGTCATTTCAATTTCAAGACGTTCTGCATCCTCCCCCCCGACACGGAAAACAATGATAGTGCCAACATTCCCTATAATCGCCGCATGAATCTTGGTAGTAAGTTGACCCATATATTGATGAGATAAAGTTAAACAAATTCCATACTTTCTTGACTCAGAAAGTAGATTTTCAAATGTTTCTGTAACAAGATTTTGAAATTCATCAATATATACATAGAAATCCTTTCTCCCCCACTCTGGAATTGATGCGCGCATCATACCGGCATGTTTTATCTTTGAAATAAAAAGGGAACCGAGAAAATTAGCATTCTCCTCTCCAAGTTTTCCTTTTGAAAGATTTATACAAATAATCTTTTCCCCTTGTATTAATGATTCAAAATCAATTTTATTCTCCTTCTGTTTAAAGATATTTTGAATAAGCGGATGTGAAAGAAATTGACTTAGCTTGTTTACCAAAGGAATAATTACATCCGCTTCATATTTTTCCGCCCATTCCAAAAACTCCTTATTCCAGAATTTCTTCACCATCTCGTCTTTTATGTATGGAATAACACTACTTCTGTAATCAGAATCGGTAAGCATTGATATCATTCCCATCATGGTTGCATGTGGAAAATCAAGAAGTGCAAGTATGGTAAATCTAAATAAATGTTCCAAACGTGGAGTCCACTGTGTTTCGAGTTGCTTTTTTGCAACCTCTATAAAACTCTGTGCAAGTTGATGTCTGAACATGGGATCAATGTTCACAAGAGGATTAAACGAGATGGGAAACTCAGCATCAGTGGGATCAATGATACATACATCGTTAACTCTATGTTTGGGCACACAATCCAAAACCGCATCTATAATTTCACCATGTGGATCAATAACACATACACCTCTCCCATAAAAAATGTCCTGTCGAACAAGAAGTTCAAACAATTTTGACTTTCCAACACCACTCTTTCCAACCATGTACATATGTTTTCGTCTATCGACTCGCTTAATACCAAACACAAAGCGTTTTTCTTCAAATCCTGCAACATAATTGGTTCGTCCAATAAATGATGTCTCATTAGGAGATACTCTACCTAAAACCGGCAACTCCGGAGGTGGTGGAGCATATTTTATATTCTGTATCTTTCCATCCTTGTTCATATATTATTCAAGCACCTTTATTTCTTTAAGAAAGTTCTCATAGACTGCAAGCGTCTCATCTTTTGCGTGTTTCGATGCCTCAAAATCAGAAGTATGAACAATCTTATTTCTTAAACGATGCGCTCGCCAAACTCCATTGAGTGTTTTCAATCCAAATCCATTAAGCTTTCCCAAGCGCTCCCCCATATCCTTACCCTCAAATCCTGCATCTTGTAACAATTCATCAATTAAAATATCCGCATTTACAATCGCGGTTGTATACGAATGTGGTGGAGCACTCTCTGCATCATCTTGTATCTTTTTCCACATTGAAACATACTTTTCAATCAGTTTTTTATGTTTTAACAAACCAGAAAGTGAAGGCCGTGTATATCGCTTTGAAATTGGGGGGGCAAATGTTTTTGCTTTAACAACAAGAATGACGAATAAAACAACAAGCACCCCATCAAGAACAATAAATATGCCCCACAACGTAGTGAGATACTCTTCCCATGGAAGTCCAAAAAAGAGAACAACTGAATTCCAAATTGATGTAATTATATTATCAATATCTGGCATAATTATCCTCCAAATTTTTCAAGTTGCGACTCTTCACCAAAAATAGCAAGCCCAACTGGTGGGCCAGATTTTTTACTCTCAACCCGACGCATATGTGGAGTGGTTAATACTACAGAAGTTGGTGGATGGAAAATTGTTGCGACACCATCAATAGCAAGTTCGAACATTTCAGAATTATTCCCGTTCATAAAAAACGAAGTGAAAAATTTCTCAGTAAACGTCTTAGGGGCAATTAATCTTTTGCGATAATTCCATAAAATCCTTTGTTTCTTCATTTCAAGTCGAGTGTCATTTAACACATACGGTTTCTTCCATTTATCAACACTCGTTCCTACCGCACCATTTGCCTTAAATCCATTCAATGTTGGAGAACTATATTGATTGAATGCACTGGTAATTCCACCCCTCACAAAACCAGAACCATCCTTATACATTGTTGTCGGTCCAATATACATAACCCGAATAAGGGTATTGAACGCTGACTTAGCAAGATTTCTTGCTACAGAATCAATGACAGTAGTTGTTTCTTTTGGATCGGTAAGTTGTACCTTATCCCCTGACATTTTTGGTGTGCGAATTTTATCAAACTCATCCATCCACTTTTTTGCCCAATCTTTTGATGCTGGCTGTATAAGAATCTGTATACCGGCGAACTCCCCCATTTTTAATTTTCCAAGAACCTCTAAGAAAGATGAGGTAGGGTCAAGTCCAACTTTTGATTCTTCTGATACTCCAAATGCAGCATAGGTCCGAATTGGATATAATGGGTCTTTTGCAAGTTTTATCTCTGTACCCCAAATATCTTTTTCTTCTGCATACATATCCGCTGTTGTTTCGGGTAGTAAGGAAACATAATCAGGAACCTCAACGACTTCAATATCAGAATAGTTTGATAGTATCACCGCCTCTATGAGACTCTTGTTTTTTTTGGGTACACGAATATAAAAATGAACCTCTCCACTGATACTAACTAATTCCAATGAAAACCAAAGCATTGTTTCCCCATCAAGCCAAATTTTATTCCAATCACTGGGTGCACCCATCATTCCATGAATTGCCAAAAGAATTTGCTCCATTGCCTGAGGTCCTTTTTCAAGTTCTCGAGGGACTCTAAGTTCAATAAGGGTATTCTTTTCTACCGCCATTTCTTTTTCTTTAAACTGTTCCTGTTTGATAAAAAGATAGATTGGTTTTACTAATTCAAATAAAAAGAAGAATAACCAAATTGGCCAAGTAAGCTCAATGAATCTAATAAAAATATTAGCGATTTCTCTTGGAGCAATAATCGGAACAGCAATAGAAACACCAACAAGTGTCAGAAATATCCAGATTTCTGCCTTTCCCAAAAGTTCGGTAAAAGTGTCGCCAAAATGTCCTGAAACCTCGTTTAACATCACCTATATTGTAGCACCAAAGCATCCGCTTTGGAATTGAAAAAATAATAATCAAAAAATTAAAGCATTAATATAAATATCTCAATGTTAAATCTTAAATTTTTCAATAAAAAACCCGCTAGTCTATGGACTAGCGGGGTTTTGTTATGCTTGTTTTGTATGATATTTTCCACTCTCAAGGCGAGTAAAGTGCTTTCTATTTTGAAGACTAAGTAAAATAGTATTTTCTTTAAGAAAGCGTTGTTTATTCACCAGTGTTACCACTTCATTTGAAGATAGTGGTCCATGTTTTTTCAATAATGTTGTAATTACCTCACGAACAGTTCCTGCTTCAAATCCATGTTCCTTTAAACCATAAATTCCTCTACCCACAAGAACAAAGCGCGTATCTTTAATGAGTTCATTGTGAACCGTCTGTATGTGTGCTTTTTTCTTATCGAGCCCAAAATCATTTATGCTTTTTGCAACTGATTCAAAGTGTAGTGGCTGACCATGTTTTTTTAAGACAAGATATGCCTTATCACGAATCGTTTTTGGTTCAATCTCTGGCCATTCACACAATCCAAGATCACCAAACACATTAATACCAAAATGTTTGGGAATCGCAAGTAAATGTTCACAACCCTTACATTCAGCAATATATGATTTTTCACGAAGGATCTGATTTCGATCTCCCCCCTTAAAAAATTGTGTCATCCTTTTCACAAAAGAAGTAAAACCATCCTTTGCTTCTTTTGAAGAATACCAATATGCATGTGTAGAATCATCCTCTTTTGCATAATGTGGAACTCCTGCAGCGAGGAATAAAAAGCGAAGCTTTTCTGAAATATACTTTGCGTCAGACCCCTGAAGTTTTTCCTTCATTGCTGCAATAAACGTTTCATCAGATTCAACCCCCTGTAACGAATCAAGCCTCTTTGTCGCTAAATCAATTAACTCCTTTGCTTCCTTTCGAACGCGATCTCTGAGTTTTGATAATAATTGCTCTTCAATTTGACGAACACGCTCTCGAGTAATGTTAAGCTCATCCCCAATTTCTTGGAGCGTAAGACGCTTTCCATTTTTTAAACCAAAACGACCAAAGGCAACCTTTTTTTGCTTTGGGTTGAAATCCTCGAATAAGGAATTGATAAATTGTTCTATATTTTGGACCATAATTCGTAAATGTTGTCTACTGTTACCATGTTAATATACACTATTCCTGGTGTCAAGTCAACCCCGTGTGAAATTGAACAATCCTTGGTAGTTCTCTATATTGGCTACACGATTCTAACGAATAGATAGGCGTATACAATCCATGATATAGGTTATTTAATACCCCGTTTTGCCCAAGAATAAAGAAGTGGACTCGCAAGAAATATTGATGAATATGTACCAAATATCGTTCCTACAAGGATAGTGAGAATAAAGTAATACAGAGAAGAAGGACCAAATAAGAGCATTGCAACCAAGACAATAATGAGCGTCACCGTTGTATTAATTGAACGAGCAAACGTCTCTCGTACACTCACATTGATTATTTCTGCAAATTCATCCTTTCCCCGACGAGTAATAAGATTTTCGCGAATGCGATCAAACACAACAATTGTGTCATGAACAGAAAATCCCATAACCACAAGGAGGGCAACAATAAAATTAGTATCAATCTCTATCCCCTTCCACCATCCCAAAAGAGCAAGAAGTCCTGTAGGAATAATAACATCATGAAACAAAGAAATGAGTGTAGCAAAACCATATTTCCAAGAAGATATCGGTTTTGAAACTTTTCTAAATGCATATGCAATATAAAATGATATACCAAACAACACTAAAATAATTGCAGTAATAGCACGTTTTCGTAGCTCATCTCCTATAGTTGGACCAATATTAGAAAAGCTCAATTCAGTATATGTTCCAACCGAAAGTAATACTTCCTTATATGCCTCGTATTCCTCTTGTGTAGCATTAGGAAGTCGTAGAATAAAAGAATCCTCTTCTGTTTTTCGGATTGATTGCTCACCTTTCTGTTCTACCAACCGAAGCGCCTGACGTACTACGTCTTCTGAAATGCTCTTGTTTTCAAACGAAACCTCCCAACGCACGCCACCACGAAGATCTATACCCTGCTTCAAACCTAATGTTCCAATAAGCACAATGGAAAGAATAACCATTAATCCAGAAAATCCGAGAAAATAATTTTTATATTTGATTAAATTAAAGTTCTTCATGTTATTTAGTAAATAATTTAAGCATCATGCGCGTTGTTGTGATCGCGCTGAACATACTTATCACGACACCAACAAATAGGGTAAGGGCAAATCCCTGTACAAATCCAGAAGTAAAGAAATAAAGAACACCAGAGGTTATCATGGTAGAAATGTTTGAATCACGAATGGATGTCCACGCACGATGGAATCCTTCGTTAATAGCCACCGAATGAGCAAATCCCTTTTTGAATTCTTCTTGTGTTCTTTCAAATACAAGGATATTGGCATCTACCGCCATTCCAATAGAAAGAATAAAACCAGCGATTCCAGAAAGTGTCATAGTAACCCCCAAAAGCTTGAATAACCCAAGAACTAATGCGATATAAAATAGAAGTGCTACCGATGCAAAAACACCAAGTTTGCGATAATATGCAATCATGAAAAGCATAATAAGTACCGTTCCTATTGCTCCAGCGAAAATTGCCTTATCTAATGAATCCTGTCCGAAATCAGATCCAATCGTTTGTTGGTTGATGAGCTTTATTGGAGCAGGAAGTGCTCCAGCATTGAACCGTTCTACAATTTGTTTTGCGCGCTCTAAAGAAAACTGTCCGGTGATACGGGCACTCCCTCCAGATATTTTTGATTGAACGGTTGGGCAACTATCATTGATATCCTCGGGAATAATCGGTTGTCCATCAAGAAATAAACATATTGGTTTTCCAATATTCTTTCCAGTAATTTCTTCAAAATGAGTTGCCCCTTCGTCATTAAGTGAAAAATCTATCTCAATAACATTTGTCTGGGGGTCTCTCCCTAACGCCGCACGAGTCACATATCTTCCATTTAATGCGGTTGGCACAAAAGCAACGGTGCTGGAACCATTTTCTAGTGTTGCCTCCTCCACCTCGCGGAACTCAAGAAATGGCGTTTCTCCAATCATGGTCACTGCCTTTTCCACGTCTTTAATCCCCGCCAACTCAACGACAAGACGATTTGATTCTCCAACTTTTTCTCCGTATACCTTTGGCTCACTAACTCCAAACATATTCACTCGTTTCTCAATAACATCACGGAGTCCGCGCGCAACGATATCTTTATCTGCATCTTTAATCTGGGAAAGATCTATTTCATACGTAAGCGCTGTTCCTCCAGCAAGATCAAGACCCAAACTCCATGGTCTCCAACCATTTATCGTCTTCCATATGGGGTCATAAGAAAAAATTCCCGCAATGACGGATACGATAACAATAAACGACAAAAAAAGTTTTAAGCGATTTCGCTCATGTTTCATACACAAAATAGTGTACACCGAGAATTAATAGATTGCAAAATCAATTTTCATCTCCATACAATTACTTTCTATTTTTTCATTACATCAATAAATCTCTCTGGGTCCACTGATATTCCATGTATCTTTAAAGAAAGGTGGAGATGTGGTCCAAATGAATATCCAGTATTTCCTACAAAACCAATCTTTTCACCCGCTCTCACCAACTCCCCATCTCCTTTTAATCGCTCATCAAGGTGCATATAAAGCGAAAAAACACCCCTACCATGGTCTATAATAATGGTATTTCCATATACCTCATCAAAATAAGATTTTGATACAATTCCTCCAGAAATCGCATACACCTCACTTCCTTTTTTGGCCTTATAATCAATACCCCAATGCCTAATAATTGTTTTCCCCGTCTTTCTTATCTCCCCATATGGACTTGTAATTTCGTCTGCTGTAAGAAGTGGAGATTGAAATCGTTCATTAAAATATACAAACTCAGTTTTTTTTCCCACCACCTCGTCTATTGCAACCTTCTCTTTAGATAAATTTGAAACCAAAGTATCAGTAGTAAGTGTTGAGCCCTTCGGAATACCTAAAGAAACAGAGGGAAATTTTTTTGCTCTAATCCATATAGTACGCGTTGCGAGAGATCCATCAGAAAGTATTACATATAAAATATGTTTTTTTATCGGTTCGTTCCCAGCGATAGGAATAAGTGCAACAAAATTGCCATTATATGGGAAAAAAGAAACAGATGCATTTTTAAAAAATGCATACGCTACTCCGGAATTTTCAAGCGTAACCCTAACTACGTCTCCTTGAAAGGGGCTATTTGTTGAAAGAGTGAGCCGTGGTTTTGATGCACCAAAAACAAATATAGGAGAGAAACAAATAATACACACAATAAAGATGACTAACTTCTTCACCTATGTATACTAACGCATTATTTGTTTTAAAACTACAAAATTAACATAGCATCACCAAATGAATAAAATCTGAATTTTTCTTGTATTGCAATAGCATACAAATCAAGAATATTCCGTTTCGCCCCCTTGTGTGTCAAAAATGCATCAACGAGATACATTAAGGATGACTCTGAAACATGAAAATTAGTAATTAAACCGGTAGCAACAGTGAACGTAAAAGGTTTTTTAATAAATAAGTTTGTTATTCCCTCTTGGTTTTTCGTTGCTCCATATGACTCAAGCGCTCTCATTGCCGTGGTGCCAACGGGAATAATATTACTCTGAGAATTATGTATTACTTCTATCGTTTTATCAGAAATAGAATATTTTTCACTATGAAGGTGTCCCGCCTGTAATTGTTCATCACTCACTGGTGCGAATGTCCCCATACCAACGTGGAGAATAATTTCAGAAACAGCTATCTGTTTCTTTTTTAATGAATGGAATACGTCCTCTGTAAAATGTAGTGATGCTGTAGGTGCAGCAATTGATGCTGGAATTTGTGCAAAAATACTTTGATATGAATTCCTCAATATTGTCTCAGAAAGATGGTGTTCTTTTATATATTTAGGAATTGGTGTATTTCCAAATTTTTCCAAAATAGAAATAATTTCATGTTCATCAAAAAGACATTGTAAAATAAAAAACTGATTCTTTTGGTCAACAACCCTACACGACCTTCGATCAGGAAAATAAAGAATCTGCCCAATGGTTAATTTTCTATCAGCAATTGAACAAATTTCTCTTCCTCCGTTATATTCATTTATCAAGAATAGGACCTCAACCTTTCCCCCAGTTTCCTTTTCCATATATACACGGGCGGGAACCACCTTGGTTTTATTAATAATAAGCGTACTATGTTCCGGAATATATATGGAAAGATTGTTAAACGTATCAAAATATACAGCGTCTGTTTTTGTATCATAGACAAATAAACGCGAGGCATCCCTTGGTTCTGCGGGTTTCTGAGCAATTAATTCTTTTGGTAATTGGTAAAAATAGTTATTCATCCCGTTAGAGACAGGAAATGGTTATAAAAAGAGAATCATAACCATGTCCTGTAGTGTGTGCAATGTATATACACGTTGTGTTGTCGTTTTTATTTTGTATAACCATTTCCGTCGTGATTATTATTTTTACATCCCAATGAACCAAGTATAAAACAATATATTTGATTGTCACCAAACGTCTCTAACGGGATTCATCCCGGTTATTACTATTGAGATCGCTAAGGGACTGCTTTTTAAATTCTGAAAAATTACCAACATGTATTGCATCTCGGAGATCTTTCATAAATGTATTGAAAAAAAATACATTGTGCATGGTCGCATACCTACCCGCACTATCATCTTTTTCCTTGAATAATCGATAAAGCGCACCCCTTGTGATGCCACCTATACACGTTGGACACATACAACCATTAGCTAATGGCTCATTATTATCCAAATATTTTGTCTTCTTAATATCATATCTCCCAAAACGGGTCCAGATTCCTCCATGTCTCGCTTCGCGTGTTGGAATAACACAATCAAATGTATCAATACCCCGTTCAACTCCATCCAATATATCTTCAATTCGTCCCACCCCAAGTAAATGCCTCGGCTTGTCATCAGGTAAATACGGAACGCTCCAATCAATAACATTCCTCATCTCCTCCTTTCCAAACGATCCACCAATAGCAAAACCATCAAATGGCATGCCACCGATGATCTTTGCACTTCTCTTCCTTAGATCTTCAAAATCGCCCCCTTGAACAATTCCATATAACAATTGCGAATTGTTTTTCTTTTTTTTAATACAACGTAATGCCCACCGATGAGTTCGATTCATAGCCCACGTTGTGTACCAATATCCATGTTTTGGAGAAGTACATTCATCAAATGCAAGAATAATATCCGCACCCAACTGCTCCTGAATCTCAATAGACATTTCTGGAGTAAGTACTATAGGGTGTTTGTCACCGTATGATTCATCTATAAACCATGCTCCTGCGTTGGTAATTCTTACAGAATTCTTCTTATTTCGAATCCCAGCTTTTGCTCGCAATGCAAGAATAGCATCACCTATAAAACCATTTTTTTTATGAGAAAAGAAACCAACTTTGGAAACATTATGTTCCCGAGAAAACCCAAGCGAAAAAACTTGAAAACCTCCAGAGTCCGTCATAATAACTCCATCAAATTCCAATTTTTTATGCAATCCTTCAAAATGCTCGATCGACTCGCCTAATTCACGAAATAAATGATAGGTATTCGAAATGATCATTTGAGTTTTAGAATTTTTTATGTCATGAGAATTCAATGTTTTTACCGCACCCCGTGTTCCGACAACAACATATGAGGGGGTCTCAACAACCCCACCATCCTTCGTTTTAAGGATGCCCGTACGAGCACGTGTGTTCTTATCGCGTCCAGTTATAGAAAAAAAATCCATATATACTCACTTAATCATCAACGTCACAAAATCTCAAGTAAAAATCCCCACCTAAATAGTGGGGAAAATAACCGCGTGCCAACCATTACAAAAATGGAGTCTATCAAATGGTACAGCAAAGCCTTTAGCAAAATGAAGAGCAACCTCAATTTTAAATGAATCAGCCGTAACTTTCCTGAATTGAATAAGTTCCTTAAGAGAATCCATTTCCTTGAGTAAATCTTTTTTTGAAATTTTTTCTTCAAGAAAACTCACGCGAAGTGCTCTCGCTTTCTTTTGGCACATATGTGAAACAAACATTTCCACATGACGTAAAACACGAATATCGTGGGGAATAATTCCAAGGGTTTTTGCACTGTTTGGAATTCCAGCTAAAAAATCATTTTTTTCGTCTGGAACAATTTTGTATTCATGCTTTCCAATGTTAAGAATTATTTCTGACATATCGCCCTCCTAGGATAATTTGGTAAATGTAAGAATCTCTGGATATGATTTAAATAATCGTGGACAATCATACACATCCAATACTTTTGAAAGTCTTACAATACTCCGTTCTGAACCCTCAATCTCAACAAATTTTTGTCCAGTCTCTAGCTCATCAAGTTCAACATGAGTATTTTTATTGACTTCCCAATGTTCCCTTCGTTTTTTATAAAAAAACTTTGGAACCAAATCCAAACAATTTAGGAGTCCTTCCACCTGTTTTTTGTCCGTAACAATAAACTGAAATTCGTCGCGGTTCTTTGCACGTGTGCTGTCTTTTAGATCACGCTTGCATGTTATTGAAATTGAATGATTTCTCCAATCTCGTATTCTCAGTGAAACACCCCGAGCTCTCAGAGACTCATCACGAAAATCATAATATTGAGTTTCTTCCATTCCTTTCCAAATGAGTTTCGCTCCGATTGCATCAAGTCTTTCCTTTACCTTAGTAAAGGTTTTTACTCCAAATTTCATTTCTTTCTCTTTCATAATCTTCTCCGTTTGTTATTAATTTTCTAACGTCATCCTATCAAGAAACATAAATAAAAACAAACCCCCATAGGGGGATTTATTTTTATTTAACACTGAGAAGTTCTACTTCGAATACCAGTGTAGCATTTGGTGGGATCACATTTCCTGCTCCTTGCGATCCATATCCAAGATCTGGCGGAATAGTAAGTCGTCTCTTTCCTCCAACCTTCATACCAGAAACTCCCTCATCCCATCCTCTGATAACCTGCCCGACGCCAAGAGAAAATGTAAATGGTGTTCCACGATCAAGAGAGCTGTCAAATTTAGTTCCATCGATAAGTGTACCAGTATAGTGCACCGTGACCACGTTTCCCGCTTTTGCCTCATCTCCCGTTCCAACCGCTATATCTCCAATTTGGAGTCCGCTTGGTAGTGTCTGCATTATTATATTTGTTTGTTCTTGCATAGATGTTTGTATTTGTTGGTTTGACTCAGGTAATAGTGACTCTTGCGTCGCGCTCTCTCGTGGTGTTTGTGTCCAAAGGACTATACCAACCCCCACAATGACAAGTGCAACAATAATTAATGTTGTTTTTTTATTGTTCATCCGATACATTGTAGCATATCAATCATCACAATGAATAAGGTCACCAAGTTCTGTTTGTGTCTGTTCGATCGTACCCGCAGGAAATTCAAAAACCTTCTTATATTTTGGATTCCAAAAAAAGAATCTTTTTGGTCCCATATTTTTTCGTATCGAGCGAACATATCCGCTATCATCACAAACTGCACAATCAATGGGAAAACGCATACCAAACGTGTGTATCCCCCACCGCGTATCAAATAACATTGCATCGGTTTCAATAGCATCCAATAGCCCCCTCATTTTTTCCTCGTTTGTTTTTGCAATCTTTATTTCGTTATACAAAACCTTGTTTTTTGTCTTATTGAATACTTTCATTATTTCAACAACTTTTTCATTATTTCAACATTTTTGATGTCAGGACCAGAACCATCAAATCCAGGGACCTCCAAAATCCACGGAATTGAGTGTAGCCGTTTGTCAGAAAATAACGCACGGAATCCTTCTTTCCCTATCTTCCCCTCACCAATATTTGCGTGCCTGTCATGATGAGAGCCAGAATCAGTCATTGAATCATTGGCATGAATTGCACAAAGATTTTGAATACCAATTTCCTTGTCAAATTCATCAAACAGCCTTTTCACCGAATTTTTTGTATAAGAGGTAACCCACCCCGCCTCAAATGCATGTGCAGTATCAAAACAAACTCCAAGCCGATCGGACTCCGTTTTTTGATACAATTCACCCATCTCTTTTATGGAATCTCCAACCTTATCCCCACCCCCTGCGGTATTCTCCATAATAAGCTTTGCCTTCCCAGGAACCCTATTAATTATCTCTTTCATTGCCTCTATTTCTTGAATAAGCGCTTCTTCTCTCGTGATCCCCTTTGACGATCCAATATGGAAAATAAGTCCATGTGCTCCTATTAGTTCTGCAATTGAAAGATGATCAATTAAACTTTGTTTCGATTGTAAAAAAATATCACTATTCCCACTTGCAAGGTTCACTAAATATGCAGCGTGCAAGAATACATGTGAAATTGAGTATTTTTTTATCCCATGTTTGAATTTTTCACACTCCTCTTGTGTTGGCATCTTTGCACGCCAAGAACGTGGAGATGCTCCAAATATTTGAATTGATTGAACTCCAAGTTTTTCTCCACGATCAACAGCGGTGTGGAGTCCACCTGCGGTAGAAACGTGAGCACCTAAAACAAATTTTGACATAGACATTTACGGATTTGTTGACCACTCATCACTTCCATCAACTAACATTTTCACATCTTGTATTGATGGAAATTGTTTCGCTGTTGCTTTAATTTGGGATATTACACCAGCAAGAGCACAAGATCCACCCATAAATGGGGGTCTATTGAACTCAATAGTTAATATTCCATTTTCTAAATTTACTGAATTAATATGCAACCCAATTTCCTTAGGAATGGCACTTATATATCCATCTCCACGCTCGCTCTCGGTTGGACCAATAATAAGCTCTTGAAGTGCTTGATGTGCAACACCGGGGACACGTTCCACTTTTCGCAAGACAGGAAACACTCTCCCACATTCAATAAGGTTCGGATCATTCGCTAACTTTGGGTTCTGAAAAAAAACAGAAATCTGCATAACATCCCCAGATCCACCAATAAGATCATCATTGGAAGTATTATTTCTATGAGAAATTTCTACAAGTGCATTTTTTTCTGCAGTAAGACGATTTTCGTATCGAGAAATAGCGATAAACCCGACGCACAAAATCAACAAGATAATTATGAACAGTGTAATACGTTTTTGTATATTAATTTTTTCTCTCATACTGTTTTTTTAATAGTTCCTTAATCTCGGTGATATCACCCTCAACTTTTTCAACTTTTCTGCGTAAACGACCAAGATCGCTCTCCTCCCCCTTGAGTTCCTCCTCGGTTTTTTCTGCAATCTTTTTTTGCGATTTAAGTCCAGAAATTAATATCTCATTTCCAATGAATGAAGAGACAAAGACCCCCGTCATAAGAAGAATAATAACGCTTAACAATATTGATCCGGGACCAAAAAGCGATGGAAACAACTCAGCTGTTTCCCAAACACCCTTCCAGAAAAGAACAATACCAATTCCACCAACAAACGCATACAGTATAGGAAAATGGCTCAATGCACCACGTACGTGGTCTTCAAGTTTGTCAAAAAAACGTATTACCTTATGAATCATATATACATTTATCCTATCATATTTTTATATATGAGTATTTCCTCTATGTTTTCTAAATAAAAAGAACCCTCACCTTGAGGGTTCAAATTCCTTCTTCATTTTTTTGTAGTCTTCCCAACAGGTGTAACCACCACAGGGAAATAATGAACATCCAATAGAAAACGCTAGGGAGAATACTATTGATCTCCAATCAAGATTATGAAGAACAACTACATAAAATGAAAGAAAACTGATAATTGGCAAAGAAACAACAAACATTACGATAAAAAGAATTGCCATTTCCTTCTCCGACTTCATTCTTTTAAAGCTTTTATATTTTGTCATTTCTGACCCCTTTTAAATTGTTAATGGTATTATTATACCACATTATTCAGAAAAGTGCAATAGTTAACATAAGACACCCATTTTGACCCATAAATACTATCCTTTTCACATTTCCTCAAAAAGATTCCTACTTTCGCAGGAATGACTAAATCTCTAAAGTTATTACCGTGAAAGTAGGAATCTATATATAAGCAATCAATGGAATTTATCTCTCCATCATTTTTTTAGCTCGCAATTCTTTGTGATATTTAATAGCAAATCGATGTGCCTCATCGCGAACAAAAATAAGTGTTTTTTCTGAAACTCCCTTCGGGATACTTCCGATAAACTCGTTTTTGTCTCTTTTTTCCCCTTTTGCAATTCCCACTATAGGAATTGTTATTCCCAATTCCCTTAATGTTTTTATTGTCTCGTTCACCTGCGGTTTACCCCCGTCAATCAAAATACATTGAGGAAATTCCCACTCAGTGTGCTTAAATCTTCGTAATAAGACTTCGCGTAACATTTTTACATCATTTGGCCCCTCAACTGTTTTTATTTGAAATTTTTTATACTGACTTTTTACTGGCAACCCATCCACAAATACCACCATACTCCCCACTGCAGAGGTCCCTGAAATATTTGAAATATCATAGCCCTCGATTCGCTGTGCCCCAATTTTCAATTTCGAACCTTGCCTACCGGCAGGCAGGTTTTCAATTTTCAATTTATCTTCTGAGATAAGAGCGGTGTCGCGAATGTGTGTAAGTGCAAAAATTTGTTTTTTTAATTTATTTGCTAACTCAAATTCCATCTTCTTGCTCGCCTGTCTCATTTCTCTCTCAAGTTCACCAAGAATAATATCTTTTTTTCCTTCAAAAAATAAGATAAGTTTTCTTATCATTTTTTTATATTCAATCGAATTAATTTCTCCAATACAGATTCCTGGACACAGCCCAATCTCATATTCAAAACATGGTTTTTTATATGCACCAATTTTTGCTCCCTCGTGAATATTCCATGGAAAAATCTTTCGCAAAATTCGCAATGCTTCCCGAATGCTTGATGCGGAAACATATGGACCAAATACTATTCCATTAATTTTTGAAAGATCCTTTCCGCGAACCAACAAAACACGTGGGAACAATTCCTTGGTTACTACAACAAACAAGAAACTTGTATCGTCTTTTTCCCGAATATTAAATGGCGATTGATGTTTTTTAATAAGCGCTGATTCTAATATAAGGGCTTCAAGTGCAGAACCTGTTTCTCTTGTTTCAATTAAATGAATTTGTGAAACCATTTTTTCTATACGCGCATCATGTGGACGCAAAAAGTAGCTTGAAACACGGCGTTTCAAGTTTCCTGCTTTTCCTATATATAAAATCTCCCCATTGGCATTTTTCATAATATAAACGCCGGGATTTTCTGATATATGCTTGTATAATTCACTCTTCACCATACAGGAGCATTGTACAACGAGTACAATATCCTTGCACGAATATGTATTTTTTGATTGTATAAGTAAAGAAACATTTACAAATTAAGAGAGGTATATATGAGAGGCAAGTTTACCCTTATTCTCGGCAACATGTTTGCGGGGAAAACAGAAGAATTAATAAAGAGATTACGACGCGCAGAAAAACACGGACAAAAAACAACGCTCGCATTCAAACCAACAAAAGACACCCGTAGTGGGACTGGATTATTAAAAACCGCAGAAGGAGATGTCTTTCCTGCAATTGATATACCAAAAGGTGAAACTTTTGAAATTACTAAAAAACTCAAACTGAAAGAATGGGAAATTGGAAAGAAAATTGATGTTATTGCTTTCGAGGAAGTACAATTTTTTCCAGAATCAATTTACCAAACAATTGATTATCTTCTTAGTCTTGGCTATGAAGTTATCGCAGCAGGGCTAAAGCTTGATTTTAAAGGTGAACCGTTTGTTTCAAGTACGTCGCTGTTGGGTCTTGTGGAAACAAATTATGATTTATTACTCCTTACATCCTGCTGTTCTGTGTGCGGGAAAGAGGCACAGCTTCCCCAAAGATTAGTTGATGGAAAGCCAGCAAAATATAATGATCCTGTTGAGTTTGTTGGTGGTGCAGAATCGTATCAACCACGTTGTCACGAACACCATATAGTTCCAGAAAAACCTCCATATGCATAATTAACCCCGCTAGTCTATGGATTAGCGGGGATTTTTATTCATCATCAATTCCGTAAAATATAAGATCAAAGAACGATTCAATGGGTTTCTTTTGGGGAGGAGTAATACCGGTTTTTTTATATATTTCTTTGAGATGCTCTTTTATCTCTTTGGTTCCGCACTGTATAATTTCTCTTCCAAATTCAAAATCATTCCACTTATATTGGAGTACCGGCGGGTTCAATACAACATCCGCATCCTTTAATATATTTCTTGCAAGTTGATACTCAACAATAGAAAGCGCATGGGGAAGCATTGAATATACCTTCATTGGATTTATTGATTCTTTTTCAAGATTTATCCACTTACTTGATACATCAATTGCAACGACACACTCTGCCCCCATACTCCTTACCACATCTGCTGGCACTGGATTAACAAATCCCCCATCCATAAGCACCCTCCCATTGATACGCGTCGGGGGAAAAACAAAAGGAAGTGCCGTAGATGCTTGAATTGCCTGAATAATATCTCCCTCACGCAAAATAATTTCATCACCCGTCTCTACATCTGTTGCAACTGCCGAGAAAGGAATTTTGGTGTCTTTAATGTCTATTCCCTTTATTTTGCTTTCAATTCTATCAAGTAAACTATGTTTAAATATTTCCCCATCCTTCTTTCGCATCATATGGGTTGCGGGAAAAATATCATCTTTTTTAATTGAGGTAAAAAAATCTTCCAAAAACTGTATATCTCCCGTTATAGCATAAAACCCACCAATAAGAGCTCCCATACTTGTCCCAGAAATAAAAGAAATCTCAATTCCTAGTCGTTCGAGTTCTTTAATAACACCAATATGAGCGAGTCCCTTTGCTCCACCACCACCCAATGCAAGACCAACCTTCTTTTTTTGCTTTACCTCTATCATTACTATTAGTGTAACAAACAAAAAGAAAACTCTAAATACTAACGTTTAGAAATTAGAATTTTAATATTATATTAGAGAACCTTCTTTAAATATTGTCCGGTAAAACTAAATCCTTTTCGTGCAACATCTTCTGGGGTCCCTGCAACAATAATTTCTCCTCCGCGTTCCCCTCCCTCTGGACCAAGATCAATAACCCAATCTGCTGACTTTATTACATCAAGATTGTGTTCAATGACAACTATGGTATTCCCCCTATTCACTAATCTCTGGAGAACTTCAAGAAGTTTTTGAACATCGGCAAAATGCAAACCAGTGGTTGGCTCGTCCAATAAATATATAGTCTTGTGTGTATCCCGTTTGCCAAGCTCTGCTCCAAGTTTTATACGTTGTGCTTCACCACCGGAAAGTGTGGTTGCCGATTGTCCCAACTCCAAATATCCCAACCCAACCTCATCAAGTATTGCAAGTCGATCATGGAGCCATGGAATGTCCTCAAAAAACACTACCGCTTCTTCTATAGTCATTTTGAGGACCTCATAAATATTCTTTCCTTTATATTCAACCTCAAGTGTCTCGCGATCAAATCGTTTTCCCTTACATACATCACACGTTACGTACACAGTCGGCAAAAAATGCATTTCTATCGCAATAACCCCATGTCCCTCACAGTTTTCACAGCGCCCCCCTTTTACATTAAAACTGAAACGCCCAGGTTTATACCCTCGTATACGAGCATCCTCTGTAGCGGTAAATAAATCACGAATGAATGTCCATGCACCCACATATGTTGCTGGGTTTGATCGTGGGGTCCTCCCAATCGGCGACTGATCAATATTAATAACACGATTTATATATTCAAACCCATGCGCACTCTTATATCCCTGAACACGGTAGCTTGAACCATTATATTTGTTAGCGAGCAACTTATATAAAACATCATATAATAATGTTGATTTACCAGAACCAGAAACACCTGTTATCGTAGTAAAGCGACGTAATGGAATATCAACATTGATATTTTTTAAATTATTTTCAACAAGACCACGCAATTTTAAATAGTCATGATCTTTTGTCACCCGCCGACGAGTTTCTGGAATTGCAATAAATTCCTTTCCACGAAGATAATCAAGTGTTAATGATGATTGTTTTTTATCCTTTAAAATATCTGGTAGTGGACCGGATGCTGTTATTTCCCCACCATGCACACCAGCACCAGGACCAATATCTACAAGGTAGTCCCCCGCACGAATAGTGTCTTCATCATGTTCAACAACAATAACAGTATTTCCAAGATCCCGAAGATTTTTTAATGTTTGAATAAGTTTTTCATTGTCTCTTTGGTGTAATCCAATAGTTGGCTCATCAAGAACATATAATGCCCCCGTAAGACGCGAGCCAATTTGGGATGCAAGACGAATACGTTGTGCCTCACCGCCAGACAATGTTCCCGCCCGACGCTCAAGCGTGAGATAATTCAATCCCACATCTAAAAGGAACTGAAGGCGACTCCTGATTTCTCGGAGTGGGACTTCTGCAACCTCCCGAAATCGAGCGTTTTTTGTTTTTTCCACCTTCTCAAAAAATGCTATTGCCTCCTCCACGGAATACCCAACAACCGTTGCTATATTTTTTTCCTGTATCAATACAGAAAGTGCTTCCTTTTTTAATCTCTTGCCACGACACACTTCACAAGGTTTTTCAGACCAAATACTTTCTGTCCCCAAACCATTACATGCTTCACATGCTCCAAAGGGACTGTTAAAAGAAAACAATCTTGGTTCTATCTCTGGAAAAGAACATCCATCATTGGGACAGGTAAATTTTGCGGAAAGTGAAATCTCTGTATGAGTAATTACTGTCACCACATCACCACCATATTTCAATGCTTGTTCGATTGCTTCTGCAAGACGTAATCGGTTATCTTTATTTTTAAAATCAAGTGTCCCAGGAATTCTATCAATTACCAAATCAATGGTATGTTGTTTGTAACGAGAAAGTTCTATTTTATCTCTCAATGAATAAAATTTCCCATCGACACGGACCTCTGAGAATCCTGCGTTTAAATAATCGTAAAGCATCTGATAATATTCTCCCTTTCTCCCGCGCACCACGGGGGCAAGAAGAACAAGATTTTTACCAGTATTATTTTCTTTTGCAATTTGTATTACCAAATCAACAATTTCTTCGCTTGTTCGTTTTTCAATAAGATGCCCACATTCAGGACAATGTGGTTTCCCTGCACGGGCAAAAAGCACACGGAGATAATCATAAATTTCCGTTATAGTTGCAACCGTTGATCGTGGATTTGCTGAATGACTTTTTTGATCAATTGAGATTGCTGGAGAAAGCCCCTCAATTTCATCAACATCTGGCTTATCCAATTTTCCCAAAAATTGGCGTGCATATGCAGAAAGCGATTCTATATATCTCCTTTGTCCCTCTGCAAAAATAGTATCAAACGCGAGTGATGACTTTCCTGAGCCAGAAAGCCCAGTAAATATAGTCATCTTCCCTCGAGGAAGTTCTAAATCAATATTTTTTAAATTGTGCTCTCGTGCTCCTTTTATTTTTATTTTGTCGTTCATAATAATAAATAGATAAGTTAGTATATGTACACAGAAACTTCCCCAGTTCCAAAGATACTAGGGATGTACAAGACAAGAATACAGGCAAACAAATTCATTAGCAAGTTTGTATATAAATAGCACCCCACCAGTCTATAGACTGGTGGGGTTACGGATTGCGCTCGCTCAACATTTATTTTTCCCTCTTTAATGGAAGTGGAAATACTAATTTTCTTTTCCCTGATCTATGTGAAGAAATAACATATGCAATATAACAAAGGAACAAGAAGATAAATGAACTTATAACTGCAATGGTATTGTCTTGAGTTGTGAGAGAAACAAGGTTTGCAAACATGAGACGTGCCTTTCCAATATTTTGAGAAACAGTTGCAACATGTGCACGAGTTTCATACAAACCTGTTTTATATTCCGAAAGTTCTCGAAGCCCACTAAATGAATTGGTATTAAATACACCAAAACCTGATTGTTTCACATTAAATATGAGTGTTGCAAAATGTATTGGGTCATCAAATCCAGCATGCGACGCAGTTTTAACAAGTCGTCCATCTTTTTGATTATCAAAATTGTATATTGGATCAAATTCTGGAACCCATCCATCCCCGTATTCTATTTCATTAAGCTCCAATGTGTCGGTAGGATAATCTAATTCCAAATGTGCTCCGTATTTTATTGATTCACCTGGATGCGCAGTAAGTACTACTATTACCTTTTCCTCACTAGGAAGATAGGTGGCATTTGGAGAAATAGAAATAATTGATGTGTATGGTCGCGCTGTATTTATAACTTCATAACGTGGAACAATTATGATTTCTGGTGGAGGTATTACCCTATTAGGAATCTCTAAGATGATTGAATCAGAAACCGGGCCAGCAGTACTTGATGAGTCATTTCTGAATTTTGCATATACTATTTTATTTCCGTTTCCAGAAATAAGAACCCATTGAGTACTTGATGCAAATGGCTCCCATCGTGCTCCATTAAAATCATTGGAATTGGAAAGCATCATTTCATCTGCATTCACTGCAGTAAGTGAAAGAGTTACTAGTGTGCTTTCTGTCTTTTCTGCTCCATTATTAATAAGAACTGATGGAGAACTAATACTTGTTGGGGACCCACCTCCGCCAGAAGCACTTCCTCCACCACCTCCTCCCCCGCCTCCGCCACCACCAGATGTCGGTGTTGCGGTAACAAATACAATTGATGAATATTCACCTATAGTGTTCTGAACACGAACGCCACACCAATATTTTGTTCCATTCAAAAGACCTGATATACGCGTTCCTTGGCGAGTCCCAGGAATTGGAAGCGAAACACCTTGTACCATTGATACACTAGTGAAATTTGACGCGTTTAGTTCAGTAGAAGAACATCGCACATCAAACAAAGATGTATTGATTGATGTTGGGGTATTCCATGCAAGATCAATAATTGTTGATCCTGGATTTGCGGTAAGGTTGGATACTGGAAGGATGCCATTTGCATCAGAAGTAACTTGCGTAACAGTAAGCGTTGAAACGCGCCCAACCACATTTACCGTGCGTACCGCAAAATAATTTATTGTTGAAGCAACATTAGAAACAGTCATTGATTGTCGTGTCCCAGGAATTGGCAATGGATAGTTTTGAATTTTTTCTAACGAAACTGCATTTGAATCAGTAATGGTATTTTGACTCGCAAATACATCAAATACGGAGAGTACAGAGTTTGTTGGTGTGTCCCAGGAGAGAGTCACCGTTGTTCCGTTTTTCACCGCGGTAAGATTTGTTACTGGTGTTGGATCAGCAATCGTTCCCCCGCCTCCGCCAGATCCTCCACCCGTTGTTTGTGTAGAAATATATGTAATAGAAGATGCTTCACCAACTACATTTACGGTACGAATTCCAAAATAATATGTGGTACCCGCTTGCAATCCATCAACGCGAACGCCTTGCTGTGTATTTGAGATTGGCAACGGAACGCCCGCAATAGACGGAGCAGATGAGAATGTGAGATTTGTCATTTGATTCGTACTGTAATGAATATCAAACTGGGAAAGCACGGTTGATGCCGGAGTATTCCAACTGAGATCTACATAGGTAGATGCTGGAGTTGCGGTAAAACTGGACACGGGAGTTGGTGGTGGTGTCACCGACCCACCTCCCCCGCCACCCGATCCACCACCAGAGGACTGGGTAGTCGCTGATGTATATGAAATATACGTCGCACCAATCGTATCAATAAACTTGTATGCAAAATAATATGTTGTTCCTTCATTCAATCCGGAAATTGATACAGATTGAGATGTGTTAGGAACAGACATTGGCATTGAACTATATGATTGCGCAGAAGAAAGATTTGAATCATGTAATGCGCTTGTGGAATAGAATATTTCGTGTGAAGTAATATCTGTATCAGTAACCCAAGAAAGAGAAATTGAATTTTCTCCTGTTGTTGATGCAGAAAAAGACACAGGTGCGGCATATGTTACGGGCACAAGTGTAAGTAAACCAACAAAAAATGCTAGTACTGAATATTTTTTCATCTGTCAAATTCTACACTATATCAACAAAAAAGTCAAGCTTTCCTCACATACACATCTTATTTGCAGACTTTAGAGATTTAGTCTGCAAATAAGATGTGTATATTCATTTTTAGTGTGCAATCATCAATCGTTAAGAATAATAAAAATCCGCCCCAATTGGGGCGGTTTCTATCTATTTTACCAAGTTCATCTTCCTTGAAAGCTGTCCGAATTTGGTCTGGATCATATAAATATATGTTCCAGATGAGATCCCTTCTCCATCAAAACGTATGGAGTGAACACCGCCGGAAAACTCTTGGTTTGTCAGCTGTTTTACTTCCCTACCAAGAATATCAAATATTGATATTCTTACCAAAGAATTTGCTGGTAAGGAGAACTGAATCAATGTACTTGGATTAAACGGATTTGGATAATTCTGCGCAAGTGAAAAATCACTTGGTACTTGATTATCCTCAACTCCAGTAACTCCTACTGTCATAAAGTTTACAACCGAAGTATATTCAGAATAATTTGCTCCACTTTTACCACGCATTTTTAGATAATATGTGGTAGAAGGTGAAAGATTTGGAAGCGCATAAGGACTTGTTGAAATAATATATGTGTGTACATCGGCAGTAAATTCCGAGTTTTTTGCAATCATAATTTCATATTCCGATGCGTTCCCAGTAAATGAGAGTACTGTTTGAATCGGATTGCCAGTACTATTATTCCCCGGTGTTCCTATAATTGGAACACTCAAAGTAACTTGTACTTTAACTTTAAAGATATAAGTTTCACTCCAATCACTTTGAGGATTTTTAAATCTCCCGCGTAATTGGTAGTCCCCATCGGCTAATCCAGAAAATGTGTATGGTGATATATTTGCAGATGGATTCTGCAGAACAGTTCCACTCATATTCATAAGCTGAAATTCAACCTCGCCACCAACCCAATTCAACGTAATTGAATTATCTGATTCGCTCCTGCTATTAACAGTAAATATAGGAACTGATACAACCTGAGATGCGGTAGTAAAACTAAATGTTTCAGACCAATTATCACTCGACGTATCGTTGTTCCAACATCTTACTCTCCAGTCGTACTGCGTATTGTATGACAATGGCGCAGTAAGCGTTACAGAGGTGCTGGCGTTTTTTTGATCATAAATAATTGAACCGTCCAATTTTTTCATAATCTGAAGCTGGTACAGAGTTGTGTTTGTAACACTCCCATAATCAAACCTCGGAGTAACACTCACATTTGTTGCACTATTTATCGGTGCTGTAAGCGTTGAAACTCCTGGTTTCACTATTGTGCCACCACCATTACCATTACAGTTATCAATAAGCGTTTCTGTCACTCCATCAACAAGATAGACCCCGTCAATGAATAAATTCCGTAACCCTGATTCATTTTGAACATATGAAAGATTTAGACGAATTTTATTAAAACTACCGTCTATTTCAGGAAATCTAAAACTCTTTCGATGAAATGCCAGACTTGAGCCGGTATTCTTTGATTCAACTTCAAGCGCAGAATTCATTACAACGTTATCACCATTCAATAATGTTACAGAAATTTGGACATCACCTAACGGATCGGGAATCATTATATTTGCAGATATCTTCGATCCTTTTGGAAACGTGACACTCTGTGATAATGCGACTTCCCATTTTGTATATCTATTTCCTGTCGCAACTGAGGTATTCATCCAAAACTTGAATGATTTTCCCTCCTGAGCGGTATCACTCAGTGCAACACCTTTGTCGGATAGATTTTCATATCCGGTAAGCGTTGGTAGCGGTGACTGAGCAAAATTAAGAGTAGTGAATACTACAAAAAGTACTGCGAAAAGAACTATTCTTTTCATGATTTTCTCCTTTTATTTAAGTTATTAAAGATAGTTAGATTGTACCGTAAAAACATAGAAAAGTCAATCCCTATGCCTTTTATTATAGAATAGCCGGGATTGACAAAACATTAAATATATAATACAATGTTTTTATCTTTAAATAATTTAATAGGAGAAAGAAATGAATAGGATCGTCACCATTGTCATTGGAGTTCTTGTACTTTTAGGAATTTTTGCAGCCGCAATATATTTTCTTGATTCCCCCACTACTAAGGTTGAACCAAAAAATAAGGTTGAGACTGTTAAAAAAGTAAGCCCATCAATTAGAAAACAGCTTGATAATCACGAAAAAGAAATACAAGCTGGCAAAAAAAAGGATAAAGAACAAGATTTTCGATTAAACAAACACGCAGAAGCAATAAGCGATCTCGAACAGCGCCTCAACGAACTAAAAACCGATTCATCTTCTACACGTTCTGATTCTTCTTCTGAAAAAAAGAGTAAAATTCGGAAATATACCAAGGGCTGGGACTTTAAAGACTTCCCAGAAAACTGGTAAAAATGTTATTCAGATTCCCCGCTCCGCGGGGAATTATTTTAACTTGACTTTTCTATATATTTGTGTATAATATTTACATCATTAACAAAGGAGAATACTAATGAAAACTATAAAGGTTTTCGTACTTTTGCTTATATTTACCGCTCCCATTCTGGCACAGGTTGCCGTGATGGCAGATGTTTCTGGTACTCCATTTTCAAATACTCCTGAAAAGTTTTCTACGTGGAAACTTCAGGTTCGCGTGGGAGTCACAGAAGATTTATCACTTACCGGGATGTTCCGCTCCTCACGGAGCAGAACAGTGAGCGTCCCAATCTCTAACGCAAGTCCGTCTGATGCGGGACTAGTCGGTATTTATTATCGGCTAAATCCGTTTTTCCGAGTTGGTGTTTCTGGGGGACTTCAGACAAGACAGGATGTTGATAAAAAAGATCTTGGTTGGATAATTGGAGGAGATTTATTTTTAGGTATGGTTTCTACCAAAAACTATTATTTAAAAAAACAAGTTTTTGGATACGTCCACATTGAAAAAGGTCAGTGGGATACAAAGCCCTATATTGATGCTCGCGCAATGTTTCCTATTATGGATCTTGTCGCCGTTGGTGGAAAATATGAATCAGACCTCGGGTCCGGCCCACATTTGGAGATTAAAATTCCTCTCGCAGATCAAGAAGAAATGAAAGCTATATATGTATATGGCACATACTTCTTCAGTGGAGAAATAAAAACTCCCGTCATAGGAGTCCGAATTGCGGTTAATTAGATATTCTGCCCCCATATGGGGGCTTTTTATTACGTAAATTATTTATCAGAAAAATGTTTTCGTGCTTTTTCTTTTTCCTCTTTATTCTTTTTTGTTGTTTGTTGTTTGTAGTTGGTGGTAAGTTGTTTTATCTCATCTCGCAGTAATGTTGCCAACTCAAAATTCAATTCTTCCGCTGCCTCTTTCATTTCGCGCTCTTTTTCTTTCAATAGCTGTTCTATCCCCTTCTTTGTCTTTGGAGCACCACGCAATTCAATCTCTGCAATTTTTTCTGTCGGCAAAATATCTTTTATCTCCTTAATAATTGTCCTTGGAGTGACATTATTTTTTTTGTTATATGCTAACTGAATCTTTCTTCTTCTCTCAGTCTCACGAATTGCGCGCTCCAATGATCCAGTAACTTGATCTGCATACATAATAACCTCACCACGAATATTTCTTGCTGCACGCCCTATTGTTTGAATGAGTGAGGTCTCGCTTCTCAAAAACCCTTCTTTGTCTGCATCCAAAATTGCAACCAGTTCAACTTCAGGAAGATCAAGCCCTTCTCGAAGAAGGTTTACCCCAACCAAAACATCAATGGTACCTCGTCGTAAGTCAGTAAGAATCTTTATTCTATCAAGTGTTTTAACATCACTATGAAGGTATGAGACTTTCATCTGCTTTTCCTCCAAGAAATGTGAAAGATCTTCTGCCATACGTTTGGTAAGTGTTGTTATCAATACACGAGGTTTTATCCCATCGTCATTAGGTTGTCTTTTTTCTATATGACTGATGAGGTCCTGAACCTGCCCACGAGCAGAACGAATAGTGACCTTTGGGTCTACAAGCCCTGTTGGACGAATAATCTGTTCAACAATCTGCCCCTCTTTCCTAGATTTTTTTCTTTCAAATTCTGCAGGTGTTGCGGAAACATAAATTGTCTTATCTGTGCGCTGTTCAAATTCCTTAAAATTAAGTGGTCTGTTATCCGCCGCAGATGGGAGACGAAAACCAAACTCAATTAATGTTTTTTTGCGAGCGGCATCTCCTGCGTACATCCCTGCTATTTGTGGTACGGTCACGTGCGATTCATCTATTATCGTGATAAAATCTGCCTTTCCTTTTTTGTCTTTAGGAAAATAATCAAGCAATGTGTCTGGTGGTTCCCCTGATGCACGACCGGAAAGGTGTCGGGAATAGTTTTCTATGCCGTTGCAATACCCTATTTCATCAATCATCGCACAATCAAATTTTGTTCTTCGTTCCAATCGTTCTGCTTCCAGTAATTTTCCTTCACGCTCAAATTTTGCAAGTTGTTCCTTTAATTCTTTCTTTATTTCCTTGATTGCTTTTTTCCTTGTATCCGTTTTTGTAATAAAATGTTTTGCTGGAGGAATAAACACCGCCTTAAGTTCTGGAGTCTCGCCACGAACAAATCCCTGAACAGGATTTATCTCATAAATTTTCTGAATAATTCCATCATGTATTTCAAATGAATAAATAACCTCCCTATCAGTGGGCATAATTTCCCATTGATCTCCCCGTACACGGAATGTTCCACGTTTTAAATCGGACGTTGTCCGAGAAAACTGTAATTCCACTAATTGTTTTATCAGCTGAGTCCTATTTACCGCCCCCCCTTCTTCAAAATGAAAAATATGTTCCTTATATACTTCTGGGGTTCCCAATCCATAAATACAAGATACTGAGGCAACAACAATGACATCACGCCGAGTAAGCAGTGCAGTTGTTGCCGCATGACGAAGTTTGTCAATTTCTTCGTTAATCATCGCTTCCTTATCAATATAGGTATCCGATGTTGGAATATATGCTTCTGGTTGGTAATAGTCATAATAAGAAACAAAATAATGAACCGCGTTATGGGGAAATAATTCTCGAAGCTCATTACATAGCTGTGCGGCAAGGGTTTTATTGTGTGCAATGACAAGTGCGGGAGTATCAAGCTCCGCAATAACATGCGCAACAGTAAATGTTTTTCCCGATCCGGTAACGCCAAGCAGTGTCTGTGATTTCATCCCTTTTTTGAAACCAGAAACAAGCGATGTAATCGCCTGTGGCTGGTCCCCCGCGGGCTTGTTATTACTAACTAATTGAAACAGTTTTGGCATGGATAATTAAGAACCATCAGTTACTACCTATACCCTAGATTGAATTTCAGATCAGAAGGTAATTGGAATACTAACCGATGCATCATGTTCAGGCAAACCAGATGGATTATCTTTTTTGAAAATAAGTAACCCCCCTTCCCCACTCTTCTGTTTTGGAAATATAAGTTCAGAAGAAAACGGAACATATTGTTCGGTCATCCATTCCCCTCCCGCTTGTGCAATTCCCGATGCAATGATATCTCCGTGTTTATTTTCCAAAATAATTGGAAACGACGCCTCAAAAAACCAATATCCTTTTGCTTTCCCACGGACCACCATCGGACTCTGAATGCGCGAATTCATTTGGGGAGATTCAACAATAACTTCCGAAAATTCTTCTTGGTAGGGCATATTGGTTCTATATTCTATAAGTTTGAAGATACCAAAAACACAAATGCCAGCACATATACCATAAATTACATATAGTATTATTTTTTTCATCAATTTGGAATTTCAAAGATTTTCTCTTTTGATCTGTGTCCAGAAAGCAATTCAATTTCTGATTTGCTTATATGGAAATGGGAAGCAAGCAATGCTATTACATCATTATTTGCCTTTCCCTCTTTTGCTGGTTTTGTTGTTTTTATTCTAAAACAACGCTCACCGAGTACAACCACTTCACTCTTTTTTGCCTGAGCATCCACACGAACAAGTATTTTCATTAGAAAACCGGCTTTATGCCAACGTTGTTCTGTTTGAAGAAATCTTTATCAATAGTTCTGTCAAAACAAACCTGCCCCCTGTCATGCTTCCACGAAGTGTTTCCACGAAATCCACCGAGATAATAGTCGTCTCGCCCCCCGTCGGACGTTGTTGCAAATATTGCACACAATACAAATGTTTCGTTTCCCTTTGTGCCATATCCATATTCTTTATTTGTTTCCGGATCTTTTGGAATCAAGATTCCACGAAGATTATCGTTCAACTGCGAAAGATTCTCTGGTAATTCTCCTTTGTTCTGCCAATATTCAATAACAGAACTCTGAATCATGGAAAGATCGCTAACGCGTTGATCATCAATTTTTCTTTTTCGTGCCTCAAATGGAGAACCTGTTACAAAAATTCCTCCAACAATTGCAATAAGAACAAATATGGAAACAATATATCCAACATATCGTGTTATTTCTTTGGTGGTTTCCTTTATTTCATTTCGATAATACCAGAACACTAACAGGGCAACTATTAATACAGAAAATATTTTAAGGGTGAATTTAAGGGTAAGATCGCCATTTAAGAAGTTGTAGATTAAAGTAATAAAATCAGTTGCTATAACCAAGGCGGCAATAAACAGAGTAAAATGTAATAACCACTTACGGATTGATAATCGTTTGCGTGATTCATCAATTTTATACTCTACAGCAAGTGTGCGTACCGTCCATAAAAACATTGGGAAAAACACAATAAGTGCAGCAATCGCCCCCCGCGCCGTTCCATTATATCGATATGAATTGTAATAATTCGCAATTGCATCAGGAATCAGAATATTTATCATTTGGAACAATAGCGTAAGTAATGCAATAACACTCCCATATAACGCGATAATGGATATAAGTTGCAAAAAAATGTCTTTCGGAGACGCTTTTGCTTGGATACTAGTTGAGTCACTCATATATATAGTATAGAGGATTCTCTTATACTTTCAAAACCACCAAATTAAAAACATCTATGAAATAACTGCCAAATAGAAGCAGGAAAAGAACAGCCAAAAGAAACGGGGTGCCCAAAGTCGTGTACTGTTGTTTCAAAAAAATTAGGCGAACAAGAGAAACGATGATAACAGAAAGAAACACAAGGGGGACAAAAATAACAAACAACGGCCATCCGACAATAAGGGCAGACAAAAAACCCAACTCAACTTCACCCTCCTCAAAAAATCTTTCAGTCCTCTTTTTCAATAATTTGAGAAATATATAAAATATATATGCAACAAAAATGGAAATAATAACAGAAAGCCAAAATCTTCCCCAAGAATAAAAAAGGAAATATCCAAATTTATTAGTAAATAACCAACCAAAATATTTCATTCCATCAATGGGGAGATCTTTTGAAAGTGGCGCAGTAAGAAAATAACTCCCCATTCCTCCCTCATTCCATAAGGAATATTGTAAATACATTAATAATCCAGCATGCGCTATACGACCACCAATCGCATATATGATTAAGTTGCGAAACGATAACAATGATTCTCTTGCAATAAATTTTTTTCGCAAAAAATATCTAACACAAGCAAAAAGAAAAATAACCCAAAGTACAATGGGTAATATGTATGCAGAAAGAAAAATTAAAAAGGAATGTAAAGATTCAAAATGTTCCATGGTGACCAGTGTCCACACATCCTAAACAGTGTTAATGGGAGATTTTGACAAGAATGCGGTAATATTACGTATTGTCGTTTGTAGTATCCTCCCCAAAGCTTCCTGTGTATTGAATGCCGTATGTGGAGTAATAAATACATTTGGCATATTCATTAATCGATGATTCGCAAGTATTAATTTTAAATCTTCTGCTTTTGCTCCCTTTTTACTAAAGAACTGCATCTCGTCTTTTGTCTGCTCTTCGTCTTCCAAAACATCAAGTGCGGCCGCCGCAATTCTCCCATCAAGCAACGCCTCAATAAGGGCAAATGTTTCAATAATCCCCCCTCGTGCAGTATTTATTAAGTACGCTCCCTTTTTCAGAAAACGCATCGATTCTTTGTTTAACAAGTGCTTGGTTGAATCATTGAGAGAACAATGAATTGTCACTATATCCGCAATTTTCAATCCTTCTTCAAGTGAAACATAGGAAAATCCAAGTTTTGTAGCAAGTTCCGGCTTTGGTTTTGGATCATACGCAATGACGTTCATATCAAACCCCTTTGCAATTGTTATTGCATGGGTTCCTATCCTTCCCGTTCCGATAACTAATATCGTTTTTCCACCAATATCTATTCCTCGCAATCGTTTATATGACAATGATTCTGTTTCTTTCACCTGATCAATCGCATCAAAAATCTTTCTTGTCATGGTGAGTAACAACCCAAAAGCAAACTCAGCAACAGTATTGTCTCCATATCCTGGAACATTAGAAACTACTATTCCCCGTTTTTTACATGCTTCTAGATCAATATGATCATATCCTGTTGAACGGGTTGCGATAAATTTTAAATTGGGAAAATAAGAAAGTGTTTTTTCGTTAATTACTGAATCAACAAAAATACAAATAGCATCAAAATCTGCTTGTGCAGGAATTTTTCCCTCCTCAATTTTATCATTAGAAAATCTACACTCCGGACCAACAATTGTTTCTCGAATAACCTTCTCTTCCCATCCTTCGAGTTCAAAGAAACCAATTTTCATATATTCATTGTACCATAAAAATACCCCCACTTATCAGCAGGGGTATTTTTATTTATTTTGAAAGTTGTGTCTTTCTCTTCATGCTTGCAATCTCCTTTTCCTTTTTTTGTACCACTCCAATCATCTTCATGATTGAGTCTGGATTTAGAGACATACTCTCAATTCCCTCCTCCACAAGAAATTCTGCAAATTCTGGATAGTCAGACGGTGCCTGTCCACAAATACCAATATATTTTTTTTGTGCCTTACATTTTTCAATAATCTGGGAAACAAGTTTTTTCACTGATGGATTATTTTCATTCGCAATGTGGGTCACGATACCAGAATCTCTATCCAAGCCAAGAGTAAGCTGAGTAAGGTCGTTTGAACCAATAGACATACCGTCAAAAATATCTAAAAATTCATCAGCAAGGATAATGTTTGATGGAATTTCGCACATCACATATACCTTGAGCTTCTTGTCTTTTGTTCTATCAAGTCCATATTCTTTCATTACTTCAATTACCTTTCTCCCTTCTTCCGGAGTCCTGCAAAAAGGAATCATAGGAATTACATTTTGCAATCCCATATCTTCACGAACACGGCGCATTGCTTCACATTCCAAACCAAATGCATCAATAAATTTTGGATCATAGTACCTTGATGCACCACGCCATCCCAACATTGGATTCTCCTCTTGTGGTTCGTACAAGCTCCCACCAATGAGTTTTGAATACTCATTTGTTTTAAAATCGGAAAAACGAATAATTACCTCGTTTGGATAAAATGCGGCGCCAATTTTTGCGATACCCTCGGCAAGTTCACTGGTATAATATTCTGCTTTATCATCATAACCAATAGTCATCTCTTCAATTGTTCTCAGAAGCTTCCGAAGATCACGCGTTTTCTTTCCTTTTTTGAGATTTTGATAATTTATAAGTGCATTCGGGTGAATTTTTATATGTGATGCAATGATAAATTCAAGACGTCCTAGTCCCACCCCACGAGCAGGCAGAAAATGACTCTTAAACGCTTCATCAGGAGATCCGATATTTACCATCACCTTTGTTTTTGTTTTTGGTACTTCTTCTAACCTATGTTCAATAACTTCAAATGGCAATGCTCCCGCATAGACAATTCCCTCATTTCCCGAAGAACAATCAACAGTTATTATTTCTTTATTTTTGAGTATCTTGGTAGCATTATTTGTTCCTACAATACAGGGAATACCAAGCTCACGGGACACAATAGCAGCATGTGATGTTCTCCCCCCCTTATTGGTAACAATTGCAGATGCAATTTTCATAATTGGCTCCCAATCGGGATCAGTAATCTCCGTGACCAAAACCTCCCCTTTTTGAAATTCTGAAAGTTGGCTTGCACCTTTCAATATACGCACACCACCACTCCCAATTTTTGAACCAACCGCAATTCCTTTCACACGAATATCACTTCTCTTTTCCAAACGATATTCTTTATATACTGATTTGTCTTGAGAAGAATGCACCGTCTCTGGCCTCGCTTGCACAATAAATAACTCCCCCGTATTTCCGTCTTTTGCCCATTCGATATCCATAGGTTGATACCTTCCATGCGTTTCTGAAAAATATATTTCAATCTCTAGACACCATTTTGCAAGTTGGAGTACCTCATCATCAGTCAGTGAGAATTTTTGTTCATCTGCCCAAGAAACCGACTTCTGTTTTGTCCCTCTCGATCCATATACAAGCTTTATATGTTTTTTCCCCAAATCACGAGCAATAATTGCTCGATGCCCTTTTTCTAGAGTCGGTTTAAATACAATAAACTCATCAGGAATAACCTTCCCTTGCACAATAAACTCGCCCAAACCATAAATACCATTAATAACAATCACTTTATCAAATCCTGTTTCGGTATCTAGTGTAAAAGCAACGCCAGAAGAAGATATATCAGAACGAACCATCCTTTGGACTCCAACAGAAAGTGCAGCTTCGGTATGTGAAAAACCCTTATCCACACGATATGAAATTGCACGATCAGTAAATAGTGAAGCAATACATTTACGCGCATAGTGGAGCACCTCCTGTTCGCCCCGAACATTTAAAAATGTTTCTTGTTGCCCAGCGAATGATGCACCAGGAAGATCTTCTGCTGTTGCAGAAGAACGTACTGCAACATCGGTTTCTTTTCCATATGTATCTTCCATCTTCTTATATGCCAATATAATTGATTGCCTCAAATCATCAGGGAATTCTGTAGCAACAACTAATTCGCGAATTGCTTTTCCTGTTGCTTGTAGTTGTTTGATATCACGTGTATCAAGCACGTTTAACATCTCGCCAATCTTCTCTTCAATACCCGTTTTTTTTACAAAATGACGATAGGCATCTGCGGTAATAGCAAAACCATCGGGAATGCGGACTCCCCGAGGAACGAGATGGGAATACATCTCTCCAAGTGCGGCGTTCTTTCCCCCAACAGTGGGTACATCTTTTATACCGACTTCCTCAAACCATAGAATAAATTGATTGGACATATTTGTTTATTGTTTTAATGCAAAGATGAGGTCTGAAACATTTTCACCAGTTTCGCCAGTAAGAATAAAATCTCCCACAGTTTCAAAAAACTTGTAGGAGGTGTTTTCTTTCAAACTCTTTATTGGATCAATGTTTTTTGCCTGAGCATTCTTTAAGGTCATTATATCACAGATAGCACCAGCAAAATCTGAATTATCTCTCCCATCTGACGCCGCACCAACAATGAGAACATGTTCGTCCACATGAGGAACAGCAGAAAGAACTAACTCCAACTCTCTCCCCCCTTTTCCTTTTTGTGTGATAGTAACAGTTGGCTCTCCACCCCAAAAATATGCAGTTTTTGAGGGAGCATTTTTTATTTTTTCTACAATTTCTTTACCAATTACCCGCGCTTCTCCAGAAAGTGTGTTGGTTATAATACTACTTGAAAACCCAAGCGACTCCGCCGTTTTTTTCATTGTACGCAATGCATTGTCGTTTGAAACGGCAAGTATGTTTGTCACTCGTTCAAAAAATTTTTCATCCTTCACTGTTTCAATAAGTGACCCGTCGGGAAAATAATGTTCAAGATTGTATTTCTTTATGATCACCATAGCGTCAGAAACAGTGGTTGGGTCAAGGATAGTGGGACCTGATGCAACCATATCCATTCCAGTATTACCAGGGACATCAGAAAATATAAGAGACACAATTCGCGCTGGATATGCGTGGTATGCAAGCATTCCTCCCCGCGCTCCAGATATATGCTTTCGAATTGTGTTTAATTCATTGATTGTAGCTCCTTTCTCAAACATCGCCTGAACAATATCGCGCTCTGCCTGACAGGTCATATTCTGAGGATTACAAAGTAATGTTGATCCCCCTCCAGAAACGAGGGCAATAACAAGATCACGCGGAGTAAGTCCATGAAGAATCTCAAGCAATTCTTTTGTTGCAGAAATATTTGCTTCAGAGGGATATGGATGCGTCCCCTCACGCATAGTAAGTGAACACAAGTCCCTTTTTTTTGTTCCTAAAACAATACCGCCCGTGATTCGTTCCCCCAATATTTTTTCAACTGCACACGCGGCTTTTGGGGAACACTTTCCTGCTCCAACAACAAAAATCCTATCCACAGAATCTAATGGAATTTTTGTCTCTCCAATAAGAAGGATGTTTCTTACTACCGAAATCATCTTTTTAACAACCTCCTCAGTATCTATTGAATTATATGCTGACTCCAAAATAGTTAATGCAGCATTACGAATTTCACTCTTATTTAAATCTTCAAAGTTCTGAATGCGCCCCATACAACAATTATACTCCGTTTAGACAACGGAGTATAATTAAATTCTCAATCTACCTACCGAAGGTAGGTTTAAATTAAAAAGGACACCCAGCTTTCTTGGCAAGTACATACAATTCTTGTTGACCCGCGAGTTGCGTTCCATCAGGAAATGTCCATGTTGGATATCCCTGTACGCCGGCATCAATACATTCCTTTTCTCTCTCGGTGCATTCAACATATGTAATATTTTCAAATGCACTCCCGAATTCTTTTTTCTGATTTTGGCAATGTGGACACCAATATGTTCCATACATCACCACTCCTTTTTCTTTCAAGCAAAGTGATAGCGCTGTAACTTCAGCAGTCGGTGGTTCTGGTTGGGCGGAATACCACAACAACACAAAAAGACCGACTACAAATACTGTAAGTCCAATCGTAATAAATATATTTTTTTTCTTCTGATTCATAAATTCAATGTAAAATTCTAATTTCTAAGCCCTAAATTCTAAATAATATCAAAACTCAAATATTCAAATGACTTTTGATAATTCTTATTTTGGATTTGTTTAGGGTTTCTATATTAGTGCTTAGGGTTTTTATCTGACTCGTCACAACAGTCAACCATTTTTTCAACTATATCTTCAAATGACCACGCGCCCTCTTTCGGTTTTGTATCATGTTTTGAAAGTTGTGAGTCATTAATCTTTTTAATTGAGCTGGTATCAATGAGCTTCAAGCGGATACCAAAGAACATCGCGTATGATTTATATGCCAAATCAAACATTCTTTTTGCCTCATCACGCCTTCCACTCCCTTCTAATTTTGTCCCCACTTCCATAAGGCGCATTGATGTTGCAAGAAGATGCTTTGATATGCACCAAGTCTCTCCCTCGTTTTGAACCATCATCTTCCCCAACAATTCTCTGCGCATTTCCCTCACCTCTTTCAATAAATCGAAGTAATCATCCTTTTTTGTCTTCTCTGCGGTAAAAAAGAAATGTTCTTCCAAACTCACCAAGTTCATAATCGCAATAGAAAGATCTTCATCAAGAGAAAGATCGACATCTCCCTTTTTCTTCATTTCTTCAATTTTTTGTTTAATTTTTTCGAAGTCCATATGTGTTAGTGTAAAATGAAAAGTGTAAAAGTCAAAAATGAAACGTAAAAGTTACAAATTAGACAGTTTTTAGCTTCAACTTTGCATTTTGAGATTTAAGTTTTGATTTATTCATTTTCTTATGACAATAAGAAAATGAGTATTCCCATTCCAATCATAATTGCGCCATCAATAAAACGCAATCTACCTGATACACTCTTTCTCCATGTATCAAACTTATCTATCAGTGCCTTCTTTGAGGCAATACCAAGAATGATTATTAACGGCATAACAAATAACACATTATATAAGAAAAGATATCCAAACCCGCTCATAAATGTGCGTGAATCATGGAGAAGTCCAAGAATCATAAGATACGGCCCACCAGTACAAGGAAACTCACACAAACCAACAAATGCACCAAGTATGAATGCCCCAGGAATTGACGTCTTTTCCATGAGTCGAGCCATTGTCTTGTGTGACCCTTTAGGAATCTTTAACTTTATTGGAAAAGAAGGAATATAGGTATGTATGATATCCAACATACCTAGAACAATAATGAGTATTGCTCCGATCTTCCCAACAAAATTTGGAATACTAAAGAATGACAAAACCCGTAAAATTCCTAATCCAATTCCTAGATAAACCAGGAAAACCCCGGAAATATATGCCCCACCTATGCCCAATATTTTTTTTCTATCTGCACCAAGACTAAACAAGAATGTGATAGTGAGTAATAAAATAGAAAATGCACAAGGATTGATACTATCAACAATTGCCGAAACAACAACCAACGGAAGGAAAAATGAATGTGACGACCGAAATAGAGAAAACATTTCTTCCCCTACCGGCGTTGTCTTAACAACAATGACAGATATCAAAAATATAATAATAAGACCGATAAATATCCAAGAAAATAATTTTTTCATATATATAACTAACAATAGCGAACAGAAAATTTTATAGAACAAACACCTAAATTAAATATATGAAGGACTCAATTCATTAAGAGAAAGCCATCTCCTATATTTTTGAAGAGAAGAACAAAAAAGATTTTTCTGAGAAATAAAAAAAGTGACGGAGCTTGAATGAAAAACAGCTGTTTGTTCAACAAATAGCACTGTAATAAAAAGAAGGAAGAACAAGGAAATCGCCAATGAAAGTTGGCTAAATGCGTTTATGTGAAAATTTAGAAACAAGATACTCCCCACATTTGCCGGGCACCCTCCCCCTTGGAGTGTCTGCACCAAACATCCTGCATGAGACACAAATGCAATAAGCGTTATTGCGCTAATCCCGACAAGCGCAAATATGATAATAAATGATAAAAATTTTCGAAACATATTTTAATAAATTCTAATTTCTAAATCCCAAATTCTAAATAATATCAAAACTCAAATATTTAAATTAACTTCTTCAATTCGTGTTTTTTAGGATTTCGATATTAGTGCTTAGAGTTTATTTAATTTTCCATCCTCCTCCAATTGATTTATCCGGTTGTAAAATTGAGATGGTACCTTCATTATCAGTTGCGGCAACAATCATTCCATTGCTTATCTCTCCCATGAGTGAACGTGGTTCAAGATTTGCAACGATAACAATATCTTTCCCAATGAGTGTTTCTGGTTCGTATTGTTTTCCAATCCCCGCAAGAACAATCCGCGAGACCGGTTCTCCTGCTTCATTTTTGTCTCCCACATCCAATGTTAAGCGAAGTAGTTTTTCTGAATCCAAAACACGTTCAGCCTGCAATACGTGAGCCGTTTTTAATTCAACTTTGGAAAAATCATCATACCCGATCATAAAACAATTATATGGTATTCCATAGTAAAAATAAAACCCCTTTCGGGGTTTTATTTTAATTTTCTGGAGATAAAAGTAATGTTGCTCGTTCTGCGTGTATACCTTGTATTTCATCCCCAATACCTTGAACCTCTACAGCGTCTCCCACTTGAAAGTTTGAAATATCTGATGGTTCGTCAATAAATGGAACTGGAATCGTCACCAATGTTCCATTTTTATATGCCTCTGTCTCCTCTTTAAATTGAGTGTCACTTTTTTTGCCTTGCTTTGAAAAAATGGTGTTTGAACTTATCTTTATTTGCACCCTTGTTCCATCACCTTTATCCACCGCAAATCTTGTATTATCATCTGCCTTCCAACCAACAACACCAACTACCTTTTTTGGTGCACCAATATTCGGAATATCAGAAAATTTTGGAGCAGAAGATGGATTATTAATAATGATCGAGGTCGCTAAGAATTCATTGTATTCCTCAACATTTTTATTAGCACGAATGGTCACAAAATCTCCAATAGTAATAGTATTACCCTCAACCCGTTCTTCTATAAACGGTAATGGCGGTTCAGTTTTTGTATTATTAGTTTTTTGTGATTCCAAAAAGATCGCCTGTTCTTTTTCAAACAAAGAAATATCTTTTTGAATTTGTTTCTTAACAAGTGTTGTTGAATCAAATGTAACAGTTTTGAGTATTTTTTGGTCTTGTGAATTTCCCGCAACACCACGGAGTGTGATCGCATCAACAACAAGAACATTTCCATTTTTTTGTTCAACTATTCCTGATATCACCACATTTCCAATATTACGAGGAGTATTCCCGGCAATATATGAAATGGCTATTGCAACCACAATAAGAACAACTAAAGCAAGTATGGTGTATAATATTTTTTTCTTTTTTTCTTGTTCCATAGTTTTAATTATATCAGTTCTTTAATATGTTATTTTGACCATTCCATGACCAGAACGAACCCCTGCGGTATTTGTTTGGTTTGTTCCGGAATTATAACTTCCACCTCCACCGCCATATGTTGAGCTTCCGCTCCATGATGCCGAAGTTCCACCTCCAGAATAACCTCCCCCTGCTCCTGGTCCACCGAGCTGTCCACCACCACCGCCACCATATCCACCATAATTTTCTGTTGTGTAACAACTATTTCCTGTTCCTCCTGCCCCACCATTTAAATAACTCTGTCCTCCATATGCGGTTGCGCAATGAGTTCCTCCATCCATTCCATTTGTACTAAATCCTCCTCCCGCTCCTCCTGCATAACTTTGGTTTGAACTACCACCTGATCCCGCAGACCCTCCAGTTCCAGTACCTGCACAACTAATCGTTACTCCAGAGGTTCCCGACTGACCATTTCCCTCAGACGCTGTGCGCGTACATGATGTCCCATAACTTGTTGCTGGACCACCACCACCGCCACCTGCGATAATGAGTGGTACATTTCCTGTTTGTTTCACAACAAACGTTCCACCGCCACCACCATTTTCATTTCCGTGTGCTCCACCATTGCTACCTCCTTGTTGACCAACGAGAATTTTAATAACATCTCCAGCAGTAAGAGATACTGTTCCCTTAACATATGCACCAAGTCCACCTGTTAAACTATTACTACCTGTACCACTTCCACCCTGTGCCCCCCACGCTTCAATAATATATGATCCCGTTGTCGAAGCAGTAAATGTTTGCAAACTTCCCGTTCTTCCCGTGGTAATATTATTAAATGTTACCGTTATTGGATTTGTTGGGGTTGCTGTTACCTCAGAACTCAATCCACTTTCCCCTGCTGGATTTACTGAAGAAACCTTATAGTAGTAAGCCATTACACTCAATCCAGAATCTACATACGAAGTTGAGGTCACATTAGAGGTTAATAAAGAATATCCACTTCCCGATGTTGTGCTTCGATATACATTATATGAATATGCAAGCGCACAAGAATTTCCTGTTGGTGCAGTCCATGAAATAGTATTTGAAAGAGCACCAGGCGTTGCTGTTGCACCCGTTGGCGCACTAGGAGCAGAAAGTCCATTTGGACAAGATGCTGCGTAACAAACCAATTCTGTATTTGATCCAATATTTTGTGTCGATGTCGCCATACCCCACCCCGCAGGACAGGAAAGTGATTGATTTGCTCCTTTAGCACGCAATGTAAATGATTGAAACGGAGCATCGGTGCGATAACAAATCTGCTCGTTTACATCAACCCCATCTATAGTCACCGTACTTGTTGGTGCAGAACTCCATCCTGATGGGCAAGAAGGGGCGGGAGAAGAAATTATTTTATAGCAGGCACTATCATAGGTCGTTTGCGAGCTATATCTCTTTCGCGTGTAATTTTGGTTTGTATATTTTGTATATCCTGTTGGACAGGTAATACTATTTGAAGCAGCATTTGCATTGTATACAAAAGTATCAGATACCCCAGAATTTGTATTATTTATACATGCACCTGTATATGCCTGATATCCAGAAATTGGAGCATTATAATATACCGCAGAGGTATTACTCCAATTGGTAAATCCACTCGGACAACTCACTACTGAGGTTGGATTTCCCAATCCCGTATATGATTCCCAAATAAATGATGGAGGATTTCCTTTATAACACGCACCTGAATAAACCTGATCAATGCCTGCTGGGCTATAAACATACTGTCCTACCCATCGTGTATATCCTGTTGGGCAGGTCACGCTCGTTGCTCCCGAATATGATTTCCATGTAAATACATCATTTGTTGCACTTGCGTTATAACACGCTCCCGAATATGACCAATAATCATATGTATAGTCATATTGCGAACACGTAGGCTCATCAACACAATATTCATACCATGCTGGTCTCCATCGCGCATAACTGTTATCGTACCAGTTAGTAAGTCCTGTTGGGCAGGTTTGCGTACTAGCGGTATATGCACTCCAAGAAAATGACGGTAATGTCGTTCCCTTATAACACACACCGTCATATTTGCTAGTACTATTGTCCGGATCTACATCCCACCATGTGTTAACCCATCGTGTATATCCTGTTGGGCAGGTCACACTTGATGGTGATGGTGATCGCCACTTAAATAAATCGTTTGATGCTGATGTTGGATAACACGCACCTGTATATGCAACATATCCACTCTCACTTGAACTATAATATGCATTAGAACTCCACCACTTGGTATATCCCTCTGGACAAGTTATGTAGGTATCAGGACTATAATTGTTTACTAATTGCCAAGTAAATGATCTTGGGTCCGAGCTCCCCGATCGCAAATACATAACATTGTCACTTGCACCTAACGCCACCACCTGTGCGTTATATATCTGCCATGTTCCATTACCACTCGCATCCACTGTGAGAACATACCCCGGCGTTGCCGATGTCCCCAACTGGAATCCATTCATTTTTATTGTCCCATACACATCAAGTTTTGCTGTTGGGGTTGAGGTTCCAATACCAACATTCCCCGTATTAATGGAATATAAATTTGAACCTGATGCATTCCAGAGTGAATATGCAGAAGAATCTGCATATGATTTTGTTGCAACATGTCCCACCGCTGTTGGTGATCCAACAATGACAGCCCCATCAAACTGTCCCGCGCCAACAACATCAAGAGTATATGCGGGCGTTGTTGTTCCAATACCAATGTTCCCCGCATTGGTCATAGTCAATCGATATGCCGAAGTGTTGTTATTATAAAAATGCAAAGCACTTCCTGCAGAAACCAATTCCCATGATGATCCCGTTGAAAGCAAGCGAATGGAACCACTACTCCCCCCTGTTTCAAATGTCGCTAATACTCCCGATGGTGGTGCAAGATTATATAAATGAAATGGATATGTTGGATTGGTTGTACCAATACCAACGTTTGTCCCGTTATTAAACAAAAGAGAGGTTGCAACCCAACTCGAACCACTATGACGAAGTGTTTGCCCCGATGTACCACTCGCTATTCCCCCACCAACCATTGAATCAACATAACTTTTTGTCACTGCGTGCGTTACTCCTGTTGGGGACCCAACAAACACCGGAGAAGAAAAATATCCCTTCCCTGTTACTTGCAATTTATACGACGGATTGGATGTATATATTCCAATATTTCCCGTGGAATTAATTACAAATAAATCATTTGATCCAAAGATAATATCATTTCCACTTCGTTCATTTAATTTCAAAACCGCACCAGTGTTTTCAATTGAAGAAGTATTTTGATCAATAGTGATATATTGTGCGGACACAAACTCCCCCACAAAGAATGTGAGAATAATTATTATGAAGATGATAAATGATTTATATTTCATAGTTTATTTTATCCACAGCCGTCCATATCCTCTTGACGATGCTGAACCACATCCATTTACTGGATACGAATCATATCCTGTATATGCCTGATATGGATATTGATAGTGTGGACCATTACATATACCACTTGGATTTCTTCCTCCAACTGCTGGACTGTTCCCTGTATACCCCGTACCAACTCCAGAACAGTAATTATCTCCACAAGCAGCTAAACAATCTGGATTTGTTGGATAACTTGCATAGTTGGTCCAACTTACCCACCATCCACGTTGCGTTGTATCTCTATCGTATGAGTTCCAAGTCCAGTTTGTACGATCATGGAATGTGGTTGCGTTATATGGCGAACAATAAAATCTAAATATTCCCAAACTTCCCGAGGCGGTTCGAATTTGATTTATAACAGTATCAGAAAACTTCCCCTTATCATCTTGCGTCCATGTTGATTTTGTACTCCACCCACTCTGTTCTGTTGTTTGTCTATGATTTGCATTTGCTGAATCAATTCCTGCAACAAGTGTCCAACCCCCTCCATCGGTGGTCATATCACAATATGCTCGAAATGCATCACTTGTTGAACCACCATTTGGATCTATCCAATAAGTACCATCAGTCTTTGATGGGAATGCAGTCTTAATCACCTTGCAAGAAATTCCAGCAAAAGTCTGTGAGGATCCATCTGGGTCTGAAAGCGGAACAGCACTCACCTCACTACTTTGTGCACTTTCACCACCACTGTTTACTGAAGAAATTTTGTAATAATATGTCGGATAAGTTCCACTCCCTAAAATCTTAAATTCTATTTCTGCAATTCCACCATTGTTATATCCAGTACCAGAGACCGCCACAAGTTTGTAATAACGATATGCAGTAGTGTTTGCACTTAAGTCACCAAAATAACTTGGTTGTGCAACTCCACCCGGCGCAGTATATACCGCAGAAATATCAGTCCACGTTGAATTATTTGTTGATCCTCGCCACTGATAATTTCCCGTTTGTGCACCACCGCCACCCCACGTATATCGAGCCTCTGTAATAGTAATTGCAGAACCAAAATCAAATGTTATTGATTGTCCAGAAAATGAAGTTGTTTGGAGATATGCGATAGTCCCCGTATTTCCATCAATCATGTTTGTATTTGGATACCCAGAATAACTCCATAAATTATCTGAGAGAAGTGTAATAAGTGATGTTCTATTTCCAATGCTTTGTGTTTGAGTATATGTTGATGTTGCGCTTGTGGTGATTGAAGTATCTGAATACGTTGTACCTGCAATACCACTCGTAACAAGTGAGAATCCAGATCCAGAGGTTAAACTTCTATATATATTATATGTTTCTGGTTGCGAGCATACTCCTCCACCACTTGGTGCTGTCCAAGAAAGATTTATACTTTGACTGGCTCCGGTAGCGGATGGACTAGTTGGAACATCCGGTGCAGTCATCCCCTCCGAGCAAGCAAAATAGCAGGCAAGTTCCGTGTTCCCTGCAACGTTGGTTGCGGACATTGCTGGAGCCCACGCAGCACTTGGACAAGAAATAGATTGCGAAGATCCTTTCTTTGTTATCTGCATTGTTGTCACCGCCGAATCAGTTTTGTAACAAATTTTCTCTTTTACATCATATCCATTGGTAAGTACTGTCTGACAAGTTGTTTCACTCCATCCAGATGGGCAGGATGGACACACTGTTGCATCAAACGTCTTGTAACAGGTTGCGTCCCATGCTTGGACACTAGATCCTCGTTTGTATGCAAATTGTCCGCTTTTATATTTTGTATATCCTGTTGGGCAAGTTACCGTGTCCGACGCCACCATCGTCTCAATATTAAATGCATCAGCACCAGTTGCAGTGTTACTTATACATGCTGCAGTATATGCATCATAACTATTTCCAGTTCTCCATTTTGCATTTGCATCATACCACTTGGTATATCCTGTTGGGCAGGTATTATTTGCCATATTCCCACCAGTGTATGCATCCCAAATAAATGATGTCGGATTCCCTTTATAACAAACTCCAGAATAATACTGGTTATTTCCTGGACCATATACAATGTCACTTGGATACCACTTAGTGTATCCTGTTGGGCAGGTAAGAGAGGTTGGAGAGGTTGATTTCCATGGAAAATAGTCATTTGTTGCACTTGTGTTGTAACACGCTCCAACATAGCTATAGTATCCAGATCCAGAAGAATACCATTGTGCATTTGAATCAAACCATTTTGTATATCCCGTTGGGCAGGTAAGAGAGGTTGGCGTTCCAAGTCCTGTGTATGATTCCCAATTAAACGCTGTTGTTGGAGATCCTTTGTAACAAACGCCACTATAGTATGCCTGCGAAGAATAAATACCATAACCATAATACGAGGTATTAACCCACCTCGTATATCCTGTTGGACATACTACCGAATTTGGAGATGTCATTGTCTTCCATGAAAAAATATCAGTTGTTGTATCCGCGTTATAACACGCCCCCTCATACGACACATTTCCCGAAAGGTCCGCATACCAATATGCATAACTCTGATCAAACCATTTTGTATATCCCGTTGGGCAGGTTACTGACGTGGGACTATTTGTTTCCCATGTAAATGAATTCATAATAAGTGTTATTGGGTTTCTTAATTTCATAACACTCGTTCCATATGCATTCCCAACATTTGCAATTGACTGCCATGTACCAACACCACTTGCATTTGCAATTAAAATATTTCCTGCAGTTGCGGAGGTACCCAACTGAAATGAGGACATTTTCACCGTTCCCATAACATCAAGTTTTGCCCCTGGTGAATTTGTTCCAATGCCAATGTTTCCTGATGGAACGGTATATGTGTTAGTACTTGATGACACCCACATTGAAACTGCAAGTGCATCAACATATGCCTTGCTCGCCGCATGCCCCGCCGCGGTTGTGGTACTTATAAGAACAGGAGAAGAAAAATTTCCCGTTCCCGCAACATGGAGTAAAGACGCAGGAGATTGTGTTCCAATACCAACATTTCCTGCATTTGTTATTGTCGTACGATATTGTGATGTATTGTCATTATAAAATTGCAGACCGGATCCCGTCGCACCAATTTGCCACGATGATCCTGTTGATCCAATTTTTATAAATGAAGCGGATGTTCCTGTTTGAAAACGAGAAAGCACGGCAGATGTTCCGCTATATACATGCAGTGGGGCTGTTGGGTTTGTTGTTCCAACACCAATATTTGTTCCATTGTTGTAAAGTGTTGAATCACCAAACCATCCAGATCCAGTATTTCTTAATGTCTGCCCAGATGTTCCTGAACCAACTCCTCCTGCAATAGTAAAGTCTGCATAGGATTTTGTTGAAATATCAGAAGCGATTTGCGGTTCTCCAATGGTGAGTGGATTTACAAAATATCCAGCACCCTGCACATGCAATGGGTATTGAGGATTTGTTGTGTTTATACCAATCTTATCCCCTGAAGTATTTATATATATGATTCCGTCTCCTACTGAAATATCATATGCACTCCGTGCATTCAAATACAATGGTGCATACCACGATTCAACAGAATTACTATCAATGGTAACGCTTTGTGCATACACTGATGAAAACGAAAACACAAAACACAACATAAATATGCTCAAAAATAAAATTCTATATGTACTTATATGCGTTTGTATGTTCATTTTCATAGTTTTTATATTATCTTGTACATGTAATGTTGACCGCATAGTCAGTTGAGTTCTGATTATTACACTCGCTCAAATATCCAGAAGGAGGTGTTGGTGCAGCAGCACATTGTGTTGGCTGGGAACCAAAACTCCAATTTCCTGATTGTCCATCATACAATGTTACATTTGAAGAGGTACTCCAAGCACAATCAATTGCTGTTCCAGAACCAATCGCATATCCATTTGGTTGTGAACCCCAAACACCATTTCCAATACTATGATATGCGGCATAAGAGACGCCGGAATTTGCTACTGTACATGAAGAATACCCAAGCTGTTGTCTGATCTGCGTCAATACATTGGAATCCCACTCACTATTCATCATACGAGCAATAAGTTTGTGTTGTGGATTTGACCAACTCGCAAGACGCGTGAATTGTGCATCCACACAAATTTCCTGGTCTCCATTATCAGTGACGCTACTACAATATATTCCATACTCACAAGGATTTGATCCATATAAGAGTGGTGGAATTGAATTATATCCTTGCTTGAACAAAGTCAACGCAGGCGCTGCGGGTATTGCACCAAATTCTGCCGTCTGTGTACTTTCTCCAAATCCGTTAATCGCAGAAATTTTATAATAGTATGTTGTACCATTGGTGACTCCTGTATCTAAATAATAATTTCCTGTTGATGTTGCATAAAGTGAAAAACCACTTCCCGACGTTAAGCTTCTAAAAATTTTGAAATAGCTTGGAATTGCTGTACAACTAATACCTCTACTCCATGAAAGAGCAACACTATTATTTCCTGCGGTTGATGTTGCGGAAGATGGTACAGCTGGAGCCTGAGAAACTGCACTCGTACATTTTGTAACAACAACCTGTCCCGCACCCGATCTATTCCCCGCAATATTTGATTGATTTATTCCATCATTATATGATCCACCGCCACCTCCACCATATGTACTTCCCCAACTTCCACCTGCTCCACCACCAGAATATCCTCCTCCTCCACCGGCAGTAAGTCCACCTGCTCCACCACCGCCAAATCCACCAACATTGCCACCCCATCCGGACCATACGCTTGCTCCATTATCTCCACCATATCCTCCATTTAAGAATTTTGAACCACCATAGTCATACCACGCAGAACTTCCACCTCCATCAACATTAGTAGTTCCATCTGTTCTCCATCCCGCTCCTCCTCCAGAATAATTTGCACGACCGCCACCCATTCCATTTGTTCCTCCAGCACCCCCACCAGATGATTGCCCAGCAGTTCCATTAATAGTTGTCTGTCCACCACTTGCTGACCCACCCCCATTTGTACCAGGCGCGCCCCCACCACCACCGGCAACAATAATCGGCAAATTATTTGAATCAACTACAAAGGTTCCCCCTCCCCCTCCATTTCCTCCATTATATTGGACACCATTGTTTGCCGGGCTACCTTGTTGTCCAACAAGTATTGAAATTACCTCACCCATTCTTAAATACACATCGCCCTGCATTTTTGCTCCAAAACCACCCGTGTAACTCATTGAACCCCCCTGTGCTCCATACGCAGCTATTGTATAAACCCCAGTTTCAGGAACAGTCCATTTCTGTGTTCCTGTTGCAACATCAAAAAATGATGAGTTCTCATCCCAGGAAGTTGAGTATGCAGAACGACATGCAGATATCGTTGGACCAGTTCTTCCAGTTTGTGAACAATTAGTAAATGTATGTGTAGTAAATGAATATAAAACATTCGGTGTCGTGACACTAAATTCATTTGAGGTAGATCCTTCTCCGGCTATATTCGTACCGGAAACCTTATAATAGTAAGTGGTATTTTGTGTTGTTGTCGCGTCGGTAAAAGTAGTCGCTTCAACTCCTGAGGCAATAAGGGAATACCCACTCCCTGAGGTAAGGCTTCTATATATATTATAAGTATCTGTTGCAGTACATTCAGTTGCACTTGGTGCTGTCCACGAAAGAGCAACTGAAATACCAGAAAGGCTTCCCGTAAGTGAGGTTGGTGTTAGTGGTAAAGAAAAACTTGAGCAGGCAACATAACAGGCACGCTCTGTATTTCCATTCACATTTGCTGTTGTACCCGCACTTGAAAGTCCTGCGGGACAAGAAATTGATTGGTTTGATCCCTTCTTTTGCACTGTAATTGTTTGGATTGGTCCGCCTTGCTTATAACAAACACGTTCTCCATAATCGCCAAGTGATCCAGAAACAGTGTTACATGATCCAGCCGTCCATCCAGTTGGACACGACTGACAAGTTGCGGCAGGAATTTTATAACACGCACTACTGTACGCTGCTTGACCTGAACCGCGGTAGGTGTAATACGAAGAATTCCCCTGCCATTTTGTATATCCGGATGGACAAGCAACAGCATCGGATCCCGATGTGGAAAAATATGGAAATGCATCTGCTGCTGTTGCTGAAGAGTTTACGCAGTATCCATTATATGATTGATATGAACTACTATAGGTATAATATTTTGCATATGTTGTGTCATACCAATTTGTGTATCCAGATGGACAGGTCACAGTAGTTGGTGCGTATCCAGTATAAATCTCCCATGGAAGAGAGGATGGTGATCCCTTGTAGCAAACTCCAGTGTAATAAGTGACCGACCCTGGACCATATGCATAATTTGTTGGGTACCATTTTGTATATCCAGATGGACAGGTCACTGATGCTGGCGAGGTAGATTTCCATTTGAATACATCCGTGCTTGCAGATGCGTTATAGCACGACCCCGTATAGTTATAATAACCACCCGTTGATGAATACCATTGTGCATTTGCATGATACCAAGCGGTATATCCACTTGGACAAGAAATAAAGGTGGTTGGATCTCCACTTCCCGTGTATGTCTCCCACGTAAACGATGATGGTGACCCCTTGTAGCAAGCACCATTATACCCATTATAAGTAGAATATATTCCCTTTCCTGGATATGATGCATTTGTCCAAGTAGTGTATCCAGATGGACAGGTCACTGATGCCGGAGATGAGTATGCTTTCCAAGTGAAGACATCGTCTATTAAGGAGTTTTGATAACAAGTACCAAAATAAGAAGGGTTTCCACTTTCGTCTCCATACCAGTAGGCGTTACCGTGTGACCACAATGAGTACCCCGTAGGACAGGTAAAATAAGTTGAGATAGCACTTGTACGACTTTCAAAAGCAAATGTTTTGGGATCTCCGATTGACGAATGTAAAGTTAAAATGGCACTTCCTGGTTTTGAACCACTGGTACCTGGAAGAACTTGCCACGTTCCGACGCCACTTGCATCCGTAGTAAGAGCATAACCCGCCGTTGTTGAAGTTCCAATTTGAATTCCTGTTGCGCGAACTTTTCCAACTACCTCAAGTTTTGTTGTTGGGTTAGTAATACCAATTCCGACGTTCCCAGAGTTCCCAGAGTATAAAGATGTTGATGTTGCGGTCCACACAGAACCGACCAACGAATCAACATATCCTTTTGTCGCAGCGTTATTTGCAGCAGTTGGTGTTCCTACAGAAAGTGTAGAAAAACTTCCCGTGCCGGCCACATCAAGCAACGACGATGGCGTTGTTGTACCAATCCCAATATTTCCAGAGTTTGCCATCGTCATCCGATACTGTAGATTGTTCCTATTATAAAATTGGAGCCCACTTGCTGTCGTCCCAAAATTCCAAGAAGCATCAGACCCAATTAAGTTTAATGTTCCCGCCGTACTTCCACTTTGGAAATAGGTAACAATATTGCCAGATGGTGCAGAATTATATACATCAAATTTTATTGTTGGACTTATCCCTATACCAACCGCACCACCATTATTGATAATTAAAGAAGATGCAACCCATCCAGATCCATTATTATGCAATGTCTGGTTTGCACTTCCCGATCCAACACCTCCACCGAGAATGGAATCAACATATCCTTTTGTGGCAGCATTGCTCGCAGCAGTTGGAGATCCCGCACCAGTGCTTGTGGAAAAAACAGCACTCCCAACCACGTGTAACGGATATGTTGGTACAAGGGTTCCAATCCCTATATATCCATTTCCACGAGAAATAAACAAATCACCGTTTCCGATGTTTATGTTATATCCACTCGTCTTATTGAATCCAAGTCCCGATGCATCACTTTGAATATCGGTGTCGCCAAAAAAAATACTTGCACTTACTACCAATGGAAGTAGACATAAACCTATGGTTAGTATGAGAAAGCGTTTCATGTATCCTCTTATATTATTATACTATATCAATTTCCTCCGTGATATAATAAATATAAGAATATGAACGAGCAGACAAAAAAAATAAGTATATTCGGTGCTGTAGCTATAATACTTCTTATAGTTCTTGTATATACACTCCCCGAAAATGCCAATGAGCAGAAAAAAACTGCAGAAACACAAAAAATGCCAGAGACAATTGTCAGGGATTTTTACAATTGGTATAAAGAACAAACAATCGGTGTTTTGGATGATGGGGAAACAATAGTAAACCTCGCAAAAGAAAAGGGATTTGTAACACAAGAATTTGCCATATCAGCAATGTTCCATCCCCTTGTTGTGTCAAAAAAAGCAGATGTAATTATTTGTGCATCAAAAAAAGATAACACAGCTTTTCCTAATATATTTATACCATTCCCAACAGCGAGTTCAACGGAGATAGTAAGAGTTGAGGCGGCATCCCCAATACAAAATCACAAAATAAATATTTTATTTAATACAAAAGAGAAAAAAATAATATCAATAACCTGTCCAGTAATTCCAAATCTTGAATAAAAAAATCAGCTACTAAGCTGATTTTTTTTAATTAATTCCTCAAATTTATCCCTATATAATTTAGACTCTTTTATGTCTATATCTTTGTAAACCTCTGAAAGCATAAGATAAAAATCTGGGTATGTTGGGACCTGTGAAATTCCATATTTAAAAACAGAAATTGCTTTTATATTATCCCCTTTTTGGACATGAATTCTACCAAGAAAAGTATATGGCGCAGGACTTTTAGAATCACTCAATCTAGCTATATCAATCGCTTTATTATAAGACTTAATTGCCTCATCTAGATTGTTCTGATCCTCAGCAAGGCGCCCTTTTTGTATATAAAAGTCGAGATCATCAGAAGACACTAAAGAAATATTTTCTAAAGCTTTCTGAGCATTTGCATAGTCTTTTTCTGCCAATGATTTTATAAATTCTTGTTTATTGATATCTATTTTTTCCTGAATAGCTATCAACTGTTTTCCTTCTTCAATATCCAAAACAACAGTATTAGTTGTTGAAAGTTTTAATGGAACAGAATTTTTTTGTAATATCACTTCATTAGCTTTTTGCTTTATTTCTTCATAAGCACGCGCCTCCTCGGAATTAATGATGATTCTCTTTTCAACCGAAAAATTTTCTTTATTTCGCATAAAAAAGAGAACGGTAAAACTAGCTACAAAGAAAAGAAAAATTATAATTATTAAAATTTTATTTTTATCATTAATCATAATTATTTACATAAATAGGTGCCACCAATACTTCCAGAGATATTTCCACTATAGTTCACAAAAGCAGTACATTCTACTGCGGAAGTGAAAACACGAAAGTCTGTTCCAATTTGACAAACTGTTGTCTGCCCCACATCACCACATGGAAAAATTTGAGAACCGGCCGTACAACCAACATTGGAACCAGAGTAACAAGTTGATCCACCTGGCATTCGATACCAAGCATAAAAAAGACTTCCAGGAGCATATTGTGTTCCAGCAGACGAAGTTATAGCTCCATCACAATTATAATCAAAACTTCCATCACCACGGTTTGTAGAGAATGAAGAAGCTTGTCCAGGTCGCGCGTTTGCATTTGAATCATAACAGTCAGAATTATTTACAACATATCCAGCTGGTGGTGTTGGACTTGCTGAAGTAGTCGAAACTGAAGGATTTCCATATCCATCGCCATCTACATCACGATAGTAGGTATATGAGGGGGTGACGGTAAGCGTTGTGTTATATGTTTGTGATTCTGAACTTCCAGTAAACCCAATATTACTCACAGACATAGTAACAGAAAGATTGTATGTTCCCGGTGTTGCGCCCGCAGGAATAATAAAATCAACTGGGTGTGAGGCAGTGCCCCCCGCGGCTACATAATAACTACTCGGTCCACAATTCGGAAAGTTGTAACACGTCGTTCCCGAAGGAAGTCCACTAATTGAAGAGACAGTAAGTGGATATGAAACTGGATCACCACTCAAATCAGAACGTGTATGTGTAAACCCACCACTAACAGTTCCACCAACCGGAGCACTTCCCCCTGAAAATGAACCGGAAATACAATTTCCATAATTCGCACCCGCGTTCCCATCATTACAGTCTCTTGAATCGGTTGTGTATCCAGATGGAGCGGAATTTCCATAACAAACACTTGTTGCCGCATCGGAATACGGATAACTTAATGTTGCCTTTCCACCATATCCATCACCATCAGCGTCCGGATAAAATGTTCCATTTCTCCACTTAGAAGCATCGGACGACGCACAATCTGAATTGTTATTTGAACACCAACCAGTTGTTATACAATCCCATGCTCCTCCATCATACCCAATACAAAATGGTTGAAGACTTCCAGCTCCATATCCATCATGATCCGAATCTAAATATTTTTGAACAATTCGCCAAACACCAGCGGACGTATCATCACAATCTGTCCCTAAAGATGGATAGGTTGTGTGATATGGGCACGAAGTTGCGCAATATGACGAACCACTCCCAACAGTATATCCATCGGTATCATTATCTGTATAGCAGGTTCTATATGAAGAAACTGAATAATTATAATCATCGCAATCACTTCCCGGAGAAGCAGAAACACCAGGATTTGAAGAGCCTCCACAAAGATATCCATAATTACTCCCATACACTCCATCTCCATCATTATCTAAATACCCTCCCCAATCTTGATAAGTCCAATAATCACTATCATTACAATCGCTTCCTGGACTGGTATTGCCAGCTGGGAGTGACGTACCAGAACAAATTGAACTTTGACTCGGACTATTATACCCATCCCCATCATTATCTGCATATCCACTCAAATATTGCCATACAGTTGCCGACCCATCATTACAATCAATATTAAACGAAGTAAGTGCTGACTTTCTTACTCTTCCTCCAGCACTACTCGTATATTGAGTGCTATTTGATGGGTATCCATCACTGTCTGCATCGCTCATATATAAATCACCCTGTTGGATACTTCCTCCAGATCCCAACACAATTTTTCCTCCGTTGCTCAACGTGATTGACTTCCCCGCATTCCAAACAAACGTACCATTTACTGTGAGTGTCGCATTTGCATCAATAGCAACATTTCCGTTATCAACCCCATCAACACCACTGATGGTACACGACGCACCAGCATTGTTCGTCGTCATACTCCAATTTCCTGAAAGGGCTATACCGCACGCATCTGACCATGCAATATCAAAAAAATCTGAATTACCCGCATTGTCTTCTGCAACAAAACGAGTGGTATATCGCGTGTCATGTGTATCTTCAACAATCCAACTTCCCCTCCAAATATTTGATCCCTCATTATTAAGCGCTACCTCTTGTGTTTTTGTATCAGTAGTAATAACTGCTTTTACAGACTTAATACCAGACTCTGCAGAAACTTCAATCATAAACGTCTGCATGTCCCCCAAATGAACATCCGGAGGATCTATCTCCCCTTTTATAAATTTGATAGCATTCTCATCTGCAGATGCAACACTAAATTCATATATACCCTGTGGCAATGTCCACTCTTTTCCATCTTTATTCACCAAAATGCGATCTTTTTGTTCAATAGCACGCTTTCCAAAAAAAGAAGGGAGAGAAAGAAATGCAATCACAAAAACCGCGAAAAAGAACACGATGAGTCCTGCAATATGCGGTTTTTCCTGCACGAATTTTTTCATGCGTGTTTATTTATTATTTTTGTAATATGTATCCAGATTCAAACCCTCCCAATCGCTACTTGAATAATTAGTCCAATCTTTTGCATCAAATCGTGGAGCAGTTAGACGATAACTTATTTCTAATTTTGAATTTTGAATTTCTAATTTTGAATTAGGAATACCGAATATCACAATCTTTTTGTTTTGTTCGTCTTTTTGATACCATACTTTGCCATCAAAGTTTGGAGTAAGAAGCACAGACACATGCTTCAATCCATTTTTTTCTACATCAATAGTATGTGCAAATAACCACACATCACTTCCTTTTTCTTTATTGTTTAAATCAATAGTATATGAATATAAATTCCCATTCAAAGTTGCAACAAGTGTAGCAACGTCACTGAGCTCTTCTTTCACACCACCAACCATTCCAGGGTTGTATGTTGCATATCGCTTCCCTTCTATGGTGTAAACTGGATCAAATGTCACCCCATCAATCTTGTTTGCAATAATATCTGCCGCCGCTGTTCCCTCATCTGCATAGATTTGTCCAGCAACTTGAAGTTTATATGTTGGATTCGTTATACCAATACCTACCCTTCCAGAACTATCTACATTTAAACGCCATGCACCAGTATGCCAAAAGCCAAATGCAGAGGTCCCAGTGTTATCTAAGGATCCTATAAACCTGTCTCCACTCCCGGAAGAGTCTGTAATCCAAATTCCAGCACTTCCATTAGAACCCTGTCTTATTCTAATTCTATCTGCAATATCTAATTTATATCCAGGAGTTACTCCAATACCAACACTTCCATCTCCCGCAAAAACAACTGGATATGATGTATTCCCAAACATTCTAACTCCATTCCCTCCAGCAAATTGCATTTCAATAAAACCATCGGTTCTGTTTATTTGGCTGGCATTCATGGTAAAGGCGCCACCGGCACCAACCTGAAGAACACCCGCAATAGTCGTGGTTCCTACAACATATAATGGTGAAGTTGGATTTGTTGTTCCAATACCAACATAGGTTGCCGCTTGTGGATAAATCTTTGTACTTGTTGCAGTCCATCCCCCACCCCCAATCGCTGATGCGCTATCAAGCGTTGAGCTGTCTGGAAATCGAATAACTTTTCCTGGCGAAAGAATAATATCTTTATCAATAGTAAGTGAGTTCTGTGCATATACAACGGCAACACCACTCAAGATCACGACACCCAAAAATAAGAGCGCTCCCGAAAACAATTTTTTGCGCAAAAAATGTTTCATATCTATAGAATTAGTATAACACACTGCAATAAACTCTAATATCTAAAAACTAAATCCTAAACAAACCTGTCTGCCGATAGGTAGATTCAAATGACCAAAACTCAAAATATTTAGAACATTTGGATTTTGATATTGTTTAGAGCTTAGCCTGCCTGTCCGGTAGGCAGGAATTAGTGCTTAGAGTTTAATAAAAAAGCCCTTTTGGGCTTTTTTATTCTACTATCATCTTCCCCACCTCTCCCCTTCCTGGATGTCCAGGAACATCACAATGATATGCATACGTTCCTTTTTTCGTCGGTGCGTTGAACGTAATGAGTCTCGCAGGATCACCAGGACCAACACCAACCGCTACTGCAGAAAGTGATGGATCATCAAACATAAATAAGTGAGTTCCACTATCTCCCGCAGAAACAAGTAAGTGCGTCACTGCTCCCGCCTTTACTGTAAATTGTGAGGGGGTGATTCCTGTTGCTGAAATTTTTATATCTATCGCTTCTGAAGGAACAGATGCCTTGTCTGTTATAGGAAGTGATTCTTGTGGTGCCTCTGGTGACATTGGCGCAACATCGTTTCGTGCTGCCTTTCCTTCTGGTGTTACCACAACACCCTCAACACTCACCGCACTCGCACCAGGTGCTGCAACATTACTCGGTTTGTATGTCTGCTCTTGTTGCGTTGGCTCGCTGAAACTTCCCGTGATCGCAAGCGCTACCACAATGGCAATAACAACAACCGCAAATATAATCCAAATAATTGTTTTCTTTTCCATAAGTTAATTATAACAAAAACTCTAATATCTAAACCCTAAATTCTAAACAAATTTAAATGACCAAAACTCAAAATATTTAGAACATTTGGATTTTGATATTGTTTAGAGCTTAGACCTGCCTGTCCGGTAGGTAGGAATTCGTGCTTAGAGTTTAATAAAACAAGCCATTAGGCTTGTTTTATTATCGTTTCATTTTAAAGTCCAATCTCATTGATTTAAGGAACAATGAATACATCGGATTGGAATCTGGAGTATATTCCATCTTCCAGAATATTCGATTTGCTTCTTGATTCTTGAATGTTATTTCTTCCCCCACATTCACGCGTTGCCAATTGGTGCCATCATTAGAAAGGAAAATAGATATATTTCCCGATTTTGTATAATCCGCAAATGTAACTGTTCCTTTTTGAACGGGAAGAATATTGTTGCTGATGTTTGCAGAGGCAACGGTGTACGATTTTGAATTATCAAATCCATAGTCATAAAAATTCCACGCCTCAACCCCAGTGTCGGCATCTGCATTGCAACGAAGCGCTCTATTTTCCACAACCCCGTCGCAAACCAATCTGCGAACGTTGCCCAACGAATTCAACGAGCTCATCAAGTTGACTGCCCCCTCAATTGAATTTGTCCCATTCTGAAACAATTTTATGAACTTTATTTTCCCCGCTCCCTTGTTCCACACATACCACATTGCATCGTTCCCAAATCCAACTTTTGATATACCGGGGACAAACCCGCCATCCATGAACCGCGTATTGAATATATTGGGAATTTCTACGGCACTCCCATCATTCAAAAACTGAAAAGCACGACCCTCATATCCCCCATACACCAACAACCACCCACCATCATTTCCCCCAATACCAATCGTCCCAATATATTTTGAATCAAATAATTCTCCACTTCCTTTTATGTTTTTAAAATTGGAACCATCAAATGCATATACATAGGACTTAAAGATTCCATCTTCCTTGATAACCACCCCAACACGCCACCCTGAATCCAATGCAGAAACGGAAACGGTCATCAATGTTTTTGATCTCACCTCTTCAGGGAGTTGTACCTCACTTGATCCTCGATATAGTCCCAACCCTTTTGCTACATAGCATTCTTTTTGTATGCACGCCTCTTCCGCAGATATTTGTTTGAATGCATCTGCTCGTCGCCACTCGTATTTTGGAGGGAGTGTGAACACACTCACTTCTCGATCGTGCCACAAGGTTGTCTGCACCTGATCTACCCAGCCAAGCCCAGAAAAGAAGTCATGGAATGTTTGGTAGCTATATTCATCAGAAACTGCTTGCGGACCAAGTCCTGGAATATCAAGTTGGATCAGTGATTTGGAAAGTTCTTTCTGTCTCATTTTCGACAATGTCTCTGTGGAGGACGCAATAATTGTCTTTTGTCCCGCAGTTGTCTGATCACCTTTCTGCACACTTATAATTGCATTATCAACAATCTTTCTTTCAAGGAAGTTACGAACCGCTGTTGCTGCCAAAAAAAGAAATGTAAAAAAACCGATTGCAGCAATCATCACGCTGAAAGCGATTCCCAATCCTTCAAATACCTTCTTCCCCTCTTTTGTTATTTTCTTGAACGGCTCATGCTTCATTTCTTTAATTGTAACAAAAACAATTAAAGAAACTCTAATATCTAAACTTTAAATTCTAAACAAATTCAAATAACCAAAACTCAAAATATTTGAAACATTTGGATTTTGATATTGTTTAGGATTTAGACCTGCCTGTCCGGTAGGCAGGAATTAGTGCTTAGAGTTTAATAAAAAATCCGCCTTTCGGCGGTATTTTTTATTTGACTATCATCTTCCCCACCTCTCCGTTATCTTCATGTCCTGGCAAATCACATCTGAATATATATTCTCCAGCTTTGTCTGGTGCTATGAAATTCACCGCACTTGTCTGTCCCGGCCCCGCGTTCAATGCTACCGAACCAAGTGATGGATCTTTAAATGCAAATGTGTGTGATTTGTCTGTTGAGGTTATTGCAAGCGTTACCGTCTGTCCCCTGCTTACAGTAAATTCACTCGGAGAAAATCCAGATGGGGAAATAGAAAGTTCAATGGTCCCTTCAGGAAGTTTTTCCCGAGCAACAGTGCTTGCCTGCGGAACCTCTGCATTGTTTGGAACGGGCGCACTCACCACGCCAGGGAGTGACTCCTCCGTATTTGTCACCGTCTCAACAATTTTCTTTGCAGAATCCGCCCCTCCGTTTGAAAACGCAAGAATAATGATTCCTAGTGCGACCACCACCCCCACAATAATCCAAATATATAATCTCTTTTTATGCTCTTCCATAATATCATTATACACAAACTCTAAATTCGAAAACCTAAACCCTAAACAAATTCTAATATCAAAAAAGATAAAACTATTTTGACTTCTCAATAATAGAACCGAATATCTTCATTAACTCTGTCGCCTCTTGTTTTAGTTCTTTTTGTTTCTCTTCGTCGTTTTGATTCACAAGAATAAGTGATAACCAATAAACACTTTCTTTTGCTTCTTTTCTACAAATTTTAACTCTCATAACAAAATCTTTTTTACTTAGAGATTCGTTGGCTTCAATATAGTTAGCACCAACAGAACCCGCCGAACGAGCAAGCTGTTTTCCATATTCAATAGTGGTGACCGATTTTGGAGCTTTATTTATTAAATCACGCACGTTTCGTGCAAAGATAAGCGTTCTCTCTTCAAGATCATATCCACCTTTTCTATTTTGAAATTCAACCATTTGAATTTTGAGATTGTTTAGAGTTTAGGCCTGCCTGTCCGGTAGGCAGGAATTAGTGCTTAGGGTTTACAGTTTTTATTTCTCCTTGAGAATAAACGATGGAGTTTCCTTTTGATCTTTGCTATATGTTGGCCACTCCTTCCAGTCATGGCGGTTACCAATAAGGCGATACGAAAATTCTGTCGGTTCATCTGCAAAGAATTTAATTGTTTTTCCGCTAATTATGTATCCCACACCAACCGTCGTCCCATACGGAGTTGTAATCGCTTGTACATTATCTTTTCCAAAATCAACCGCCTGATACCAAAGCCACAAGTCGGAACCTCGTTCAATATTTGAGAAATCAATGACATATTGATACTCAGTTCCTCCAAATCCTAATTTCGAACCTTGCCTACCGCCTGCCTGTCCGGTAGGCAGGGCAGACAGGTTTTGAATTTCTAAACAATTTTCTAAATCAGAATTCTCTAAACTATTTTGAGTTTTGATATTTGAATTTTGGCATTGTTTAGAGTTTAGGGTTTCAGATTTAGAGTTTTGAAGAGTGAGTTGGCCTCGTCCAACGAACTCTTCTTTCACTCCTCCCGCAATTGAGGATGTATATGTTGCATATTTCTTTCCATCAATTTCATACAACGGGTCGATGGTCTGCACGGTAATTTTTCCAATAGAACCAATGTTTCCTCCACTCAAAGTTATACTACTTGACGCATTCATCGTAAGATTTCCATTGATCGTCACCTGATTGTTAAACCATGATGTTCCTGATACATACAATCGATGAGTTCCTGGGTTTGTTGTGCCGACTGCAAGCTGTCCATTCATATAATTGATTCCCGTTCCATCAGATTGCACAGCACCAGCAAATTTTAATGATGTTCCCGTATTTGCAGGATCAATATAATAGGTGGGGTCGTTGTAGTCATAGTACTTGGTTGCACTGAGTGTATCAGTGAGTTGTCCCTGTCCAATAACATCAAGTTTGAGTGACGGACCTGCTCCACCAATGATTACTTTTCCTGTAGTGGCTGCAAGGGTTGAAGTACCCGATACATACATGGTGGCAAAGGATGCGGTTGAGGTTCCACTTCCACCACTACCGAGAACAGAATCTACATATCCTTTTGTAGCAGCATGACCAGAATCACCTGGTGAACCAACAAAGATTGGATTTTCAAATTTAGCCGTTCCATTCACGTGAAGTAGATATGCGGGAGTGGTGGTACCGATACCGACATAACCACTTTCTCTAATGGACATTCTTTCTACTAAAGCTCCATCAACTATAGGATTTCTAACAAAAAACCCTAATCTTTGTTTATTGGTTATAGCATTGTTGTCTTCAATATTTATCCTTTTTATACCAACTGCATCAAAAAGATTAGTTGTAGCATTATAATAACCCCTAAATATAAGACCGCCATTTTCTCCACCAGTTGCATTTCGTTCTGAAAGATATATCTTTGCGGCATCGGCAGTTGCAGACGAAATTTCAAGTAACGATCCTGGATTTGTTGTTCCAATACCAACATTGCCATCCCCACTTATACTCATCGCATTCACCCAACTAAATGTCGATCCAGCAGTACCGGTTGGTGCAACTTTGAAATCCATTGATCCAGCCGCATCTGAGTTCCAACCAATTCTCCCCGCACCACTAGCCAGAATGCGCTGCCACGCACCACCACTATTAAAGAACGCATTGTTAACAATATAAGAATCTGCGGCAGAATCTCTTTGCATAATGTTAACAGGACCAAACATATTAAATTGATATCCTGCGTTTACCGTTGAATAACCAGTTGAACCAACATGAAAACGTCCTTGTGGAGAAGCGTTCCCAATACCAGCGCGACCACTTGGAGTAACAGTAAATACCTCTCCACCGCCCGTTGAAGAATATGCGCGGATTAACAATGCTCCCGCATCACTTGAATAATTTTCTATATTTACAAGTTTTTGAGTTCCCACAGCTGTATTTTTTACTCTTAATAATTCATTTGTTGATGTGTCATATACTTCAAGTTTTGCGGCGGGGCTGGTTGCCCCAATACCAACCCTTCCATTGCCACCAGATGCGGAGAGAAATGCAAAATTATTATTTGAATAAAAATTAGTAATAGCACTTGTTTGATCAATAGCAAATTGTCCAGTTCCATCTCCTATTGTAAAATCATTACCAGCATAGTTTGCTAGTGCTCCTATTTGTAATTTATTTGCGGGTGCCGTTGTCCCAATACCTACCCTCTCATTCGTCGCGTCAACTTTCAACACATTATTCGTACTTGCCGCTGCTTCAAATGTATAATTTCCTTTTCCTGCAGTGTATCCAAAGGTTCCTGCAGAGACATTACTTGCCCCCACATTTGTTGTCATTGTTCCCCCCGTTGTTATATTTCCCGAAACATACGCATTCCCCTGCACATGTAACGCCTGTGTCGGCGTTGATGTTCCAATCGCAACCCAATCGGTTGTGGTGGTGAGTGTCACATAGGTCCCCGTTCGCGACCACCCCACAGAATTTCCCCCACCCCCCGCAGTTAACTGGATTGATCCATCAGGAAACTTGAACCCTCCTGTTGTTGACTCAACCACCCCCGCAACAGAAAGTTTTTGCGCTGGATTTGTAATACCTATCCCAACACTTCCATTAAAATATGATTTTGCAGAGCCAGTTGAATATACCGAATAAAAATTATTTCCTCCATTATTTACATTAAGTTCAATACCAGAATTTGCTCCCGTTCCCGTTGATGTATTGGAAACCTTAATGCCAGATGTCTGCCATGTTGGAGCACCACTTATATTGATATCAATTCCATAATTAATAACATCAGTTTGTGCATTTGTGGTAATTGCCAATTTTTGATTTGGATTTGTTATTCCAATACCAACATTGCCCGTTGGGCTTATTGTCATTCTTTCTACTGGAATATCGTTTCCACTACCCGTTATACCAGTTCCTGATTTTGTAGCAAAAACAAGATAATCCCGTTCGCTTCCAGCAGTATCATTTAATCTTGTACCAATCCATGCTTGTGGTGATCCATTGAATGTCGTTCCACCTTGATAATTTAATAAATGGTTGAATGCAATGCCTGAATAATAAGATCCGACTGTTGTGGACCTATCATGTAACGGGCCTAATTGTATGTTATATACATTTGAATTTATTGATATGTTTCCAGTACTCGGTCCCTCAATATGTGCACTTCCATTATATAAATGTAACTTTGCGCTTGGACTAGTTGTCCCAATGCCAACCTTTCCACCAGCCGGGTTTAATAAAAGTCCGTATTGAGTAGCGGATTGTAAGGTTGTATAACCAGTAGAACCATTATAAAGTTCAAGTGTTGCGTTGTAAGAATTTCCATTTGTCCCCCAACCATTCCCTTGTCCAATTTTTCCACCATTCGATAACGCGATATCTCCAAAAACCTCCAATTTTTTACTTGGACTCATCACCCCAATTCCAACATTTCCCGCAACATACAATCCGTTTGTTGGTAGCCTCGCAATTGAGGAGGTTCCCACACCAAGTGCGCTTGGAAATGCATAGTTCGTTGATTGGAACGCTCCCCCTGTGATACTCGACGGAGAGAGTTGCCCAACAAACGCCGCCTCGGTTTGTATACTTCCCCCAACATGCAAAGTTGAACTTGCTATCCCCACAGGACCAATACCAATGTTTCCATTTGGTTCAACAAAAAAACGTAATGCACCAGCAGAAAGTGCTGTTTCATCCCATAACGCCAACCGTCCATTTGGACGAGAATACCACACATATGTGTGTCCCCCCGTGGTAAGGTTCTTAAGTGCAATACCAGGATCAGATGTTGAAGCAACAGTAAATATTTTTCCAAAGCGCGCATTTGTCGGATCTCCCGTTGGTGTTGCCAAACTAGTTCCAAAACCAATGTTTCCACTCGCATCAAGCTGTAACACACCACCCCCCTGTCCCGCAGGAAGTGCCGGACCAGTGAACGCAAAAACAAAACCACCAGCAAACAAACTTGAAGCAAGTGTAAAAACTGTTATTCCAATAATTATGCGTGAGTACTTCAAAATAGTAGTGTAAAGTTCAAACTTCAAAGTGCAAAATTGTATCTAAAAACCTTTAAACCTTTTAATTTCAGCTTTGCGTTTTGAGATTTGCTCTTTGATTTTTTTTACTAGACTCCTCCTTATTTCATTATACCAAAAAACCGCCCACAGGCGGTTTTCAATTTTAATTTATAAATTTCAAATCTCTATTACTCCGACATCTAGCCCCTAACCCCCAATCACTATCCCCTATTTTTGATTCACAATAAGCGTTCCCGTCACCTCTTTCCCACAAATATCTTTACAATAGAATCCATATTTTCCAAACGGATATCCTTGGAATTGAATCTTCATTGATGTCCCCTTCTCAATGGTTCGGTACACCCCAAAATCAGGGAAGAACACATTGTATTTGGCATCCACTGCAGTGAAGTTGATGTCAATCACATCTCCCTCATTCACCACCAAGGTTGATGGAACATATTTCCCTCCCTCACCCTTCATTTCAAATTGTCTGAATGCACTTGGTCCAGTTTCCAAAACATTTGTTGGTACTGCAACATCTGTTGGTGTTGATGACGCGCCAACCTCAGGTGTCTTTATGGTTTCATCAACAACAATACGAGTCCCCCCCTCAACGGTGGGAAGTGCATTCTCCTGTTCTGGACGAAACGTGTCGGTCCCTGGAGTATTCACTCCTGATGTGGTTGTCGTACTGATTGAAACCTCTGGCATCGTGCTCTTCTTTCCAAACCATCCCTGACTCGAACCTATTGAAAGAATAGCGACAAGCACCACAACAACCGCGACCCCGATGATAACTTTTGTTTGTTTTTGATCCATGGCTCTTATATATAGTATAACACGTTAGAATTACAAAATTTCGAATTTCAAGTTTCAAATTAAGGACCCAATTCTCCCATTTGAAATTTGTAAATTATAAATTGAAATTACCTTGGTAGTACAATAAACTTCCCGCTTATCTTTTCCCCATTGGGACATTTGTCACGACATTCAAACAAGAACGTTCCCACAGTATCAGGAATGAACGTTATCTGTTTTGTTTCTCCTTGTCCGACAAGCGCATAGGTTCCGTATTGCGGAATTGAAAAATCATACTCTCCATCAACTCCCGTTACTTTTACTTTCACAAAATCATCTTTTTTTACCGTAAGATTGGTTTCCGAAAATCCATTTTTTGAGATTTGTATCTCATAGACTCCAAATGAACTATTTGATCCGCCAACAGCATATGTTACTTCTGGTTTTGTTGGTGTGGCATTTTCCGGAACGTCTGGAACAAATTCAACGCGTTGTGTTCCTGTTGCAGAAACATCGTTTGGAACTTTTTCATTTTGTATCGGTTCATTGGTTACTTCCTTTTGTTGTGTCACCCCAAAAATTACCACCACAATCACAAATACAACTAATGCTCCAAGAATCAACCATTGTTTTTTTGTCATCTGCATTTCCATATATTCATTATATCAATATTATAAAAATCGAGCGTTATAAAACGCTCGATAATATAAACCAGATCACTGACGCAAAAAATCCGAAAGTTCCAATAATGGTGAGGACCAACCATATTGCAGTGTTTCTTTTTGGGTTTTCAGAAAACAACATAAGAAGTAGAAAAGAGACACCAGCAAGGACAATTGAAACTATGATGAAAATTATTGGTAATGAAATGTACATGCACCCCCCTATCTTTCAAATGTTGAAGAAAAAAAATAAAGAAGCATCCACAAAAACGAGAGGGCAACAGCACACCCACCAAGAAACACATAATGACAACCGCGCCGTGATTTTTTTTCTGATGAGAAAAAAGTTACTCTAGTTATGATTACAATTTCTATAACAAGTGTAACAAGAAATACAAAAACACATAACGGCATTGAAGAGCCAAATAGTTCCATAAAACCTCCTATTACATAGTAAATATTCTACCCATATTAAACCACATACAAAAAGATTTTACAAGAATAAAATTTAGTGATAGGATACCATTAATTTGAACATTAACAGGAGTATATATGGATTTAGGAGTATATTTGCTCATACTAAATTTCGTTGGAATTATTAGTGCAATATCATTCTCCCAAAAAACGAAATTAATTGGATTCCACTATTTTTTTATGTCACTACTTAGGGGTCTCTTTGCGGGCGCGGTTGGTATATGGACCGCAATCATCCTCTATTGGTATTTTGGGCTCCCAAAACAAGATGGATTTTTTTATGGATTACTTTTTATCCAACTTGGAATACTTCATACCGGTTTTTGTCTTTTGAATCGTCTTATACATTTTCCACATAATTCTCCACCAAATAACAGATTAAAATTTTAATCCCGCCGATGGCGGGATTTTTCTACTATACTTTTTTAACTTTTACTTCAGTGAATGGTTGTCGGTGTCCTTTTAATTTTCGGTACCGTGTTTTTGAATGGTATCGGAAAACAATTTTTTTATCTGCCTTCCCCGCATCAACAACCTCTGCCTCTATTGCAGCGTCTTTGATATATGGGGTTCCAATTTCTACTGTATCTCCATCAGCAATAAGTAGCACCTTATCAAGTGAGAGCTTTTCACCTTTTTGTGTATCAAGCTTCTCCACTTTTACCTTGGTTCCAAGTTCTACTTTGTATTGTTTTCCACCTGTTTCTATAATTGCAAACTTTGACATAACACATATGATGGTACCGAAAGTCTTCATCTATGTCAAATATAATTTTCAAACCTCCAATTACCAATTTTCATTGAATTTTCAAGAACCAATGATTTAAACTGTTTGATTATTGAGTCATTGAATATTGGTTGGAAATTGTAAAATTGAATATTGTAAATTAAAAAACCGCCCCGAAGGGCAGTTTTTTTGTTTGTTATTCTACGTGCTCGCGCAACTTTGAAATAAGTGACGCAGCATACTCCTTCCCACCCAATCCAAATGCGATACCACCAGCAATTGCAATCATTGCAACAAACCCTGTTACTAATGACTGAATAATCGCTACTGCGATACCGAGTTGAGTGAGCGCGGTCAAAAGACCAAATATAATCACTGCCCACCAAGTAAGTGATGAAAGGAAATTCGATGCATGTAACTTTGCTCCCTTTACTGACGCTGTTACGAGTTTCTTCAAAACGTTTGCAATCACTACGGTTGCAAGCATGATGAGAACCGCGACAATGACGTTAGGAACGTATAAAAGCGTCTCACGAAGGAAGTTCGAAAGCGAGTAAAATCCGAGAATATCGGTTGCTGCGAGGAGGAAAACCACCACGAGGAACCAATACACCAGCTTACCAAAGAACTTTCCACTGTTAATGTGCAAACCTGCACGGCCGAAGTATTCCTCCAAGCCCAAACTCTTCAACGCTTTGTCGAGTTTTACTAGGTTCACCACACGCTCAACGAGCGCACCAAGTCCGCCAGCAACAATAAGACCAATCAAGAGAACGATTAACGCCCCCAAGATGTTTGCAAGCACGGAGATTGATCCACTCCAAAGGTTCTGCAACGAATTCACCACCACTGCTGTCCAATCTTGAACTACCATAAATATAATGTGTTGAATGCGTATATCTTTCTTTCGACCTTTCTTGGTATTATTATATCAGTTTTATACTATATGACCATACGCGCACTTCTCCATCTTCACGCATCAGATGACCAAAAAGATTTTATACCCTTTTCCTTTGAACGGGCACTTCAAGAAGCGCAAAATCAGCATATTAATGCTATAGCACTTACCTGCCATGATTTATTTACCGAAAAAGAAAAATACTCTGAACTTGCACAAACATATGGAATATTATTTATATCCGGTATTGAAAAAATAATAGAAGGAAAAGATGTAGTTATTCTTAATGGTGACGCACTAGTGATGGATATAAAAACATTTGAGGATTTACGTACATATAAAAGAACGCACCCTAACTGCTTCATTGTCGCACCACACCCGTACTTCCCTGGTGGTTATTCACTCAAACACAAACTAGAAGAATACAAAGATTGTTTTGACGCTATTGAACTCTCTTGGTTCTATTCAAAATCGATTGATTTCAATAAAAAAGCAAAACTATTTGCCGAACAACATAGTATCCCCTATATTGCAACACCGGATGCACACCGCATACAACAATTATGCGCCGGATATATTATTGCAGAAGCATTTGAGTTTTCGGAACTTGGATTATTTGACGCAATAAAAAAACAAAAATATAAAAATGTAACTGAACCTAAAAAACTGTATCAACTTATTTCTTATTGGATTATCTTTTTATTTTCACAAATCGGAAAACATAAGAAAACAAGAAAAACACTTTCTTAATAAAAAATCCGCCAGTTCATAGACTGGCGGATTTTTTATTTTCCAGAAATTCCCCTTACCAATTCCAGATCCCTTGCTTTTAGCTGTGACAAAACTTTCATCTCTGGATCTATCGCTATTGTTTTTCCAAAATACTGCCCCGCAGTGAAATGAGGGACAAGCACATAGTCGGCCCCCGCATGATAGAGGTGGAGCATCTCATGGTCGGTTTCTGCGCGTACCACAACCTTAGGCGGATGTGACAATCTGCGATTTTTTAATAGATGAATAAGGTGCATATTGTCTTCAAAATCTGGACTGGTAGAAATAACAAGTTTTGCCTCTTCAACTTTTGCAGCGTCAAAAATTTCTGAATCAGTGATATCACCAAACAATACCTGGTATCCCATGCGTTTTAATTTTTTAATCACCTCTGGATCAAACTCTACTACCAAAAGCTTGTCCTTTGGTAATCCCGTTGCGATACTCTCCCCCATACGATGATATCCAACGAGCACAATGGGCTTTCCCTCCATCCCCATATCCATTGATCCCTCAATACTTTTCTTTCGTTCAAATAGATTAAGCCCAGATTTTAACGATTTATATATCTGATTGCTATATTGAATAAGATATGTAGACAACACGATTGTTATAACACCAACAGCAGTGAGTGTGATAACCGCATTTTCTTGTATGTGTCCTAACTTGAATCCAATTGCTATCAATACCAAACTAAATTCCGAAACCTGCGCGATTGATATACCAGTCATAAAACCTGTTCTTTTCCGATATCCCATAAGACCCATCAATGCCATTACAATAAGTGGATTTCCGATAAGCACAAATAAAGAAAGAATAAGTACGGGGACTATAACTGAAATAAAATTCGTAAATGATATTGATGCACCAAGAACAACAAAAAATAAAATAAGGAAAAAATCACGGAGCGGTTTTACGCGTGCAGCGATCTCATGATGTTCAGAAGAATTTGCTAATGCTATACCCGCAAGAAATCCAGCAATTTCTACAGAAAATCCAATCTTTGAAACAAATGCAGCAATAAGAAACACCCATGCCATACTTACCAAGAAAAGTAGCTCATTTGAACGCGCTACACGCTCAAAAATAATGGGAAGCACCTTCCTTCCTAAAAGAAGCATCGCCACAAACAATGCTACTGCCTCAATAACTACCAAAAACAGATTCCAAATAGAGAACTCCGTTCCATCTCCCATACCAGCAAGTACTACTAATATAAGAATTACCACCATATCCTGCACCAACAAAATTCCCAACGCCAACTTCCCATACAAGCTGTTCATCTCCTTTCTATCAGACAAAAGTTTTACCACCACGATGGTGCTTGAAAATGTTAAAGCAATTGCAATATAGATAGCGGAAAGTTGTGAAAACCCAAGCAATGAGGTTAACACATATCCAATTCCAAAAGTGAAAACAATTTGACCTAATCCCAAAATAAGTGACTGAATACCAACTAATCTTAACGAGGTATAGTTGATTTCCAAACCAACCATAAATAACAACAACATCACTCCGAGTTCTGAAAATGCGGTAAATGTTTCATTTGCACCGACTGCCAACATACCAACTGCCGCAATAGCAATACCCGTTGCCAAGTATGCAAGTATTGTTGGTTGTTTAAACATTCGCGCAATAACACCAAACGCTGCAGCGATAAGAACTACAATAGCAAGATCAAAAACAACAGAAGTCATAATAATAGTATATAGGAACTAGTTATTAGGGACTAGTATAAAAAATAACTTGCTATGCAAGTTATTTTTTCCTATACCCTAAACCCTAGTAACTAACCCCCTATTCCGTGGTTTTGCCGTTGAAGTGATCCTCTACATCATTCATTGCGTCCATTTTTGTTTTATGGATAGTTCCATCCTTATGTTCTGGTGGAGAATAAATGGTATAAATTTTCATTGCTCTATCAGCTGAAGTATTTTTTACATTGTGCTTTGCGCCCGCAGGAACAACAATTGCAAAATCATCATGAACTTCCGTTGAAACATCATCAAGAATAGCAACTCCATCACCTTCTTCAATACGAAGAAACTGATCCAATCCATGAACCTCTTCCCCAATTTCCTCACCTGGATTTAAGTGCATCGCAACTAACTGACTATACCTGCCAGTATAAAGAACTTTTCGAAAATTTGTATTTTCTAACGTTTCTTGTTCAATGTTTTTAATATATCCTTTCATATAATTTATTTAATTAGTTTCGACTTCTTTAGTATACCTTGTTTTACTTTTTTATGCCTGAAACAGTTAATGGTATGGTCATTTACCATCCCCACTGCTTGCATATGTGCATAACAGATTGTTGGACCAAAAAACTTGAATCCTCTTTGTTTCATATCTTTTGCTAACAATTCTGCCTCCTTACTCACCGCAGGAATATCTTTTATCGTTTTTCTCCTTCCATCTATTTGTTTATTATTCACAAACTCCCACATATATAAATAGAATGATCCAAACTCTTTCTGTATGTTTAAAAACTGTTTTGCATTATTTACTGCTGCTTCAATTTTCATTCTGTTTCGTATAATTCCTTCATTTTGTAAAAGCTTACCTATATCCTTTTGCCCAAATCTTGCAACACGAACAGGATTAAAGTTTGCAAATGCCTTTCTATATGCCTCTCTTTTTCTTAACACTGTTATCCATGAAAGTCCTGCCTGTGCACTTTCAAGCACAAGAAATTCAAACATCTTTCTATCATTAAAAACAGGGACACCCCACTCTTCGTCATGATATGTGATGTATAATTCATTCCCCTCAGGAACCCACGCACATCGATTCTTTCTATTTTTCATTTTTGAATTCTAAATTTATAGAAGAATGGTCTTGCAAACACTTGTTGTTTTTGTGGACCTAGGCAGAATCGAACTGCCGTCTCAGCAATGCGAATGCCGTGTTCTACCACTGAACCATAGGCCCATTAAAATATTTATACTTACAAATTCAGTTTTAATCAATTGGTGTAACAATATGAGCAAACTGTTCTGATAACTTTATAGTCACCTCTTCATTATCAAGAAGTTCAATCTCTTCTTCTTGATTATCAGCATAGATCATCGCAGGACCACGCGTAACATGAAGAGTAATAATGTTTTCTTCTTTTAAAACCATATGATCAGATTGTTCGGTGCTGTTATTAAAAGCCAATCCTATTCCAGTTTCAAAAAAACTGTCGGTGATTGATCGATAATATCCAGTGGATCCAAAAGGCGTCGAAACAACTATGCCATCACCGATGATTTCCTTGTTAATTTGTTTGTTGTTAATAAACAATGTGTATCGTATTGCATGACGTGGATTCTTGTTGTGTACAACAATATCATTAAGTGCAACTAATTCCCTTGATTTTGTTCTTGCTAATATTTTTTCAATTTTCTCTATCTTATAATTTCCACCTTGTATTTTTTTAAGAGCATCTTCATTTGAATAGGAATATGCTTTTTTACAGATTAAACTTCCTTTGAGAATAATTTTTGGTATTGATGGATATTTAAATTCTGAACCCATAAGAGTCCCATCTCCTCCATAACTTATTACAAAATCTGGGTGGTTATTGTCAGTTATTAAAAAACCAGCACGTTCTACTAATGAACGAATACTATTACTGTCTCTACCAAAGAGGGTGACTTTTTTTGTATTCATCTTTCGTACTTATTTTACTCTACTATGTGACTTAAAAAACCAAAAGAAGTTTGATTTTTTAGTTCTATCCTTTGCTTTTTGTCGGTACTTCACACTGCTATGTTCAGCACCTTCTTCGCCTTCACTTTTTGTCGGCACTTCACACTACTATGCTCAGCACCTCCTTCGCCTTCGCTCAGTCGGGATGCTGGGAATTGAACCCAGTCTACACGCACCCGAAGCGTGCGTACTACCGGTATACTACATCCCGAAGTTACTCAACTAATATATATGAAAAAAGTGGTTTAGCAAACTAAACTTTATATTTTTTTTTCATCTCATCCTCTACCCCCGATTCAAATTCATCCTTTATTTCTCGAGCCCTCTGTGACATATCAGCAAGCACCACATCATCATGAAGATGTAACTCTTTTGCTTTTTCTTCTAGATATTCTTTTGTATTTTTCTTCGGATTTTCAAGAACATCTTCGAGAAGAATAGAAAGAATATATCCAACTCTCCTGCTCGGTTTTATATTAAGCAGTTTCATAAGTTCAGTTCCATTCAATTTCAGCATCTTTGGATGTACTGGATCATGACGAACTTTTTCAATCATAAATTGGAGATGTCGTAATTTATAAGGAAAGGCTTTGGGTACACCAGAACCGATTCTATCCGCTTCTCTGATTTTCAAAAGATCATCTACCATCTCAATTCCGACGCGACTGATAAACCTTCGTACGCCCGCCTCACTTACCTCACCCACGTTGTAATAAAACAAATGATAGCGAACCAAATGAATTACTCGCTCCGCAATATCTTTAGAAAACCGCAACCGATCCATGATCTTCGCTGTCATTTTTGCTCCAACGACCTCATGTCCATGAAACGTTGAATCAATTCCATCTCCACGTTTTGTTTTAGGCTTTCCAACATCATGTAAGAGTGCACCAAGACGAATCTCTAATGAATAATCTTTTTCAACCGCATAATTTAACGCGCGTACATTATGATCAAAAACAGTGTATATATGATGCTTATTTTGACCACATCCTATTCCTTCCCGCAATTCAGGTATCACATATTGAAGCAATCCAGTATCTTCCATGGTTATTATGCCCTCTGCAGCGCGAGGGGTCATGATGAGTTTTGAAAATTCATCTCTGATGCGTTCTTTCGCAATTGCCTCGAGAAGTCCTGCATGAAATAGTATTGCTTCCCGGGTTTTTTCTTCTATTGAAAATCCCAATTGTGCAGAAAAACGAACCGCGCGCATCAATCGAAGCGCATCCTCAGTAAATCGTTCATTTGGTTCTCCAACGGTACGAATTATTTTTTTTGAAATATCATTAAGTCCTCCAAATGGGTCGACAAGATTATTTGAGGAAATCTTTTTTTCCCGTAAATCAAAAGCAACCGCATTTACCGTAAAGTCCCTGCGGCTTAAATCTTCTTCAATTGTTTTTGCAAATTGAACATCGTCTGGGTGACGCATATCCGAGTATCCCCCCTCAATACGATATGTGGTAACTTCAATTACTTTTAATACTGAATCTTCTGATGCTGTTTTTATTCCTACCGTCCCAAAATCATTTTCATATATTGTTGCTGGATCTTCTTTGGTTCGTCCATCAAAATCCCAAAATAATTTTTGAACTTCATCTGGGGTCGCATTTGTTGCAACGTCCCAATCTTTTGGATCAACACCCAAAATCATATCACGAAGACATCCCCCAACGAGAAACGCCTCAAAGCCATGTGCCTCAAGTTTTTGTGCAATTCGTTGAATTTCATTTGGAATCTTTTTCATCCGATATCCATTGTAATAGAAATATCAAACGTTGACAAACACACAGAAAATATCTATTCTCTAGTTAGTTATATTAACATGAGGAGTTAACAATGGAACAGTATCAATTGTTTCAAAAAAACTATTTTTCTTCACTAAAACATGCACTTTCCCACGCAGACCCAGTCTGGTTTTTTGTCCGATTTATGGGATCGAGAGGAGGAAAAATTGTTATTGATGAAGATATAAAAAATAGGAAACTTAAAATAAAAAAACAGAACACAACTCTTATTTTTTTACTTGATAATACTATTTTCTATGAATACAAAAAAAGTGATGGCAATGAAAGCTGGAGCATTCAGTACCAAAGATTAATTGAAGGACATTTGTTTTTACCACGCACAGGACTCCCAAATCCTTGGGACGGTGATTACACCGGACCAAACGACCCACGATTACCAGAACCACATGAAACAAAACTACGTTCTTGTAATGGGGAGCATCTCATCGAAATCGGTTTTAATAAAAAAATTCCAATTGTACAATCAAAAACTCTTACAAAAGATACGGCATTCTTACATGAATGGATTATTACACCAAAGGAGAAAAATCATGACAAAGGAAACATCATTCTTTGATAGTATCTATAATTCAAAGTTTTACTCAATAATGAATTCTGTAAATATAGAAAAAACTCAAAGAAGAGAAAAACTTGTTGAATTACAGAAAGAGATAGAGGGAACCCCGGCATACAAATCTGGCGAGGATAAATCCTTTATGATCTCTGCGAATACATTATTAAAGAAAATTGAAGAAGCACTCACATAAGGGCCCCGTTGGGCTCTTTTTTATTTTTTGCCCCCACTAGGATTCTTATCTCCCTTCGGTCGAAACGCAATAAAAACATAGTCGTATTATAAATACTCCTTGTTTTTATGCGCCCTTGGTTCGAATCCTAG
>JAGVBB010000002.1 GCA_020059915.1 Minisyncoccota bacterium
CTAGGATTCGAACCAAGGGCGCATAAAAACAAGGAGTATTTATAATACGACTATGTTTTTATTGCGTTTCGACCGAAGGGAGATAAGAATCCTAGTGGGCCTGCCTGCGGTAGGCAGGGGCACAGACACCAAATCCCGACATTTCTGTCGGGATTTGAATTTTTAATTATCAATTTTTAATTTTTAAATAAAGAGGATTCGAACCGCGGGCTGCAGGCTTCGAAGAGAAGCCGAAGATCTCGAACTCAGCAGAGTGAGAGGCGAATCCTAATTTTTAATAACTATCATAAATAAAAATCCCCCAACATTGGGGGATTATTTTTTATCCAATTCTTTTTTGGAATCATCACAAGAACATAAGCGTCCCTCAAGAATATATTTTTGAGCAAATGCTTCCGCTCCTCCATTATCAACATAGTGAAGCGTTGCCTCTTCTCGGGACGGCTCACGCCCAAGTTTTTGTGACGCATAATACATATTATCGCAACCAAGTATCTCTTTCTTTTCGAGTTCCCAATATTCCGCAAGCGACAATATAAGCTTCCCTGTTTCTGGATCTACTCTCGCCATAATAAGCTCCTGGTTATTAAAAATCTAGAAAGAATAATACTCCCAAATATAGGAAAAATAAAGTACTAACTATATATATTAAAACATTGCGAAAATCATTTTTTTGGTTTATAATATAATTCTCATTAACAGGCGAGGTAAAACAAGATGGAAAATAAGGAACGGGGAATGTGCCCCGACTGCAACGGTATTGTTGTTGAAAAAATATATTCGAAATATGACCCGACACCACCAATGCACGAACCAAAATTCGAATGTACATCATGTAAAAAGAAGTTTGATAAATTTCCTCCTCTATCGGAGGATGAAAAATAAAACCGCTGAAAAGCGGTTTTTTATTTTTATGAACACCCCCCCGAAGAACTTCCACACTGAAGACAGGTTTGGCAGGTGCCCGTCCGAACCATCATGCCTCCACATTTTTTACATACCGTATCCCCTGCTGTTTGTCCCTTCTGATAAGTAGTAGTACTCTCTTTATATTCTTCCTTCTTCGTGGCAACAGAAACGGGTTCTTTTAATTCTCTTATCCCCATGTGTTCTTCTCCAATTACTGGATTCATACCAAATTCGGAAAGATCATCCACTGAAAGAAAGCGCAATGAAAGATATCTAAAAATATAGTCGGCAATACTTGTCGCAATTTTAATGTTTGGATTTTCAGTAAATCCAGCTGGCTCAAAACGTGTATAGATAAACTTTCGCGCAAACTCTCTAAATGGGACGCCATATTGCAATGCCATTGATACAGAAATCGCAAATGTATCAAGAAGTCCGGAAAGTGTGCTTCCTTGCTTTGACATACGAATAAAGATTTCTGCTAATGTTCCATCCTCAAACATTCCATAAGTAAGGTATCCGCTATGTCCTGCTATAGAAAATTTATGAGTTTCAGAAACGCGTGTCATAGGAAGTTTTTTACGCAAAGGAACTTCTGTGTGTCCCGCTGGTGTCTTCTTTTCTTTTTTCTCGGAAGTATTGAGTGGTTGTGTCGCTTTTGACCCATCGCGATATACCGCAAATGCTTTGATCCCCAATTTCCACGCCATTGTGTACGATTCTGCAATTTCTTCAACACTTGTTTCGTGTGACATGTTGAACGTTTTTGAAATTGCTCCAGAAATAAATGGCTGTACTGCCGCAACCATTTTTACATGTCCTTTCCAAGAAATAGTTCGTGTTCCTTTCGCCGGACGAACAGCACAATCAAATACAGGAAGATGCGATTCTTTTAAGTGGGGTGCATTTTCAATTGTCCCCTCACTTGCTATCCATGCGACAATATCATTTTTTTCTGTTTCATTGTATCCAAGTTTTGTGAGAGCTGATTCAATACTCGTATTCACAATCTTCATCCATCCGCCACCAACAAGTTGTTTCATCTTCACAATAGAAAAATCTGGTTCAACACCCGTCGTATCACAATCCATCATGAATGAAATTGTTCCCGTAGGAGCAAGCACAGTAACCTGCGCATTTCTATATCCCGATTTTTCTCCCATTTCATATGCCTCATCCCAAACAATTTCTGCCTCTTTTGCTAATTTTTTATCATCCAAATACATCGTATCAATTTCACGTGATGCCGTTTGATGCATTTTAATCACATTAAGCATTGGATCCTTGTTCAATTCATATACTTCAAACGCTCCCATCCGCTTTGCAATTACCGAAGAAAATCTATACGCCTCTCCAGACATAAGTGAGGTAATTGCTCCTGCCCACGCTCGCCCCTCTTCTGAGTCATATGGAATTCCCTTAGTCATAAGGAGTGCCCCTAGATTGGCGTATCCAAGGCCTAATTGCCTCATTTTATGGGTGTTTTCCCCTATTCTCTCTGTTGGATAGCTTGATGCATCTACGATAATGTCCTGGGCCAAAATAAACATATCAACTGCATGTCTAAACTCTTTTACCATAAACGATCCATCTGCTCTCACAAATTTCATTAAGTTAATAGAAGCAAGGTTACACGCTGAATTATCAACATGCATATATTCTGAACATGGGTTTGATGCGTTGATGCGCCCAGAATTTGGACATGTGTGCCACTTATTAATTGTTGTATCAAATTGCACACCTGGATCTCCACACTCCCATGCGGCTTTTGCAATTTCTTGTAAAACATCTCGCGCTCTATATGTTTCTGCGATACGTTTTGATGTTACATATTTTGTTTGCCAATCTGCGTCTTTTTCAACAGCATCCATAAATTCATCGGAAATACGAATAGAGTTGTTTGCATTCTGATATTGAATTGAATTCCATGCTTCATCATTCAAATCTCCCATGTTGTATCCCGCATCCATAAGTGCATGAATCTTTTTTTCTTCTTCTGATTTCACACGAATAAATTCCAAAATATCTGGATGATCAATATTTAACACAACCATCTTTGCTGCACGTCGTGTAGTGCCTCCAGATTTTATCATTCCCGCAACAGAATCTGCTCCACGCATAAATGAAACCGGACCAGATGCATGTCCACCTTTAGAAAGTGATTCATTCTTTGCGCGTAATGAAGAAAGATTTATTCCAGCACCAGAACCACCTTTGAAAATCATTCCCTCAGTTTTTATCCAATCAAGTATGGATCGCATATCGTCTTCAACAGAAAGAATGAAACATGCAGAACATTGTGGGCGCTCTTTTGTCCCCACATTAAACCAAACAGGACTATTAAACGATCCTCTTTGGTGTAATAGAATGTGTGTTAATTCATCTTCAAAAATTTGTGCCTGTTTTATGTTTGTAAAATATCCAAACTTTTCCCCCCACGTACGAATTGTCTTTGCAACTCGTGTTATCATTTGTTTCAAACTTTCTTCACGCTCTGGAGATCCTAATTTTCCACGAAAATATTTTGATACAGTAATATTTACTGCATTCGGAGACCAAGATTCAGGAAACTCGACATGCTCTTGTTTAAATGAGGCAACACTCGCATCGCGAAAAACCCATTTCACTTCATCGAACGGATGTATGTTCTCTTTTGTAAACATACGACGAAATGCAATCTGACTTTTTGTTTTTACATTAATTTTGTCGAGTTTCTTTATTGCCATAACTTTACTGTATCACAGGTAAAAATCTTTACTATGTACATAACCACCCGACAAGAAAGAAAACGGGACAAACTGTCCACTTTTTTGCGAATGTGTAAAAACTCCCCAATATATGGAGAGTTTTTTATATGATATATACGTTTATTTCTTCTTTTTTCTTAAAAATGCTGGAATTTCCCACTCCTCTTCTTCTTTTTCTTCCTGAGTCTTCTGTTTTTCTTCAGTGTTTTTCGTTTTTTCTTTTACTTCCTCCATTTTTGGGCTTTCATGATGCAAAACCTTCGGTATTTCTTCGGTCATAAATAATGTGGGGGCTATCATCCGTTGAGAAAATACTCCATTAAAGCCCGTTGCAATGACGGTCACCTTAATACTCTTATCTTTTAGACTTCTATCATAATAAGATCCAAAAATAACACGAGCGTTTGCATCAAGTCCGCTAGAAACAGCGTTTGCAATCTCCTGTATTTCTGTCATTTTAATATCTTTTCCACCTGCAATGCTAAACAAGACACTCCGCGCTCCATCAATAGATATTTCAAGAAGCGGAGAATTAAGTGCTGATTGTATTGCTTTTACCGAGCGCTCCTGTCCGGACCCGATACCGATGCCAATGAGTGTTGTTCCCGCGTCTTTCAATGTTGCTTTTACATCAGCAAAGTCAACATTGATTAACCCTGGTGTATTGATAAGTTCTGCAAGTGATTGAACGGCATTTTTTAGTACCTCATCAATAAATCCAAATGCTCGCGCCATGGAAGTATCTCTATCAATCAAACTAAATATTCTATCGTTTGGGATTACCACCAATGCATCAACCTTATCCTTCAATCGCGTTATTCCCTCTTGGGCAATTTGTGCGCGTTGTGAACCCTCAAACATAAACGGCTTTGTAACAATCCCAATAGTAAGAATTCCTTTTTCTTTCGCAATCTCTGCAACAACCGGAGCACCACCGCTTCCTGTTCCTCCACCAAATCCCGCAGTAACAAAAACAATATCTGCACCATCAATAAGTTCACCAATTTCAGAACGATTTTCTTCCGCCGCCTGCTTTCCAATTTCTGGATTCATTCCAGCACCAAGTCCACGTGTTAATGCTTTTCCGATATATACCTTTCGATGAGCAGAAACAAAATCAAGATCTTGTGCATCAGTATTTACTGCAATAAACTCAACACCACGAACTCTTTCTGGAGATTCCATCATTCGTGAAATTGCATTTCCCCCACCACCACCAACACCAATAACTTTTATTTTTGCTGGTTGTATAGAAGATTTTTTTACTACTTTTTGTGATTTAGGAATTTTCTCCTCAATAATATTCTTTGCCGGTTTCTTTGATTTTGTTTCTTTTTTCTTCATGATTTAATTCGTATTACTTTTGTTATTATATTGAATCCCTTTATTACTACCACACAATACACATGAACACAATTTACGGGGTGAGGTTCTTCATAAACGACTTAAATTTGTCGAAAATTCCAGAATTCCAGACCTCCTGTTTTTCCTCGTGCATGCCCCACAAAAGAAGTCCTAGCGCTGGAGCAAACTCCGGATCGTCAAGTAAATCATGATATGTTGGGGTGGCAATCTCAAATGGTGTTAAGTCGGGGAAACCAACTTGTGTGGGAAGTTTTAACTTCTCTCGCACATACTCGGTAAGTCCAGGCAGTTTAACTCCCCCACCAGTAATAACCACACCACCAGGAAGTTGTAGAGCTCTCCCTAATGCTGTTAGGTCTTTACCAATTATATCTACGATTTGTTCCAGCCGCGCTTCAATAATTTCACATAAAAATCTTTTTGAAATTTCCCCATGAGCAGAAGAATCAATGTCTGCAAGATTGATAACTTCTTTTTTTGGTATTGTTCGGGAAATTGCATATCCATATCCAACTTTTAATTTCTCTGCGATGGGAATAGAGGTAGTAAATCCAATTGCTATATCATTTGTCACATATCCCATTCCAATAGGAATACATTTTGTGTGGAGAATTTTTCCTTCCTCATAAATAGAAACAGTGGTAGTGCCAAATCCAAAATCAATTAAAAGCACGCCAAGATCTTTTTGTCGTTTTGAAAGTGTGGAACGGGCTGCAGCAAGAGGATTAAAAATAACTCCACCAACAGTAAGTCCAGCACGTTCCGCGTTCTTTAATAAAATATTTACATGTGGGGCAAATGCCTCAACAATTAACGTACTTACCTCAAGACGATTTCCTGTCATCCCTAGTGGGTCTGCAATATCGCCAACATCATCAACAAAAAATTCCCTAACAATGTTGTGGAGCACTAACTTATTATTCGCAAGTTTTACCGCTCGAGACGCTTGGACTACTCGATCAACATCATCTTGTTGAATCTCTTGATCTGCTCGAGCAACCGCAACAATACCGCGGGACATTCTTGACCACACCTGTTCACTGGAAAAATTTAAAAATACATTTTTTGTTGCGCTCTTGGAAATTCGTTCTAGATCTTGAGCAATATTCCTTAGCGATTGACTCGCATCTTCAACATCAACCAATACACCGCGCTTGAAACCCTGTGAGGGTTGTTTGAATGCGGTGATAACAGAAAGCGTTCCATCCTTTTTGGGGGTAGCAACAACACCTTTTATCTGTGCTGAGCCAATATCTAAAGCGGTAATAATTGTTGACATAGTTTCAGTAAAAAAATCTCAAATTCTTGGGACCAACAAAAAAGAATTTAAGATCGTGCAATAAAAGAAAGAATCTCATCTTCGACCCTTTCCATTATTATCCTATCACGTTTTGTCTCGTGCGTGTATCCAAGAAGATGAAGCGTGCCGTGAACGGCAAGAAGTTCAATATCTTGTTTTTTTTTCTTTATAAATTCCGGAGCAAGATAGATTTCTCCAAGATACCCTATGATGTCCATACGAGGAAATCCATCAACCTCAAAGCTCAGTACATTGGTAGTTTTATTTTTTTTCCGAGTTAATTTACTGATGGTTTTCATTTCTGCGTTCGTTACTACATGAAGTTCCACAACCCCCTTTTTTTTCATTTTTTTGAGGGTTTTTATACAAACATCCCGAGCAACTGATGCATATCCATCAAACTCCTTTTTTGATACAAACAGAACAACAGAATCCATATACTGTTCATTGTACATCAAAAAATCGGTTTCCAAAATTTAAAAAAATATCCCCCTTTGGGGATATTTTTATTTGAGTAATCCTTTAAGAATATTTGTCACCAACTGAGCATCTGCCTTTCCTTTTAAATCTTTCATAACAACTCCCATGACCTTCCCAAAATCTGATGCGGGTGGATTTCCTAATTCATCTACTTTTTTCTTTACTACATCTTTAATTTCTTCCTCCCCCATCTGTGGCGGAAGATATATCTCAATAATTTTAAGTTCTGCTAGTTCCTTTTCAGCTAAATCGGCACGTCCACCTTTTTCATATAACTCTATCGCCTCACGACGTTTTTTTACTTCTCGTGTTACCACCTCTATTACTTCTTCTTCGGTAAGTTCTCCCGTACCAGTTTTTCCACGTTTCTCAATTTCTTTATTTTTAAATGCAGCGATTACAAGGCGAAGTGTCTCTACTACTGCCATATTCTTTGCTTTTAACGATTGCTCATAATCACCAACTATTTTTCCCTGTGTTTCCATATCACCATAATACCACAACAAAAATTAACAAAAAACGCCTTTAGGCGTTTTTTTATTTGTGACCATATTTTTTCACCTTTACCAACTCGTCTCGTTTTTCAATGCGATACAATGCTGCATCACGTCGTTTTGTGCGATTCGCTGGTCGGGTAGTAAATGTTCGCTTTCGAGTTTCTTTTACCAATCCACTCTGCTGTACTTTTCGATTAAATCGATAGATAAGTGAGTTTATTGCCTCGTTTTCGCGCTTTCTTGCTTCAATTGCCATACTTATATGTTTATAATTCTATTTTTTGTTTCTGTCAACGATTCTTTGGGTGGATTTTCAACAACACTATGAATTGACTTACCCTTATCATCTTTCCATCGAGGAATGATATGAATGTGCAAATGATCAACTGCCTGCCCCGCCCACTTTCCATGATTGATCCCGATAGTGAATCCATCTGGCTTTAATGTTGTCTTTAGAAGTTCCGTAACCTTTTTTACCGCAGAAAAAATGTGCCGTTCTTTATCATCGGGGACATCAAGGATGGTCTCTGCGTGGGCTTTTGGAAGTATCATGGTGTGCCCCGGAGAAATCGGATGAATATCCAACACAGCACGAACGTATTCATCTTCATAAATTGTTTCTGAAGAAAATTCACCATTTGCAATCTTACAAAAAATACAATGTTCTTCCATGTGTTATTTGAGCCATTTGCGAACCTGTTCGGCTAATTTTTCAGTAACCAATGTTTCTTGCGCCCCTGTTTTTATATTTCGAATCATTACTGTTCCTTCAAATGCTTCTTTTTGACCAACAATAAGCGCTATACCCGCTTCTTTCTCTGCTGCTTTTAATTGCAATCGTAGTGTTTTCTTTCCCAATTCTTCTGCAACAGGAATACCAACACCCCGAAGTTCATTAATAAGACGAACACTCATTTTTTTTGCCTGCTCACCAACTGCTATGAAAAATACCTTTGGTTTTTCTTTTTTCTGTGGATGAAGCCCTTTTGCTTTCATTCTATCCATAATTCTCTGGAGACTAAGTGCAACACCAACACCAGGAATTGTTTTTCCAAACAACATATCCGCAAGATAATCGTATCGTCCACCGCCAGCAAGAGATAATGGATTATCTCCAGAAATTACTTCAAATATGGTCCGATTGTAATATTCCTTTTCACGAACAAAATATGGATCTGGTTCATATGCAATTCCATTTTCCTCAACGAACTCGAGAACAGACTTGAAATGGTTGTTACAACCCTGACAAAGAAAATCTAGAATAATTGGTGCCTCCTTGTGTATTGCTTTACATGAAGAATTTTCACAGAGAAAACAATGCATCGGATTTCCTTCAATTGTTTCCTTGCAATCCTCACACAATTTTTGTTTTTTTAAATATGCCCGTAATTTATCTCGATAGTTCGTTCTACATACTTTGCATCCAACAGTGTTTATTTTTACTTTCAAATCGGTAAACTTGAGTTGTTTTAACATTCCCATGGCAACCAACATAACCTGAACGTCATATACAGGATCATTATCTCCAACAATATCAAAGCCCCACTGTTTTACTTCTCGCTCGAATCCATCTTTTATCGGTCCATTTCTGAACACCGGCCCATAATGATATACACGAAGCGGTGAGGAAAAATATCCCAATCGATGCTCAACGTAACTACGAAGCACTGGCGCCGAGAGATCGCTCCGGAGAGCAAATCTTCCTTCCTTAGTTTCTATTTCAAACAAACGTTTTTTTGCAATATCTTTTTCAACTCCTGCGCTTCTTAAAAACAAATCAGTGCTTTCAATGATTGGTGTCTCTATGTATGCAAAATCATAAATCTCTGCGATTGCCCGCCCAGAATCAATAATTGCCCGCCACCACTCCCCATCCTTTGGATGTATATCCCTCATTCCTGAAACGCTAGCGATATCCTGTGAACTTTTTGTCTTTTTTTGTTTTATCTTTTTTTGTGTTGGCATATTAATAGGTTGCTGGTTTTATTGAATCAATCGCGGATACTGGCCACAGACGGAATTTCACAAGACCAGTAACATCATTTTTCGTAAGCGGTCCCCATGAACGTGAATCATAGCTAAAATCTCTATTGTCGCCCATCACAAAATATTCATCCTCCGTGAGTGTTTCATCAATATTTTTTGCAATACTCATTCCTGAAATATATGGCTCAACTAATTGAATTTCTTTCCCATCAACGTCATACACAGTAACCGAGTCATCCTGGACCACTACTCGCTCTCCAGGTAATCCAATGATGCGTTTTATATAATATGCCTTGTGATCACCGGGATACTTAAAGACAATAATTTCACCTCGTGCTGGCTCCCTGAAACGATATGAGAGTTCATCAACAAGAAGATAATCGCCGTCTTTAAAATTTGGCTCCATACTTGATCCACTTACCAAAAATGGTTGTGCAATAAATGTTCGGATGAGTATCACTGCAATAACAGCAATTGCAACCGTCTCGACCACCTCAAATAAGGACCAGAAAAATTTTCTCATCCCGTTAGAAAACCTGACAACTAAGTTTATTCGACGAAAATGATGTTTGTGTGTGTATATCCATATACGTTTTTATTTTCATGTATGTTCTGTTTTCTAACGGGACTCATGTATTATATAGCAGTTTAACCCTAAGTATGCGATAATTTTACTCAAGATGCCAATGGAGTTCAACCCTGAGACCATTTCGCTTGTTATAGGACTTGGAAATCCAGGAAAAGAATACACAAATACGTTCCATAATGCGGGACAAATTGTTCTCCACACGTTTTGTGGAGATAGTAAATTTTCCAATCCTCGCCCATCGTTTTCTTACACAAAATATAACAATATATCTTTTATCATTCCTCAGGTATTTATGAATGAATCGGGTGTTGCTGTAGCAAACGCCATTTCATATTTCAAATCATCTCCAGAACAAATTCTTGTTTTGCACGATGATACGGATTTGATGTTGGGAGAGACACGACTGCAGTTTGGCAGAGGAGATGCGGGACATAACGGAATTAAATCAATTGTTCAACATGTGGGAACTGAAGCGTTTTGGAGATTTCGTATTGGTGTCAGAGAACAAACAGAGCATTCAATTCGAATAAAAGCAAAATCAATTGTTTTACAAGAAATGGGAGAGGAACATAAAGAAATAATAACAAAGACAGCAGAGATACTAAAAGAGCTCCTCAAACAAAAAAACCTTTAAGAAGGTTTTTTTGTTTGAGGTATATATTTGAAAGATATTTGAAACCCAACTGTTCCATCTTCTCTAGAGGCTATCTGGGAAACTAGTAAATCTACATTATCAAAATCTTTTTCTTTTATCAACGTATTTTTAAAGTCAACAATTGAGTTTGTGTCCGATCCATGTGCAATCATAGAGATTGGTTCATCAAACGTGCCCGCCTCTATTTTATCCACAATAATGTTTTGTGATGTAGTAATTTTTTCTAGTCTATCAAAAAATTCTGGCCATGGTTTTTTAGAAAGTTCAACATCTCCCACGTTCTTCACTAGAGCATTAAACAAACTGACATTTCCTTCTAATTGGGCGAGTTCTTTTTGTGGAAGATTTGCAGTGAATATCGCAAGATGATTTTTTGTTTTTAACAACTCATTTCCAAGAATGTAGGCGCCTCCAGCAAAAAGAATAAAAATAATACCCAACACAGCAACGGTAACCCCACGCCACAAACGAATAAATCGAATTGTTTGTTCTTGGAGAAAGAAGTCTCCAGATGTGATAGGAGCAAAATTAATAGGATCACCGAATTTATATGAGGCATTTTCTCGAAGTGCTGCACCAATGGCGGCATACCAAGAAGAAGAGATGTTCCACGAAGGGATTGAAAAAAGAACAGTAGGAAGCGCAAAATGTGTCTTTATATACGTTTGCATTCCCTCTTCGAATCCAGGAGTCACCAAAAATATTCTTTCTGGAGCATCCTTGAATTTACTAACACAAAAATTAATAACTTTCTGGAGCTCTTCACCAACTATAGATTCAAAGTAATCTTTTGTTATCTCTTTTTTGTCGCCCTGTATTGATGCCCAGGAACGGAAATAGTCAAAATAAAGTGCCTTGTTTTTTATGATTGAAAGGTTCATGCCATCAGATGATATAGAAATAAGAATCGCTGGTCGTTCTCCAGTAATGTTCGCGAGTTCGATAAGACGAGTGAGAGCAAGAGAAGAAAACTCAAGAACAATAGGAGAAAAATGTGTTAATTCAAGTGTCTGTCGAATTCCATCAACAAATGCTTTCTCGGCAAATGCACCAAGTAATTCAAATTGATCCTGTGTTTCCCGAACTACCTGCCAAGTCATATATGCATGATCTGGGGACATAGGAGAAATCATCTGAATATTTAAACCCGCCGCCTCCTTTAATTTATCCAATCCAATGTTCGGCACATTAAAACTTTGTGTATATATTCCTGAGGATGGGAGTATCACCGTAACAGGAATAATTACTCGTTGATCTTTAGTGAGAGCATCATGGAGTTGTGTTAGTGCTTCACGAAATTTTTGTTCATCAATAACTCGTCCGCCACGAATTACTCCATAAGGAAGTTTTATGGTGTAGGGCTTTATTGATCCTGCTTCAATGGAAAGATATTGAATTGATGCATCAGTAATCAAAAGACCACCAATATTTGGTTTAGAACTCAACCGCTCCAAAAAATATTTTACCTTTTGAAGTATTTGTTTGTTCATAATTATTGCACTGGCTGTTCGCTTATTGAACGAAGCTCTGCAAGTCCATTGGTAGTATTTAATAATAATACAGCAACAAGTTTTCGCTGTCTTGTTCCTGCAACACCGACAGAAGTTATAGTATATTCACAATTCTCCCCAACAACCGATTTAGAAACTGAAACATCAGCCATATCCTGATTTAGATCGATAGTATATGCACTTATATCTCCACAAAGAGTACCGTTACGCACCAGACGTATTTCTGCGTCCCGGATTCCCGAAGAAGCCACAGAAAGTGCTCGGGCCGACAGTCGCTCTCCCAACCCAGCACTACTCAAAAAGTAGGTAACAAATGATCCAGCAACAGCAATTTCTAAAATAAGTCCACTAATAAGGATAATAAAGGAAAGTGTTGCCTGTCCTGAATGCAGTATAGTAGCCATTTTTTGGAGCCGCTGATGACGAATCATTGATATCATCATAACAAAAAACCCGATGTATTCACATCGGGTTTTATAAACAGAGATTAGTTATTCTCCTCTGTTTGTGGTTCTGGTTGTACTGGCTGCTGTTGTACTGGAGCTTGTTGTGGTTGTGCCGCTGGAAGTAAATCTGGATTCTCGGTGAATACTTTTGCAAGATCACTATCATCGCGAAGCGTTGTATACCAAACAACTTCTGAACGATTGATTTTTAAGATGTCTGATGGTCCCCAAAACACATTCTTAAATCTCTGTACACTCAAAGGATTCTGTTGATTTGTCTGATTAACCTGTAAAAGATACGGCTGTTTCAAACCAAAGTATGGAAATCGAACGAGTTTTCCAAAATATAAATCGCCCGTTTTTAAATATACCGCAGTATATGTTGGCTTCCCTACTAACTCACGCACGATTACAAATCCAGTAAGTAGAACGAGAAGCACAATAACGACGATGAGAAGAATTTTATTTGTCTTATTTATGCTCATATATATGTATTATACCACATCAATGTTTTTCTCCACTGTGGAATACTTCGTATATATTGAGGACAGCTTTCACTGCATCTCCAACAGAAATATTATTTTGCCGATATGGAATATCAGTGATGTCCCCCGCTGCCCAAATACCAGAACACGAGGTTTTCATGGTGCGCGCATCAACAATAATTGCTCCATATTGGTTTCGTTCAACAAGATGTTCAACAAAACCACTGTTGGGGACGGCACCAATTTCCACAAATATACCATCAACAGGAAGTGAGATATTTTTGTTTGTCGTTTTATCGGTATAGGTAATCCCAGATACAGAACCACTCCCCTCTATGGATGTTGTTTCTGCGTTATAAATAATGTGTACCTTCTCTGATTTTTTTATTTTTTCCTGGGTAATCAAATCACCCTTAAGCTCACTGCCATGATGAATAAGATAAATAGAAGACGCGTAGGGCATCAAATCAAGAACCGCCTCCAACGCGGAATTCCCACCACCAATAACCGAAACTGTTTTTTCTCCAAACAATGGCGCATCACATATTGAACAATAAAACACCCCCTTCCCCTCGAATTCGGACTCGCCAGGAACATTCAACTTTCTTCTTCCACTTCCCGATGCAACCAAAATCATTTTTGTTTCATATGATTTTGTTTTTGTTTTTACAAAAAATGTTCCATCATCTTTTTTTTCAACGGCAATAACCGGCTCTCCATCATTGATTTCAACGCCCGACTGTGCTCGCAAATGTTTTTCAAGTGACTGTGCAAGTTCAAGCCCAGATATTGAGGGGGTACCAACCCAATTTTGAATGTCTGCAGAAACAACCGACTGACCACCAAATAGGTCCGCAACGACAAGTGTTTTTAGTCGCTTTCTCCCTGCATACACACCACCTGCCACCGCCGCAGGTCCACCACCGATAATAATAAGATCATACATAGATAGATTTTTAGCTTTTAGCGGTTAGCTATTAGCATTACAATAGTTTAAACGACTTTTTATAATTTTGAAATAAATACATTAAGCATTTTCATTACTTCTTCTAACTTCCCCTCAATACATCGAAACAACTCAATATCAATTAAACCAATACGTTTAGCAATTTCAAGTTGAGTATTAAGTTCTGATCCAGAGCCATATGCAATCCGAAGAAATTGTTTAAACTCCTTATCTATTCCTCGCATTCGTCCCTCTGCAATATTTGATGGGATAGAAACAGCACATCTTCTCATTTGTGAAACTAGACCAAACATCTCACTCCTTGGAAATTTTTCTGTGATTACATACACATCAGAGACAATGTCCATACTCCGCTGCCAAATTAAAAGATCTTTGTATGATTTCATATAGCTAACAGCTAAAGACTAATGGCTAATTGCTAGCTACTCTTCTGGCGGAATGAAATTCCAAAGAATAAACAGTGATATAAGACACCCAGAAAATATATTGCTCCAGAGAGCAAGATTATATGAAGAAAATCCCAACACCCATGGAGATACAAGGATCCAAATCCCCAAACCGAATACTATCCAATAATTCCAATGCATATATCCATTATACGGATAATACGCATAAAATAAAATCTCCCTTTTAGGGGAGATTTTATCTCATTATTTTTGATTCAATATTTCTTCCAGTGCCGCCTTAAACTGTTCTACTGGCATATATCCGTTCAATGGAAGATATTGTCCATTTGGTGCAATCACCACAGAATATGGGGTGCCCTGAAGTCCTGATTTATTTCCATCCTCAATATTTGTCTGAATCAATTTATCAAAATCTCCCGAGGTCAAACACTTCTCAAACTCTCCACGATCCACACCAACTTGTGTCGCAAACGTTGGAAGTAATGCGAGATCCAATCCGTCATTTGATTTTGTTGATTCAAAGATTTTATCAACATACTGCCAAAACGCTTCCTCTCCTCCCAAATCAGCAACACATTCAGTTGCTATTGCTTCCTGTTTCGCCTGCTTGTGCAACGTGGTAAGTGGGAAGTTTCTCAACACAAACTGAATCTTTCCCGGCATTTCCTGCATCACCTGCTTCAATACATTGTGATATTCCTTACAGAACGGACACTCAAGATCAGTAAAGCCAATAATTTTGATTGGCGCATCATCTGGTCCAAGTTTGTGATCTTTCTTTGAAATTGGTCTCACATTTTTTGCGGCCTGATCGCCAGCAACTGCGGGATTGTTGGGAACTCCTTCATTTGAAGGATTGTTGGTTTTGCCCGCGTTATAAAATACTGCTCCCGCAATTAATACCGCGGCAATGAGAATGCTTGCGGGAAGTAAGTAATCTCTTTTTTGTTTGTGTTCGTGTTCCATATCACATAATTATAGCGAATCGGTTTTTTCGCGCAAACTAAAATAGGAAAAAACTTCATTTGATAAATATAGAAATTGAGGTAGGATGAAATCGATATGGGAGTACGAAAAAAGACCCTATTGCTTATCGGAGATGCATGTATGCTCTATGGGGCGCTGGCACTGGCGCTTGTCGTTCGCTATTGGGATATATCCTCATTTCCTGAACAGTGGACAAAGCACCTACTTCCCTTCTCCGTTATATTTCCTTTTTGGCTTCTTATTTTCTATTGGAACGATCTTTATCGATTCAAAGCACTTCGCGATCGTCGACTTTTATTAAAATCTCTTTTTCGTGCAATACTCCTTGCGGTGTTGGGATCGGTACTGTTGTTTTATCTGTTCCCTGGATTTTTCGGAGTTAATCCAAAAACAAATCTTTTCGTTCTTGGTATTTCTTCATTTTTTGTTTTATATATTTGGCGCGCACGCATACTTTCTTTGTTTGTATCACGCGCAACAAATATCATACTTCTCGGAAATTCAAACAAAACACAAGAATTGTGTGCGTTTCTTGAAAGCAATCCACACGCAGGATTCCGTGTCGCGGACACTATTACATCAGAAAAAGATTATTCATTAGAACGAATAAAGAATGATATAGAAAAAACAAACGCTCGACTCATTGTTGTGGAAAAACATTTTGCGAACAATATGGAGTTTGTCCGATCACTCTACAAACTAATTCCCCTTGAAGTATCTATAATGCAGTTTTCTGATTTTTATGAGGTGATTTTCGAAAAAGAGCCACTCGAAGAATTGGGAGAGGACTGGTTTGTTCAAAACATATCGGCGCGACGCCCCATGTATGACAGCACAAAACGAATTGTGGATATTGTATGTTCGCTCTGTTTTGGAATTATCATGATCGCACCATGGATAATAATTGCTATTCTTGTGAAACTCAGTTCGCGCGGACCAGTCATCTACAAGCAAACGAGGATTGGAAAAAATGGAGAATTGTTTACTATCTATAAATTCCGCACGATGCACGTAGATTCAGAAAAGAATGGTCCACAATGGTCTTCTGTGGAACATGATCCAAGAGTAACCGCGCTTGGAAAGGTACTCCGCCACACACACCTTGATGAAACACCACAGTTTTGGAATATTCTCAAAGGAGACTGCTCTTTTGTTGGTCCACGTCCAGAACGCCCAGAGTTTGTCTCTGTTCTCCAAAAAGATATTCCATTTTATGAAATGCGACACATCGTTCGTCCGGGACTCGCGGGTTGGGCACAAACAAATTATAAATATGGATCTTCTATTGAAGATGCAAAAGAAAAGCTTGCATACGATATCTATTACATTCGCTCACGATCTCTTATGACCGATCTCTTTATTGTCATTCGTACTATCAAGCACATATTTGTAAAACTCATCTAATCTCTCCGCGGATGTAACAACCTATACCAGGCATAACATACAAGTTGTCCCGCAAATAAAAAATATTCTTGGATGGAAAGTTTCGATGCGCTATGTGTTCGCATACGAAATGTAAACGGGAATTCCTGAATTGATCTCCATGTTCCCTTTACTAATATCTCAAATAAAATTTTATATCCCTTTGTTTCAAGCGTTATTCCATGAATAACACTTTTCTTAAACATAAAATATCCGCTCAGTGGGTCATTTGATCCGGAGATCATTTTTGACATTCCAACGCCAACTCGTGAAGTAAGCTTTCTCCACCACTTCCAATCTTCTACCTCACTTCCCTCTGCAAACCTACTACCAATGACAATATCGTGTGTATCAAGTGCACGAATCATATCATTAAGGATTGTCGGGTCATGACTAAGGTCTGCGTCCATCACTCCAAGATATTCACGTTTTGATTGTTTGAATCCCTCAATCACCGCACTTCCTAGCCCCAATTTTCCGGAACGATGAATACATCGAATGGGATAGCTATTTTTTAAAGATTCAATAATGCCTCCCGTTCCATCGGGGGAATTGTCATCAACAAAAATAAATTCAATATCTGCAATTGTTGTATCAACAATATTAAAAATTTCCTCAAGAAACGGCTGTATGTTCTTTGCCTCATTATATGTGGGAACAATTATAGAAATCGATTTCATGTTGTTTTATTTTTAAATACCCACAAACGATACAAGGCAAAATTCCACAATGTTGAACAAGCAATATTTGAAAGACGAACGAGAATATACTGAATTCCCAAAATGTCATGTCCCAACCACATCCACAAAATTGCGATTCCATAATTGATACCAAACACTATATATAATCGCATCATCTCCCCGCCAATGGTCCCATGAGATTGAAACGTCCAATACTTATTGAATATATAAATATATATACCCATCAGTATTTGGTTTAATACAACGGAAAGTACCGGCGTCATACCAAAAAACTCTTTAAACACATAAAGAACTGCAACATCAAGTAGCGTCCCCGTACCCCCAACCACTACATATCGGAAAAACTGTTTACTTAATATATATTTTTTTATAGTTTCTTTCATCTAATTATTTAAATAATTCTCTAAACAAACAAATATTCTTTCATTTTTGGTGACACTTTATATTGTTCCGTGTTTTGTGACCTCAAAGATATGAACAAATTTGGCAATGTTCATATTATGTAAATCTTTAACAAAGTCACTAGGAATTTTCTTTTTTGCGATCCACACACTTTGCTGTAACAAAGAGAATCCCATATTCACAAGTGCCTCTCGTAACCACTCTCGCTTTGTTTTAATCTTCTCAGGAATATCAAAGGCAACAATAGTATATCGTCCAGAATTCTCACAAATATACTTTTTTCGATCACTAAGGTCATGCGTCGCTTGTACACTATCCTTCCCATCTTTGGTTATACTCCACACTCCATTTCCAGCACGCTCGACCAATCCTTGTTGTTCCAAACTATATAACGTTTTGTATAGTCCAATTTTTGTATTCCGATCAAAATAAAATTTCTTTTTTGGCATCATATTTCCCGCAAAACGGCTCGTGTTCATCCTTCCTATTTTCACCGAACCAACATATGTTTGAGCCAATAAATCTGCAATACAAAATGCTCCTCCTTTTAGTACTTCAAGAACTAACAATGTCTTGGTTCCATATCTTTTTCTCCTTCGTTTTATTTCTCTTTGTGTCATATTCATTGAATTATTCTTACGCCCTCCTTTTATTGCATCTACTTTATTATTATACCACTCTCTGTACCCCTATAACGACGGCCGTCGTTATAGGGGTACAGATTGGGGTGTTGTTCCCACGTTGTTTGTTATATCTATACATTTGTATTGTTTTTATATTATTTTATTAACTTTCCACCACGCACCTAAGCAAGTCGCGCGTGCTTTTCAAATAGGCGCAAAATCGATAGAATGGATGGGATACTACCATGCTGGAAAAGATTAAATCCTTCCTGTTTGAAAACAAAACGGAAAAGCAAATAATTGCAAAAAATACCTTTTGGCTCACCTTCGGGATGATTGTGAGTCGTTCTTTGCGCGCCATCATGATCATGTATGCTGCGCGCGTCTTGGGAACCGAAGGATATGGGGCCTTTTCGTATGCCCTGAGCTTCGCCGGACTCTTTGGGGTATTTTCCGATATGGGACTTTCTGGAATTCTCACACGACAAATCGTGCAAGAGCCGGAACGGGAAAAAACATATATCTCAACAACATTCTTTCTTAAGCTCATAGCCCTCGTGGTAACGGTATCTATAACAATCTTTGTTGGCCCATACCTTACCAATGTTGCTGGAATCAAAGAACTTCTTTTTGCAATAAGCGTGCTTCTCGCATTTGATTCATTGCGCAATTTTGCATTCTCTATCGCGCGATCAAAAAATAAGATGCAGGTTGAATCAGGTGGAGGAATCATTACCGATGGACTTATCACACTTCTCGGCGTTGTTGCTCTTATCATTTTTCCATCAGCAAAATTCCTTGCCTATGGATATACAGCGGGGGTAATTATCGGAACCATTATTACATTCTTCATTCTCCGAAAAGACTTCATTGGTGTGTTTTCCCATTTCAATCCATCGATAGCGCGCACATTAATCGTCTCTTCTTGGCCATTTGCACTCATGGGGCTCTTTGGCGGTTTAATGATTAATATAGACACGTTGATCATCGGATGGTTCCGAACAGCTCATGATTTGGGATTGTATGGAGCAGCACAACGCCCCATTTTGCTTTTGTATGTTCTTCCTGGGTTGTTCTCGGTAAGCATGTTCCCCATTATCAGTAAATACTTTGCAGAAAAAAATATGGAGGCGATACGAATTCGTGTAGAAAAAGCAATTGCCATTACCATGCTCGGTGCATTGCCGTTCCTTGCGGGTGGCATTGTCGTCGGGGTTCCACTCACCGTTTTTCTGTTTAGCGACGCATTCATCGGCGCGGCGCTCCCCCTCCAGATACTTCTCCTCACGCTCCCGTTAGTATTCGCTGGAACAATTATGGGAAATGCGATATTCGCCTGCCACAAACAAAAAGTGTTTATCGTTGCATATGGAAGTGGTGCAGTCGCAAACATCATCCTTGACCTTCTTCTTATTCCAAAATATGGAGTGGTGGGATCGGCGTTCGCTACGCTTGTTTCGCAGGCATTTTCGAACGGATGGCTTTGGATATATACCAGAAAAATGATTCACTTTAAATTATTTGCTCCAGCAAAAAAAATCGCCATAGCGTCTCTCGGTATGGCAATTGTGTGCTTGGTCTTTTCTCTATTTTCTCCACACGTACTCGTTACTATAATGGTTGGTGGAATAACGTACGTTTCACTTTTATTCATCTTAAAAGAACCACTCGTGGAGGGTCTACTCAACTAACTCTTTTATTTTATTCAGAACAACTTCTGGTTGTGTGTCTGTTTTAAATACAGAAATTTTTTCATTGAGGAGTGGCACCATACACCGCGCACTCATTGAACTCAACGGAGACGAAAATCCTTTCAAATAATAGGCGGACGTATTTATTAGGCAAATAGTTTTCGTTTTAACAGCAAGAGCAAGATGTGTTGGAAACGAATCTATACATAGGAGCAACTTTGCCTTCTTATACAAACTTCCTAATTGTGGGAGTGTTGCATCGGTCACTATGAAAACCGATTCTTGCTCTATTCCATTCACAATCTCTTCTATATATGTTCTTTGTGAAGGGATCCCTGTGAACACAATAATGCCTCCCCCATTTCTATATTGAGCAACAACATCTCGCCAATATTCCTTTGGCCACTCACGATCTTTATCAAACGAAACAGGGGCACACACTATATATGGTTCGTTTTGTAGTTCTTCTAACTCTCCGCGATTAAAAATAGAATCATCAAAATTTTCAAAAACTGGCCCAAAGAAAAAATCTTCTCTGCTTATTCCCAATGGAAGTAAAAGATTCATATAGTTTTCCCATTCCTCGTCCTTGAGATTATATTCCGCCCAATAATCAGCAAGAAAACTCTGTTCAGAGATATCAAAAGAAATAAGATGTTTTGGTTTTATGAGTTTCCACCATATATTTGAGCTGGGAACAAACGCGCGTCCATTAATCACATAATCATAATTTTCTCCCTTGAGTTTCCCGATTACTTCTTGATTATTTTTTAGTGCTTGAGCTATTGAAGTTTTTGATCCTTCCTTTCTCCCCGCAATAAAATGAAGGGCGACTTCGTCCCAAAAATAAATATTCCGTATATATTGATTGTTTTTTAAAATCGCTGACGTTTTTGGATTTACTAAATAATCAATTTCGCATTCTGGATACTTTTTTTTCAAAATAGGAAGCAAAAATGTGGAAAACAACACGTCTCCAAATTGATCAATGCGAACAATGAGAACTTTCTGTGGGTTAATAAATTTCTTTTTAAAACATCGCCCCCAAAAGAAAAGGATGTCCCCCACCAATTCCAATGGAATTTCAACAACAAGAAACACAATTTTTATCCATTTCACAATCGTCTTTTGAATTGAAAACTTCTTGCGCACTATATTTGATCGCAATGAAATAAACAAACTCTTATATTTTCTAATAAATTCCATATTCTGTTTTAGTAAGGATTGTAATTCACTAAAAAACCCAAAAGAATCTTAAAAAATTTTATTACGACCAATATCGGATGTTTAAAAACAAATTTTTTATTTCGAATAAGAAAATTCAGAAGTATTTTTGTCTGTATTTTCTTTGCTCTTCGCACGTCTCCACTTTCATTCTGCGAGTGAGACCTCCAGACAGCAAGTGGCTCATCTAAGTAAGCAAATTTAGAACCCCGCTCTAATAATCGGAACCATAAATCATAGTCATAAGCACTAGTATATTGCTCGTTTATACCCCCGATGGCTGATAGCACATTGCTCCTAATCATAACGACTAATGGCGCGCAAATAAAATTTCTCTCGAAAAGCTTCTTAGCACACTCAGTATATCCCCCAGTACATACAAAGACCTTTCGAGATTGCATCCATGTTTCATACCTCAGTGTTCCAGCCTCATCTCCTAAAAAAGCATCTGAATAAACAAGATCAACGTCTTGATGTTCATCCAAAAATTTTGCTTGTTTTTCTAATTTTTCTGGCAACCACCAGTCATCTTGATCACAAAATGCTATATATTCTCCCCCTGCTTGCTTGATTCCAAAATTTACTGCCGCAGCCTGTTTTTCATTTTTCGTCGAAAAAATAGTGACATTGGAAAATTCTTTTGAGGCGTCTTTAAGCATCAAAAGCTCTTCCTCTTCAGATCCATCGTCTATGATAATATATTCAAAATCAGTGACAGATTGAGATTGTACTCCTTGGATACACTTTTTGATAAATTTTGATCCATTATAAAATGGAGTAATTACTGAAATTTTCATAATTATTTTCTTTCAAAAATTCCCATTTTTCCAGCAAAAAAATCATAAAATCCCCAAAAAACATACCTCAACCTAATCCACTCTCTCCGTAATATTTTGGGAAGAACTTTATTAAATAAAGATGTTAATAACTCATAGGGCAACCAAAGAGGATAGAATTTCTTTATGAAATAAAGAAAATTTCTTGAATCATAATAATCTGGCATAATTGATTTTCTCCCTCCAGAAGACGCGCTTCTTTTATGCCAAACGTGAGCGGGTCCAATATAAAGATACCCCCATTTTTCTCCTTTTATTTTCATGTGCCAATCCACGTCTTCATTGTACATGAAATATTCTTCGGGAATTGTGTTAATTTTTTCAACAGCATCTCTCTCGAGAAAAATTGCGGCACCACCAATAAAATTTTTTTTATTATTCTCTAATCTAATTATTTTTGATCTATCTAAATTTTTTTTGACTTCATATTTGCCAAGAAACAAATTTAATTTATAGTATTGTTCCATAACTTCTTCTGTTCCTTCAAAAAAAATAGTTGGTCCTGCTATTTTAGAATCGGTATTACTCGCCAAACCATCAACTAAAAATTTAAGTGCGTTTTTATCAACAACAATATCATTATTTAATACCCAAAGATATTTGAATTTATTTTCAGAGAGAAACATCCTAATTCCTGGATTAACCCCTCCTGCATATCCAAAATTTTTTTGATTAGATAAAAAAGTAACTTTTTTGTTATATTCAAATTCCTTCTTAAGCTTCACCAAAGAATCGTCAGATGAGCCATTATCAATTAGCAAGATAATAAAATCATCAAAAGTTGACCCCAATACAGAATCAATGCACTTTTTTGTGTCATTAAAATTATTCCAATTTAAAACCACAATAAAAACGGAGGTTGTCATATTTTATCTGTACATTTTGGCCACATAACCAATGAAAGATAACCAATCGTAAAAAATCTTTTTGCTCTTTTCAGATAGGCATTATTAAATAAACTTAAAAGCATCCATTGAATTCCACGAAGCACAAGACCAAAAAACATGAGGAATTTAACTATAAATACTAAATAGATTGGATAATATTTTTTTAAAAAAAGAATAGTACTCTCAACCCAATATTTATCGTAGCCAACACCGTCATTATTCTCATGGCTCACGAAGCTTAAATGAACAAGCTCTGATTCAGCACAATACCATGTTTCCCATCCGTTTTTCTTCGCCCTCATCGACAAATCAACATCTTCAGCGCCAAGAAAAAAACATTCATCCATTCTCCCAATTTTTCTAAATACATCCGCCTTTATAAAAAGCGCAACCGCATTGAGCCAATCAACTTTATGTGAAATATTACCCCTATCAGGCAAACCGAAAACTCTTTTAAAAAAAGAGACAACTTTTTGTGAAGAATAAAATCCCAAAGCTAAAGACAAAAAAACACTACGATATGATCTCTGGTACTTTCCATTTTCGAATAACAACCTAGGACCACAAATCCCTATCTCTTTCTTGCTATCCATTAGAAAAACGAGTTTCTCTATAAAATTTTCGCTTGTTACAATAACATCGTTATTAAGTAAAAAAATATACTCCGCTCCATTGTTCAAGGAATATTCTATTCCTGGATTCATTCCAGCACCATATCCATTATTTTTTTTATTAAAAAAGAAAAGGAATTCAGGAAATTCTTGCTTTAACCTTTTCGCTGACTCATTTGTTGATGCATTATCTAAAACAATAACCTCATAATCTGGGTATTTTATTTTTTTTAGAGAACTAAGACATTTTTTTGTAATATCATAATTCTGCCAATGTAAAATTAAGATAAAAACCTTAGGACGTTTTTGCATATTTCTTTTTAAAAACGGAAAATAGTCCACCACCGAAAAATAATTCGACTGGAGTGTAAAAAAATGGAAATGAATCAAAAATTAAAACAAAAAAAGAAATGATTTTGTTATATTTTTCTGAATCAAGTTTTCTCTTTATTAAAATACTTTTTAAAAAAGATCCAAAAAGAACCTCATTTTCAATTTTTTCCTGAAAAAACCCAGCCCGCTCTAGCATTTTATTCAATGTTTTTTTATTAAAATGAAAAAGATGCCTTGGAAGATCTAAGTGATACCAGTTTTCCTCAAAAACTTTTTCACCAAGAGAATCAAAATTTGGAACAGCAATAATTAAAACTCCATCATCTTTTAAAATTCTAAAACACTCAACCAACACTGCGCTCGGACTTGGAACATGTTCCAATACTTGATTTAAAAGAATCAAATCAAAAAATTTTTCACCAAAACCAGATTCTTCTAAAACTCCACATTTTACATTAAAATCTTCTATTTTATTTGCTTCTTCATATGCAAACCTATCAGGTTCCACTCCATAAAATTTCCATCCAGGAAATTGTTTTATCAAAAACTTTTCTAAGACACCAGTCGCACAACCAATATTTAAATAATTTCCCTGACTTTTTCCGAAAAATTGTTTTCTTTTTCTGAAAAATTTTCCAGTTGGTTTCTCTGTTAAAAAAAATGTTTTTATTTTTTTTAACAGAAATAAAATATTATTTAATCTCTTGGATTGCGAAAAATATTGCTCGCCATAATAAGTTGAGATATCTTCCGGTATGGCAAGTTGATCTGTGTAAACAAGGCCGCAATTTTTACATCTGACAACGAGAAATTCATCAGAGCCATCCCTTTTTATGCGGACATCTTTTTGCGTGAAAACTTTCTCAAAACCAACGGTACCACAAATATCGCAAGGAATTTTTTTCATGATTAAACAATCCACATCTCAGGAACTGGGATGATAAACTTACCGCCATTCTTTCTGAATTCATCCTCGTTTTTCATAATAGCGTCGGCATAATTCCAAGCCAAGAGAAGAAAATAGTCCGGAACTTCTTTTTTTGCTTTCTCTGGTGAGAACACGGGGATACGAACGCCAGGAGTAAACTTTCCCTGCTTCATTGGGGTTGTGTCTGTCGCATAATCTATAACTTCTGGAGTCAATTCAAAATAATTTAAAAGAGTGTTTCCTTTTGCCGGTGCTCCATATGCAACAATTGATTTTCCTTCTTTTTTTAGGTTATAGAGTTTGTCTCGTAAAATTTTCTTATTTTTCTCAACCTTCTCTCCAAAATTCAAAAACGCTTCCTTTTTATCTAGTTGTATTTCTTTTTCTTTCTTCAATAAATCAAGTACCGAATTTTCAACGGTTCTATTTTTAGAAATAAAAACTCGCATTGATTGCCCATGAAATGGGATTAATTCAACTCTAAATATGTCCATTCCAAGAGAATTAACAAGATTTTTTAATGCAGTTAATGACCAATAACACAAATGTTCGTGATAAATTTGGTCAAACCCCCCATCACCTATTAAATTCCCAACCCAATGTACCTCAACCACAAGGATCCCATCTTCCCCTATAAGCACACCCGCTCCAGCAAACGCATCCCGTATGTCTGCAATATGCGCAAATACGTTATTAGCAGTAACTACTTTTGCACTTCCATACTTCTCTATGACCTTTTTTGCGGTCTCAGTGCCAAAAAAATCACTCAAAGTTTCCACCCCTCTTTCTCTCGAAAGCGGTGCAATATTTTCTGCTGGATCAATATTGAGAACGCGACAATTATCTTTTATCGCCGCCAAAAGCGTTCCATCGTTCCCCCCGACATCAACAAATAAATCATTTTTTGATTTTATAAACTCATTAGTCAAGGTTCGTGCCATACCCTCAAAATGCGGAATAAGTGGGGCACTTGCTGACGTTATATAATCATATTCCTTAAACAAAATGCTTGGGTTGACCAAATCCATTATTTGCAACAATGCACAGTCATTACAAAAAGCAACCGTAAGAGGAAATTTCTTTTCTTCACTCTTCAACTCCTCTTCATTAAGAAAGGCATTTGCCAGGGGCATCATCCCAAGGTCAAGAATTTGTATTAAGTTCTTACCGCCGCAACTTGAACAGGAATTTTTTTTAATAAAATTTTTTTCCATTTTTTTATTTCCATTCTGATTCTAAATATTCCCTGAGCGCCTCTTGCCACGATCTCATAATATTCAAACTGGAATCCAAGCGATCATTTCCATTTCTACTTGCATCCAAATTAAAAAAAGAAGAATTCACAGGGTTTACATCTATATTCAAGTTTAGAATATTAACAATCTCTTTTGCAACATCGTATCTAGAGCTTGATCCAGAATTTGGGAGATGAAAAATACCTCTTTTATCTTCATTAATTAAAACTTTTATTGCCTCAACAAGATCTTTTGCATAGGTTAGTGCCCCAAATTGATCATTAACAACATTTATTTTTTTTGTTCCATCTTTCTTTAATTGATTAATTATTTTTGAAACGAACTTCTGGTCCTTACTTGGTCCCCCACCCATCATCCATGACACCCTTAAAATAAGATAATTATCCAAGAACTCTTTTATTACAAACTCGCCCAAAAGTTTCGAGTGCCCATAGAAATTTGTTGGATGGGGTTTGTCTATTTCAGAATATGGACCATTTTTTAGACCATCAAAAACCGCATTAGTAGATATATATACAACTTTTATACCAAGTTCAGCGGCAACAAGGGCAATATTATAGGTTCCAATAGAATTTATAAAATAAGCATATTCGGGATCTCGCTCACATCGATCAACGTCTGTCTCCGCTGCAAAATGTAAAACAATTGCTGGTTTATGGTTTTGAAAAACACCTCTAACCTCTTTTAGATCGGTGATATCTAAAGATCTCCTATTTGTTTTTATGCCAAAATTAACATAACTCCCCAACATACCATCTCCGCCAGTAGTCAATACTTTAGATAAATCGTTCATACTTTAAATAATATCTTTAAATAATGGAGCGTTCTGATCTTTTTCAGAGATAATCAATTCGCCTTTTATCGGCCATTGAATATTAATATCTGGATCGTTCCACCTTATTGCACCATCATATCCCGAATAAAAAACTTCATCAACTTTGTATGAAACTCCCGCATGATCGCCTGTTACATAAAATCCGTGTGCAAATCCCTTAGGGATATATAGTATTTTTTTATTTTCTTTCGATAAAACAAACCCCTCCCACTCACGAAACGTTGGGGATTCTGGACGAATATCAATAATTACATCAAAAATTTCTCCTAAAACGCATTGAACAAGTTTGCTCGTTTCGTGTGGTTTTTTTTGAAAGTGCATTCCCCTCACAACACCTTTTAGAGAAAACGAAAAGTTGTCTTGAATAAAAATATCCGTAATTCCGTTCTTTTTGAAATCATTTATATTGTACGACTCAGTAAAATATCCTCGTGCATCAGGAAATGACTTAGGTTCTATAATAAAAGCGTCAATAAATTTTGTTTTAATAAATTTTGGATCCATAAATCTATTTTTAATATACTACAGATTATTTCTTTTATAAACACTCTAAGGTCAACTCCCCCACAACTCTTTTATATGTTCCTGTATCTTATCTGCCTTTTCTTGATCTCCCGTTGCCTGATAAAGCTCCAAAAGGCCAATTAAAAACTGTGGTCGGTCGGGGTTGATATTGTATCCACGAACAAAATATGTAACCGCCTTATCATAGTCCTCCACGCTGTTATATTGGTTCCACATATTTGTGTGTATGGTCCCCAACATCATTACTAATTGTGTGTAATTCATTCCAACGCCACTTTCAATTTTTGGATCTGCATATTGATGAAGAAAATCAACAAGCGTCTGAGCAACTATCTCATCATTTTTTCCCCCCGCAATCACATTTGAAATATCATTTGAAACAAAACGGATCATTTCGTCTTGCCCAATAGGAGATGGATAGTCCAGTGCATATTTAAATAGATTTACAAATTCCTGAACCGTTGCAGATTCTGCTTTTACTGCATCCACATATGCACTCGCTTTCTTATACGGCTTTAATGCTCCATATATGATGGAAAGTATCGCCAATATCACACACAATAATGCAAAAAATTGTTTCATATTATTTTGTTTCTGTATGTGTTCGCGACGTGGTATATGCAAGTAGAGTAAATAGCGCAAGATATGATGGAAAGATATCAAACAAAACAATCCCCTGCACAAGATAGGCAATCATAATTCCCAACAACACTGCCCGTTCCCCCAATGAAATATGTTTTGTATCTTTTGTCTTTTTCCACACATAGAAAAATGAAAATATCATTCCCAACAGTCCAACAATCCCAACAATCCCCGTCCCGACAAGTGCATCAAAATACAAACTGTGTGCCCTATCAAACCAGGTTTCCCCTCCAGTTACCGGATCAAAGTGACGATGGTCAAAATATTTATCAAACACCATACTGAAATTTTCCGGACCCCATCCAAAAATTGGGCGCTCCTTGAATCCCTGTAGTGCCGAATTCCACGTCCACAATCGCGTTTGGGCTGTCTGTTCCTGAAGCGAGATGGTAAATACACGAAATCCTGGAATTTTCTGAAGTGTTGGATTGGTACGAAATGCAATAAGCAACGATGAAACGATTACCAACCCCGCCAATACACCAAGCACTTTTTTGCGAAGATGCTTGTTGTTGAATGCAATAAAAAATAAAGAGAAAAATAATCCAACAACCAATCCTAAAAACGCGCCACGCGTCTGTGAAGACCAAGAAGCAAGAAGTGATACTACCGCAATACCAAGGAACCAATTCTTTTCCTGTTTGGTGACGGCACGAAACGCACTGATGAGTGCAAACGCCATTGTGAACAACATAAATGTCCCCACATATGCAGGGTTCCCCAAACTTCCTGCAAAACGAAGTCCCGCAGAAGAAAATGATTGTCCAACAAATCCGTTAATTCCCAATCCTGCCCCGACCCCATAGAGCATCACCAGGGCAGAAGAAACAATCCAAAATATAAAGAACCTTCTCCATGCCTTCCAATCCTTGAACAGTACCACTGCCATAAAGAAAAAGGCACCAAGATTCAATAACTGCAATCCCCCCTCTCCCCGTTCAAAGTTTGACCAAAATGATGCGGTGGGATTCACTCCAAAAAATCCAGCAACTACAAACGTAGCAACGTATACCAACGCGCCAATCGCAAGTGGATGTGTTATTACTCCCTTCATTCTGGCAAGCATTTCATCGTTTTCATCCTTAAATACCAACCCCAATGAAAATGCTATTACTGCCAACCCAACACAGATCCTGAAAAATACATATTTCCCCACGATAAATGGAAATAAGGTAGAAGATGTAACAAGGACAACTGAAAAGATTGCTGCATATAGGAAAAATCGAGCAAGTTTGAAATAATCCATCCCGTTTAGAAATCCTGACAATTTGGTTTGTTCGACAAAAATGGTTTTAATTTCATAAATATATAATTTCAGTGGTTATCCCGTACAAGTTCAGATTTCTAACGGGATCCATTACCAGTAAGTGTATCGCACTTATTGAAAGATTTAAAGATTGAAAATTGAAGAATAATGGAGGTAGGCCCCACTACAAGAGAAATCCTAATATCTAAAAACTAAATTCCAAACAAATTCAGAGAAATTTTAAACAGGAGAGTAAATTCCCGCTGGAGTTTATCCGCCGTGGCAAAAGAGATGGATTCCCGTTTTCACGGGAATGACAGAATGGGAACGTGAGTGACAGAAGGAGGACGGGAATGACGGGTATGAGTCGAGGATGATAGAACAGGTAATGAAATAAAAAAAGAACCCCCGAGGGGGTTCTTTTTCAACACGAATTATTAGTAGGTGTTTGTTCCGAGACGGACGGTATCTGCATTATCCGAGTTCTTGTTCATATTCTTCAAAGAAGCATATGTGTTAAGAGTTGGGTTGTAGATATCATAACCATAGGTTACGTTTGCGTCAGTCCAGTAATCAGCTGTGTCAGATGCACTGTATCCTGCGCTTGGCATTACGAAGTCAACCAAAATGTTTGGATGATCCGTTGATGCTACACCAGTTCGAATACCAGATGTATCAGCATAAAGCTTGTACGTCTTGGTTGTTGAAATGGTGGTTGAAGCAAAGGTAAATACAGTTGATGTTGACACTGAAGCACCAGTAAGTGTCTGTGCTGTGGTTGCTACAGTTGCGCCAGAGTCTGCATCCTTAAGGGTAAACGTTGTTATCGTTGAAGATGCTGAACCGCCAGTGAGCTGTACACGCAATGTAAGTCCGGTGAGGATCACATTACGATCTCCCTGCTTACCGACAGTTACGCGACCGATTTCTGAATCAGCTGCGCCCACGGTATTTGCTGAGAAACCAGAACCTGCTACAACAGTTGGAACAGTTGCCTGCACCTTGTAGTAGTTGGTTGCAACACTTGAGATGGTTACACCAGTATCCATCAAACCAAGTGATGCTGAATTAATTTCAAGATCATCGATTGATGAGCTGGTAACCGTTGCACGGAATACAGACTGAGGAAGAATTGCTGTGTTGGCGCTGATATCAGCCTTGATGGTCAATATCTTGTCGCTTCCCTGTGGCAATGTTACCCACTTATCTGAACCCAATGTGATTACTGCTGCACCATTTATTACGCTGTTTGTTGAACCAAGTTCATTGGTGCCATCAAAGAGTTTTACAGCACTGAAGTTCTGATCAATTGAGCTCCACAATCCTGAGGATGCGGCTGCAAGATTGATAGTGATCTTTCGAAGTGAAAGATCTTCGTTCAATGCGGTGAACTTGATGTCACCAAGTGATACTCTAGTGGTGCCTGCAAGTAATACCTTTGATGTAATCGCTGAGTTATCACTGCTTGCAATGGTTACTGAAGGAGTACCAATAGCAATAGTTTGTCCTGCACCAGATGATACTGATTCAAGCGCTTTTCCTGATACTACACCATATCCACCAACGTTAGTGATGGTTACGTATGATGAGCCAGCTGCGTTTGATTGAATATCTGCGAACACAGAGACGGTCTTTGTTGTACCCTTTTCAACTTTGAAGTTGGAAATAGTAAAGTTGTTACCGGTTGCGCTTGGAGTACCAATGGTTGAGCCAAGCTGTGTGTCGCCAACCTTAATCATAAGGTTGCTGATGTTTCCTGATGTTGCAACGCTCAATGTGATGCTGTTGACTTGAATGTCATCAGCTGCTGAGGCCTGGAGATTGAATTGTCCAATCTTTACCGCCTGTGCACCCTGTGCACGGTTTGTGTTTGCAAACGATGCATCCTTGGTTGCAGTGAGTGTTACATCCTTCAAACTAAGTGAGTTTGCTGAAACGTATTTGCTTGCACCAGTGAGATCAACAAAATCGTTTGTTGAGAATCTCTTTCCATAGAAGTTTCCGATAGAAACTTGATACGATCCTGAAGTTGCGTTCGATGAAACCGAACCCAAAACCTGAAGTTTTACGGTCTGGTTTGATGAAAGCGGAAGGTATGAAGAAAGAGTCTGCTGAACTGCCGCTGCAGTTGAAGTGCCCTGAACACCTGTGGTATCTGCTGAAACTGAGAGATAGGTCTCGCCAGTTGCTGCATTCTTCACAGTAAGTGATCCAGTGAGAACTGGAGCAAGTCCTGAGCGAACTGCAATGACTTTCATCTTACGAATCTCAAGCTGTTCGCCTGAAGATTTGATCTCGAATTCACCGAGAACGGTGTTTGATGCTGCAGGAGCGATAGAACCGCTTGGTGATGCAGATGACTTAGAAACAGTCAACTGACCCTGCTTCATTTTGAACCATCCTGATGAATCATCCTTTGTATCTGCTTGCTCAAGTGAGTTTCCATCTACGTCAGTTAAAAGAACTGATGCGCCGGTGGTTACACCTGTTGCAACGATATCATAATCATTCTGGATAGAAAGATTGAAGTATCGTCCTGATCCATCCATCACATCAACTTTTACAGAAAAGGTTCGGGAAAGACCCTTATCAATTGTGTAAGGTGATGTAAGATTGAATGTTACAAAACGATCCTTGGAAGATTCTGTAGTTGCAAGAAGATTTCCTTCCTGTGAGTACAACTTCCAATTCTTGAGGTCTGTTGACTCAACAATATTTCCGCTTACATACACGGAAAGATTTTTAACCTGGATTGCCTCTTTCGAGTTATTCTGGGTTACTTTGAGTTTAAATACCTCACGCTGTGTTTCCCCGATTTCGAGGTTTCCAGTCACAGCTGAATCTGCTGCATTTGTTGATGACATACCAGCAACTGATTGGTCATTAATGCGAGCATCTCCGAGTGATGCAGAACCATCAACCACGGTGTAGGTTCCACCAACCATTGGGAAGGTTCCCATGACTGGAGCGGTTCCTGATACCTTGACGTCTGATGCTGACATTACGCCGAAGTTCAAAGATGCTGATGTTGTGGTTGAATCAAGATTGATTGCCACTGAAAGCGTCTTTGTTGTTCCTGCTGGAACAGTCATCGGATCTGATCCGAAGTTGACGGTTACTTTACCGTCTGAAGTGAGGGAAGTCACAATGTTTCCATAGCGCTTTCCTGCTTCGTCCCACACGCTCACGCCGTTAATACGAGTGTTTGCGATGTATCCACCACGAGTTGCGGTGATACCAGTCACAACAACTGCGTCTTTTCCTGCGGTAAGCTTGAGGTTCAAGACCTTGTTATACAAGGAGCTTGATGGGATGTTTCCACCAAGTGATGGAACTGCCTCTACTTTTAAGTATGATTCGGTTGCTGTTACAACACCACCGGTGCTGCCACCAGTCGAACCAGTACTATTGATTTTTGCACGGCTTAATGGACCGAAATAACCCGATGCTGGGCTAACGGCATTTGCCTTTTGCCACTCAATGAGTGCTGCTTTGGTCATAGGACCAAACCAGTTTGTTGCTGTAGCTATTTTAAGGTAGCCACCTGCGATTAGAATGCTCTGAAGCTGTTTCACATCATCACCTGTTGAACCAATTGTGAGGTTTTTGGTAAAGGTGTACGAGCTCGTTGAACCAGTTGTCGTTGAAGACGTCCCCTGAAGCTGCATAAGCTGCGCCTGGAGAGCCTGGATTTGAGCAAGAAGATCTGCAACAGATACCTGAGCAAAAGCCGGAGCTGAAAGTGATGCTACCGTCATGATAGCAATACTTGCAGTCGCGATTTTATAAGTTAACTTTGACATTTGTATTTTCTGTTTTTTTCTTTTGGGAATAATTTTGTTCGTATTCTCGCACCCCTAAGATTGTGCGAGGCGAACTCGACCTTTCGTGTTTCAGGACACCATTCTTTTGCTTTCGGGCCTTTTGTTGCGACTCCATGAAGTGAGGATCCGGAGCAATAAAAGAAGCGAAAAACAATGGTGGATCGATTACGAATAACTAACAACAAGGGAATGACCAAACTATAAAAATTCCCGCTTGTGGCGGGCTTTATACGAAAAGAAAGGAATATCAAGAGACCTCGCAAACAACGTATACAAAACCATCGTTTGCGAGATCTCCATCTGTATATTCACAGTTCCTTTTGCGGTAGCTAGGCCTCACCCCAAGCTCCCTCAATGGGATAGTTTATACTATATACTTTTAAAACCATTTTTCAAGGTTTTGTCCGCCTAGGGCGGAAATAACCTTTTTTACGGTTCTATATATAGAACGACTGAAAAAGAAGATTGTTACACCAAAATAGTGACTAGGGTTTGGGGATTAGTTATTAGAAGCTGGCCTACATTACCCATTTTCCTGTCATAAAGAGGAGAATGCAAACACCAATAAAAAGGATTATCTGCTCAAGAACGTATCTCCTATTCAACCCCCCTGAACAATGGGCAACTACAAGATCACGAACACCAAGCACTAGAAGCGACAACACTCCTGCTCCCGCAATAGCACTTAATGGAAGTGCTCGAACAAGCAATATACATTCAAAGATAAAGAAACCAGTTCCCGCACTTATAAGGAGTATCCGTTTTTTCCATGGAAACTGGTGTTGTATACACAATTCATAGAGGAGCAGTCCGGAAACAAAGGCACCAAATAATGCGGAAACAAATCCCGAGGAGACAACAGAAAATAACAGCGCACCATAGACAAGTGCTGTATGAAACAACGAAAGAACGAGTTCTTTTCTCTTAAAAAGAAAACGAACAATACCAATCCACACTACCATACCAACGCCCGCACATAACCCAAAAATAATTCCAGAATACACACTCGCATCAAGATATTCCGCCCATATTAACAACAATATGACATAGACAAGATACGAGCGAATATATGTTTCACGTTCTATTGTCTCAATATAAAAAAGTATCCAGAACAACAGAGCAGAAATAATTAATGAAAAAATACCACCATACACATGGACAAAAAGTGCCAAACAAATTGCAATGACAGTATTAACGACCAATGACCACTCGACGGTCTTTGGAAAGTGAGATAGTAAGTTTTTGGCCTTCATTGATTTCTCCGCGAATAATTTTATCTGCAAGTGCGTCAACAATTACCTTTTCAATCAACCGTTTTATGGGACGCGCTCCATAGTCCGGATCAAAGCCCTCCTCACTTAAGTATGCCCTAACTTGAGGTTTTACGACAATCTTTATATTTTTTAATTTGAGTCGTTCTGCCACGCGCTCCAATTGAATATCAACAATCTGCTTGATTGCCTCTCCTCGAAGAGCGTTAAAAATAACAATCTCGTCCAAACGATTCAAAAATTCAGGACGAAATGTTTCCTTGAGAGCACTGGAAACTCCTTCCTTAAATTCTTCTTCCTTATCTCTTATCTCCCGCTCTTTTTCATGAGTACCAAAACCAAGTCGTGACATCTCCTTGAAATATGAACTTCCCACATTTGAAGTAAGAATAATCACGGTGTTCCTGAAATTTACCGTCTTCCCCTTTCCGTCGGTAAGTCGTCCATTATCAAGAACTTGGAGTAATACATTAAACACTTCTGGATGCGCTTTCTCAATTTCATCAAACAAAATCAAACTATATGGCCGATGACGAACAATCTGAGTAAGTTGTCCCCCCTCCTCGTGTCCTACGTACCCTGGTGGAGATCCAATAAGTCGGGAGACTGCATGACGTTCCATATATTCCGACATATCAACACGAACAAGTGCCTTTTCATCATTAAACATAAATTCGGCAAGCGCTTTTGCAAGTTCTGTTTTTCCCACACCCGTTGGACCCAAAAAGATAAATGATCCCATCGGTCTATCTTCGTCGGCAAGTCCTGCACGAGATCTGCGAAGTGCTCGCGCAACTGCAGAAATAGCCTCTGTTTGTCCAACAACTCTCTTTCCCAACTCCTCGTCCAATCGCGAAAGTTTGTCCATTTCTGATTCAAGCATTTTTGACACAGGGATTCCTGTCCAACGTGAAACAACTCCAGCAATATCTTCTTCGTCTATTGTTTCTTTTATATATCGATGTGGTTGTTTTGTGTCTTTTTTCTTTCCCTTTTCTTTTTTTACCTCGTTTAATAAATATTTCTTTTCAAATGCCTTATATTCTTTTTCTGCCAAAGGAAGTTCCCCATACGTGATGCGCGCCACGCGCTCAAAATTTCCCTCACGTTCTGCAATTTCTGCTTCACGCTTTAGGTCATCAATCTTTTTTCGTAATGTCTGGAATTTTTCAAACGTAACCTTTTCATTGTGCCACTGACCAGAAATTTCATCATTTCTTTTTTTATACTCTTGAAGTTCCCGCTCCACTTCTTTCAACCGATCGGTTTGTTTCTTTTGTCCTTTCTCGCCGGTGAGCGCAGATTTTTCAATTTCCAATCGGGTGATTTCACGTCGAATTTTATCAAGTTCGGTCGGCATACTTTCCGACTCCAATCTCCGCGCTGCGGATGCCTCATCAATCAAATCAACCGCCTTATCTGGAAGAAATCTGTCGGTAATATAACGCGCAGAAAGATTTACTGCCGAAATAATTGCTTCATCGGAAATTTTAAGTCCGTGGTGCATTTCATATTTTTCCTTTAACCCACGCAGAATAGAAATTGAATCATCAATAGTTGGCTCATCAACAACAATTGGCTGGAATCTGCGCTCAAGTGCAGCATCTTTTTCAATATGCTTTTGATATTCCTTTAATGTTGTTGCACCAATTGCGTGGAGTTCCCCACGAGCAAGCGCTGGCTTCAAAAGATTTGATGCATCAATCGCTCCCTCTGCTGCCCCTGCACCAACAATCATGTGAATTTCATCAATAAATAATAAAATTCTTCCCTCTGCCCCCTGGACCTCCCTGAGAAATGCCTTGAGACGATCTTCAAACTCACCACGAAACTTTGTTCCCGCGATGAGCGAACCCAAATCAAGCATGATCACCTCCTTATTTTTTAACGGCTCGGGTACATCGTTTGCCACGATGCGTTGCGCAAGCCCCTCAACAATTGCTGTCTTGCCCACGCCTGGCTCGCCAATGAGTACAGGATTATTTTTTGTTCTTCGAGAAAGAATTTGCATTAAACGACGCAACTCTTCTTCACGCCCGATGACGGGATCTAATTTTCCCGCCCGCGCTTTCTCGGTGATATTGATCGCATATTTTTCCAAAACACGAAATTTATTTTCTGGTGATTCATCTGTAATACGCGTTGATCCACGAACCTCATGAAACGCTTTTAATAGAACATCTTTGCGAACACCAAATTGTGAAAGCAATTCTTGTGCGGGTGATGGAAAGTCGGTTATTGAAATAAGAATATGCTCACATGAAATAAAATCATCCTGTTCTGTGCGCGCAATCTCCCCCGCTCTATCCAAGATACGGACCAGTTCCGGAGACAGATACATCTGTCCCGCATTTCCAATCCCTTGGAATATTTTTGGGAGGTGGAGTACCGCATCTTCAACACGAGAAACAAGCCCGCTAATATTTATGCGTGCACGTGTAAGAATTGGACGAACTAGAGTTGATTCATCATCCAAAAGCATGAGTAATACATGAAGTGCTTTTAATTCCCCATGATTCTCGCGCATGGACATTTCCTGCGCTCCTTGAAGCGCTTCTTGTGCCTTGATAGTAAATTTGTTGAATTGTGGCATAAATATAAATAAATCCTAATTTCTAATATTCAAATCCTAACTATATCTTATAATAGCCCAAACAAATTGGCAAACTATAGGTTTGAGTGCTAATCAGTATCTTTTGGGCGCTCCACAAGTGTCGCTTTAAGCGTTAATATTTCCTCTCCCCGTTTGATGGTTACACTAATTGTTTCTCCAATATCATATTTTTGAATAAGTGAACCAAGCGTGTTTTCTGAAGAAACCTTATCCCCATTTATTGCGGTAATAATATCATCCGACCGTATTCCTGCTTTTGATGCTGGAGAATCTTTCATTACTGCCGGACCATTCTCGTCTCCCCGCACCAGCGCCCCTTCGGTTGTCGTGATTTGTTGTTTCTTCGCGATATCTTCATTCAACATGATATACCGAACTCCAAGATATGCTGTCTTTATATCACCTGTTTTTTTAACCGACTCAATCGCCCGTTTTGCTTGGTTTATAGGAATAGCAAATCCGATATTTTGAGCGCCAGAAACAATGGCGGTGTTAATACCAATCACTTGTCCCTTTAGGTTCAGGAGTGGCCCACCTGAATTTCCTGGATTAATTGCCGCGTCGGTTTGTATGACACCATTTATTGTTTCCACGCCGACACCACTTCCTGATGCAGTAACGCTTCGAGAGAGACCTGAAACAACACCAACAGAAACCGTATTTCTGAATTCACCCAATGCATTTCCAATCGCGATTGCAGTCTGCCCAAGTTTTATTGAATCTGAATCTCCCAATTTTGCAGGAGTAAGGATTGCATCAACTTTTATAATCGCAATATCATTTACCGGATCTTTTGCAAGAACGCGTGCTGGATATTTTTTTCCATCACTCGTGAACACAGTATATTCCGCCTTTTCATCATAGATAACATGCTTGTTGGTGAGAATTAACCCATCTTCCGATATAACAAACCCACTTCCCCCACCAATCTCTTTTTTCTCTGTTTTCCCATTATCACATGGTTTTGAAAACCGCATACTTCCACCAAAAAAATCACGGAACTCTGGAGGAAGACCGCTGAACGGATCTTCAATACAATTTTCCAACAATGGAATGTCTTTTGTTGCAGAAATCGCAACTACTGATTGAGAAGCGAGTTCAACTGCCCCAGTCACCGCATCTTCGTATGTCTCTACAGGTTTGTATAATTCTTTATCTGTAGGTTCAAGCTTTGGAGATTCTTTGTTTGCCTCTTTAAATACATGGAACTCCCAAGCATCTTTGATGATGTTGGTATACATGACCGCAGCTCCCCCCGCAACAACAAATACCGCGACAATAGAAATGATAGTTAATATTTTTTTTGGTAAATATTTGCTCATATGATTACATAATTAAATTGCAAAGGCAGACACGGAGACCTTCCCGTGTCTGATATTTGTTACTTAATTTCGTACTGCAAAGAAATATTCACAACCACATCCTGAGATCCCGCTTCAATTGAAGGTGCTGGCGCCCCACCACCAAGACTCTCTGCCATACTTACCTTTGCATTACGGAGATAGCTATCATATACCGGCTGGTAGCCACCCTCGCTGATACCCAACAATCTTCCCACTGAAAATCCTCCCGCGTCTGCAATCTGTTCTGCTTTTTCTTTTGCTTTTTCAATCGCTTGCTCACGTGCTTTTGCCATCACAGAAGATGGATCATCAATAGTGAATTGAAGTCCGGAAACATTGTTTGCACCGTTTTGTACTACGCCAGAGAGAATATCTCCTGCTTTTTCAAAATCACGGACCTTCACTCCAACCGATTGGGTAACCGTGTACCCCACAATTTCTGCTGGTGGACACGAACCACCGTCTTTACATCCATAATATTGATATCGTGGATCTACATTAAAGCTTTCTGTTTTTATATCCTTATCCGCAACTCCCTGATCTTTTATGTATGTGATTGCCTTGTTCATCTTTTCGATATTCTGCTTTTGAAGATCTCCAAGATTTTTTCCGCCTTGCGTGATAACGCTGAACGAAAATTTAGCAACATCAGGAACGGCAACTACTTTTCCTTCGCCGGACACGCTGAAACTCCTGAAGGAGCCTGGCTCAATAGTTTTTGAATAAGTATTTGCATATGACCACGATGCAATACTGAGTATGAGTGCGGCAACGCCAACACTCATGAGTGTATATTGTTTCATTTTGTTTTCCATATACGTATTATAATTTTTTCTTTCTTTTTTGGGAAATATGTCTATTTACCAAAAATATTAGAAAGACGCTGTAATGCTTCCACTATATCTTCCTTTGTTGTCTGATAACCAAAACTTGCTCGCACACCATTTATTTTTTTATCATCCCCTCCATACATTGCGGATAATACATGTGATGCGCTGTGTGCACGTGCAGAACAGGCAGATCCAGAAGAAAAAGCAACGCCCAATAGATCTGCTTGTGTTAAAAATTCTTCTCGATTCATTTCTTGTAAATGAATATTAACAATATGTGGCGCATGTTTGCCGACTCCGTTTATCTTGCTTTCCGGGAAAATTTTCAAGAATCCTTTTATAAATTCTTTCCGTAGCAACTCAACGCGTTTCAGTTCTTTTTTCCTGTTTTTTTGAGCAACAGAAAATGCTTCTGTACAACCCACAATATTTTGAACATTCTCAGTCCCCGATCGCAAACCAAATTCCTGACCACCACCAGTAATGATGGGGGTTAGTGGGTGGGGGTTAGGGGGTAGAGTAGAAACAAGAACACCAACACCTTTTGGTCCACCACATTTATGTCCGGAAACAGTAAGCACATCAACACCAAGTTCTTTCAGTGAACAATCAAAATATGAGAATGCTTGGACGGCATCGGTGTGAAAGATAGGGGTTAGGGGGTGGGGGTTAGGGGGTAGAGATTTTTTAAAGTCAGAAACGATACAGGAGATTTCTTTAATTGGTTGAACAGATCCAATTTCGTTGTTCACATACATAATGGAAACAAGAGCAGTATTTTTTGTTAAAGATTTTTTTAGTTCATCCAATAAAATAATTCCATCTTCATCAACGGGGAGAAGCACAAGGTCTATTTTCTTTTCACGTTCAAGTGTGCGAGCAGTTTCAAGAACAGATTCGTGTTCAATACTCGAAATAACAACTCGTGGCACACCATTTCCCCTCCAGTTAGCAACAACCCCTCTCAAGGCAAGATTGTTTGCCTCGGTTGCAGAGCCACAGAACAACACACCGCGAAAATCAACATCAAATATCTTTGCTATTCGTTCGCGCGCACCATCAATGGCTCCCATGGCCTCCTGGCCAAAAGAATGAAGCGATCCTGGATTTCCAAACTTTATATTAAAGTATGGGATCATCGCTTTGATAACCTCTTTTCTTACTGGCGTTGTCGCCGCATAATCAAGATAAATTCGCCTCATCACTCCATATATTGCCACACTTGACAAAATACACAATAATTTGACAAATATGTATATTTGTGCTAAAATTATGCTAATTCATTAAAAACTAGAGGAAGTATATGGATATCAAAGAAGTTTTGAAAAAACCGTTGGATGGAACCTATTCGGTTTCGTCCCAGGTGATCTTATTCTCCGATAACCAAAAACAGATTTGCTTGGTCCTTGAAAAAGGAGGATGGAAAAAAAAATTCTTGTTCTCCTTCAAAAAAGATAAGGCTTGGGGAAACCCAGGCGGAGGCGTTCACAAAGGAGAAACTCCGGTTCAGGGGGCAATTCGTGAACTCATCCAGGAAACAGGATTTCCAGAACATGTGTATCAAATTAATCCAGAACCAGTTGATTATAAAATTGAAGGCACCGACAAAAACCTTCACTATAAAATTATCTTTATCGCAAGAATTACATGTAATATAGATGATTTCCCATTTGTTCTGAATCCAGTCGGTGATACTATCGCAAGAAAATTTATCTCCATCTCCGAACTTCCGAGTCCAAAAGCTCAGAAATTCTGGAAACTAGATGGATCCGGGATATTTCCATCCCATCTAGATTATATTTTAGCCAATCAACGGCTATCAGCGCTTTAACAGCGCTGTTTTTTTTATTTATACGAAGGATTTTTTTCTTCTATCCCCCGCTTTCTGTTTTCATATCGTGCAAATGCAAAAAACACACTTGAGAGTCTGTTTGAGAATGTTTTTAAATCTGGAGAAATTGCATAATCGTCTTCAATGCCCACAAGTAATCGCTCAAATGTCCTTGACCGCACGCGCGCAACTTCCATTCGCAAAGACGCTTCACTTCCTCCAGGAATAATAAAATTTTTTATTGGAGGAATCTCTTTATCACACACCTCTATCATCATTTCCAATTCTTTTATATGATTACTGGTAATATGTGGAGCTTTTCCTCCAAAAATAAGCGATGCAATCTCTGCCTGAACAATAAATAAAATCTCTTGAATTCTTAAAACAAATTTTTTTATTGATGGAGATGCAACAAGCGCGGCATATCCAGCACACACATTAACCTCATCACAAAATCCCAAAACATCAAAACATGGATCAGATTTCTTTTTATTCTTTTTTCCGATGATTACTGATCCAGTATCTCCTGATCCAGTAAAAAATTTTGTATTCATTAGTGTTTATTATAAAACTATAAACACTAACAAAAATCCCGCCAGTGTATGCACTGGCGGGATTTGGTTTGTTACTGAATTTTTTCTATATCTTTATTAATTGATTCCATATCTGCAGTTATGTCACCAATGTTCAATCCTGTTAAACTTTCTTCAATTGAAGTGGTAGTATCTACTTCCTGAGTTGTAGTAGTTGTTACCGCTGGCACATTCTGCTCATTTTGATTTACCCCTACATCACTATTCTCTGGCGCTTTTGTAGTATTGCTCATTGCAAAAAGAACAATACACACGAGGATAACAAGTGCCAATATAATCAACCAAAGCTTTCCACTCTTTTTTTCTTCTACTGGCTGGGTTGGTGGTGTATTTTGTTGTAATTGTTCTTCCATATTATTGTGTTACTGTTGTTGATTCTTGCGACTCTTTTTCAGGAGATGTTGTATCCACTGAAGAAACTGGTTTGTTTATATTTGGAATTTTTTGTAGTTCCATAAGTGCTGAGAGAACTCCTGCGTGTGCTGTTTGAACTTTTTCTTGAACAGCTTTTAAATCTACATGAAGTGCATCTCGTGCTACTTTCAAATCATCTGCAACTTTTGCCTCAGTAGAAACTGAAACTGTATATACTTTCCCCGCTTGAGTAGCAACTGCAGATCGTGCAGTAGTAATTGCATCTTTTGCAACTTGCACAGCAGCTAACACTGCGGTTACATCGCTTCCATTTGCCGTTGCTTTATCTGCTCTTGTTGATATATTTGTTAACGCATTTTCAAGTGCATTGATATTATTTGTAAAACGATTTACGGCATTTTCGCTTACTTTATTCAGATTTTCTCCGACTCGTTCAGTGATCTGTTTTTTCTGTTCGTCCTTGAATTGCTCTATTTTTGTTTTCAATTCCTCCTTCTTCGCTTCTATAACTTTCTGTGCTTCTGCGCGACGCTCTTCAATTGTATTTTTCAATTCCTCCTTCTTCGCTTCTACTTCTTTCTGAAATTCTGCGCGTCGTTCTTGTAATAATTTAACCGCCTCCTGCTGCCCCTCAGAAACTGCTTTTAATATATCTTCGCGCTCCGCCTTAAATGCTTCTCTTGCTGCTTCCGTTTCTTTTTTTATCATTCCCTGAATTGCTCCCGCCTGAGCTTTTAGCGTCTCTCTGGTTGTCTCAATTTGCTGCTTCATCACCTCCCTCCCTTCTTGAATTTGGTTTTTTAACGCAGAATCTTCACCAAAATTCCGCGTCCTTTGTTCTTCACGATTCATCTGTAATTGATCTTCCTCATCTGTAGCGTCCTCCTGATTTTGCTTCATAATCTCAATCGGTTTCACGGGAAGAACTGAGCGTATTGGCTCAAAAACCTGCACTGGCCTTGCAATATTTGTTGGCGTTTGCGCAAAAGCAATTGCACCACCAACAAAGAATAATAACGATCCAATAATTATTTTTTTCATATATATTTTTATTTTTTTCGTACCTTTTGGTGATTACATATCACCACTATGTTTAGTATACCAATTTTAACTAAGCTCATACACCATATAATTCCATCGTGATGGGGAGATGCGCGAATCACACACGCGTGAATGATAACCACACTCTTTTATACACTCACGCAGATAACCCATATCACACAACGATGAACAAACAACAAATATTTTTCCATTTTCCTGCAAATGGTTTTTTGCTTCCTCTAAAAATCTTTGGAAAAGGATATACTGCGGGTCAGTAATCATATGATCCAAGATATTTTCTGATTCAAACCATAGATGCGGTGGATTGAAAAATATTCTATCAAACTTTTCAGGAATTCTTTGAAAACAATCGCTTTCTCTTGCTTCAAGTTTTTTCTCAACCTGATATCGCTCTGCATTCCATCGCGCGGTTTGTACTGCTCGAGGACAAATATCACTTGATAAAACAAATGCGCCACGCAAAGCGGCGACAACTCCCTGAATCCCAGAACCGGTACCGAGATCAAGCACCGACATGTTTGGTTGTGTTTCAGCATCTACAACATGAGCAAGAATTTTTGAATCTTCCCACAACGGTGGATGCACTCCCCACGGGACCATGAGACGGACGGATGATCGAGGAAGACAAACTTTTTTTTCTTTTTCTGATCGCGCAATCTCATCACGGACACGAATCATCCATTCGCGTCGCTTTGCAATTTCTTGCTTGGACATCCGTGGTGTGTGCACGTGCATACACCTATATCATACACCCCACAAAAACTCCCGATAGAAAGGAACAAGGCAAAAAAACAATGTCTAGAACATGCTTTTTTTGTTGTGGATAACTGGGGACTCGCAAAGGTTATGAGTTTTTAGAGCCCGCTCCATATATCGACAAGCCAGCTTGTCGATATAAAGGCCGCTTGGCCAAGTCTTAGTCTCCAAAAACTCACAACCTTTTCTCGCTGAGAGGTATGGGTTTAGAGATTTAGTCTCTGCACACAGAAGTATTTGTTCGTTTTAAAAAAAATATTTCAATCTTCAAAAACTTATAACCTTTCCTCATTGGAAGCAGAGACTCCGACAAAAGTCGGAGTTTTTTTATGGGCGGCTATTTATTAGATTGGGAATTCTTTCAACTAACCACTCGCCGTCGCTCGTGGTTGTTTCAAGCCTGGGCTCGCTGTGCTCGTTACTACTCGCACAACGCTCCGCCCTTCAATTCCTAATCAGAGACAATAAATTGTCTCTGATTCTATCCGCCAAAAAACTCCGACAAAAGTCGGAGTTTCTTTTTGGGCGGCTAGAGGGAATTTTTCTCCCCCAACCTCATTATCATTCGGCTTCCTCCGAAACCTGCCGCACCCGCTCGGACCAATGGCGCGGGTGTCGGCTTCAATTTCTTTTTAATTGCCCAACTACGTTGGGCGGCTAGAGGGAATTGAACCCTCGATTACGGGACCACAACCCGTCGTTTTACCACTAAACTATAGCCGCCATCCAATACATATCAAAGCAGAAAATATGTTTTCTTTCAAGGATTTTATTTAATGTCCCAATTTTTGCATTTTATGTTTTGATTTTTGAGTTATCTTGGTGTATATATAGAGGAATGGAGAGTGTAATGGATGGTTTAGGCGCTCTAATTCAACAATACCCCGCATGGGGACATTTTATTATTGGCATAGCAATACTCATACAAGGAGAGTTGGGGGTTTTTCTTGGCACATTTCTTATTGCCCAGGGAAGTTTTGGATGGATTGACTATATTACTGGAGCATTAATAACAATATTCATTGCTGAATCTCTAGTATTCTTTTTTGGTCGCTTTATGCGAACTACTAGGTTTGGGTGGAGAATTTATAGAAACAAGATAAAACCAAACAAAAAATATCAGCCATATTTCTATTATCTAAGAACCAATTTAACAAAACTGTTTGTGAGTGCACGTTTTTTAGTTGGTGTTAATTTTTTTGTTCTGTTTCTGTCTGGTTGGTCAAAAACAAAATACGGAAAATTTCTAAAGTCTTACATTATTGGTCTTTTATCATGGTTTATCCCAATGACAATAGTTGCTTACTTCTTTATGTCCGGACTCAGTTATTTGAAACATGAGAAGATATTTAAACAAGCAGAATATGGTATTATCCTTCTTCTACTTATATTCTTTGGCGTTGAATTCTTGGTAAAAAAATATATGAAGAAAAAATCTCCGTTTGGAGGAAAAGAGGATGTGAGTGGATTTCTAGATGAGGAGGACGAGAAAAAATAAACCCGGCATATGCCGGGTTTTTAAAATAAATACCTACTCAATCAATTCTTTTTTAAATATCCATTCAAAAAAAGAATAAATAATAAAAAATGCTACAAACATCAAGATGTGATAAAACGTTGAAACTGTAATCATCTTCAAAACAGAAAGAAATGCGACAGTGAAATCTCTGCTTATAAGCAGAATGAGACTGAATATAATAATACTCCCCGCGATCGCTATTATTTCTGAAAGCGTGTTCTTTCTTTCGTGCGTAAATGAGATAACACCAGAAAGAAATACAACGAGAAAAAAGAAAAATGTTTTATCAATAAAAAAGTTGAAATCAAAAAAGATATTGTAAAAATAGGAAAAAACTGCCAACAAGAAAGGATATAAAAAATACAATCTTGCTTGATACTTAGTCATTTCTATTCTCCTCTAAAGTTTGTTAATGATATGCAAATTATAATATAAAACATATTAATAGTCAAATATAAATCCCCTGCAATGCAGGGGTTTATTATTTTTCATAATAAAGAAAAGGATCTCCATTGCTGTAACCAATGCTTACTTTCTTCATAGTCGGATCTTTTTGTTTTGCCAAATGTTCAATATATCCAACTGTTACCATCGGATGAACAACAATTTCATCTTTGTTTTTCCATTTTGGTATGGGTAGAATGCTAAAAGATTCATTTTCAACATTTTCCGGCGTTCTAAATACTTGGATGCGATCCACTGAAACATCGGGAAATTTAATCGAAGAAAGCTCTTTTAATTCGCTGACGCTGCCATATAATAACGCGCTGACCGCTTCATTTTGATTATGTATTGGTTTTCTAATATTCATCAAATATGATAAAGCAGTAAAAATGGTAAGAATAACTGAGGACAGACAGGAAAATGCATTGATAAGTTCGGACATCTCTACAAGCGATGAAAGCCTAAACATTTGTATTGCAGTAAACAGTTTTGAATATCAGAAAAAATACTGCATATCCAACAATCCACGAACCAACCCAAAATAATAAAAGTTCAAGAAATAACAACATAAAAACCTCCTCATAAATTGTTAATGTTGAAAATATAATACATTTTTATTTCTTATTTGTCAAATATAAATCCCCCGCTGTGCGGGGGAATAATTATTTGTTTCTTTCAGGAATTCGGAGCGTGTATACACCTTTTGGTATCCCCTCTCTACTCAAGATGTGCGCATTCGCACGCTGAATTTCTTTTGTAGATATTCCAAATTTTTTAGCAAGTTGATTCCACGATTCAAACTTCTTTACAGAATAATCAACGAGTTTTATTTTTGCTCCCCCAAATTTCATTTCTCTCACAAATCCATATCGCTCTGGATTTTCCAAAATGAGCTTTAAAGCAATGATCCTTGGAATATATTGTTCTGTCTCCTTTGGAAGTGAGGTCAAAAGAAAATAAGATCGCTCATTATCTTTCCTTATTGCCTGCCAGACTCTCCCAGATCCAGCATTATATCCCGCAAGAGCAAACATCCAACTTTCGAACGGACCAAATTCCTTAAATTCTTTCTGTAGGGTTTTTAATTCATCACACGCAGCGACTGTTGCTTTTTCAAAATGAAAGCGCTCGTCAATCACTCCATTGATTGTAAGATTGTTTCGCCTTCCTGTTCCCAACGTAAATTGCCAACCACCTTTTGCACCAGCCTTCGACACAACAGTTGTGTTTAGCTCCGACTCCGCAACAGAAACATATCCGGCATCAGGTGAAATGTCCATTTTCTTGAATGTGGAATTCATCTTTGGGAAAAATTCTGGTTTTCTTTCAAGATATAAAATAATTCTCCACCTATTTTTTGGGGCAACATAATATCGGATCCAAAAATCAATATCATCTGAAACTCCATAATATTGAAGTGGTACATTTCCACCAAAAAAAGAAATTGAGTCGGGAATATATGGTTGATCCTTCACTGCAATCGCCCGCTGAACGTCCCTAACTTGTTTTGTTATATCATTAATAGTATTTTTCTGTTTTTCAACCGTATCTTCTGTCATTCTCAACTGAACCGCTAAATAAACAATAAGGAGAAGCACAACAAGATATTTGAAATACTTATCCATAACTTCCTCCGTTTTATTATTAATTTTCTCGTTATACTCTACCCCATATTCAAACACACCACAAGAAAATATATAGTAAAATATCTCAGTGGTAGCAAATAAAATAATCTGGACAGAAAACATTGCATATGCCGTTGGAGTAATAGCCTCTGATGGTAATTTAAATAAACTAAGAAAAAGAATACAGCTAAAATGCGCGGATTTTGAGCTTGTTAATAATTTGAAAAAATCTTTAAATCTAAAGGAAAATATAAAAACAACAAAAGCAAAAAGTGGACGAATACATTACTATATAATGTTTACACAATCAGATTTTTACGATTTTTTAATCTCTATAGGAGTTGAACCAAAAAAATCTCACTCAATAAAACATGTTTTAGTTCCAAAAAGATTTTTCAATGACTTTCTTCGTGGTTTATTTGATGGCGATGGAACATTTTATACATTTTGGGATACAAGATGGAGAAATAGCTTTGGGTATCAGATTTCATTTTCCTCTGCTAGTAAGGCATTTATTTCGTGGTTAAAAAAAGAAAACACAAAAAATTTTTCTGTTAAAGGATTTATTAGGAAAGGTAAAAATGTATATAATTTGCGGTATGTAAAGGGAGACACTAGAAATTTATTTAAAATGATGTACTATAATAGCCATAGTCTTTCTCTTACTCGAAAAAAGATGAAAATGGTTGAAGCGTTTAAAAAAGAGAGAGATATAAAGAAAAAGCCACGGTAGCTCAGTGGTGGAGCGCTGCCCTGAAGAGGCAGGCGTCGGGGGTTCGATTCCCTCCCGTGGCACCAACACAAATATACAACAGCCTTTTAATACTAGGGATAAGGCACTAAAAGGCGCTCTGTTTATTTCTTAAAATAATTATCAATAATACAATATGTTTATACAGATTCTTATTGCAAGTTTTGTTGGAAGTATTCTCTCTCTTATCGGGGGAATTCTTTTGTTAACAAAAGAACATATTGCAAAAAAAATATCCCTTTATCTCGTTAGCCTTGCTGCAGGAAGTCTGATTGGTGCAGCCTTTTTGGATCTTATTCCAGAATCTTTGGAGGCGGGAGGAGATGCACATACTATATTTATTTTTGTAATCGCGGGAATTGTTGTGATGTTCTTGTTCGAAAAATTTTTAAAGTTATATCACTGTCACAACAAAGAATCATGTAATTATCACACATTCTCAAGTTCCATCCTTGTAGCAGATACAATTCATAACTTTATAGATGGGGTAGTAATTGCACTCAGTTTTAGTCTTGGTACAGAAATTGGAATCACTACTACAATAGCAATATTTTTTCATGAAATACCACAAGAAATTGGTGACTTTGGAGCACTCATACACGCGGGATGGAAACGATCAAAAATAATTTTCTTTAATGTGTTCACTGCGCTTGCAACGTTTGTTGGTGCAATTCTTGGATATTTTATGCTCCCAGTTCTTACATCAATCCTTCCTTTTATTATTGCATTTGCTGCGGGCACATTCTTATATATCGCAATTTCTGATCTCATGCCTGAGGTAAAACATGCAGCAAAACCAAAAGAATTTATGCATATTGCGGTAATAGGGTTGGGAATATTTATTATTTATTTATCGGGAATGGTCTTTGGATCTCATTAAAAAGTTCAGATGAAAAAACATTCCGCGATGCGGAATGTTTTTTTTGTCGGCACTTCGCACTGCTGTATTCAGCACCTCCTTCGCCTTCGCTTTTTGTCGGCACTTCGCACTGCTGTATTCAGCACCTCCTTCGCCTTCGCTCAGTCGGGATGCCGGGAATCGCCTCTCGCTCTACTGAGCTCGAAACCTACGACCTCTCTTCGAGGTCTGCGGCCCGCGGTTCGATTCCATTTCAAAAAATAAAAAACGGGGCAAGAAGCTCCGTTTTTTATTTGTCGGTACTTCGCACTGCTGTGCTCAGCACCTCCTTCGCCTTTGCTCAGTCGGGATGCCGGGAATCGAACCCGGCCTACCTGCTCCCAAAGCAGGCGTACTACCGATATACTACATCCCGCCCCACTGCACTTCAATTTATACTATTTCTGTTGTAGAATCAAACCGTATTAAAAATTTAATCGCCCCCGTAGTTCAACGGATAGAATAGCTCCCTTCTAAGGAGTAGATTGAGGTTCGATTCCTCGCGGGGGTACTAAATATAAAACACTGTCCTTCGACGGTGTTTTATATTTTTTATTTTTGAGGAATTGAACCTTTTGCCCCCGTGGAGGAAAGTATTGAAAACCGAGAGGTTTTCAAAGTTAGGGGGTCGGGGGCAAAAATTGTGTTTATGTGAGATTTCCTCGCGGGGGTACTAAGAATATGAATACTCGGTAAATTGACATAATCGCCTTTTTTTGTTTTACTTTTTTAGTTCATTATCATAATAATAGCGAGGAAACTATGGCCCCAAAGAGTGAAAAATTAACCAAGAAGTGCGCTGAAAAAATAAAAGAAAAAATCCTTGAGGAACTCGAAAATCAAAAAACGATGCTGGATGGGTTCCTAGAACAACTACAAACAAACGACAGCACTATTTATATTGGAAATCCAAATGCAAATAATGAGGAAGTTCTTTCCAATCTCCAGGCGCAAATAGCACGCAAAAATCTTGAAGTTGAGAAATTACACAAACGTCTCGTGGTAGTAGAACATACCATACAATTCAGAAAGGAACATCCAAAAATGGAAATTCCTGAAAATCCCGATATGTATACGGGAAAATGTATAAAGTGTCATTCTCTTATTCCTCAAGCACAGCGAATTGCTCGTTGTGCCCCCATAACATGTGTTTCGTGCTCACATTAAAAACCCCCTTTCGGGGGTTTTATTATTGAATTGATAAATCAAACTCCGTTATCTTTGATTGAAATTCATCATTCAACTCATTAATTCTCTTTACGTTCGCGTTTGCACGAGCAACTGCTGCTTCAATTAATTTTTGATCCTGCTTTCCCATCTCAATACCACGCGCGATTGATACAATCGCTTCGTTAAGATTCTTGGTATACACAATATACTCAGAAACAAGTGAAATTTCTGCGGTCATTGCCCCATAGGCATACCGTTGTGATTTTCCACCAGGCATTCCGTTTATATATCCAATAAGTACCTGAAGATGCCGAGAAAGCTCTGCTGCATTTCTTGCCGCTTCATTGTTTGCAATTTGAGCTTCATTAAGTAATAACTCTGCACGTGCGTTGTCTTTTGCATATTCCGCTTCATTTGCCTGTTTCATCTTTTCACGGGCAATGTGTGAGAGTTCTGCAACCTGACGACTGGTGATTCCCGCATTATATCGTGCAACACGAAATTCATCAGACACAACAACTTTTTTTTCTTCATTGAAAGACGCAGAAAGAGCAATTCCTGCAACAACAAGAACCACTGCAGATATTGCAACTACAACAACCATACCTCTTTTATTCCTTATCCAATTAAATCTATGCACCACCATATCATAGTGGAATACTTTAAATTATTCAATAAATATATCCCAAAAAGGGTTTGCAAATTATTACTATGTTTTGTATTATAATCCTTGATGTCGCGGGTATCGTATAGCGGCATTACACCACCCTTCCAAGGTGGATACACGGGTTCGAGTCCCGTTACCCGCTCAGTAAGGCTCCGCTTGCGGAGTTTTTTAGTTGGTGGGTAAATCAAAAACAACTACTTGTTTTTGATTAGGGACTCGAGGGGCGGACCTACCTACCGGCAGGCAGGGCGATGTTTATACTCTTCCTGTAACAACCTATATAAAAGCATTTGTAAATAATCAGTTTTCTATGTTATTCTTGACAAAAAGGGCGTTACAGGGGTGTTACGAAACATAATCCAAACATATTCGTTATATATATGAAGAGCGAAGAAGAAATACTGATAAAAAGGGCAAAAAGTGGAGATCACGCTGCTTTTCAAGCACTTTATGACCAATATGTAGTTCAGATTTATCGTTTTGTCTTTTTAAAGGTTGGGCAAAAACAAGACGCAGAAGATCTAACGCAACATGTGTTTGTAAATGCCTGGGAAAACATTCCATCATATGAACATCGTGGGTTTCCCTTTTCGAGCTGGTTGTACAGAATCGCATCGAACGCAACAGTAGATCATTTCAGAACAGGTGGTAGAACGGTTGATATAGAGAACATTCCAGAGGAATATCTCGGCGGTGATGAAAATCAAGAAGATGCGGTGGATACTGCAATCGAGGTGGAAACCATAAAAGCAGTTCTCACAAAATTAGAACCGGATCAACAGAGTGTGCTGATCATGAAATTCATAGAAGATAAAACAAATAAAGAAATTGCAGAATCATTACAGAAATCAGAAGGTGCAATTCGAGTAATTCAACATCGAGCACTCAAACAATTAAAGACACTAATACATGCACGAAGAAATAATTAAACAATTAAAGACACTTAAGAATATTTCTCCAGATTCTGGGTTTGTTTCTCATACAAGAAATCTTTTTGTCCCCATACCAACCCCGCAAAGGGTTGTTTCGGCATTTACTTGGCAATATGTTGGGGTCTTTGCAGTAGTAGTCATTTTTGTGTTCTCTATCCCCTTCCTTTTCTTTGTGCCAGAACCAACACTCGCATCACTTGATGCGGTTTCAATAACAAATGAGGTTCGGGAACTGCCTATTAATATACAATTACAAGAGATAAAATATAGTGAAGATGTACAAAATACTATAACCAATGCTATTTCTGAAGCATCAAACACTGATGTAAATCATCTGAATTATATGTTGTTAAAAGACGAAGAAGCATCAATACAAAAAACTAAAGAGATCAATACATCTGTCGATGATCTCATAAATAAAGCAATTCAATAACATGAAAATAACCCAATATATAAAAGTTATGCTTTGTGCAGCGATTGTGACCCTTCCATTACTGGGACCCTCACACATATTTGCCGCAGAAGGCACAACTCAAAATGCAGTCGACTCGGTCAAAGAAGCAATCAGCAATCTTGTTTCAGCTAAAGATGAGAAAAAATCAACTGAAGCACCACTCCGCATTGATACGCTCAAAAAAGCCGTTTCCCTTGCCACTGATGAGGCAAAAGATCTTAGGTTAAAACTTCTTGCTTTGGACGATTTGTCTGGAGATTATAAATTATGGAAAGAAGCAAAAGCGTCATCTTCCAAAAAGATGGTTGATGCTCTCGAAGGTTTTGAAAAAGAGATACTTATCATTGAAAAAAGTGATTTAGATATAGATGAGCAGGTTAAGGTATTGGGAAAAAAGATAAAAGAGTGGAGAGAATATGTATACCTTCCATTTGCAACAGAGGTACAGGATTATTTCTTTGTTATTGAAGAAGATAAAACAATTGAAACAACAAAAAGCAGATATGAGAAAATTCGTCTAGATATTGTGAAACTTGAAAAAAATAAAAAGAAAGTTAATGACCTCAAGAATCTTCTCGCAAAAGCGAATGAATCAATAGATGAATCAGTACTACTTAATAAACAAGCAAAAGAGTTGTTTGAATATGCTTATTTCCCCAAAAAGGATGTTGAAATATTAAGCATAGAAACATCCTCAACAACGCAGGCGACCATACAGGAACATGTAGAAGAAAATGTCGCCCCACCAAAATCAATACGAGATCTCGTGAAAGATTCCTCAAATAAAGTGAGGGACTCGTATAAGATCTTTATTGAAATGAGTGGTCTTGTGAGGAGACTACCCAAATAATAAATAAACCGCCTAACAGGCGGTTTATTTATTATATTTATTTTGCTTTTGATTAATAGTAATTGCCCTATATAACTGCTCTACAAGTATTACCCGTGCAAGCTCATGGGGGAATGTAAGAAGAGATAATGAGTGTGTTGTGTAGCTATCTTTAAATGATTCAGTGAAACCAAACGAGCCACCAATAACAAAGATTATTTCATTTTTTTTACCAACTATGAACTTCGCTAGATCAGAAGAACTGTATTGTTTCCCATCCTCTGAAAGAAGTACAACGTCACCCTTTTTCTTTTCTAATACCCTCTTAATTCTTTCCTCTTCTTCTCTTTGCACCCTCTGTATATCACCATCAGAAAATGAAGGAGACGATTCTACCTCAATTATTTCAATTTTGGCGAATGTATTGATTCTTTTTATATAATCCGCACAAACAATACTGAACTGCTTATCTTTTAACTTTCCAACCGCAATAATTGTTATATGAAACATTAATCTAGATAATAGCACTCCGCACCTCTTATAAAAAGGTGCGGAGTTTTTTGTTCTTTCTTATATAAAAGCTTCAGAGATCTCTTAAGCTTGGTTTAGAGAACTGCTTCTTTGAGAAGCTTCCCAGCGCGGAATTTTGGCTTTGTTGATGCTTTAATTTGAATCTTCTCGCCTGTTTTTGGATTAACGCCCATACGAGCTGCACGCTTTACAACGCGGAAGGTGCCAAATCCGGTAATAGCGACTTCTTCGCCGCGAGCCATTGTTTTTACAATAGCATCAAAGACCGCCTCTACAGCAAGCGTCGCCTGCTTCTTGGTCTCAATGCCTGCCCCCTTCATTACTGCCTCCACGAGTCCATCTTTTTTCATATGTAAGTGGATTGAAAAATAGTGTGGTTTGCGACCTTTTCTCAATTATATCAAATATACCTCAGAAAACCTATATTTTTTCAATATTTTGCTATCTAGCAATTTCTACCGCCTTTACCTCTCTTATAACCGTAACTTTTATCTCTCCAGGAAATTGTACGTCTGATTTTAATTTTCCAGCGATTTGTTTAGCTAGTTGTAATGCCTTAAAATCATCTACTTTTTCTGGAGTAACAAATACACGCACCTCCCTTCCTGCAGAAATCGCATATGATTGTCTTACTCCTTCAAAACCATTAACTACTGTTTCAATCTCTTCCAGTCGACGTAGGTATTTTTCTAATGTCTCACGGCGCGCACCCGGACGCGCTGCGGAAATTGCATCAGCAGCTGCGACAATATATGATTCCGGCGAAGAAAATGGATATTCTTCATGATGCGCTTCCATTGCGCGTATAACCGCCTCTTCAATACCATACTTCTTTAATAATTTCCTTCCGATTTCAACGTGTGTCCCCTCAACCTCATGATCAATCGCCTTTCCAATGTCATGAAGTAGTGCTGCCTTTTTAACAACCTGAACATTTAAATGAAGTTCTGTGGCAATCATTGCTGCAATGTGGGTCATTTCAATAGAATGTTGTAATACATTCTGTCCATAACTAGTTCGATAGTTAAGTCTTCCAAGAACTGGAATTATCTCCTTAGGAAGATCAAGAATCCCAACCTCATATGCCGCATCCTCTCCGGCTTTTCGAACACACTCATCAAGTTCTCGTTTTGCCTCCTCTATTTTTTCTTCAATTTTTGCTGGTTGAATACGTCCATCTTTAATTAATTTTTCAAGTGCAAGCCGAGCATGTTCTCTGCGAAGCGGATCAAAAGAAGAAATAACAATACTCTCTGGAGATTCATCAACAATTACCTCAACGCCAGTAAGGCGCTCAAATGCTCGAATATTTCTTCCCTCTCTTCCAATAATCTTCCCCTTAATTTCCTCGTTTTGTATTGGTACAACACTGGTTGTTACATCATTAATACACTCCCGAGCATATCTTTGTATTGCTGAGGTAATTATTTCTGTACTCTTCTTCTCTATTTCATCCCTCCGATCTCTTTCAAGACGAGTTATTACTCCGGAAATTTCCTGTTCATACTCCTCTTCAGATTTTTTTATTACCTGATTTTTTGCCTCCTCTCGTGTGAGTCCAGCAACCTTCTCGAGCTCTTTGTTCATTTTTTCATGAGCTCCTTGAACCTCTGTCTGTAGAGTTTTTACTTTATCTTTCTCTTCTTGAATTTTCTTTGTTTCTCGATCTATTGAAACACGCTCAGCCTGAAGTGCGTCATCCTTCTTTTCCAAACGCTCCTCAATTCTTCGAAGTTCACTCTTCTGCTCTTTTTCTTCTTTTTGTGCATTCTCAATTATTGAAGCTGCCTTTGCTTTTGCCTCAACAACAATCTCCTTTGCTTTTGTCTCTGCGGCTTCGACTTCCGCTTTTAGTGCGGCGTCATTAACCTCTTTTGTCTTTTTTCCAAACCAAAGACTGATTATATATCCCCCTACGAATGCGATGATCGCTATTCCTCCCGCAAGAAATGGTGTTATGTTCATACATTGTTGTTCTATGCTTTGATGTTTCGCGAAGACCAGAAATAGACACACTCCCACGAATGAGTGCGTGTTTTATATATGCCATTATTGATAGAGCATTATTATTCATTTTTGGTTCCAGTATCCCAACTAAATTGCGAAACAAACGACTTTTCTAATTTATCCTACCTTTTCAGTATACTCCATTCATCGTCTTGGGTCAAAAGAATTATTTTGAGGTACAATTAAAGAATATATGAAGCGAACGATAGTACTTGCGATACTTGATGGTTGGGGAATTGGAACATGTGATGAATCAAATCCAATTTATTCTGCACACCCCCCAACAATTCTCGAAATTGAAAAAAATTATCCATGCGGAGCACTCCAAGCATCTGGACTTGCGATTGGACTCCCCTGGGAAGAAGAAGGAAATAGTGAGGTGGGACATCTTACCATCGGCACCGGAAGCGTCTTTTATCAAAACTATCCGAAAATTTCTTTAGCAATAGAGAATGGAACTTTTTTTTCTAATGAAGCGCTTGTAGGCGCATATCTCCATGCACAAAAGAATGAAAGCGCCCTTCACCTTATTGGACTCATATCAAAAGGAAACGTGCACTCCTCTCTCAACCATCTCGAAGCACTTATCATTATGGCGGAACGAATGAATATAAAAAAATGCTATATTCACGCAATCACCGACGGAAGAGATAGCCCACCAGAATCTGTTATTTCAATAACAAATAGTATTGAGGAGATTGTAAAACAACACAATGTGGGAATGATTGTCGCTGTTGTAGGAAGGTATTATGCAATGAACAGAGATGAACACTGGGACAGGACAAAAATGGCCTATGATTTATTTACAAAAGACACATATCCAATACGTACAATTGATGAAGCAGCAAAAAAAATATATGCACGAGGATACAACGACGAATTTATAGATCCAACTGCAGTAACGGAACATAAACCAATTACAGATAACGATGCAATAATCTTTTTTAATTTCAGAGAAGACAGTATGAGGCAATTAATTTCTGCATTTTGTATTCCAGAGTTTGATAAATTCCCAACAAAAAAACTTAATAACTGTTATATCGCAACATTTACTCAATATCTTGATACGATATCGACACATGTCGCATTCCCTAAAGAAGTTGCAAAAACATGTCTTTCAAAAATATTTTCTGACTTGGGAAAACAACAACTCCATATTGCTGAAACACAAAAATATGCACATGTAACATATTTCTTTAATGGGCTCATAGATGCTCCATTCCCCAATGAATATCGCGTCCTTATCCCAACTCTTGATATTCCGCACCCAGAACAGAAGCCTGAAATGATGGCATCAGCAATAACTGATCGGGTGCTTCTTGCATTACGAGAAAACACATTTGATTTTATCGTGGTCAATTATGCCAATCCAGATATTATGGCTCATACAGGGAACTACAATGCCACATTAGAGGCTGTATATGTGATTGATAAAGAAATCAGACGTCTCTATGAAGCAGTACAAAAAGAAAATCATATGTTACTCATTACTTCTGATCATGGAAATGCGGAAGTCTTGCTCAATATAAACACCGGAGAACCAGAAACAAAACATAATCCAAACCCAGTTCCTTTTTATCTTATTGCAAATGAATTTAAAAAAACAAAACCACGAGAAGGATTTTATCGACTGAGGACTATCGGAATACTTTCTGATGTTGCCCCAACCATACTTGAGTTAGCAAAGATACAAAAACCACTTGAAATGACAGGACAAAGTCTCCTCTCTCAGTTAAAATATATGTAGGATATGGGATTTATCACAAAATCATTATTTAGAATATTTTCAAACACTCTTGCTGTTTTTGTTGCAGCATATCTTGTTCCTGGCTTCCACCTTTCTGATAATGTGTTACATATTCTTGTTGTTGGGTGTATACTCACCCTGATAAATCTCACCGTAAAGCCATTTTTAAAACTCTTTTTTGGTCCATTTATTCTTCTTTCTCTTGGGCTCTTTCTTATTGTTATAAATGCACTAACACTCATCATCCTTGACTTTTTCTCCTCTAACCTTACAATCCAAGGGTACCTTCCGTTAATTTACGGCACACTTATCGTGAGCGTGGTGAACATGGTACTCTCCCTTATTGGAAGAACATTCTCACATAAAGATTAAATATATGCTTACCATAATCCATATCATAGTTTCGATAATACTTATTGTGCTTATCCTCCTTCAGGACAGATCAACAGGAACATCTGGACTTTTCGGTGGCACAGCAGCGGACTCCTCATATCAAACACGTCGGGGTTTTGAAAAGTTTATTTTTGTCGGAACAATTGTTTTTAGTGCATTATTTGGAATAATTGCTCTTATTAACCTCACCGCTCCAAAGATATAGCTTCCATAAACACACAAAATCCTGTTATATTAAGAGGGCGGAATCGCTCTCTTTTTATAGACTATTTTATGTTATGCAAAGTATAAAATTAATTATCAAAAATATAACACACAAAGAACGTGTTTTATTATTTGTTGCCGGATCCATACTAATTCTCGCACTTATCGGTATTATTGCTCTCACCATACAAACAAAAGGAGTGATGAAGCCAGTTCGAGGGGGAACATTTACCGAGGGAATAATAGGACAGCCTGTTATGGTAAATCCCGTCGGAGCGGAAACAGTTGCCGACAAAGATCTTGTTGCACTTCTTTATTCCCCTCTTTCTGATTTGGTAAACACTATAGAAGTTTCTCCAGATAGGAAACAATATGCAGTCAAATTAAAAGAAGACCTTCTTTGGTCCGATGGAGAACACCTCACGTCTGATGATGTGATATTCACGATAGAGCTCATACAAAAAATGGGAAATGATTCTCCGCTCTATACAGAGTGGCAAGGAGTAAGTGTAACAAGAGAAAGTGAGCTCCAAACAGTAATGACTATTTCACAACCCTTTACTTTCTTTGAAAGAAATATACAGACACTCCGTATTATCCCCCGTCATATTTTTGGGTCTATACCACCAAAAAACCTTCGTTTGTCAGCATACAATTTTGAACCAGTAGGAAGCGGTCCTTATGTTGTAGAAAGTATAGATAAAAGAAAAGATGGTTTTATAACAGAATATAATCTTTCTGAAAATAAGTTATATGCGGGCACCCCTCCATTTATTCCAAATTTTTCGATAAAGTTTTTTGCAGATATGGACGCTCTCATTCATGAAGCGGAATTAAGAACAATCCAAGGATTTGGAATAACAAATTTTGTTCCCGATGAAGTCTTTAGTCTTCCTCGTATAGCAATAAAGGCAATTTCCATGCCAAGATATTATGCACTCTTTTTCAATCAAACAAACAACCCCGCTCTACAAAACAGAGAATTGCGAAATGCGCTTAACAAGGCAATAAATAAAGATCGTATTATAAAAGATATATTAAAGGAACAAGGCACGCGCATCGAGGGTCCATTATTGAGACAGCTTGCTGGAATAGAAAAAATTCCATCAACATATGAACCAGAAGAAGCAGCACGAGTGATTAGCGCAACAGACAATTTAACATTGGCGGTAGTTATTCCAGAAATACCAATTCTTGAGGCGGTTGCAGAAAAAGTGCGCGAAGATTGGATCAGTGCTGGCGTTGGTGAGGTGAATATTTATCCATTACCAATTTCCGACATACAAGAGGTAATAAAATCGAGAAACTATGACGTGCTTCTTTTTGGAAATACATATAAGAATACTGCCGATCTCTTCCCTTTTTGGCACTCATCCTTTAGATTTTCTCCTGGAATGAATTTGTCATTATATAAAAACTCAGAAGTTGATAAAACACTTGAGGATATTCGACAAACAAAAGAAATAACCCAAACACAGATAGATCGATTAATAAAAATAGATGAGCAGATTATGAGTGACGCACCGGCATCATTTCTCTTTTCTATGCCATATTTTTATGTGCACACCACACGAATGGATGGTGGTTTTCCAGACGTCATGTTTGATGTTTCAGATCGATTTTTAAATGTTTCTTCATGGAATGTTAATAGAGTTCGTGTTATTGGAGGAGATACCTCTACAACAACAGAAGATAATACCACCAATTAAAGGATTTTTTCCTCATATGGACAAAATAAAAGCAATCTGCTATCATACGTTAGTCAATTACCTCTCCTAATATTTTGTCGGCAAATTTTTTCTAAAGTATTATTTATAGTGTGAGACGTATTCCGTTATATTTTTTATATACGGAACATGGATTTGCCGAAGTGGTGGAATTGGTAGACACGTACGGTTCAGGGCCGTATACCGAAAGGTTTGAGGGTTCAAATCCCTCCTTCGGCACAGAAGTAAAATCAAATCTTAAAAGTAAAAGTTCAAAAGTGAAACTTAAAGCTAAAAAGTAGATAACATTAATCATCCGAGATGTATTTATCTTAATAGTTTTACGCTTCAGTTTTGAGTTTTAAACTTTGAGTTTCAAACTTATTTAAATAATATATGGTAACAAAAACAAATAAACCAGTGTCTCGAGAGCATCGTCGTCCGATGCAACGGAGAGACACAGCCGCACGATCAATCGTGCGAAGACCGATTCATCGCAAGTCCGATGACTCGAAAATACAAATTCCAAAAGAAGAACCAGTGCGTTTTGTTGCACTTGGTGGACTTGAGGAAATTGGTCGAAATATGATGTTCCTTGAATATAAAGATGAAATCATCATTATTGATGCGGGACTTCAATTTGCAGAAGAAGGAACCCCTGGTGTTGATTATATAATTCCAAATGTTTCATATCTTGAAAAAAAGAAAAAGAATATAAAGGCATTTATCATCACCCACGCTCACTATGACCACATAGGGGCCGTTCCACATATCATGGATAAAATTGGAAATCCTCCAATATTTGCAACAAATCTTACAAAAGAAATTATTTTGAAGCGTCAGGAAGATTATCCACTCGCTCCAAAACCGCGATTTCAATTAGTTCATAGTGGAGAAACATATCAATTTGGAAAATATTTTTCTGCCACATTCTTTGATGTTGTCCACAACATTCCAGAAGGAATAGGAATTATATTCCGAACACCGGTAGGAAATATTGTTCATCCAGGAGAATTTAAATTTGACTATGATCATGACGGAAAACCAAAAGGTCTCAATATCTGGGAGCAGGTTGGAAAGGAAGGAATTAATGTTCTTATGCTTGATTCAACAGGAGCCGAGGTACCTGGATTTTCACTTTCAGAACGTATTGTTGAAACAGAACTTGAAAAAATATTTCGGACCGCAGATGGAAGAATCCTTGTTGGATCCTTTGCATCACTCCTTGATCGCCTTGGTGAGGTAATAAAAATTTCAGAAAAACTCGGAAGAAAAGTTGCTATTAGTGGGCTCTCAATGAAAACGAATATTCAGATTGCACAAAATCTCGGATATTTAAAATTCAACAAAGACACCATTATTTCGCTTGATGAAATTAACAAGCACCCTGATAACAAACTTCTTCTTCTTTGTACTGGCGCACAAGGTGAGGCAAAAGGAAGTTTCATGCGTATTGCAAATGGAGAACACAAACAAATTAAATTAAAGAAGGGAGACACCGTTGTGTTGTCATCTTCTGTGGTTCCAGGAAACGAACGAAGTGTACAAAACCTTAAAGACAATCTAGCACGTCGTGGTGCAAATGTTTTCCACCACAAAATGCTTGATATTCACTCTTCGGGACACGCTCCGCAAGGAGAGTTAAGTGAAGTAATGCGTCTTATTAAACCAAAAATATTCCTTCCTATACACGGCTACTACTTCATGCGTTGGAGAAATGCCCATCTTGCAGAAGAAGTGCTTGGATTAAAACCAGAAGACACAATCCTCGCTGATAACGGAAATGTAGTAAATATATATTCTACATGCGCAATTGTTTCAAAAGAACAGGTTGAGTCTGATTATGTAATGGTGGATGGACTGGGCGTTGGTGATGTTGGAGAGGTAGTTCTCCGCGATCGTATCACTCTATCTCAAGAAGGTATGGTTGTTATTATTACCACACTCAGCAAACAGGATGGGAAAATTCTCAAAAATCCCGACATTATTTCCCGCGGATTTATATATCTTAAAGAAAACCAAGAAATGTTGGATGAAATGAGAAAGAAAATCAGAAATACTATTACACACATCCCCAACCGATCAGATATTGATTCTGATTATCTCAAAACAATGATCAGAGAACAAATTAGTACGTTCATCTTCAATAAAACGAAACGAAGACCAATGGTTATGCCGGTGATAATCGAGGTATAGGAAATAGGGTCTAGGGACTAGTAATTAGAGGTTAGACATTAAAAACCCTCATTTTATGGGGGTTTTTTGTATATTGATTTATTTATAAAGTTGTGTTACAATATACTTATCATTAACTAACAAAATCGGAGCGACAAATGAAAGTATTAAAACTTTTTTTGTTTATTATTATTTTTGTGTTTTTCTCTTTTGGATGCACAGAACAGGAAAGAATAAGAAATTTTGGCGGAACCGGAACATATGAACTTCCCGCCGGAAAAAAACTTGTTAATGCAACATGGAAGGATGATAATCTCTGGATTCTCACAAGAGATATGACCCCAAAAGACACACTACAAACTTACACATTTTCAGAAAGCTCAAGTTTCGGTGTCTGGGAAGGCACTATAATATTGAAAGAACATAGATAATTCACTTGACCCCAACTGGGGTCTTTTTTTATTAGTTGTCAGTTATGGGTAGTTTGTTGTAAGTTTATATATATGAAACCTGTTTTAGTGTCGGGTATTCAGCCGACAGGAAAGTTACATCTTGGAAACTACCTTGGGGCACTCAAGAATTTTGTAGAACTCCAAAATTCGGGAGAATATGATTGCCTCTTTTTTATCGCAGACCTTCATTCTCTTACTGAAACCTACACACCAAAAGAAAAAAAAGAACAGATTTCTGATTTGTTTCTTACATATCTCGCTGTAGGACTCGATCAAAAAAAATCAGTATTGTTCCAACAGTCTGCAATCGCAGAACACACAGAACTCTCGTGGATTTTAAATACTATTACTCCATTTGGCGAACTTCGCCGAATGACACAGTTTAAAGATAAATCAGAAAATGAATCAGAAAATACCAATGTTGGACTTTTTGATTATCCTGTTTTAATGGCTGCAGACATTCTTCTCTATAACGCTTCTGTGGTGCCCGTGGGAGACGATCAATTACAACATTTAGAACTTACGAGAACACTTGCAAGAAAATTTAATTCAAAATTTGGAAAAATATTTTTTGAACCAAAACCACTACTTACTTCAGTTCCCAGACTTATGAGTTTGGATGATCCAGAAAAAAAGATGTCAAAATCTCGTCCCGAAGGGTGTCTCTTTATTGACGACGAACCAAATATTATTAGAAAAAAGATTCAACGAGCAGTCACCGACTCAGAATCAACTATTGAATATAATCCAAAAAAACGTCCAGGAATCTCAAACCTCGTTCTTATATATTCTGCAATTACGGACATGACACCAAAAGAAATAGTATTGATGTATAACGGAAAAGGATATGCTGATTTTAAAAAGGACCTTGGAAACAAACTTGTTGAACTATTTACCCCATTTCAAGAAAAGAAAAAGGAATTGAAAAAATTAGATATCAAAAAAATATTAGATGAGGGAAATATGCAGGCAAAAAATAGAGCACAAAAAACATACGAAATTATAAAAAAGAAAGTTGGACTTATATAAACAAAACCCCGCCAGTTCATGAACTGGCGGGGTTTTTATTACTTCTTTTTCCTTACTGCTATCCAAATGGGGACTCCATCAATTTTTGTTTCAATCTCTACATCAAAATGATTGCATTTACCCCAGACCAACTCTCTTGCATTCACGTCCTTCATACATTGATTTCTTTTCGATTCAATTATGCGTTGCAATTCATCCCCCACCTCAATATGAATCACCACCTCGTCTTTTGGAGAAAGTTTTGCATCCTGGCGTAGGTCTTGAATGGTGCGTTGTAATTCACGAAGATATCCTTCTTCTTTAAGTTCCTGAGTGACATGAGTATCAAGAACAACCTCATCTTCCATGCTGGCATTAAATAAAACATCTTTGATATTTACCTCGTCCATAAGTATAGAGAGTAACTCTGAATTTCCTTCCAAAAGCTTTGATTTCACAGTAATTGAGGCGAGTGGCTGTCTTACCTTAATTCCCGCCTCTGCGCGCTTTGCAAGGGCAATTGACGCAATCCTGCGCACCTCTACCATGCCATCAACAAGTCCCTTATCACTTACATGGACAACTTTCGGCCATGCCTCAATATGGACCGATTCAAGCATTGAGGGAAACGATTTATATATTGCCTCTGAGAAAAATGGTGCAAACGGCGCCGTCAGCTTAGCGAGTGAAATCAGCATAGTGCCCAAAACATATGAAACAGCATGGTAGTCATCTTTTGATTCTGGTTTTTGTAATCTCCTTCGAGAGCGTCTGATATACCACCTAGAAAGATCGTCCGCAAATGATTCAATAACGCGGGTGGCCTCCCCAACCTCATATGCATCCATATATGTTGTTGAGTCAATAATAACTTGATTAAGACGCTCTATAATCCATTTATCTAAAATATTATTTATTTTCGGCGCACTTTTCTTTTGAAGAACTTCCTTGTTTGCATATAGGTCAAAAAAAACAAATGAATTATATACGAGAGAGAAGAACTGTCGTGATACTTTCTGTAAATCAAGTTCATCAAATTTCTTTGGTTCCCCAGGCGGATTTACTGTATAGAAGTACCACCTGATAACATCAGAACCATATTTTTGCATTACATCCCAAGGACTTACCACATTTCCTTTTGACTTTGACATTTTCTGTCCATTTTTATCAAGTACTAACCCCAATGAAATAACATTCTTAAATGGCGCCTCCTTCCCCAAAAGCGTAGAAACAGCCAACAGCGTGTAAAACCATCCCCTTGTCTGGTCGATGCCCTCAGAAATATAGTCCGCAGGAAATGGTAGTGTTTTTTTGTTTCCCTCAAATGGATAGTGATATTGTGCAAAAGGCATCGCGCCGGAATCAAACCAAACATCGGCAACTTCAGGAATTCGTTTCATGGTATGCCCACAGGAATCACAAGAAAATTCAAATGAATCAATATATGGTCGATGGAGATCTAATGTTCCATTAATATCACGAGGGATCATTCTGTATTTTGTGATTTTCATCTTCCCCATGTTAATAAACTCGCCATCCTCCTTATCGTGTTTCTCGGCCATTGCTTCCTCGTCACTCCATCCATTCATCACCCCATCAAGCGCCCAAAGCACATCTTCATGGCTTACTATAGCAATGGTTTTCCCAGAATATTTTTCATCTATTTCTTTTATTGCTGTATACACCCTCTTCCTCACATCAGAAATACTTTCTCCATTTGGTGTTTGTTTGGTAAATCGTTCTCTAAAGGAACCATAATAATTTGTGTACGATAACAAAGGGGAACCATTAAAATCACCAAAATCAATCTCCCGTAATCGCTCATCGAAAATAATAGGCGCACCAGTATGTTCTTTTATAATTGCAGATGTTTCCTTGGTGCGAACCATATCGGAAGAAAAAATAAGATCAATTTTTTCTTTTTTTATTTTTTTACCAAGTTGCTCTATTTGTTTTTTCCCCTTCTCAGTAAGATGATACTTTGTCTTTTCCGGCCATGACGAAAGTGTGTTCGCTAAATTACTTTCCGATTCGCCATGACGAATAAGTATATACTTGTTATTTTTTGAAGGAACTTTCTTTTCTAATTCCTCAACACTACCAATAACGATTTTTTCTTTACAATCACTACACTCCCATATAGGAAGTGGGGTCCCCCAATATCGCTCACGAGAAATTGCCCAATCTTTAACCTCTTTTATCCATTCCCCAAATCTCCCTGTTTGTAGATGATCTGGAATCCAATGTATGGTGTTATTTTCTTTTTTAAGGACATCTCTCAATGAACTCATTTCTATAAACCAAGAGTGCCTTCCATAATATAAAAGTGGAGTATTACAGCGCCAACAAAACGGATATTCATGTTTATATTGTTCCGTTCTTAAGAGAAGGTTTTTTTCCTCAAGTTTCTGTATTATTGCAGTTTCGGTTGTTTTTGTTTTTGCGTACATTCCAGCGAAATATGGAACATCATCAGAAAAAACTCCGGTCTCTTTTACTGTGTGTACTTCTGGAAGTCCTAATGACCTTCCTAGTTGATAGTCATCTTCTCCGTACATCACCGCAGTATGCACAACACCAGTTCCATCTTCAGTGGTAACAAATCCTGCTGGATATACTTTGTATGTAAGTGATTTTACAGAACCAGAAACAAACGCGGGAATTTCAAACAATGGTTCATAGGAAATAGTAACAAGATCCTTTCCAGTAACAGTTTTTAAGACAGTGTATTCTGTTCCATCAAGCACCGACAATCGTGATTCCGCAAGAATATAAATCTCTTTTTTCTTTGTATCTCCCACATCAACAATTACATATGGTATGTGCTCACCAACAGCAAGCGCAATGTTACCAGGGAGCGTCCACGGCGTGGTTGTCCAAGATAGAATAAATGTTTTTGTGTCTGCAACAAAATCTCCAATTTTTTCTCCCTTTTTTACTTTAAATTTTATATATACAGAAGTATCTTCAACTTCCTTATATCCCTGAGCAAGCTCATGAGAAGAGAGGGCGGTGCCACAACGAGTACACCACGGAACGATCTTGTGTCCCTTATAAAGAAGTTTCTTTTTGTGTATCTCTTTAAAAATCCACCATAGGGACTCCATATACTTATTTTCATAGGTAACATATGGGTCATCCATATCAAGCCAATAACCCATCCGCTCAGTAAGTTTTTCCCACTCATCTTTATATTTCCATACCGACTCCTTACACTTAGCATTAAATTCCATAACTCCGTACTCCTCAATTTCTTTTTTCGATTTAATTCCAAGTTGTTTTTCTACTTCTAATTCAACAGGGAGCCCATGTGTATCCCATCCTCCTTTTCTAGGAACTGAATATCCACGCATTGTCTTATACCGCAAAACAACATCCTTAAAAGAACGTGCAAGAACATGGTGAATTCCTGGTCTTCCATTTGCAGTTGGTGGACCCTCATAAAATATGAATTCTTTTTTTGTTCCTTTCTTTTTTAGCGTTTTTTCGAAAATGTGCTGATGTTTCCAAAACTCAAGTACTTTTTCTTCTATCTCTGGTAATGAGAATTGCTCTCCTTGTTTTAACATATGCTCCGTTATTCTAATAAAAAATTTGTATTTTTTCCATCTCGAGGGAAATCCAAGACAAAACTACTCTAGAACGAAATAACAGGATATAATACATTAATCAGTATGATAAATTTCTTAATTCTCGTCGCTATTGGTATATTATTTTATTTACTTTCAAAATCCGCTGATCTTGTTGTTGATTCTATAAAAAAAATTGGTTATACGTTTCATATACCCATACTATTCTTGGGATTTATATTAGGATTTTTTGCCTCCCTCCCAGAATTATCTATTGCAGTAAATACCTCTGTCCGTGATATAGGAGATCTGTCTCTTGGAAATCTTCTTGGGGGCATGTCGGTTCTGTTTGGTCTCATATTGGGAGTTTCTATTTTTTTATCTCGTCCAATATCAACAGACGGAAAATATACAACAATATTACCAATACTTGGTTATTCATTCCTCCCTTTTCTGTTTGGACTAAATGGAGAAATATCATTTTTCGAAGGAACATTTCTTATTGTCTCCTATGTCATTCTTATAATTTTTTTATTTAAAGAAACAAAACATATAGAACAAAAAGAAGTATACATACAACATAGCGCTCCGAAAAAACAAGTGGTATTTATTGTTGTTGGAATTGTTTCACTTCTTGTTGTTTCGAATATTATTATCCGCCTTACCGAAACAATATTAGAATCTTATAACGTTCCCGCATTTTTTATTGGATTTTTATTATTTTCCATTGGCACAAATCTACCAGAAATTGCCATATCATTTCGTTCAATACGGAAACATGTTGCAGAACTTTCTCTTGCGAGCATCTTTGGATCTGTAATAGCAAATTCACTCATTGCAGGAATTTTATCCATTATCAGACCCGTCCCTATAGAACATATAAGTTCTTATATTGTATTAACAGTATCAACAGGTATACTTCTGTTTTTTGTTCTTCGTTTTTATAAAACAGAAAAAAAGTTTTCAAAAAAAGAGGGCGTAATACTCGCCCTCTTATATGGAGGTATAGTTCTCTTACAAATTATATTTGTATAACTACATTTTTTCTGGTGTGCTACAACCAAGTATACGAAGTGTATTTCCCAAAACATGCTGTGATGCTTCAACAAGCGCTCTTCGCGCTCTCATTGTTTTTTCTTCAACGCCATCAACATGCTCTTTTTCATAAAAGTTATGGAATGCACGAGATAGCTCCCCCGCATACTGTGTTATTCTATGGACAGAAAATGTGGCACCCACCTCTTCCAAGATGTCCGGAAACTCAGAAAGCTTTCTCATGAGGAGAGTGTCCTCTGGTGTGGCAAGAGGTGCATAATCGGAACACGCACCACATTCTGTTTTTTGTAAAATACTTGATGCACGAACAAATGCATATTGAAGATAAAACACTGGATTCTTGTTTGAATGTTCGCGAGCGAGATCAATATCAAAATCCATGTGACTATCGGGGGAGATCATAAGGAAAAAGAATCGAGCGACATCAACACCAACCTCATCAATGAGTTCGCTAAATGTGACAAATGCCCCTTTTCTTTTTGACATTTTCATCTCCTCCCCCCCTTTTAGAAGACGCACCGCCTGTGTAATAATCACGCGCGAATCTTCAAGTCCTAATATCTTTGCTACCGCCTGAATACGAGCAACATACCCATAGTGATCAGGACCAAGAATGAGCACCTTGCCATAAAATCCTCGCTCTTTTGTTTCAAGATAATGCCCCGCATCTGCAAGTAAATATGTTGGCGTCTTCTTACTTGTTATGAGTACGCGATCCTTATCGTCATCAAATTCTGTTGTCTTAAACCAAGTAGCTCCATCTGCTTCATACACAACATTTTTTGTTTTTAGAACATCAAGCACTTTCTCCACATACTTTTTATCATGTATATCTTTTTGCTCTGAAGTATATCGATCAAAATGAATTTTTGCCTTCTTCTCAAGCGCTTCTTGGATAAGAGAAAGAAAATAATCAGCAGCAGCGCGCCCAACATGTTCTGGGTCATCCTTATGTTTTTCTATAAACTCCTTATGTTCCTGCGCCCATTCAGCGACATATTCACCCTTATAAAAAGTTTCTTCAAATGGAATGTGTCCACAATTCGCTACAAGCGATTTCCCAAGTGTGACAACCTGATTTCCTGTATCATTCACATAATATTCCCGTTCCACAGCAAATCCTTGCGAATCCAGTACATTTGAAAGTGCATCCCCCAAAAATCCACCCCTCCCATTTGCTAATGTTAGTGGCCCTGTTGGATTTGCAGAAACATATTCAATCTGAATTTTTTTATTTTTCTTTCCTATTTTTTTTCCATACGTTTCTTTTTCCAAAAGGATTTTATCTAGTTCCTTGTAATATTCTATATCCTGAATCCAAACATTTATGAATCCTGGAGCTTTTAGTTCAACCCGAGAAAATAATGGATTCGTAGATATTTTTTTAATAATGTCCTCAGCAATAGTAATAGGACTGGTTCCTCTCGTTTTCGCGAGCTTAAAAGCAACATTGGTGCTGTAATGCCCAAATGCTTCTTGGTCAGGAATAGTAACTTCAATAGTAACTTCTTCTGGAATAAGGGGTCTGAGTGCCCCCACCACTTTCTCTTTCATATCTCAATTAAAACAGAGAAAGAAAAAATTAAAAAGGGCTGCTAAAAACAAGGTTATACATCCTTGTAAAAATAAGAAAAAAGAGGTATAATATAATTGTTCATTTATATGGGGATGTTGGGCTTCGACAGAATACCAACCAATATATGTGCAGGCGGAGCTTGTTACCTCCTAAATCTGACAACCAAATAATAACTGACAACCAAAGAGTTGCAGTCCCTGCATTTGCTTTCGCAGCATAACAGGGCACTCACCTAATTTATTGGTGGGCATCAGCACCTAATGTCTCATAGGGATCTGCTGGTGTTATATATGAGGCGCGCGCATGTTCGTTTTGAATCTTTCAAATATGTTGCGCTAATAAAAGATTCACCATTGTGTTTTTTACACTAAGCTTGTAGATCATATATAGGAAATATTTTGGACACCGGTTCAACTCCGGTCATCTCCACAAAAACAAAGAGCGTCTGCACGACCCCAGTAGGTCATTTTGCTAAATGATATGTTTTTGTAGGATGCCGTATATAATTACGGCGCCACAAATAAACAAAACCTATCTCGATGATAGGTTTTGTTTTACATAATTAGGAGTTGAACAGCCAAGAAACCTCAATTATGGATTTTGTTTTGAAATTATTTTCTCACTCCTCTTTGTATCTCTCTTTCTGTTTCTCTTTTCTTTATTGTCTCTCGTTTATCTGATTTTTTCTTTCCTCGAGCAAGTGCAAGTTCAATTTTTACAAACCCATGAGAAATGAATGCTTTGAGCGGCACCAAAGAAAACCCCGACTGAAGTTTTCCGGTAATTTCCCGTATTTCTTTTTTTGAAAGCAATAATTTTCTTGTTCGCAATTCTTCAAAATCTTTTGGGGCATTCCCTTTTTGAAATGAGTGAATTGAAGAATTTAATAAATGTATTTCCCCACCCCGAAGAATTGCATGACTTCCCGATAAATCCATTCTTCCCATCTTTGCCGACTTTGCTTCATGTCCTGTTAACACAATTCCGCCGACAAACGTTTCAAGAATCTCGTAATCAAATCGTGCTTTTTTGTTTTCTGCAATCATAGACATTACCCATTTACGCTACCACACTATTAACAAGAAAAAAATCCACTCATACGAGTGGATGTAACTTTTGATTTTCCTTTCTACAATAGTCAACGAGATTTATGTACTGCTTGAAACATTCAGCAACCCCTGGAAGTAATTCCAAATAACTCCTCCCCATAAACTCATTAACCAGTTTGTTAAAATGCCTTTTCCCCAGCTCTACCTTCTCATTTGCCATCAAAACCATGCCAGGGCTGATAGGTATAAGAAAATCAACACATTTTGACTGTGTTACATCAGTAACACACACTGGATTCTCTAAATCTCCTTTTTTTTCAGTTATTTTGAAATAACCAATAAGATACGGATTATTTCTCCACAAAGTCCTGAAAAATAGCAAATCCCCCACGCGTAACGTCTTTCGTAACGCTCGGTGACATCGAGAATATGTTCCCTTTATGAAATCCGGATCCTGTTTTCTATACCAATCTACACCCTCAATCTCCTCGCTATCTATTTGCCTGCGAATTGGATAGTCAGTTCTCTTCCCGTTGATTATTCTCATTGGTCCAAGAACAAACAAGTCCTGGGTCCAATCACTAAAACAAGGGGTTATAAATGACCTCGACATATCTCCTCCTTATTTATTTGTTAATAATGATTTTGTTATATTCCTTTTTTCTCTTCTATACAATCCCCCACATATAAAACATGTTTAGAGACTAAGACTTGGCCAAGCGCCTGCCTGCTGGTAGGCAGGGCCCGGAGCGGGCTCTAAACAATTACGTTCTTTGCGAGTGAACAATAATACTTTTCAGGAGACTAAATCGGTAAAGTCTCCTGAAAAGTATTATTGTTTGTGAGTAAAAAGTTATCCACAATTATGAGCTTGTATACATTCCCCAATGTTGTATTATATATAAGTACTTTAACTTATTAATAGTTTCCCCAACAAGTTTAGTACTTGAAATTAAGCAATCATTTTTTTATTGCAAAAAACAGTTTCCTTTATTCCAAACCCCGCACCATTCTCGCGGGGTTTATTTTTTATTAAGCATCTTATTATAAAAATACCCCGCGTTGAGCGGGGCGTCTTTATACAATTATTTTTCCTCTTGAAGGGAAATTTGATTTGGTCCATGATTTGGAAAATTCTGACCATCCGAAATATGTCATACGTTGGTCAACCCATGGAACCTGCAATATGTTTTCTGAAAAATATCTCACACCAAGAGCTTCAATTTGTTTTCCAAATATTTGTTTATCAATAAACAAACACAGCGCAATCATTTCTATATCAGAAAGTGGAAACCTTTTTTTTCTAAGAATATCTTTCTGTGCTGTAAATTGGGAAGCTCCAACATACTCATTGCCAGCAAACACACTAGTTATAAAATATGGTTCAACAGATTCTCCAAATTCATAATGAATAGAATCGGGTATCCCTTTTTGTTCATCTATTCCAATCCAACCAAGTTGTTTTTCAATTGGGACAAGCCCCAACGGAATAACCGGTATAAATGAATAGTATTCTTCCCGAATTTCTGGAATGTTTATCTTTCGGACCTCCTCCCACAACTTACTACACTTCTCCGCAAGTACCAATAACACCTCTTTGGGGCACCCAAGTTTGTCCAACTTTTGCATTTGCATTCCAAAGGTTGAAACAAAGGAATCATGTTTTATGTGACTCATTACAAATCTCCTTATAATGTTATTTTTTATGTTCTAATATTGTTAAAGCTCTTTTTCATTACATTGTCAAACGGAATTGCGTTTTTAAAAATATATGGTACGATACTACTATTCAGTATAGAATCAACAATCAAATAATAGCCAAGGAACTTCGCGTCATAACTGAGACGGGTGATAACCTCGGGGTTATGTCTAAAGAACAGGCGCTCCAGGAGGCAAAAATGAGAGGTCTCGACCTCATAGAAATTGCATCCCAAGCGACCCCACCCGTTGCGAAAATTATCGGATTTGATAAATTCCGTTATCAGCAAGACAAAGAAGAAAAGAAAAAGAGAATCACCCAAAAAACGAAAGATCTCAAACAAGTACGAATCACTCCTCGTGCAGGAAAAAATGATCTTTTGGTGAAGGTAAAGAAGGTAGAAGAGTTCTTATCTGATGGTCACAAGGTTGAAATCAATCTATTCCTCAGGGGTCGCGAAAAAGGCAATAAAGATTGGGGGTTAAAAAAATTACAAGAATTTCTGGAACTCATAACTATTCCACACCAAATCACACTAGCCCCAAAACCAGGTGGAAGAGGATTTGTAACCCAGGTTGCTAAGAAATAAGAAATATGAAAAAAACAAAGAAAAGCGTAACAAAGAGAATCCGAGTAACCAAAAATGGGAAAGTTGCACGACGCCCAATGGCACTTGGACACTCACGAAGTAATAAGTCGGGAACACAGATGGGAAGAAAAAAAGGAGATCGCGGTCTTTCTCTTCCTATGTCAACAATAAAGAAATACATATAAATAATTTATGACACGAGTAAAAAGAGGAACTACTGCACACAAAAAACGTGAAAGGCTCCTAAAACTTACCAAGGGATATCGTTGGGGAAGAAAGTCAAAGGAACGATTAGCAAAAGAGGCACTTCTCCATGGACTTTCCAGGATGTTTCGAGGAAGAAAAGAAAAAAAGAGAAATTTCCGTTCACTGTGGCAAACTAAAATAAATGCTGCAGCAAGAACAGAAGGAACAAAATACAGTACATTTATTGCAGCACTCAAGAAAAAGAATGTTGCACTAGATAGAAAAATATTAGCGATGCTTGCAGAAGAACAACCATCAGTATTCAAAAAGATAGTAGAATTTGTAAAATAAGCACTTTAAACCCCACATACGTGGGGTTTAAATTTTCCAACCAAACTTTTTTAAATCTATCTTTTCTTTTTTTATTATAATACCCTCACTCGTGAGTATTTTTTTCTTTTTTCTTACTCCCCCACCATATCCACCAATATATCCATTAGAACAAACTACGCGGTGGCATGGAATGACGATTGGATATTTATTCTGGTGAAGTGCGTTCCCGGCCGCCCGATATGCGCGCTCGTTCCCTGCTATACGGGCGATTCCTTGGTAAGTCGTTACTTTGCCCTTCGGCACCAGTTTTACTATCTCTAATATTTTTTTTGCGAACAATTGTTCCATATGCCTTTTTTAGGTTTTGTTTTAATGTTGGAGAAATAAGAAATCGTGATGCATCTCGGTATAAAAACCACCCATATCCCTCATGTTTTTCTCCTTCATGCGACTCGGGGACTATTTTAATGCGAACCTCCTGCTTCTTTGTTTCTGCAAGATAGTAGGTTACTGTTTTGTATATCTTTTCTTTATTTCTTGAATAAGAAAATTTATCTTGAACACGAAACCATTCTCGAAAACGCAAATCACGTTCTAATATTCCTGTTTCTTCTTTTACTTCCCTCAATGCCGCCTTGAAATTTGATTCACCATCTAATTTTCCTTTTGGAAAATTCCAATATGGACCTCCATGATACAATAGCAAAAATTTTGGACCTTCCTTAGTCCTTCGATAAATTATTATACCCGCAGAATACTCTGTTTTCATAAAAATATATTATCTATTACCCCTCATTACTCCAAACAAAAGAATTATCAACAAACGAAACAGTTGTTACGTGTCCGCGCACTATTTCTCTTCTTAATATCTTTTCAGCAAGAACACTTCTAATGTTTTCTGATATAGTCTGACGCAATGGACGAGCACCAAATGCCGGACTATAACCAATACGAGCAATCTCAGAAAGCGCAGAATCGTCAACAACAAGGTCAACGCCCTGTGATTCACGCAACGTATTGATAACCTCCCCCATAAGAAGTTTTGTGACCTGTTTTGTCTCGTCTGGGGTTAGCGATCTAAAGACAATAATATCAGAAAAACGATTTATAAGCTCGGGCTTAAAATAGTCGGTAAGTTTTCTTTTTACATCTTCCGCAATCTCTTCACTCTTCCGTCCTTTTTCAATTTCATTTTTTATAAATTCAGAGTGTGCATTTGATGTTGCAATAATTATTGTGTTCTCAAAATTTACAACCCTCCCCAAATTATCAGTAAGTCGTCCATCATCAAAAACTTGGAGAAACAAATTTAAAATATCCGGATGAGCTTTTTCAAATTCGTCTAATAACACAAGGCTGTATGGTGTTTTTAGCACCGCATCAGTAAGAGCACCCGAACGCTCTCCATCTGAACTTCCAATAAAACGAGAAATACTTTGTTTGTCTTGATATTCAGACATATCAAATCTGATCATGGTACTCCCAGAACCAAATTGAATTTTATTAAGAATTTTTGCAAGTTCTGTTTTTCCAACACCAGTCGGTCCAACGAAGAGAAATGTTGCAATCGGACCACCCTTCCTTGAAAGCCCACTTCTATATTCGCGGAGCGATCGAGATACTGAAGATACTGCAGGATTCTGGTTTATCAACTTCTTATGAATCAATTCTTCAAGATTTAACAACTTCTCTGCTTCAAGGGCGCCAGCTGTTTCTATAGGAATTCTGGTTTGCATCTCTGCAATTCTAATAATATCCTCTTCTTCTAGAACCTTTTTTCTCTCTTCTTTTGCAGTCATGAGCGCCTGTTTTAATAAATCAGACGCACTTCCCGGAAGAAGTTTTTCGTGAAAATATCGATGTGCAATTTTTACAGAACGCTCGATTGCTCGAAATGTTATAAAAATTCTGAATTGCTTCTCTAACAATAAAGATTGATACACAAGAAAACGAATTGCTTCTTTTTCTGATATTTCACTAATACTTACCACATCAAATTGATCAAGAAAATCAGTTCTTGGTTCTATATATGTCTTAAATTCCCTAGGAAAACTTTCTCCGATTACGGGAATTGTCTCGCTCTTTATTATCGGAAGAAGAATATCAACTGCATTTATACCCCCTCTCTCAGTACTTGTTCTAAATAGATTGTGTAGCTCTGGAATGTGCAAAACAATATTCCCCGCTAATATAACTTCATCAGTAATTTCCCGCAATCTTCCTATTAATACCTCTGTGTTTGTATTTGCAACAAGTGCTGGAATATCTAAAGAAACAAGGCGTTTGTCATAGAGTCCAGACGGGACATCATCTTTTACCATTCTATACGCAAGATGTGCAACCATTGATGATTTTCCGGCACCAGGATCACCAACAAGAACAACGTTTTGCTTTCCTGGACGAGAAAGTGTGTGTAATAGCACATTCATTTCCTCATTGTGACCAATGAGAAACCCTATTTTCTCCTGAAGAGCGAACTCAGTAAGATCAGTACTAAATTGATCAAGCATCGGTGTTGGGCGCGCCGTCCATGATCGATTAATAACCCTTTTTCTTAGGCGCATTGGACGATGGATAAAGCCACCTAAAACAGCGGGGATTCTTCGTATACCAAAAAACATTCTTCCCCACTTCCCAAAGATAATTGCCTCCTGCACGGTATCCTCTTCAAGGTTAAAAAGATCAAACACCTTTGCGACCGATGAATCTCCAGAAATAGATAGGGCAACAAAAAGATTTCTCGGATGCGTATATTGTTCCCCTGTATCAATAGCATTCTGAAATGCAACAATAACAAGTGACTCAATATTTTTTAAAAAATATTCTTTATTTGCCTCCTGTATAATATCTTTTGTTTCAAGTAGTGCCTCTGTTTTTTTCTGCATATCAACAGATTTAACACCAAGCCTTCGAAGCGCTTCCTTTATATCTCTCCTCCCCAAAAGTTCTAACAAGAGAATAAGGTTGAAGCTCTTTTTTAAAACAATCGCCTTTCGTAAGGAATAATTAAGTATGTGATAACTCTGCGGAGAGCAAGAAAGCGCAACATTTTTATTTCCTTTTTTTAATTCGTATATGGTGCGCTCCCCATGTCGAATATGAAACAATCGATCAATAATAAAAAGGGAAAGAAGTATGCCCAAACTTCTTTCTGATGCATTTTCAGAAAGAATAAGGAAAAAAGCAGAGATACCAACTCCAGCATAAACAGAATAGGAAACCAAACGAACAAAAAATTCTCCAGTTGCAGAAAGTAATAGACGTGGTTCTTTATAAAATAGTTCTTTCATACATAAAAATTACCAACGTATCGCAGATAATAATAATATTGGTGGAATTGCCAGCCAGACGACATATACCATTGCGGCAATAAAGAAGAATATTACATATATAATACTCGCAACCAACAAACGTATTGAGCGAAAAACAAAACCAATAACATATCCAATAATTGTATAGTCCTTATAAAGTGGCTGAAATATGTTCTTCAGTGTCACCATCCAAGCAAACCGTCTATCAAGACGCTCAAATTTTGTAATAACAAAATCAGAATAAATACGCGCACTACGCACGTACCAGTGTCTTAAAAACTCAAAAATCCTAAACACAAGCCTCTTACCAAGAAAGACTACCGAAAGATTCATTAATATTAATTATATCTTATTTTACAGAAATTAACTTCTCTACTTTCTCTATTGCTTTTGGTAGTTTTTTTATACTCTCTTTAAATACTGCCATCATGGTGTTCCCTCGAAGCGCCGCAGCAGGATGAAGTATTGGATATACAAAATATCTATCTGTATGAAAAAGTTTTCCCTGGTCTCTTGTTATTTTTGCTAAAGGAAGGAAATAGTTCATTGAGAATCTTCCAAGTGGAACAATTAGTGTTGGGTTTATTATTTCAATTTGCCTTGTTAGATACGGCTTATATAAACTAATCTCCTCAGGAAGTGGGTCTCTATTATCTGGTGGCCTCCTCTTAACAATATTTGTTATATAAACGTCCTCACGTCTCCACCCAATCTCCTCAAGAGATTTGGTTAATAACTGTCCAGCACGCCCAACAAACGGACGACCAAGTGTGTCCTCTCGCTCCCCTGGGGCCTCTCCAATAAACAAAACTTTACAATTAATATCCCCCTCCCCAAAAACAAGATTTGTAGAAAGTGGTAACCGCTTATCTTTCTCCATTTCTTTTCTCAACTCTATGAGTCCTATCTCTTTCTTGTTCATATTTTATTTATAAATATCTAATCTCTTCTTCCAAAGAAATATCAAAATGTTTTAAAACCTTTTTCTTTAAAAGTTTTGCGATTGATTTTGCATCTTTTGCCGTACCATTTTTCATATTTATAATACAATTTGCGTGAAAATCAGCGACGCACATCCCTCCACACGAAATGCCCTTTGCACCAACTGACTCCAAAATATAACCAACAGGAATCTTCCCATCAATGATTTTCGACACATCAACTTTTTTTAATACACTTGGTGAAACCTTAGAAATTTGTACGTTTTTGAAATAACTTCCAGGACATTTAATTTTTGGAGAATATTTTTTATTCCGTGTATTAATAATTTTTTTAGAGATTATATTTAACTCCTTGGAATCACCTTTTTTAAAACGAAATTCTGCATAAAGCAAAACACAAGGGCTGTGTTTTAGCGCACTCTCTCTATATCCAAACTTACAGTCCTTTTTGGAGACCCATTTTACTTTCCCATCACACAACACACGAACACGGACAATGTAGTCACTAATTGAACCACCATAGGCGCCGGCATTACCAATAATAGCACCACCAAGTGTTCCAGGAATTCCAGAAAGCATTTCTATCCCCTTATATCCATTTTTTATTACAAACCTAATAAATTGATCAAGTGGTATGCCAGCGTCTGCAATAACTTTTCCATTTATTATTTTTATTTTTCCACCACCAACTTTTATAACAAGTCCCTTTATTTTTTCGGGACAAACAATATTACTTCCCCCACCGATTACATTCCATTGCTTTTTGTTTTTTTCTGCCCATTGTATTACCTCTAAAAACTCATTTTCTTTTTTTGGTTCACAAAAATATTCTGCAACACTTTTAATACCAAACGTATTTAACTTCGTTAGATTTTTATTTTTTATGATCTTCACAATATTATTGTATATCCAAAAAAGATGTCAGAATATTTGACAGAATATGAAAAAATATTTATTATATATACAACATTAAAAAGGAGGTTTTGTGGAAAAGATAAAATTTGATGCAAAACGATCAGTGTCTCTATTTGGAAGTATCACAAATCAATCCATAGGAGATTTGTCGGCAGGAATGATGAAACTGTATGAAGAAGATAAAGAAAAACCAATATTTCTCTTTATTAACACATCAGGAGGAATTGCCTCACTTGCCTACGGATTTTACGATACTATAAAGGCTTTTAACGTTCCTCTTGTAACAATTCTTTTTGGGAAAGTTTCATCGTCCGGTCTTATTATCTTCCTCTCTGCAAAAAGTGAAAATCGATTTATTACTGAGCACTCACTCATTTCCCCACAAAAAACAAAAGCAGATTACAATGAAAATGTTGCTGAAGTAAATATAGAAGAATCAAGAATGGTGGAGAAATTTCTAAAACAAATTCTCGCTGACGAAACGATGATAAAAACAGAAACAAAATTTAGAGAATTTATTGGAAAGAATTTCATTTCCCCAGAAGAATGTGTTGAGTTGTGTATAGCAAACTATATTGAACAACTGCTAAAAACCTAATCCCGCTTATGCGGGATTTTTATTGTGCCCTTGGGTGGAATCGAACCACCACCACCTCCTTCGGAGGGAGATATTGTATCCATTCAACTACAAGGGCGCCTCTTAATTAATATATATCGTGTTTCTTAATATATTCTCGTGGAAGCCCAATCATTATTCCTAAAACACCAAAAAACATCAATCTACCAACATTGTTTGTTATCGCGTAGTGATCAAAGAATCCCGTAAGAATAAATATTGTTATCAACAATAGTGGGAAAAAATAATCTAACAAAAATAAATTTTTTCTTCGTTCTACAATAATTTTTATTATAGAAAAACAAAAAACTATAAACCCAAGTATTCCCAACTCCTCGGCTACAAGTAAATAAATATTATGCACGGGTTGGTGTGTCGCAAGATTGGTGAGCTTGTAGGTATTATACAACCCTTCGCGTTCCGCACTCATGATTCCATTTCCAACACCCACACCAAATGGATATTGATTAATAAGAGAACGGGCGATATGTGAATAAATGACTCGTTCTTGTATAGCAGAATCTGTTTTTTCTACTGTACCTCGGGAAACTATTGCCCAGCCAAATATTCCAAAAACAGTGGTTCCAACAACGAGCCCAGCAATAAGCAGTTCCCTTGCAGTATGTTTGAACTGTTTTTTAAAAAATAAAAATAAAATACAAATAATGTATAAAAAGAGTGAAACAAACCATGCGGACCGAGAAAATGAAACAATTAGACCAAGGGCGAGGAAAAAAAGTCCTATAAGCGCAACCGATCTATGTGCCACTCCGTGTCTTTTTGATGGAGCCACAAATAAATATATCCAAGCAATAAACCCAACAACAAAGACTGCGCCCAAAATATTAGGATGAGAAAGTGTTCCATATGGACGCAAAAAAAGAGCCTCAAACACATTAAACTTTGCAATATTCCGCGTAAATTCATTAAATACTTCCTCACCCAAAAAGCGCAAACCAATACTTCCCTGATTTAAAAATTGTAATAATGCAATTTCTACCTGAACGAGCGCGCTAACCGCAAATGCCTTCATTATATCCCGTACCGAAATGATGTGATTACGCACCAACACACCAATACAACACATGAACAACACCGCAATAAGTATGTGAAAAGAAAAAACTACACCGAGTAATATATTATCTGCAACACTTACAGAGATAAAAGAGAGGAGAGAAAAAACTAAAAAGGGCCAATTTTCTCTACAAATCAAAGATAGTTCTTTCTTTTTATAGAAAAAAACAATGAAAATAAAGGCGATCACCAATAATTCAATCACAAATAAAAATATACTAGAAAATTCCAAAGAATAATTTTGGGCGTGGGGAACTAATGGTCCAATATATTTTTTTATATTAAACGGCAACAAAAAGAAAACTATAATAGCAAACCATCTCAAAAAATTATTTTCTTTTGTCATATATAAGGGGTGGTGTCTCTTGAATTATAACAACAAAATATACACAAAAGAAAAGTGCCCGCGTCTATAACAACATTCGCGAGCACTTCAATGAGTTTATTTCTTTTTTTGTTTTATCCAATAAATTTTCCCCGAATTCCATTTTTCTCTTCTTCTTCGTGAATAAGAACAAGAAGTTTTTCAACAAGTTCCGCTGGATCACTTGAAAAAACAACATTCCCAAATCCTCGATGTGACTTTTCAAGAAGTTCTCTGATATAGTCCGCCGTCCCCCCAGACCCTTCAAGAACACCCATTGGTTTGTGGTCCTCAAATCCAATAGTAAACTCATTAAGTGTCCCTATCCGTCCACAAATAGTGATAATCGCATCTGCAGAACGAGTGAGAAGTAGATTTCTTCCAGAATAATCAAATCCTGTATATACAATTAAATCGTGGTAATCAATTGGAAGATGGTAGCTTTTTATATGTGCAAGCTTTGATGCTGCTGGCGAAAGGCCTATAACAATACCACCTTCTGCTTTCGCTCCTTTTGCTGAAAAGTACGGCATTCCTGTGGTTGCCCCCGTGACAAGGACAAGGCCCCTCTTTGCTATTTCCCTTCCAATATCCTCTGCTTTTTTAAATGAGTCTTTTGCGCAATGTCCTGTTTCTGCCGCTCCAGATACACAAAATTTATATTTTAATGTATGGGTAAGATGATCTAAAGGATTTTTTGTTTTTGTCACCTTTTTGACTTTTGTTGTTGTTTTTTTTGTTGTTGGCATGTGTATTTATAATATCACGGTTTCATTGTGTTGTGGGACTCTTGCGTGTATATCCAAGTCGGAATGTATCTTTTCTGCAAGGGCCTCAGCGCTCTCAAGTTCCCCTTGTACAACAAACACTTGTTGTATTGGTTTTTTAATTTCTGAAACCCAACGAACAAGTTGGGGCTGATCGGCGTGTGCTGAATATCCACTAATCGCATGGACCTTACATTTTACAAAGATATCTTCTTTTGCAATTTTTATAATTTTTTCACCATTAAGAATTCTTCTCCCCAACGATTCATTGCTTTGATATCCAACAAATAAAATTGAACTTCTACTATCCCCCAAATATCTTTTTTCGTGATGTATAATTCTCCCCCCTTGCGACATTCCCGAACCAGCGATAATAACTTTTGGAGGAGGCACATCGTTTATCGCTTTTGATTCCTCTGTGGTAAGCGAAAGAGATAATCCAGGAAAATTAAATATTGCATCACCTTTTTTAATTAACCCAATCGCTTCTTTATTAAAATACATGTTATTCGCAGAATATTTGCGATATACCTCAGTAAGTTTTATAGCAAGCGGACTATCAATAAACACAGGAATTCTTGGTATTTTTCTGTTTTCAACAAGCTCATTTAACTCATACACCATTTCCTGTGTCCGTTCGAGTGCAAACGCAGGAATCATCACTACCCCCCTTGTTTTAATTGCTTGTTTTATAACCGTTTGTAATTCTTCTTTTCTTCTATCAACATTTTCGTGGATTCTCCCTCCATATGCAGACTCGATAAGAACATAGTCCGCACCACCTTCAATATATTCTGTCGGATTGATAAACGGAGCAGGAATATTACCAAGGTCACCAGAAAATATAATTTTCTTTCCCTCAACCTCAACAAGAATTGATGACGATCCAAGAATATGACCAGCATCATAAAAAGATATTTTAAATGGACCAACAACCTTATGCGTGTGATATGGAACCCCCTCCCATAGATGCATTACTCGTTCCACGTCTTCAGTTTCATATAATGGTGGTTTGTTTCCCGCCTCGACGGATAAAATATGTTCCGTGTCCAACAACAATGCTTCTGCCATATCTTTTGTTGGTTCTGTAGAAATTATTTTTCCGCGAAATCCGTCTTTATATAATTTGGGAACGCGTCCTATGTGATCAATGTGTCCATGTGTTATAAATACTGCATCTATTTCCTCTGGATTATAAGTAAACGCATCATAGTTCATTTCTTCGCAAAAATGCGATCCCTGAAACAACCCACAATCAATGAGAATTTTTGTGTTTTCTGACTCAAGAAGATAATTCGCCCCAGTAACAGACGCGGCCCCCCCACAAAATGTAAGTTTCACCATATGTATGTATTATAGCTGATTACTTGACAAAATGGTTCTACTATTGATTTTTCTATAATTATGTGTTATAATTAAAACATTAAAAATTAAATATGTGGAGACACAATGTTTACAAAAAACAGGGCAAAGAAACGCGTTCGCACAGAACAGTTTCGTTGCACAGTATTTGTATCAACAAACAATAAAGTTTGTCATACCGTAGATGTTTTTTCCCGGTACGCTCACAATTTGCACGACTTCCTATTTCTTATCCATTACAACATGGAGAAAGAACTCGGAAGAAAAATTCTTTGGACCGATATTAGTGTTAAAAAAATTGAACTCCTTGAACTCGGTTCTTGGAAAACTGTTATTCCAAATGAAGACAATATTGCAAATATTAAAATGAAAAACCCCCGCTAGGGGGTTTATATTTTTTCTAATTCTTCTTCAAAAACGCGTCGTTCGTTCCATGACTCCTTTCTTCCTTTTTCCCAACGAATCCACTCCTCGCTTCCCTTTCCTGTTCCAATAACCACATCTCCTTTTTGTGCTCTTGTAAGTGCATAGTGAATCGCTTCACGTCTATCAAGGATTATTTTTATATTCTGATCAGGAAACCTTGTTTTCAAAATACCCTTTTTAATTTCATCAATAATTTCGTTTTGATCCTCATCAAACGGGTCCTCATTGGTGAGCACTATCTCGCTACAATACGATCCTGCAATCTTACCGAATTCTTCTCGCTTCCATTTATCTCTTCCCCCACCAGCAGCCCCCAAGACACAGATAAGAGAGTTTGTTGGTAACTCACAGTATTCTTTTTTTGCAACACTATACGCTTTTTCTAGAGAATCCGGCGTGTGTGCATAATCAACAACAACAGTAAATGGTTTTTGTTGAACAACTTCAAACCTCCCTGATACACCCTTAAATTTCGAGAGCGCTTTGATTATAACCTCTGATGAAACACCTTGATTAATTGCAAATGTTTGTGCAAGCGCGCTGTTTTCTAAATTAAAATCGGCGAATATCCATTTATTAAATTTTTCACGGGCTCGGTCACTTGTTATATCAACAAAATCGGCAATCCACCGCAAAAAATCTGTTTTTGAAGAAAATAAAACAGAACTCCCCAAATTATGTTGTACAGTCTCTCTAAATGTGTCTGCTTCCTTATCTTCTTTATTAATAAGAAATGTGTGTTTATGTTTGTTTGATTTTGAAACATAAGAAAAAAACGAAAGCTTTGCTTGTTTGTATGCCTCATACGATCCATGTGATTCAATATGCTCTGGTGATAAATTGGTAAATACCGCACAATCCCAATCTATACATTTGTGCCTGTGTTGCACTATACCCTGCGAGGTTACCTCAATAAATGCATATGTGCATTTCGCACGCACTGCCTCACGAAGGAATTTTTGTATTACCATTCTTCCTGGCATTGAATTTCCTGTCTTATTTTTTTCCATCTTTTCTCCAATTTTTTTTGTAACGGAAGAAAGAACAGCATTTTTTTCTCCTGTCTCGTCCATAATCGCGCTCATAATCTCTAGCGTCGTTGATTTTCCTTTTGTCCCAGTGACTCCAACAACAAAAATTTTTCTACTAGGAAATAAAAAAAACACATTTCCAAGAAACGCCCATATGTAGTGATACAGAGAAAATAGAAAACTCATAAATAATTATTTTTTTCTTCCAATCATTCTTAACGCACTTCTCAATCGATCCTCTGTGGTCTCTCCTTCCGCATCAGATGCCATACTCCGAGCAATGGACCGTGGATACCCAAGATTAACAAGAACTTCCTCAACCTCCTTTCGTAGATCATACGTTGCTGTCGATGCTCCAACAGAAAATCCTTTCATTTTTGTGTGTAATTCTAAAATAATCCTTTCTGCTGTTTTTCCCCCTATTCCGGATGCTCGAGAAAGAATATCTGCTCTCTTTTCGAGGATGGCTGCGGTTGTGTTGGGAATAGTATCAAGGTCTAATATACCAAGAGCTGTTTTTGGGCCAACACCAGAAACAGAAATAAGCATCTCAAATAGTAATAATGACTCCTCACTGAGAAAGCCAAATATATCAAACGCATCTTCCCGCACATGTGCGTGTACGTATATAGTGACTGTTCCACTAATAACTTTCAGTGTGTTTGAATTGCTAAACACTTTATATCCCACATCGCCAACGTGGAGCACAAAAAAATCTTTTTTTACCACCCCAACCGTGCCATTCATTGAGTACCACATACAGTAAGTATAACCTACAAAATATTGACTACAATATACTACTTATTTGTCAGTGTTTACTTTTTGGCTCGTTTGACTTTTTGGTAAAAATACGCTTTACTGTGTCTATAGAAATATGCCAAAGACAAGTTCAGCAAAAAAGGCTCTACGACAGACAAAAACAAGAAATGCTCGCAACCTTGGAAGAAAAACAAAACTCAAGATTGCAGTGAAAGATTTTGCTCGTGCAATAGCAACAGACAAAGAAACAGCAAAAACGAAACTTGCAGAGACCTACAAAACAATAGACAAGATGGCAAAGGTAAAACTTATTAAAAAGGGTAAGGCAAACCGAATGAAATCACGTCTTGCAAAAAGAATAAAATAATACCGCCACTGGCGGTATTATTTTTTTAAAACAAACTCCAAAAGAACATCTTCATATTCCGCCTTCCCACTTTTTATTTTTACATCAAGGTTGGCTAATTGTTCTATTTCCTTTCCTCGTGCAAGGAATGCAATGGTATTAAAAAGATGTGCAGGATCAACGTTGTTTAAAAAAGCACGTTCAAGTATTGCTATGCGTTTTTTTATATCTTTTTCGAATATAATCTTTTTTGCCGCAAAAAAAGCATCTTCTTTTTGTGTTGTTTGTATAATTAGGTGAAGTTTTTCTTTGGTAATTTCCTTCTCTCCAAAAAACAACTCAAACTTTTTTAACTCTTGAACACCTGCGGCACTTTTTAATTGAAATGTCTCTATGTGTTCCACAAAGTCCTCCCAAGCATCTCGTGAAAAAGAAAGGCTTCGCATCTCTGCTTCTTTTTTTAAGAAGACACTCAACGATCTCCTGTCGAGCTCTGCATATTCTGTTGATTTCACAGAAGGATCAAGTAAAAAAGAAAAATTCTTTTTTGGTGCATTGGTATCAGAAATAATAAGTATGTGTTCTTTTGAATCAATTTCTTTTTTGAGCAACCCCCTCCACTCTTTATTGTCGGCAACTCCACTTTCATAGATCACTGCGGTTTTTGTCTCTGAAAACATTGATGGTTGTGATAAAAAATCTTTTACCTCCTTCCATGTTTCTTTTTCTTCTTCCAAATCAAAAATACCAATATCCGCGTCTTTTCTTTTTTCGCGGTTTACCTTGAGAAGCTCCCGAACCTTCACTTCTCTCCTATATATATCTGGTCCATATAGGAAAATGATCATTATCATCAATGTAGCAAAAAAAATCGCCCACGCATATAATGCGCGGGCAAATTACTAATAAAAGAGTCCATATCCTTCTGTAAACCTAATATCTCGTTCAGTTATGTTCCAAATTTTTATATTAGATTTAAAGGAGTCAGTATTAGAAAAATTTACAACAGTACTAACTCTTCCGATCAGTTGATTCTTTGTATTGTATACAAAACCAATAAGTGCGGCGTCAATATTTCCAAATGTACCACCCGCATATACAGTTGCCCGTATTCCTGGTTTTATATAAAACCTTTTCAAATATGTTGGTCTACTATCTCCAACAACCACCACATTTGCAAACTGAGAATTGATTTCGAAATCAATTTTTCCAATGACTTCCTTAAAAAGTTTCTGCGGACAAGTGATTACCACCATATTTGAATGTACTGGCAAATTTGTCCTTACTCCGATTTCTACATATTGTCTGAGCACTCCACATCCTTCAAAAAGGAATAAGGAAAGCAAAATAAATATGGGAAATAAAAATCTTAAACGTTTCATTTCAATCTCCTATTGAATTATTAATGATGGATATATTATACCACCAAATATATTAAAAATCAAGTATTCCCCATATTTGTCAAGGTTTTGAAATACACGTCTTTTGAGCTTGTGTTTTGTAGAGTATACTTAGTATATACATGTTCAATAGCAAGCTACTTCAAGAACAACTTCAGAAAGCACGTCGTTTTGCGGAGGAAAATGATGCAAAACGCCGCGCGGTGCAGATTGGTGCTCCCTACCTTGATATCATTACTACACGCGTTCCTACAGAACTAAAAGCGATGAAACAGGTACAAGAAAATGAGGCAAGAAAAGCTCTTCTTGTTCCACTACACACCACAAAATCAAAAATTGTCATTGCAGCTTTTGACCCACGTCTTCCAGAAACACACACTATTATTGAGAGATTAAAATCTGAAGGACTTCAGGTTGAAATTCGTATTGTGTCAAAACCAAGCTTGGAACATGGGTGGGGGTATTATAAATATGTTCCGGAGGACACAAAAGAAATTTCAGGAAAGGTTGATGTTAATGAAGAAAACCTTGGCATTATACTTGGTGCAGTAAAGACACTCGGCGACCTTGAGGAACATCTCAAAAATTTTTCAAGCCCATTTGTGTCTCAGATGCTTGAAATTATTCTTGCGGGAGCAATGGCACTCAAGGCATCTGATATTCACTTGGAGCCAATTGATGAGGCGGGAGTTCTTCGTCTCCGTATTGATGGCATTCTTCATACGGTGTTTGATAAGTTTTCTCCTCATATTTATAAATCAGTCATTACGCGTATAAAATTATTATCAAACCTCAAATTAAATATTGTTAACGAACCACAGGATGGGAGGTTTACTATTGGATTAAAAAATAGAGACATAGAGGTTCGTACATCAATTATCCCTTCTGAATATGGGGAAACGGTTGTTATGCGTATATTGGATCCATCAGCACTTAAGGTAAATCTTGAAGACCTTGGCTGGAGAAAAGATGATCTTGCAATAATCAAGGAGGTTATCAACCAACCAAATGGGCTTATTTTAAATACTGGGCCAACAGGATCAGGAAAAACCACAACACTATATGCGTTTCTTAAAAGTGTGCGGTCTTCGGAAATAAAAATAATAACCGTAGAAGATCCTATTGAATATCACCTTGAAGGCGTATCACAAACACAAGTAAATTCAAATGCAAATTATACATTTGCATCTGGACTTCGTTCCATTCTCCGACAAGATCCTGATGTTATTCTTATTGGAGAAATTCGTGATCAAGAAACAGCAGAAATTGCACTAGAGTCATCACTCACTGGACACCTTGTATTTTCAACACTCCACACGAACGACGCTATTGGAGCAATTCCCCGATTTCTTGACTTGGGGGCAAAACCGAATATTTTAGGGCCGGCACTCACATTAGTAATAGCCCAACGACTTGTTCGTGTTTTATGCAAAGAATGTAGAGAAAAAATTGAACCTACAAAGGAATTAACATCCACCATTTCTCAATTTATAAACAAACTTCCTAATAGGATTGATAAGTCTGCATATACAAACATTGAAATGTATTCTGCAAAAGGGTGCCCCTCCTGTGCAGGATTGGGATATCACGGACGCGTTTCAATATTTGAATTATTTCTTGTTAATAATGATATAAAAGAATTAATTTATAAAAATCCAACAGAAATGCAATTATTTACATCAGCAAGGTCTCAAGGAATGGTCACCATGCAAGAGGACGGTCTCTTGAAAGTTCTTCAAGGTATTACAACTACAGACGAAGTTGAACGAGCAACAGGAACAATAAAGTGGGAGTAGTTCTTAAAAAATAACCACCCCTCTTTGATATATAAAATAAACCCCGCCAGTCTTCTATAGACTGGCGGGATTCGTTCACTAGGGTCTGTGGGCAGCACGCCGTTAGGCTTGTTTTAAAAACCTCCCTCAATGAGCTTGAGAAAGGACCGAATGTTTCCGAGGAGTTCTCCAGCCGAAACCAAAGAGTCCTTTAAAATAGTTTAAGAAATGCATCCGTTTGCCCACAGACCTTAATGAACGATGTTAAAATACTAGCACACAAATATAAATTTGTCAATACCAGGAAACGTGCCTACTATGTATATAGCACTCTTTTACATGTGTCAATGCCTATAAAATATAGAAAAAATCAACACTTTTCCCCCACCTCGTATTCCCAATAATTCTTATTTATCATATAGTTATAGTAGACTACATGGAAAAAGATATAGAAAAAAAGGATGGAATTGATGGAAATTTTGATGCGGCACTCCGTCCTTCACGCTGGGATGAATATATTGGGCAAGATACAACAAAAAAAAATTTGCGTTTAATTCTTGATGCCGCAAAAGAACGAGGTGAAGCACCAGACCATATATTATTTTATGGACAACCGGGACTTGGAAAAACAACGCTCGCATACCTCATTGCAAAAGAATTAAATACACAAATAAAATCCACATCTGGTCCCGCATTAGAAAAAGCAGGAGATGTTGCTGCACTCCTTACAAATCTTGAACCACACGATATTCTTTTTATTGATGAGGCACACAGGGTAAATACTGCGATAGAAGAAATATTATATCCCGCAATGGAATCAAGAAAAATACACATTATTCTTGGTAAGGGCCCATCTGCAAGAACATTTTCCCTAGACCTTCCCCCCTTTACTATTGTTGCCGCGACAACACGAGCAAACCTCCTTTCCGCTCCATTGCGATCTCGATTTGGCGCAACATTTCGTTTGGATTATTACAACGCACAAGATATACAAAAAATTATTAATCGTTCTGCAAAAATACTTAACATATCAATTGAGTCATCGGCCGCCGAAAAACTCTCACATGCAGCGCGTTTTACTCCAAGAACCGCAAACCGTCTTTTGAAGCGCGCACGGGATTATGCGCAAATGTATAGTAATAACAATATTAATATTGATGCGGTATATAAAACATTAGAACTTTTGGAGATTGATGAGTTGGGCCTCGATAAAACAGACAGAGAAATATTATCTGTTATTATCCAAAAATTTAATGGCGGTCCCGTTGGACTTAAATCACTTGGTGCCGCAATAAACGAAGAACCAGGAACTATAGAGGATGTATATGAGCCATATCTAATAAAAATTGGTTTGTTACACCGAACGCCCTCTGGAAGAGTTGTGACAAAACTTGCACACCAACATCTTGGTATCTCTGATAGTGGGCTAGATTTATTATAAATATGAAAAAAGAACACACACTATCTTTCTCAACGATTTCAACATCACCAAGAGAAACGGGTGTTTTGGGTGAAAAATTTGGAGAACTCCTTGTTTCTCTCCCACAACTTACTTATGCGCGTGTTATTGGATTACACGGAGATCTTGGCGCAGGAAAAACCACATTTATAAAAGGGGTAGCAAAAGGTTTTTCAATAAAAAAACATATTACCAGCCCAACATTTGTTCTTATACATCGTTTTCCTTTAAAAAAAGGGGGATATAAAAATTTTTTTCATATAGATGCATATCGCCTCTCTTCATTTTCAGAAATAAAAGTTTTAGACATTGAGGATATAATTGATGATCCAAAAAACATATTATTTATTGAGTGGCAAAAAAATATTACATCTTCTCGAATAAAAAAATGTGGAGATATCATGTTTAAACACGTGGATGAGCACAAGAGAAAAATAGTAATTACACTAAAAACATGAGGAAAGAACTTTTATTAATAGATTCTCACGCATTAATACACCGGGCATATCACGCCCTCCCCCCACTCACCACACCAGACGGTCGCCCAATCGGGGCAGTATATGGTCTTGCGCGCGCACTTATAAAAACACTAAAAGAGCACCACCCAGATTATGTTGTTGCTGCCTTTGATAGACCAGAGGAAACATTTAGAAAGTCTGAATACAAAGAATACAAGGCAAATAGAGAAAAAGCACCAGATGACCTTATCTCACAATTTAATATTGCACGGGAGCTTTTTATAAAAATGAATATTGCCATTGTGGATTATCCGGGTTTTGAAGCGGATGATATAATAGGAACCCTCTCACAATTATCAAACACAGAAAACGTTCATATAACCATACTCACAGGGGACCTCGACTCTCTTCAGTTGGTAAAAGACGGACAGGTTTCTGTTCAAACACCACAAAAAGGCGTCGGCGAGATGAAAATATATGACGAACAAGCTGTCTTTGAAAAACTTGGCGTGTTTCCAAACCGCGTTGTTGATTATAAAGGACTTGTTGGAGATCCTTCCGATAATATTCCTGGTATACCAGGAGTTGGACCAAAGACAGCATTAAAACTCCTTAACGAGTTTTTATCGGTTGAAGATATTTTTGAAAAAATAAGGGAAGACAACCCACTTGCAAAAAAGGTGGTTCCCCACAAAGAGAGCGCAATTCTATCAAAACACTTGGCGACAATTAATATTAATGTTCCCATAGATAAAGTGTTGTCTGATTTTGTATATCACCCAATAGAGAAAAATAAAGGAATAAAAGAATTTTTTTCTGAGCTTGGGTTTAAAAACATGCTCCCTGATACCGAAATAAAAAAAGAGTATGAAACAGAAAAAATAGACATTATCCCAATATGCTCAATTGAAGACTTAGAAGCTATATCAAAGGATAACAAGGTCTCTTGGTTTGCCGTGTTTAATGGAAAGGATCTAATAAAAGAATGTTTTAAAAAAAATATTTCCATTCCAACAAATATGCTGGATATATCAATACTTTTTTGGTTGCTTCATCCAGATATCCCAACTCCATCATATTCTGAAATGACAAAAAAAATTATTGGGACTGAAATCTTATTCCCAGAAAAAGAGTCGCTTCTTACACTTGCACAAAAAATATTTTCACTAATAAATCAGGAGAATCTTTTTGATCTCTATAAAAAGTATGAAATGCCACTTATTCCTATTCTCTCATTAATGGAGCTGCGTGGTATATTATTAGACGAACGCTCACTTATTTCTCTCAAACAAGAGGTTGGAGAAAAGGTAATTGATCTGCAAAATGATATTTTTTTACTAACAAAAAAAGAATTTAATATATCCTCACCAAAGCAGGTTGGAGAGGTATTAGACGAACTCGGTGTTTTTGAAAAAATAAAAAGAACAAAAACAGGACAGATAAAAACAAACAAGGAAACATTGGAGTTGGTCCTAGATACGCATCCAGTAATAGAAAAGATACTTACTTATAGGGAATACACAAAAATGCTCTCTGGTTTTATTGATCCACTTCTCACACTAAAAGATGCAAAAAATACCATACACACAACCTACCTCCAAACAGCCACGGGGACCGGACGTCTTTCTTCAGAAAAACCAAATCTGCAAAATATCCCCCAAGAATCAATTTGGTCAACAAAAATAAGAAAATCATTTATTTCAAGAAAACATTTTCTGTTTGCTTCTTTTGATTATTCACAACTTGAACTCCGTCTTCTTGCACACGAATCAAAAGATGAAACACTTATTGGTGCATTTAATGAGGGAAAGGATATACACACTATAACCGCGTCAAAAATATTCCACAAAATGGAAGGGTTAATAACTAAACAAGAACGGAGGGTGGGAAAAACACTTAATTTTGGTGTTATTTATGGAATGGGCCCACGCGCATTTTCAAAAACAAGTGGAATAGGAATTGAAGAAGCAAAATCATTTATGGATGAGTATTTTTCTACTTTCTCTAGTGTTAAAAATTGGCAGGAACAAATAAAAGATTTTGCTCAAAAAGATGGTTTTGTAAAAAATATACACGGAAGAAGGCGCTGGTTTTTACCAGAGCGCTTTAAGGAGCTCGAACGTGCCATTATAAACATGCCACTACAAAGCCACGGCGCGGATATTATGAAAGCATCAATGATAGCAGTATTTGATTTTATAAAAAAAGAAAGAATGGAGGAAAACATCATTCCAATACTTACTATTCACGACGAACTGCTCATAGAAATAAAACATGATATGATAAGTACAATAATTCCCCAGATCAAAAAGATCATGGAAGAGATTGAGAGCCTCTCAGTTCCATTATCAGTAGAAACAAAAATTGGTTCATCTTGGGGATCTATGAATACTTATATCAATGAATAAATCTATATTTAAATCTAAAGAAATAAGTTGGTTTGCCACACTTGTTGCTTGTCTCGCTTTTTTTCTTTGTATTACTTTTTTGAATAACACCATGATAACTGTGTTTGGGGGAATTTTTTTATTCTCCGTGGTGACGTGGTTGGCTTTTAAGGCATTTATAAAAATAACAAGACTTACGTTTGATACAAAGTTTAAAGATCATGAAAAAGAAGCTCTTGTTGAATACCTCCACGATGGAGTCATTGTATATGATACTAATTTCGTTATAAGAACATTTAATAATGCAGCAGAAACATTGTTTGGGGTATCTAAGGAAATTGTTTTAGAAAAACAAATGGATCCAGGATTGGTAAAAAATCATGAATTAAAATCTTTAATACAAGTTCTTTTTCCGTCTCTAGCCCCAGCAGCAGAACAAAAATCAGAACCATCTGCGTGGCCACAAATTGTTAATATTTCACTTGATGCTCCACGACTTGAAGTTCAGACTGTTTTACATCAAGTAATTACAGAAGATGGCGATGTTATTGGTTTTTTGAAAGTGATAAAGGACTTAACGAGGGAAAAAAGTGTATTGGAGGCAAAAACAGATTTTATTAACGTTGCTGCACACCAACTAAGAGCGCCAATAACAGCACTTCATTGGGCGCTTGAGAATATTGTTCAATATAGTAAGGACAATGAAACAATATACCCAATTGCAAAAGAAGCATTAGCAGTTGCTATTCGTGCAGCAAAAATAACAAACGACCTTTTAGATGTTTCAAAAATAGAGGATGGACGCTTTGGATATTCATTTAAAGACACTGATCTCGTTTCGTTTTTACAAAAAATTGTTTCTGATATGAAACCACTTGCAGACTCATACTCAGTTTCTTTGTCTTTTAATTCACCCAATCAATCAATTCCTGTATATATAGACGAAAATCGGCTCAGTGCAGTATTTTTGAATCTTATTGATAATGCAATTCGCTATAACACGAAACAAGGAAAGGTTTTGGTGTCTCTCCAACCAGTGGAATCAAAACCATTTATAAAAGTTTTGGTGTCTGATACTGGTGTTGGTATACCAGGAACAGACTTAAAAAAACTTTTCCAAAAGTTACACCGCGGATCAAACGTCATTCAAATGGAACCAAATGGAAGTGGTTTAGGATTATATATTGCAAAAAACATCATTGAACAACACGGGGGTGTAGTAGAAGTTTCTTCTGAAATAAATCGTGGAACAACATTTTCTGTTTCTATTCCATTAGATAAATCTCTTGTTCCACAAAGAGAAGTTCAAAAAGTTTCTTTTTAATATGACAATTCTTGGTATAGACCCAGGAACAACTCGAGCTGGGTATGGAATATTAAAAAAAGAGGGAAATAATATAACTTTCTTGGAGTGTGGGCTTTTGTCTACAAACATAAAAACCCACAACTTACGCCTATTCAATATAAGAAAAAAACTGGTTTCTCTCTTAGAGTCTCAAAAAATTGATAGGGCGGTTGTTGAATCTCTCTTTTTTACAAAAAATAAAAAAACTGGGCTTTTGGTTGCAGAGGCTCGTGGAGTAATAATGGAAACCCTCACCGAATATAATATAAACATCATTGAGTTAACGCCAAATCAAATAAAAACAACCGTAACAGGAAATGGAAACGCAACAAAAAATGAAATTAAAAAAATGCTTTCATTGTTTTTAAAAACCGACTTTTCTAAAGTTCTTGATGATAAGACTGATGCAGTTGCTGCCGCACTTTCTGGTTCTTTAAATTATTATCCTGATAAAAAATAACATGGTTTTACCTCGTTTATTTTTGGAGTTGACACACTTTGTTTTTTCACTATACTAATCTCCGTTGTGTATGTACCCCATATGGGGGCAATAAGTCGAAAATAATGCACAATAATTTTAAAAAATGCGAAAATTAAAACAAGATGGTATTTATACCACCGATGAAGCAGGTCTTCTTGAAGAGGACGGACTTGATCTCCCTGATACGATAGGAGATGATTCACTCGGGAAGTTAGATTTTTCAGACGAGGAAGAGGAAGAATATTAAAAAATAGACTCCCTGCTTTAGCGGGGGTCTATTTTTTTGTCTATAATAGTAATTATGTACAAAAGAGAAGGTATGATTAATAAAACAAAAAGAAAGAGAAAAGAATATCCCCTCTTATTTACCGCATTTTTTTTTGGTATAGTTGCTTGTTTTATAATTATTTTTGTTTTTGTTGTATTAACAATAAAACGCCTCCCCTCTCCAGAGAATTTTGGAAACAGGGAAATTCAACAATCAACAAAGCTTTTTGATAGAACAGGAAAAACTCTTATCTATGAAATTCATGGAGAGGAAAAAAGAACAATAATTCCTTTTAATGAGATACCTGCTGTAGTAAAACAAACTACCTTAGCGGCTGAAGATGATGATTTTTATAACCAACCGGCATTTGATTGGAAAAGTATTATACGAGCATTTTGGAGCAATCTTAAATCTGGAGAAATAACACAAGGTGGTTCAACAATAACTCAACAACTCGTTAAAAAAACCCTACTTTCGGATGAGCGTACATATACGCGAAAAATAAAAGAATTAATTCTTGCAATAGAATTGGAATCAAAATATTCAAAAGACGATATATTTTATTACTATTTAAATCAAATTCCTTATGGTTCCACAGCATATGGAATAGAATCAGCATCACAACTTTATTTTAATAAACCAGCAAAAAATCTTAGTTTGGGCGAAGCAGCAATACTCGCGAGTATGATAAAAGCACCTTCATATTATTCTCCTTGGGGAAGCCATAAAGAGGAGTTGTTCTCTCGTAGAGATTATATATTAGGAAGAATGGTTTCACTTGGGTATATCAAACAAGAAGATGTTGATAGGGTAAAAAAAGAAAAAGTGACTTTTGCGCCTCCAACGCTTGGAAAAATAACCGCTCCACACTTTGCTCTTGCGGTACGAGAATATCTTGTACAAAAATACGGGGAATCTGTAGTAACGGGGGGTGGGTTGCGAGTTATAACAACACTTGATACAAAACTCCAAGAAATTGCAGAAAAAACCGTGAAAGAGGGTGCCCAGAGAAATTCTGAATTATATGGCGGAACAAATGCGTCATTAATTGCTGAGGATCCAAAAACAGGCCAAATTCTTGCACTTGTTGGATCAAAAGATTATTTTGCTGATGCGGAACCAAAAGGGTGTACACCAGGAGTAAATTGTACATTTGATGGTAATTTTAATGTCGCGCTTCAGGGATTACGGCAACCTGGTTCTGCTTTAAAACCATTTGTGTATCTCACTGCTTTTTCTCATGGTTTTTCTCCTAAAACCGTTTTATTTGATGTTCAAACAGAGTTTGATACTCGAGGAATACCAGAATATAGCTATAGACCAGAAAATTTTGATGGAAAATTTCGTGGCCCAGTTTTTATGGAACAATCATTAGCACAATCGTTGAATGTTCCAGCAGTTAAAACACTGTATCTTGTTGGTATTGATTCTATTATTAAAAATTTGAATTTATTTGGAGTTACAACACTAAAAGATAAATCCCGCTATGGATTAACACTTACTCTTGGTGGTGGTGAGGTTCGTCCTATTGAACTTCTTAAAGCATATTCAATGCTTTCTCAAAATGGGGTACTCCATAATCAAAGTTTTGTTTTAAAAGTTGAAACAAGTAATGGGGATATTTTAGAAGAATATAAAGATAAAAGTGAGCGTGTTTTTGATGAACAATATGTTAAACAAATAAATACTATACTCTCAAGTCCTGATCTCCGTTCTCCTATATTTCAATCTAGTCTCGGTCTAACCACATTTGATGGATATGATGTTGCATTAAAAACGGGAACCACTCAAGACTACAGAGATGCTTGGGCATTTGGATATACTCCGAATTTAGTGGTTGGAATCTGGGCTGGAAATAATAACAACACACCAATGCACAGCCAAGGAAGTAGTTTGCTTGCAGCAATCCCTATGTGGAATTCTTTTCTTAGTGAGGCATTAAAACAATTTGAACCTTCTTTTTTTGAAAAACCAGAAATTGTTTCACTTCCAGAAAAACCAATGCTTAATGGAGAATGGAGAACTTCATTTGGGGTTCATTCAATTCTCCATTTTGTGGATAAAAAAAATCCACAAGGACCAATTCCAACAAACCCATGGAATGATTCTCAATATCAAAATTGGGAAGATGCTATCTTTGCGTGGACAAAAGGATCTGGTATTTCTACAACACCTACACAACAATCTGGTTCAATATATACTTTTTCTGGACCGATTGGAATTACTTATTTAGAACCAAAATCTGGAACCTTCACAAAAAGTCCCCTTACTATAAAAGCACGAATTGTTTCTCCTCAATCTGAATTAGAAAAAGTTGAATTATATGCAAATAAAAAATTAATAGTATCATTTCCTATAGCAGGAAATGCATATGTATTCTCTTATAATTTTTCTGGACCACTAGAAGCACAGAATGCATTTGAAATAAAAGCAAAAAATGTTTCAGGAAATGAAACTGCAGCTTCAACTATTATTTATAAATCTGGAAACTAATTTCTGATTGGCATCACAACATACACAAGCTCTTGTTCGTTTTGTGATTTTATAACAGCGGGTCTATCTGGAGAATTAATTCCCACTACTATTTCTTTTGATGAATATATTTTTAATCCATCAAGAAGAAACTTCCAATTAAAAACTATAGAAAGTGGTTCCCCTTTTAATTTAATAGGGATTTTATAACAATTCTTTCCTAATGACGCATCAGACGAAATTAACTCCAAATATTTTTTATTTTCTCCAATAACAACGGTGATATCATTTGTTTTTCCAGAAAAACTACTTGCAAGTTTTAATGCTTGTATAAATTCCATTCTATCTACAGTAACCTCACATTCAGTTGTTTTTGGTATAAGTGCTTTATATTCAGGAAAAACTCCATCAACAATACGTGAGATCATGTTTGTTTTTTCCATAATAAATTCCACCTGTCCCTCATCATGTTTTATTATTAAATTCCCTTTTTGTCCTTTTGTAAGTCTTAATAATTCTTCCGCTGTTTTAAAAGGTATTATCAGAGAGGTCTCTTCAAACGAAGAAGTGGCTTGATTTGAGCTTATAACGCGTTCTGCGAGGCGAAAACTGTCCGTTGCGGCGACTATTAGGTGGTCTTGTGAATACTTCAAAAAGACGCCACTTATTTGAGGTCTTATTTCTGAATATTGTGTAGCAATAAAAACTCTTTCAAAAATATCAGAGAATATTTTAATATCAATCGTTGTAAAAAAATCTTTTGTTGTAAGAGATGGAATAATAGGAAATTCTTTAGCATCGTGTCCTTGAATAACCGCCTCATAGTTATCGGTAATTATCGAAAGATTACCACCTGATTCTTCGAGAGTAACTCTATCAGTTGTTAAATTTTTTGAAACAGAAAAAAAGATAGATAAAGGCACAGTAACAACACCCTCTTCTATTACTTTTCCGGGTATTGTTTCTGTTACCGCTATTTCTAAATTTGTTGCAACAAAGAAAATTTTTCCTTGAAACGTCTTTATTAAAACATTTTTTAATATGGGTAGATTGGTTGAAAAACCGATTGCTCGTTCAACAGCACTTAGTCCTTCTATTAAGTTATTCTTTAATATAATACATTTCATAGTAATAGTAGTAAGGGGTGTGTATATGTGTATAAGTAGTTATTTTGTTTCTATATAACGCTTTTTGTTTTGTTATTCTGTGGATAAAAATATGTGCTTGTGGATTATTATTTATTATTTATTATAAAAACTTTATTTATACATATATTATCTCTTTAATTCTATCCTGATATCAACAAGTTTTAAACAGTTTTTCTTTTATTAACATCAATTTTTGATTTAAATTTTGATTATGTGTGAGCTCCTTTCCGATTTTTTCACAAGCATGAATAACAGTTGTGTGGTCACGTTTTCCTAATTTTTCTCCTATATGTGGATATGAAAGTTTTAATATGTCACGGAGAAGAAACATTGCAACTTGTCTTGGTTCTACAACCTCTTGTTTTCTTCCTCTATCAGTAAGATCTGTTTGAGATATTTCATAAAATTCAGCGACAGTTTTGAGTATATCTTGAGGATTTACATTTTTGGGGGTTATTTGTGCTGTCTCATTGATAATTTCGTCTAGTTTTTTCTGTGTTATCTTTTGATGTTTGTATTCTTCAAAAAAGACAACCTTATTTAATACTCCTTCAACTTCTCTGATATTTCTTTGTATTTTTGTTGCTATATATTCCAAAACCCAATCCTCTATTGAAACGTTTTGGTTTTGAACCTTTGTTTTTAATATAGCAAGACGCATCTCATAATCTGGATAAGAAACATCAGCAATCATACCTCCCTCAAAACGAGATCTAAGACGTTCCTCAAGTGTTGGAATTGCTGCGGGAGATCTATCAGAAGATATGATTATTTGCTTATTATTTTCATATAAAGCATTAAATGTATAAAAGAACTCAAGTTCTGTTGCTGGTTTTCCACCGATAAATTGAATGTCGTCGATAATAAGCATATCAATGTCCCTATATTTTTTTTTCATATCCTCCATACGTTTATTTCTTACAGACCAAACAACATCATTTATAAATTTTTCTGATGTTGTATATAACACACGAACCTTATTTTCATATTTTTGTATAACAGCGTTTCCCGCTGCTTGTAATAGATGAGTTTTTCCAAGTCCAACCCCCCCATAAATAAATAATGGATTATATTTTTTTCCTACATCATTAATAATTGCTTGAATTGCAGCAAATGCCAATTCATTTGATGATCCAACAACATATGTATCAAATGAATATTTTGAATTTAAATTTGTTTTTGGGTTTATTGCTAATTCAGAAATCGTATTTAATTTTTCATCAGTAAGCTCCAAACCTCTTGGCACTTCTTTCTTTTTTACTATTTGTGGAGCTGTACTAGTGACGGTGTAGTTTACCTGTTTGATAGAACTATCAACATTTCTTAATGAGCCAAGAATAATTTTATGGTACCTATTTTTTACCCATTCTTTTGCAAAATTATTAGGCAAACCAACAAGAGCAATTCCTTCTTTTTCATCTTTATTAACTAATTCACTATTTTTTAACCACGTGAGGAAGTTTGGCCGTGATATTTGGACTTCAATTTCTCCTAATACCGTTTTCCAAAGTTCGTTGTGATTCATAATATAGTTTTTTTGTTTAATTAATTTCCCCTCTCTGTTTTCTACTAACGTATCACTCAATGATACGTGTATTATAGAATCTTTCAATATTGATGAAAGTACCTATTTATGCTCTAACTGTGCACTTCTTGTTGATAACTCGTTTTTTCTATAAAATTTGCACAAGAAAAAAGAATGTGTTATGGTAGTACCCATATAGAGTATATATGAAGAGAACATATCAGCCGAAGAAGAAAAAAAGAGCAACAACCCACGGTTTTCTTACTCGATCAGCCACCCCCGGCGGGAAGAAAGTTTTAAAAAGGAGAAGGGCTCGAGGGAGAAAAAAACTTACTGTATAGTGGTTATGATAGAGGGAAGGTATTTTATTGTAAAAAAAGCAACGCACAGCGAACAAAAAACGCCGTGCGTTTTTTCTGTGTCTAAAAAGATATTTAAAACAGCAGTAGAAAGGAACAAAATTAAGAGACAAATGAGAAGCATTTTAAAAAAACATAAAAGAAAAAATGAATATAACTTTATTGTTCTTAAAAAAGAAATAATTGGTAAATCTTTCAAGGATATAGAGAGTGATTTGGTGATTTTACTCGAAAAATAGCATGGTAAAAAACACTATCTTATAACCATAATCTATAGTACAATTCATTGATATGACAGCATTATTTAATTCATATATATATGAACCAATTCTTTCCGTTTTGTTGTTTATATATAACTCAATCGCGTTTACTGATCTTGGAATTGCAATAATACTTTTAACAATTTTTATACGAGTTGTGCTGTTCCCATTGTTTTATAAAGGAGCAAAAGATCAGGCAATAATGCAGAAGCTCCAGCCACATATAAAAAAAATTCAATTAGATCACAAAGACAACAAAGAAGAGCAGGCAAAGTTATTACTAGATCTATATAAAAAATATAGTTTCAATCCGTTTTTTGGGATTTTTTCTGTAGTAATACAACTTCCTATTTTTTTCGCCCTTTTTAAAATGTTTGGACAAGAATTGGGAAATCTAGGAATTGCAAACACAATGATGTTTGGTTTTCTTGATTTAGGAACAAAAGGTTTTGTCCTTCCTGTTATCGCTGCTGGATTGCAATATATACAAGGAAAATTATCACTCCCAAATATAAAATCACAAGCAGGAGACAATCCGATGGCTTCCATGGGTAAGATGATGATTTATATTGGTCCAATTTTAACTCTTCTCATATTCTCCAACCTTCCATCGGCGCTCAGTGTGTATTGGATTGTTTCATCTTTATTTGCTGTTGTTCAGCAAATATATATAAATAAAAAATTGCCAAAACTCGAAGATTAGTTGTATACTAGAAAGCGATGAAAGAGATGATTATTGAGACAGTAAAAGAGTTTATTTCTAATCTCGGGTTTCCAAACGCAGAAGTTTCACTCGACGAAGATAAGAGAAAGGTGATTATTCTTATTGAAAATCGGTTTGTTGAGGATAATATAATAAATATTCTTCCAGCATTTGATCATGTAATTAATACCATTCTCAAAAAGAAGGGACTTATTCCTCATGTCATTGATATAAACTATTACAGAAAAGAAAGAGAAAGGATTATTGTTGAATTAGCAAAAGCGGGCGCAAAGAAGGCGATGATCACTAAACAGGAAGTTGAACTCCCTCCTATGAATGGATATGAACGAAGAATTGTACACATGGAAATTACCACACACCCAGAACTAACAACAGAGAGTGTTGGTATAGGAAAAGAAAGACACGTAATGATAAAATTTGTTCAATAAAAAATCTCGCTAGTCACTAGCGGGATTTTTTATGGATAGTCGACATGTATGTGAAGCCCTGTGTAATTTATACTTCCATCCGCGCCATAACCAGAACAATCAGCGCTTTGAGATCGATAAAAGCTTCCATTTTTATAATATTCACACCACGCACTAACCCCCTTGTCTTTTATGTAGGTTAATAATAATTCTGTATCTGTTTTTGATTTAGACTCAGCGACAACGTCTGCTGATATTCCCTTATAGTGGTTTGAGTTATTACTTGTATGATCCCCACCAGTCAGGCTTGTTATTGCAAATTTTGGAAGTAATTTTCCGGGCCTAAACTCGTTTCCATTTTCATAATCAAACTGAATTGCATCAAGTAGGGCTATAAGGTTGCTACTCAACACCTTTCCAGAAGTATTGTCACACTGTGTTCCATCTGTTTTACACCCATCGTGACACACATATGGAAATAAACCCTTTTTAGTATCATCCATAATCCCATGCGCGCTTGTTTTTGATTTTGGTTCGCAATCAGCGTTTGTACTATAGTAGTTTAATTTTATTCCTTGTGCTGCATATAGTGTGTTTGTTGTTGAAGCAAGCGCTGATGCCAACCCGCCACGTGCTTCATCCCAACCAGAATATTGGGAAACTGGCGGTGTTGATGATGGTATCTTAGGAAGAATACACGGAGCTAGATCACTTTTTAATGAGGTCATTATTGTCTTTTCAGCAATATCCCCAACCTCTTGGTTAAGTGCTTTTTGCCACGGCGTCCTATATGCATATACCAAGCACTGTGCAGAAGATGGCCCAACAGATTTAATAAAATAAGGATATACCCAGATAATAGAGTTTGCTGGAATTGATTCCCCTCCGGCATAATATTCGTTTGTTGTTATTGTCATGCCGTCTTTATCAAATAAATGACGATATGTACAAACATTATTAACTGGTGGCGTCGTGTTATATAGTTGTCCGCCAGAATTCCCTGATATGTTTGTTGCTATGTCGCAGGTTGATGATGCGACAGTTGCGCTTAAGCTTGCTTCTGTATTAACCCTATTTTTTTGTATGAGAGTACCTGTTGATGGTTCTTTTAGTTTTACTAATTCCGGATTTATTGTTTTTAAGAGTAGAAACGAAGCAAAAAGGAGGAGCACTCCCCACAAAGCATCTTGAATTATTTGTTTTCCCTCACTTTTTGCAGTGACATTCTCTGATTTAACAATAATTATAATTGCTCCATACACAATCATTCCAACCGCAACAATTCCTGAGATTCCAACAGCAAATTGATACAGGCGGACTATATAGGTTTGTATATCTTGTGGCTCGGAACAAGAAGAAAGTTGGAATCCTGCAATAGGAAGATCTATACATGGCGGAGGAAATACAAGTCGCATCGTATCTTGTGCTTGAACAAAAAGAGGTAGGAATGATGTTCCTAAAACAAACAACAAACAGAGGATTAAAAATATTTTTTTACTTAAGCGCATATATAAAGTTGTCATATTTGTTTATAAAGTATAATGATGGTTGTGTTACTATGATATTTTTTGCATCAATGGGTATATTTTTTATATCAGAGATTTGGACCTGATCTTCTGTTTGTGAATATGTGTCATAGACATATAATAGATCGTCGGTAAATGAAAGATTAGTGATCCAATTAAATAAAGAAATATCCGTTTTAGGAACAAAACAAAACGCGGTAGTAACAAGAGAAGAACATTTTTCGGGGAGCGTTTTCTTTGTTGTTGGCACAATGTTTTCAAAAGAGTTATTTCCAATTACGAATCCATCGTTTTTTGAATAAAAGAAATAAACAGAGAGTTCTGGATTAAGTGAAAAATCTAATAAACCAGATCTAATTGTTGAAAATAATTTTGTTTTCAAATTATATTGCCAAATGGATGTTGCATATTCATTTCCAAATTTCTCAACAAACAATAATTCATCTCTTGATTTTTTAAATATATCAACATCAAACAGTTTTAGTTTTGGAATAATAACAGTTTTATCGGAATATGATTTTAATGACGAAAGAGATACGACACTTGTTGTTCCCCCTTGATCCCAAAGCGCAACAATATCTTGATTGTTAAAATCCCACACAGCGTCAGTTATTGACGAATTTAATGGTGTTATTTTTTCATCCATTGAAGAAAAAATTCCCCATATTGTTCCTGAATTTGTTGCAAATTTTATTAAAACAGAAGATCCGCCGCGATTTGGTTTTATCATACTAACGTTATTCAGTGGGTTTAGGGCTATTTTTTCACTCTTTCCGTCTATTACTTTTTTTATTTCTCCATTCTCTGTTATATAAAAAATTCTATTATTTTCCTCATAATACCAATATGATTGCGCGGGTACGTCCGAGACTTTTTGAAGTTCTGTGAATGAGGTTTTTATTACTGCTGATTCGCTATAATTTCCACCGTCCCCTGTTTCATTGTTTTCTATTTCCACTACATCTGTCGGTGTCTGCTCATTGTTATCCAACTCCTCTATGAGGGTGTTGGTAGTTGATGTGGATATAGTCGTGTTGCCTTGCTCTTCTGTTGGTGTTGTTTTAGATACAACAAAATAAATTATCCACGCAATTGTGCCGAGTATAAGAAAAATGATTAGATATTTATATATTGGTCTCATGTTAGTTTCCAATAAATATTTTTGTTTGAGTTTTTATTATTTCAAGCAAAGATTTTTTGTTTTGGACATATCCAGTTATAGAAACTGAATTGTTTGAAGTGGTGCTCGGGTTCCCTGTATTTATTGTTATTTTATTGTTTGATCCCGTTCCTTTTTTAAGTAATCCAATTTGCCAAGAGAATGAGAGGTCTTCAAATGACTTGGTATTAAAAAAATATGGAACAGCGGTTATTGAGATATCAGAGTTTTTGGGAACTACATTGTTTATATAAGGTATTTCTAATATAAGTTTTGGTTCTGTTGTTGGTATAGTAATACTTTTTTGAATCAATACCCCATTCCAATCCACTGAAACCGAAACGAAATTTGTTCTATCAGTTTCAGAGAATACCACCATTGCTTCTTTTTCTCCTGTCCCTTTTCTTATTCTTTCCCCATTTTTTCTCCACTCAATGGTAGAATTTGACACATCCAACAATGTCCCATTTTGAACCGCCTCAACAGCGAGATACACTTTTGTTCCATATGAGGGAACCGCCTTTCCAATATATGAAGTTGGGAAAAAATTATCTGCCTTCCAAGTTACTATAAGTTCCGGATTTGCTGCATTTGTAGATAAGAAAAACCCGAAAAACAAACAAACAAATGTTAATAAAAAGAGATTATGCCGCATGTTTAATTTTTTCTTGTTCTTCATTATGTTCTTGAATAATTGGATTGTTTTGTGTCCGTAGTGGGGATGACGGCATTGATAAAATCCTCGGTTTATTTGTATTGGATAGAGGCGCTCCCTTATTAACTTTGTTAATTGTTCCAACAATTTTACTTCCCCTCGATGCAGATGTTGCAACTTTCATTGCAACAGATCCCGTCCCTCCAGTTGCTGCCCCAACGGCTATTTGTGCTCCTTTCTCTATTATACCTAATTTCTCCGGATGATTCTCTAGATACATAACAACAACAATAGTTGCACACATTGTTGGAAGAAATGGTATGCCCTGAACCATAATTGGAATGAGATATCCTTTTAATGGATCATTTAGGACGCTTGATCCACCCTTTTTAAGCCAGTAGTTTTTTACAAATGGCCACAAGACGCTTTGTGCTATCCAACCAAGAAAACCAAAAGAAAATAAATCACCAAGGAAAGCAATTCCATCGATAATTAACCCAACAACAAAACCGAGAAACATCTCTCCAAGCTCAAATTTGTTTTTTGTTTTCTGACTCATTCTTTATGCCAATCCCTTTGATTCTAATACCTGCTCTGGGTTTGTAGTAACTATTTGATCCTCAGTATATGAGGCAATAACTTTCATTGCTACATGTTTTGCTCCAGCAAAGAAAAGCCCTTCTCCGACGCCCGCCTCTAATAAAAATGCTCGCTCCCCTTCGGTGAGATTGAATGCTGTTGCTACGGAGTCAATTGAGCCAGGAGACTGCTTCATAAGAATTTGCATTGAAGAGTTTGTGACGATTGGTTTTCCATATTCTGATTTCAAAAAATCTTCCACGTCCTGTGTTATAGTTGTTATTCCAAGATAATATTTTCTTGCGCGTTTTACTAAACCAAACAAAAATGAAGCAGAGTCTTTATATTTCATCATTAACCACGCCTCATCAATAATAAGTGCGCGTTGTTGTAATTTTGACCGCACAAGATTCCAAACAAAGTTTAAAACAATATACATTGCTATCGGGCGGAGCTCTTCTTCTAAATCCCTAATTGAAAAAACAATAAGGCGATTTTTTATGTCCACGTTTGTGGGGGCGTTGGTAAATCCAGCATAGGAACCATGAACAAATTTATCAAGTCGAGCAGCGAGTGTTTGCCCCCCAGATGTATTTGAAAGTATTACTTGTAGATCTTCTAAGAGTGGGGGGTTAATTTCTCCTAGTGTTCCAAAATTATCTGCTGTTATATCTCGTGATGCATATGTTTCTGTTACCACTCTATCAAGAAGTGAATCCTCTTCTGGGGTTATAACGCCCAGCATAAGTTTTAATAATCCAGTGAGATTTAAAATGTGTGATTTAAATACGTCCGATGGTTCCTCTCCTTCTGGAATAATAGGAATATCAAAAGGATTGACGTGGTTTTGTGACGTGAGTGAGATTTTAAAGTAACTACCACCTATTGCATTGGAGAGATTCTGATATTCGTTTTCTGGATCAATAATAATAACATTCACCCCAAGCATTAATGATCGCAAGACCTGGAGTTTTGTGGTGTATGATTTTCCCGCACCAGATGTTGCAAATATTACTTGGTTTGCATTTTGAAGTGAAAATCTATCAAAGATTATCAAGCTATTGTTGTGCATATTGACCCCATATAATATCCCCTTTTCAGAAGATAAGTCAGGAGAAACAAAAGGAAAGAGAGATGATGCTGGGCTTGAATTCAATGGTGTTGTTATTTCAAGTTTATCCCTATTTATCGGAAGTGCTGTGGAGTTAAATCCCTCAAGTTGTTTGAATAGTGCGGGTTTTATATACACAAGCTTACTCTCGAGTGCTGATTGAATTTTTTCCTCAAGCTTTCTTAGTCCATCCAGTGTTTGTGCATAGATGGTTATATATACTCCAACGCGGAACAGTTTTTCTCTCGCTTGCAACAAAGAGTCACGAAGTTGTTCGACGTCCTCATATGCTGTTTCTAGCATTGGGTCTCTCACAAGCCCCTTTTCTTGTTTATCCCAAAGTTCTGCCTCTATGTTTGCAACCTTCTTTTTTAAATCTTTTAATGCAAATGCAGTATCCATTGGGTGAACAAACACAGATATATCCATCATTTCTGCCATGTTGATAATTGGGGAAAACCACCCACTAGATACATAGCGAGGATAAGTAAAAACAAACAAAGTTTTCACGAAATAATCACCAAGCTTTAAGTAGCTTGAACTAACCTCAAGTCCGGATGGGGCAATAATATTTGGTAGATCCTTATTTGATGGCGTATATGCTTGTGGAACTGATATTTTTATCATAATTATTTTTTTGCAATTTGCAGATCCTTTTTTTCTATTAACTGTGGATTATAGAGATTATAGAAAAGTTCAGTGAGCTCCTCGTCATTTAATTCAGAAACATGCAATCCGATTTGTTCCAGTCCTTCTTTTACTTCAATAACCCGGTGTTCTAATTGTTCCAATTTTGACTGGAGTGTTGCTTGTGCCTCTGCATCCCGTGATTTTTGAGAACCAAACAAAGAAGAAAGAACCCCAAATGATGGCGTATTTACAATGCCTTCATAAGGAATCACCACGAAGAATGTTTTTGAAATTATTGCATTTTGATCAACTAGTGTTTTTATAAAATTTATATATTCGTCAATTTGGATCTTTAATAATTCATTTTCTTCCTGCTCTCTCCGTTCCCTCATTTTATCGAGATAGGAATCAACATTAACCTTTCTTGAGTGTATAAAGAGTTGTGTTGGATAATCGATGGTATTTAAAAAATTTTGAAAACTACCCAAAATAAGATTTTGTTCAGCGTCTGATTTTAAATCAAAATTTATTCCACTAACGATAAGTATTCGACGGATCCCGCCATCTTTTAAATAGACGATTCCATCTTTTATTTCACTTATTTCTACAAATTTTTGTGTTGGTGTATTTACCTCTGCCATATGCTAATTGTACATGATTATTAATAATCAATGCGTTTTGCCGTCCTTTTTTCTCCAGTAAGATAGGTTACTACCTCATATTTCCCCTTTTTGTTTTCCCTCACTGTTTCGTGCTCCTGTTTGAATAACTTGCCCGTTGTTATAGACTCAGCAACGTTTTTGATCTTTTCTTGTATACTCATAGCTCGACGTATTGATGAAAGTTTTTCAATAGAGCTGGTGTCTATTGAAGTTTCTTCCATTGCGCGCTCCCATACATATATGCGGGGATTCCAAAAATAACGAAATGCTGATTGTGCTACCTTGTGGAGATCTTGTCCATTTACTTTTACAAAAGCAAAGGAAATTGCTATTCCAACAACAATCATAGAAAGTATAATCCATAAAAAAATGGAGAAGATATAGTAAAGAACAATTGAAACAACAGCAGCACCACCAATAAGTAAAAATTGTTGGAGTGTAAAAAATGATATTATCTTTGGTTTTTCCTCTATAAATTGAGGTACCTGAAAGGTAGACATTTCATTTATTATACCCTAGAAATAAAAACAAGTGGAATACTATAAACACCCAAAAATGGGTGTTTATTTTAGATTTATAATATTTCCTTTGATTACCGATTGAGTGCTGTCTGGTTTTTCCTCTTGGATTTTAATCTCTGGTAACGGCGATTTGATATTTTCCTGTCCATTTTTGAAAATATTTGATATCCACGATGATTTTTTTTCTTGTTTTTCCTCTGGAACTACTGCTGAGTCCATTATTTTTTTATCTGTTTCTTGCGCTGTTTTTGGTGTTAGTGTTATAACTTCTGGCGTTTGGACCGTGTTTATTTGTTGGGTCATTGGTGAGCTCTTCGTCTCTGATGGTTTGATAATATCTTCTTCTCTACTCATTCGCTCAAGTGCCCCAACACTTATTACCTCTTCCTCTGCCCCAACCGCAGGTTTCAGCCCAGTTCGTATCTCATTATAATGAATTGTTGTTTTTTGTTCTGGTTTTAAAAAGGAGAAAGGATTTGGTCCAGATTCAATTTTTGCTTTTGGAATTTTTTTCTCACTCGATTCGGATGATGAAGGTATAAATTTATTGAATGGGGTTTCTGGTCTTTTTTCTTCATGTGCATCTCTTCTAAAAAATGTTGGCTCTTCCTGAAGAATTAGTGGAGCATCTTCTGATGTTTCAATTTTTATTGGTGAAGACTCTTCATTTTTAGTAAAGAAATCTGGTTTAATAACCTCTTCTTTTTTTTCAAGCTCTTCTGTGTCTTTGCCACCTTCTATTTTTTTCTCAATTACATCCCTAATTTGCTCCTTTTCTGCAAGGACCTCTTCTATTGGTTTATAAATATCATTTATTTCCTCTTCATAGGGCGCAAGAAGACGGTTATATATTTCATCAGTAAGAACCCTTGCGTGTTCAAAATTGAGAAATAACTGCTCCCCGACCTCTCTGGAAAGATTTCTGAGGGATATAAAACCCATAAGGGTCAATCCAACAAGTTGTTCAAGAATTACTGATTTTTCTGGACTTAGATAGTGTTCTCGTTCAATTCCTGAAAGCACACGTTTTGTTTGTTCCGACTCAAAAACTGCCCGCAGAGATGCTGGTATCGCTTCGTATCGTTCATCAAATATGTCTGATGTAAATAGTGAATAGTCCATTATCTTTTTTTACCCCCCTTTTTTTGTTTATTTCTCATTTCAACAAGATCATTGCTAAATCTGTCCCGTTCTTTTTCAAGTCCCTTGCGTGCTGAGTTAAGATATTCTTTTTGATTATCGGTAGCGCCACTAATTACCTCATCAAGTTTTGGTAATATCTCCTGATTAATTGCTTCTATGCGGTTTGTGATATTTTTCTCATTATATTTCCCTTTTGTGAGAGTCGTTTTCCAATTTGAAACCTGCTCTTTAGTTCTGTTTATTGTTTCGTCAATTGCAACAATTGTTGGATCTGTTGTATTTTTTAATTCGCCAAGTTTTTCAACGCGCTTCTTTTCTAGATCACTTACATGTTCTTCTAGTGCGTCAAAAACTCTCTTTGTCTCTGGTGAATTTCCCAGAAGACCGTTGAGTTTATATTGAAGTGACGACGCACGATCTTGGTAGAATTTTGGATCAAGTCCATCAATTGCGTTTTTGTCTGCAAGATCCCTTGTTTTCTTAATTTCACTTTCAAACTCTTGGATTGTTTCTGGTGTTTCAAAATTCTTTTTAATAACGTTTTCCATTGTTTCTCGTTTCTTTTCAACAAACTTCTTTTCACTCTCAGTTTTTACTTCTTTTTGTTGTTTGAGAAGCTTTGAGTATTCATTGCTGAGGTCACCCTCATTCATGTCGCCCCACTTACCACGCAACGCAGAAATGGTTTTTTGTTGTGATTCTTCAAATTTCTTGTTAAATTCTTTAAGATTTGAAATCTTGAACCCTTTTGTTTTAAGTTCCTCAAGAGTCTTAAGGAGTTTTTCGTGATCTTTTTCACGATCTTCTGGTGTTTTGTCTTTCTCGTCTTTTTTCTCTTTCTCTTTTATAATCCCAGCACCCTGAAATGCACCCTTGAGTAAACCATCAGCCCAACCACCCCTCTTAATTTCCTTACTTGCCTGTCCAGCGAGTGCGGATTCAATTGGTTTACCAACTTTTTGTCCCAAACTACCAACTTTGCGCGCAAATAGTCCACCTGTCATATTTTTAAGTGACATCATTGTGCGTGACTTTCCAGCAATATCTTTATTTGCATCATTTAATGATTTTTCCAACTCCTTCTTTTCTTCTGGAGAAAGTTTTTTATCATTTCTTATTTCTTTAAGGTCTTTATGGTAGGTATCAAATTTTTTCCTCTTTTGTTCCATATCTTCCCCAGTTCCCTTAAGATTCTTACCCATTAATCCCATTTTTGTAGCAAATTTTCCACCCCATTCGGATCGTGAAAGGCGCGTACCTATGTTTGCCGCTTTGTTCTTACCATATGTCTTTGCCCCCTTCATAAGGCCATCTTTTGCTTTATTTGCAAGAGACGCTCCTTCAATTCCCATTTTTTGAGCAACAGTAATTGCACCAATCATAAGTCCAGCAACTACAATCATTTGAGTTCCATTTTGTACAATCTGTGCTAATGGTCCTGGCAGTGTTTCAGCAATACCAGCAAGCTTTCCCCTGTTTGATGGATCTGCAAGATTTTCTGCCGCAACGAGCGAGAGATAAACAAAGAAAGATGCCGCAGGAGCAAAGAAGGTGTATTTCCAAAAATTTGACCACCACTGTGCATTATATGATTTGAGTCCAGGGAATACCCAAAACAACCAGGCAAGTGGCGCAAGCACGAGAAGAAATGTAAGGGCAACATACCGCACCAAAAACATACCAGCGAGCATCAAAAGTACAATTGTTGCAAGAAGTGTAAAGAATACTATAAAGAATAACCCAGCAATTGAGGAAAGAACCTGAACACCAAAGGTAAAAAAACCACCTCCTTCTTGTGCGGGGTCTGGTGGAAGTGGGTCATCAGACTCTTCTAATAAGAATTTTTGTGGCCCAAATGCATTTGCAAGTACCTCGGTAAGCCCACTTCCTGGTACCAAGCTACTACCACCACTTGGGTCAATTCTTCCTACAAAAAACCACGTGAGTGTATTGGAAAAATCTATAAGTGTTCCCGCAATAACAAAACTGAAATTTACCACTACTGCCGCGATAATAAGGTTGAGTAACAATTTTTTTGCCCCATATGATTGGACGCGAATTATAGTCATGAACGCCATAATGACGGTCAGAAGAACAAAGCCAAGATTTGCTATATCTCTTGATACTCTCCAACCAATGTCAGCAATTGGATTTGCAGCAGGGTCCGCAACATACATATTGAGATCAACGAGGGTAAATTTAACAAGCCATGCGCCTATAGCAAAAAATATTCCCGCAATAAAGTTAAATATGTAGGCGATTAATTTAAAAACACCAGTTACAACACCGGAGAGGGAAATACCAAAAAGTGCATGTGAGACGTTCGGTGTAAGTACTCCTGCAGCAAAAACAAAACCCAAAACAATCCCCAGGATTATATGTTTTCTATGTTGTTTTAGGATTGTTGTTATGGGCATGATTATTCTTCAAAAAAACTTGGACATGTATAGATTGTTGCGTTTATACATGAGTTATATAGTGCGTTTATTTCTATAATCTTTGTCGCAGAAAACACCTTTGCGTTATATATATTTTGTGATATTTCAGATATATTTTCTTCAATTGAATTGAGTGCCGTGCTTATTGTTGATATCCCTCCTTGTGATGTTGTGGTAGTTGGTTTATTTATCTGTCCAAATGCATCTGTTGTTGTGCTTAAAAGTAAATAAGACCCATTAATTGATGTAGTGTGGCTGTTAATTAGATTTTGATCCCTTTTTGTTGATAGACAAAGTTCTCCATTAATTGATGATTTTACCCTCTCACAATTTGCAAGTAGTGTTATCTTATTATTTAGTTGGATTAGTGATGTTTTTACAACTCCCAGTGAAGAACTCACATTTTGAAGTGATGTTTCTACATCATTATACTGAGTTTGCAGATTTATTAGTTGTTGGTTTTGTATTCCTGTTTGTGTTTGGTTTTGTATTCCTGTTTCTGATTGTCCTAATACATCATTTGTGTTTTTATTTTGTTCATAGCTGTCTTTTATTCCTTGATCTTGTGGAGATCCAGAGCGACCCGTTCCAGAATTACTTTTTATTCCATCACCAGCAAGTAACCCTTTTCCGACATTCACAATTCCTTGCACTCCTTTGTTAATAAGACGATTGACGGCGGCATCAAAAACGACATCAATATAATCCTCGAGGTTTTCTGCGTTCGCAATGTAGTGTTGATCTTGATTAAATGTTGACTGAAGAGCTGTCTTTGTTGTGTCTCCGGGAGTATTTATATAGGTATGAGTACATTTCCACCCACTATAGTGTGGGGTATATAGATTTAAAAGAGAGAGGTTTGTTGAGTTCTGTTTTGCAAGTTGTGTTAATCCCGTGTCATAAGATATTCCAGCAGCATTTGTTGTTGGTTTTTGTGGGTCTGGAAATTCTTCACTAAATCCGGTAGTAACTACCTGAGAAACAACCTTCCCATTCTCATTAAGTAGGTTGAGAGTCCATTCACTACAAACTTTTTCTCCTTTAAATCCTGACGCCGTCAGTGATTCTTGTGTCGCCTCTTGTTTCTTCTCATCAATGACTTTGTATGCCTCATCCAGTGCGAGAATCTCCAATCCAAAGCGATTATTATTAGGAGAAAGTGTTTCATTATAAGCGATCCATCCACCATTTCTGAAATCGTTTCCAAAGTCACTTATGTTTTGTACAATTTTATCTAGTGTACATTGTGTTTCTTGTGTAAACTTTTTCTGTGTAGGAGCGCGCAAATTCAATTGTAATTTTAGAGACAATTTTTCATCACATAAGTTTCCTAGTCCGACATCTCTTGCAACGTCTCCAATCGCCGATTGATAAGAATCCTCGAACACATCACCAAAGTTTGTGATGAATCTTGGGGTTCCCTTAAAGTCATTATTTATCCATTCTATTGTCTGATCTGCGATACGATCAAGGAGTTGTTTTTTAAGTCTTGCAAGTGCAATATTTAGTGCAAAATCAGTGATTGCGGTGAGGCAGTCTTGTGCTTGTCCCTCTGCTAATTTTGCTTGAATCTCATCTGATTTATTCTCTTGTGTTTCTCGTATCTTGCTTTGCGCTTTTGATATTGCTTCCAATGTTTGCAGATCAAACACAGGCACAGACATAACACTTCCCGTTATTGCATTTTGTACGAGATCTCGAAGTTCTTGTTCTGCAAGTTCTCTTGCCTCAGTTTTTGCAAGATCTATTGCTTTCTGTCTCATTTCTTCTTTAATCCTCGCTGCTTCTGCGCCGATACCAAAACATTGGGAAGCTATATCAGCGAGACCACCGGCATTTACATGTTTTACAAAATAAACATTCACAGAAAATATTGATGCTACAAGTAATAATGATATTATTTTTAAAACAGATTTTTTCATTGTAGAGAAGAAATTGCTACATTCCACACAATATCATCATTTTTAATGAGTGTAGAAAGGTTTTCAACAACGGCTATTACTTTTACTGGGTCGTCTGGGTTTTCAATAATAATTTTTGCGAGTGTTCTTCTTTTTTCAGCGTTGTTTAATATTGCTAGATGGAAGTCCTCCCAACCGGAAAATGCTGGAGTTTCCAATAAGAAATCAATATACTCAGATTCTGCATTTATATGTTTCTGCAAATCATCTGATTTTTTTTCCAAAACAAAAATACCAACCGCAGAAACAATATTTGTTTCTCTCTTTCTTTCTATTTCAACATCTTTTTTCTCTATTTTTTCTATGTATGATATAAGATCTGTTAGTGTTGATTTTTTCTCTATAGTAATGTCTTTTTTTGTATAAATTTGGGAAAGTATTGGTTGGGTTGTATATTTTTGGATAATATTCTGTATATCAACCTCATTTGGGAGAAGTATTTCATCGCCACCTTTTTTGTTTTTATTATATTCAAAAATAGCAAGTTCATAATCTTTTATTGTCTGTTCGGTTGCGTTAAAGTTTGGCTCGTTTAGAGAATATATAGATTTTCTATCGTTTTTTAAAAATTGTGAGTCATTTTTTTCAGAACCAGTTATTTGTGCTGATGACAGGTTTTTATCGGTTGTGTAGAACAAAAGATATGCGGAATAAGCAATTCCGATCATGACAATACCAACTGAGAGGATCTTTTTATTCCTCATTACTTTTCATTATACAACATTTTTGCAAGCTCCATTATAGTTTCAGAGCTCAGGACCTGTGCCCTCGTGTTTTCTGGAATATTTAACCTAGTTAATATATTTTGAATGTCATTTTTTTTGAACGTTTTCTCAATGTCTGCTTCCCTGAGGTTGTTCAATATTGTTTTTCTTGGGTGTTTGAATAGTGCTTTCGTAACAACTATATATCTTTCGATTTCCTCTTTTTTATATTGGTTGTGTGTAATTAGTTGAATAACCGCAGAATCAACCTTTGGTGGTGGCGAAAATTGATTTCGTGGTACTTGTTTGATAATCATCGCGTCTGCAAAGGAAGAAATAATCGCCGAAAGAAGATTTTGGTGTGGCGGTTTTTGAGTTGCTCGTAATGCTACCTCTTTTTGTATAAGGAGTGTTGTGGTGTGAGGTTTGATGGAGAGATTGCTAATAATACGAAACAAAAATGAGGTTATATAGTATGGTATATTCCCCACTATCACATAATTCTTTAATTTTTGGGCATCAGGGAGTATTGGTAAAATTTCCCTTACATCTCCGCGGAACAACCTGTTTTTTGTTGAACTACTAGTAAGAAGGGTATCAATTTTTTCAAAGAATCCCTGATCTTTTTCTATACAAAAAAGTGATCCATTTAGTTTATTAATTTCTGGAAGCAAAAAATTGGTTAACTCTCCATGTCCTGGGCCTATTTCAATGAGTGTTTCTCCCTCTTTTAACTTAGTGTTTTTTGCTATAAATGAGAGTGTTTCTTTTTCCTTTAAAAAGTGCTGTCCAAGTTTCTGTCGCATATTTATGGAGTTGATGGGATGGATGACCCATAAAGCATTATTGGAAACGCATAAACGGGTGTTGGTACGCCAGGTGGTGGAATGGGTATCCAACAAATGGGCGCAAGTGCCGGCGTGTACAACCCGAGCACGTAGCCACCAGGTGTTATTGCATAATTCATAAAGCGTCCGGTAGCTGGTTGTGTTCCATAAATTGCTGCGGGGGCGATTCCAGAAGGAATGATGGTAATTGGGCCCAATCCACCAGAACAGACAATTGGTGGGGCCATTGATGTGACCACTTTTCCACCGAATCCACGGAGAATATTTTGTGCAAATATTTTGTTTGGCGAAAATAGCAAGAGTAAGAATATAACAAAGAAGATTTTTTTCATCGTATATATGAAGTATACAAAAGAATTGAATAATTACCAAAAAATTGGTATAGTACCTGCATTATAGATATTAAGGGGAATTTCCGCGCTTTGCGCGGTTTTATAGGAGAAATGGATACAAAACGGTTTGCCAACCTATTTTGTTTGTTTTTGTTACTTCTCCTTTCGTACGGAGTTGTTTTTGCCCAAAAAAACATTTTGTTTAAAGAAGACTTCAGTGCTCAGAAATTCTCAAAAGGGGGTCCGATAAGTGAAATTATTGACCCAACATATTCTGGTATTGTGGTGTGGAATTTTAACACACAACAAAAAGAAGACGATATTGAAAAGAGTTTTTTGACTGATGCCCCATCTCCAAACACAAATATTGGCACTGCTCGTGATGGGGTTAGACAATACAAAGTTCAAAAAGGTGAAACATTGAAGGGAATTGCTTCAAAGTTCTCCCTTTCTATAGAAACAATTAAGAGCGCAAATCCACAGATTAAAAATGAGGTAAAAAGAGGAGATAATATAACTATACTCCCTCTCAATGGAATTCTTTATGATATTCAAGATGGTGACACCATACATGCTATAGCAAATCGATATGAAATATCTGAAAATCTCATCAAGCAATTTAATCCTTCATTTATAACAATGTTTGCAGAATCAAGTGGAAAAATATTTTTACCATATGCAAAACAAAAAGGAGATGAAATAAGAGCAAAGGACCTAAAAGATGTTTCGCAGCTACTTTCTCTGCCTGCTATTGGATGGAATTGGGGAGAATTACACAAGGAGAATGCTGTTGATATAGCAAATAAATGTGGAACCAATGTTGTCGCCGCCGCCGATGGGGTGGTAATCAAGGATGTTGAATTAGGAGATGGATCATCTGGTTGGAATAACGGTTATGGCATATTCATACTTTTGGAGCATGCAAATGGCATAAAAACAAGATATGCGCATCTTGAAGATATTGTTGTAGATATTGGTGATGTTGTCTCGAGGGGACAAAAAATTGGGACAATGGGATCAACGGGAAATACCGAGACAGTGAACGGATGTCACGTACACTTTGAGGTGTTGGGAGGGAAAAATCCGTTTACCACAAAGTAGTTTTTTAATTGTTTTGTATTCGATATTGGAATGCCTCTGCGAGGTGTTCTTTTTTTGTTTCTTTTGAATTTTCTATATCTGCAATAGTCCTTGCAACCTTAAGCATTCGATAGTATCCGCGTGTTGATAAGATATTTCTTTCGAGCACCTTCTTTAAAAAATTTTCTGCTTCAGGTGAAAGAAATGAAATTGTTTCAACATCTTTAGATCTCATTTCTGAATTTGTGTGTATCGGGATTTTCATTTCCTCAAATCTTTTTTGTTGAGTTTTTCTTGCAGTTGCTACAGTTTCTCTAAATTCTATATCACTACTTTCCTCTCGTTGTTTCCTCAACTCCTCTATAGGAACTCGTGGAACAATAATATGAATATCGAATCTGTCTAGAAGTGGACCAGATATTTTTTTCTTATATCTCAAGACATCATGTGCGGTGCACATACACTCTTTTTCGTCGGACTCAAAATATCCACATGGACAGGGATTCATTGCTCCAACAAGAATAAATCGAGCCGGAAAAGAAAGTGTTTTTTTTGCTCGCGCAACACAAACCCTCCCTTCTTCAAGTGGCTGTCTCAATCCTTCAAGAACATCCCTGCGAAACTCTGGGAGTTCATCAAGAAATAAGACACCTCTATGTGCCAGGCTTATTTCCCCTGCTTTTGGATTTGTTCCACCGCCAAGGATTGCAGAGAGGGATGCGGAGTGGTGTGGCGCACGGAATGGACGATTTTGTACATATGAGGACCTCCCGGTAAGCCCAGCAGAACTCCAAATACTTGTTACTTCGATTTGTTCTTTCAGTGTTGGTAGTGGGAGAATACTACGAAGTGCGTTTGCAAGCATTGTTTTCCCCGTTCCTGGCGTTCCTGTCATTAATATATTATGTCCTCCTGCGGCTGCAATCATGAGTGCTCGTTTTGCGCTCTCTTGTCCACGAACCTCACTCATGGTAGTTTCTCCCGGATATTGAGGTGTTATATGGATGTGTTTTAGAGGTGCTATTTCCCCTCTTTGTTCTATGTGTTCAATAAGACCTTTTAATGACTCCACTGGATACACAGATATTCCATCAACGATTGCGGCCTCTTGAGCGCACTCTGGTGGGAGAAAAAGCGATGTAATACCAAGGCGCTTACAAAGAAGTGCAACATTAAGTGCCCCAGAAATTGGACGAAGTGTTCCATCGAGAGAAAGTTCTCCAATGAATAGTGATTTTTTTGTATTAAATGTTTTAACTTGTCCACTTGCAAGTAAGTATGCAAGAGCGATTGCTAGATCAAAGCGGGAGCCAACCTTTTTTATGTCTGCTGGTGCAAGATTAATGGTAATTTTTCTATTTTCTTTGGATGGTGGTTTTATTCCAGAATTTTTTAATGCAGAGTTTACTCGTTCTTTTGCCTCTGATACCGCTTTATCAGCAAGTCCGACGATATTAAAAGAATGGAGACCGACATGTAAGTCGGCCTCCACCTCAACGAGCTCGGCGTCTATTCCTTCTAGTTCTGCAGAAAGAATTTTTGAAACGCTCATATACTGTGCTCTGCAAGTTTACACTCTTTACACAACTTTGATTCGGGTCGTATAGAGAGAAGTTCATATGATATTTCTTTCCCACACTGCTCACATATTCCATATGCTCCAGTAATTATCTTATCAAGCGCAATATCAATATCATGGATGGCGTCTTCCTCGATTTGTTCTACACCAAGGTAATTTGCGAACTCTTCTGTTTCGTCCCCCTCTTCTTCCAGGTCCTCAGATCCTCCCCCAAAGGTAGACTCCTTTTTTGCGTCTTTAAGGTGTGAAAGAATTTTTTTCTTCTCCTCTAGAAGTCTTATCTTTAATTCTTCCGTTTGTTCATTTGAAAAACTCATATACTAAAAATACTTCGTCTTGTATTTGAATGCAAGTCTATTTGTTGATAATTCCCTCGATTATTAAAAACATCGGCGTATGGTGGAGTGTTCTATAAAATCCATTTTCATTAAATGTTTCAGGAAGCACACATTCTTCAATATTAGAAATAAATATATTGTGTGAAGAAAAAAGGTTTATGTAGTACTCAATAGGTCGATGGAAAACCGTGGTAGTGTGTGTTGTATCCAATATATTCCACCCTATTTTCTTTTTACTCTTGTATTTTTTTAACAAAAACGAGGGATCTTGAAGGCATATTTTATCTTTTATTGATTTGTATATAGATCCACTGGTAAATATTGGGTGTAATATCGAAACAATGAACAATCCATTTTTCTTTAATACACGAATAACCTCTTTTATTGCACGTTCTGGGTTTTCTAAATCCATAAAAACCATATTCGATACAACAATATCAAATGAATTATCTTCAAAGGGAAGTGCATCTTCTATATCACCAATAAAAAAATTAATATTCTTATTTTTTTTTGCAATAGCAATGAGATTTTCCGATATATCTATTCCCGTTACATGTGCTCCTAATGTTGATAAAATCTCTGAAAAATATCCCTGCCCACAACCCAAATCAAGCACGGAACGGTTTTTTATATTTTTAAAATATTTTAATAGTGCACTATCAAGAATATTTTTTCTAAAAAAATCACCGCGTACGATTTTTAAATCGTATTCCGCGGCGATTCTATTCCACTCCCCACGCTTATCGCGCATAATTTCTTAAAAACCGAGTTTTTTTGCTGCGTCCTGTGCCCCTTGGTAGTTTGTGCTTATAAGTAATATATTATCAAACCATGTATAACTAAGAGCATTTCCTTGTGTTGAAAATGGAATATACCGAGCACTCATGGTGCCAACTTTGCCATCTTTCCATGTTTGTTCTTTTCCTGGGTCAACCATGAACAACGAAAGCCATTCTGTGTTAGATTCAATTTTTTTCACCTCCTCTTTTGCTAGGGTTAAGGATTCATTTTTTGCTTTCAATATCATTCCTGGCCACACTCCTTTTTGGTCTGTGTAGGTAAATAAGGTGAAATCTTCATCAAATAATTTTGAAGAGGATGAATTTATAACCGATGGAATGAATAACGTAGCGAGTTTTGAAATACCAAATATCATTCCATCAACATTTTTGAATATGGTCTCGCGGAACACTGGAACTTCCACGGTATTTCCCTTCCATGTTTCTTTTATTGCTTCAATTGTTTCTGTGTTCAGGGTTGCCTCTGAAGAAAAATCAGCGGGAACTTTAAATAATGATGTGTGTGTGCTTAGTCCAGTTGTTGGAGGAACTTCTATTGGTGAGGTATTTTCTGTCGTTGTTGCTCCTTCTGTATTATTCTGATTGTTGGTGTCTATGTTTTCATTAGTTACTACAGGAGCTGTTTCCTCTGTGATTGTTTCTGGTGTTGGTGTTCCCAAAATGAATTTTGGATACACATAAAAATATCCTATTGCTATGAGTCCCAACAATATTATGACAACAGCGAGAATAACAAACATATTTCCACCCTTTTTTTGAGGAAGAGGAATAACGACGTCACCACTCGCCTGTGGCGGGGTTACCACGGCGTCTTTTGTGGTATTCATTGGTGATGTGGATGCTTTGTTTTCTTGCTCGCCTACTTGTTGTGTTGGCGTATATGGATGTGGATCTCCGCCACCCATTTCTTTTATTGATGCTGTGTCGGAAGCCATAGTTCGCATTACAACATCATTTTGTGGTGCTGGAATAATCGGAGACTCACCCTCACCAGTTCCGATTACTGGTTTCTCCGACCACTGATTTTGATTCGGAAATTGATTATCTGCCATTACCTAAAGTATAACAAATAACACACAACCCACAACCAAAGATAACACAAAACCCCGTCTACCTTTGGTATGACGGGGTTTGGAGAATAAAAAATTATTTTATTTGTAATCCTTTCATCGCTTTTATTGAAAGGCCAATTTTTCCCTCATCTGCGCGTATAACCTTTGCGGTTATTCGATCGCCGAGCTTAACCACGTCTTCCACTTTTTTTACAAATCCTTCTTTTAATTCAGAAACATGTATCATGCCATCTTGTCCCCCACCAAGATCAACAATTGCTCCAAATTCTAATATGCGAACAATTGGACCTTCAATAATATCGCCAATTTTATACTCTTTTGTAAGTGAGGTTACCTCTTCCAGCCCCTTAAGGACGCCCGCGTGATCGGTTCCTGAAACATATACTGTTCCATCTTCATCAATATCAATTGATATTTTTCCGCCACATTTTTCAATAATTCCGTTTATTGTTTTCCCACCTGGACCAATTACCATGCCGATTTTTTCTGGATTTATTTTATGTATCTTTATAAGCGGTGCATATGGAGATAACTCTTTTCTTGGCTCACTTATAGAGGATTTAATAACTTCCAAGATTTGAAGCCTTGCCTTCTCTGCTGCATGTAATGCATTAATAAATATCTCTGGGTTGATTCCTCCTATTTTTACGTCCATTTGTACAGCGGTAATCCCTTCGTCTGTTCCTGTTACTTTAAAGTCCATGTCTCCATAATGATCTTCTGGTCCTTGAATATCTGTGAGAATTTTATATGCACCTTCGGTGCCCGTCATGAGACCGATTGCGATACCCGCAACTGGTTTTTTTATTGGTACACCCGCGTCCATAAGTGCTAACGTTGCCGCACATGTTGATGCCATTGAGGATGATCCATTTGATGAAAGTGTTTCTGCAACTATACGAATGGTATATGGAAATTCCTCTTTTGGTGGTATCACTTGCTCTACTGCTTTTGCAGCAAGTGCGCCATGCCCAATTTCTCTTCGCCCCAAACTTCTTGCCCTTCCTACTTCCCCTGTTGAGAATTTAGGGAAATTATAATGGAGCATAAAGCGTTTTTTGGTTGTTGCTTCCATTGTTTCAATAAGTTGTTCTTGTGCGGGTGATGCAAGCGTTGCAACAGCAAGCACTTGTGTTTCGCCACGAATAAAAAGCCCCGTTCCATGCATACGTGGAAGTATTCCTGTTCCCGCATATAAATCACGAATCTGATCAAATGCGCGACCATCAACACGCTTTCCTTCCTTTAACGCAAGATCATGCACAAATGCATCTACTTCTGCTTCAAAAAGAAATTCTCCATATCTCAATACTTCGTCATTATGTTCAAGTGTTCTGAGATGTTCAAACATTTCATATTTGAGTTGTTCAACGTTATGTGTGCTCAGCGCATCTTCTATTTTTCCACGAAGGAACGTACGAACTATATTTTTTGCTTCATTGCTTGGTTCTGGGATCATTACATCCGCTTTTTCTTTTCCAATTTCTTTTGCAATACCTTCTTGAAAGAGAACGAGTTTTTTAATTTCGTCGTGTGATTTCTCAAATATGGATTGTAATGTTTCTTTTCCTACCTCTTTTCCAGAAAATTCTATCATGTTAATAAAATCTTTTGTTCCAGAAAAGAATGACATAAATGTTTTTTCATCCTGTCCCTCTTTTGATTCAACGCGTACACCAGCTACTGGACCCCCCCATGGAATATCTGAAATCATGAGCGCCACAGATGTTGTAAGAAGTCCTATTTCTTCTGGGTCATGAATTTCATCATATGTAAGTATAGTAATCGTTATTTGTACTTCTCTGCGAAGACGCTGATCAAACAATGGACGGATAGTTCTATCAATAATACGTCCTGAGAGAATTGCGTCATCGGATGGCTTTCCCTCCCTTCTCATGAACCTACTTCCGAGTATTTTTCCGGAAGCATAAAAACGCTCTTCATAATCTACGGAAAGAGGAAAATAGTCGAGTTGGGTATCATTCTTTCCCATTACTGCTGTTACTAATACGGTTGTATCTCCCAAGCGACCGATTACTGCTGCATTTGCTTGTCCTGCGAGCCGAGACACCTCAATCGTCACGGGTGCACCACTAAGCGTTGTGGTAAATTGTTTTTTCTCTAAATTCATATGTTAGTTAGAATACCTTGTTTTTTTATTTTTGTCTTCTTTTGGTTCTTTTTTGCTGATGTATAGGAAGGAGTATTTTTGGTATGTCCTCAAGTTCAATAATACGGTCGACAACCTCTTTTAGGTGCCCGGAGGTTGTTTTGGAAAATCCAGCTACCTCAACACGTTTTCCTAGACCAACTTGCAGATATTCAACAAGAGGAATGAAATCCCCATCACCAGTAACTAGTATGATCACATCAAGGGAATGCGCGGTACGTATCGCATCAACTGCAATACCAACATCCCAATCCGCTTTTTTTGATCCATCAGAAAATATTTGTAAATCTTTTATTCGTAACTCAAAACCAGATTTTCTGAGAGCATCAAAAAATGAATCCTCTCCTGTTATAGGATCGCTCTTTGCAACGTATGCGACAGCGCGTGCAAGTGTACGATTTCCTGTGAGGAATTTAATAAGTTCAGAAAAATTTACCCGAGAGCGGTATAAATGTTTTGCTGAATGATAAATATTCTGAGCATCAATAAAAATCCCGATTCTCTGGTGTGGGAATACGGGATGATTATTGGTATTACGCTTCAAGTTCGAGTTTTTTTGCGAGTTTGTCATACTCTTTTTCATCTGTTCGCTTCAAATACTGGAGAAATCGGCGTCGTTTTCCGACCATCATAAGAAGACCACGGCGAGAGTGATTATCTTTTGGGTTTTTCTTTAGGTGATCTGCAAGTGCCTTAATTTGTTTAGTAAGGAGACCAACTTGCACCTTTGCGGAGCCAGTGTCGGTATCGTGTACTTGAAAATCTTTTATTGCTGATTGCTTTTTCCGCTTCGTAAGCATATATGCGTGTATCTTACTATGAAAGGTGCTTTATGTCAATTTATCCATATATAGCTATCATTTGTGTCTTTTGTCGCACAATATTTTGGGGTAGAATGATACTAATGAACGAAGCAGAGCGAGTAGTTGGAGAATATCTTGATTATTTAGAGATTGAAAAAAATCGATCTCCAAAAACACGGGAAAACTATGGGCGATATCTTTTTCGATTTTTAAAAGATCAACAAATAAAAAAGATATTGGATATTACTGATACATCAGTGCGAAGTTTTCGTGTCCACTTATCGAGAGAAAATACTAAAAAAGTTACTCAAAGCTATTATGTAATTGCAATCAGGAATTTTTTAAAATATTGCATAAAACGAGGAATGAAAGTGCTTTCCCCAGAAACGATAGAGCTTCCAAAAATAGCACGCAGGGATATTGAGGTATTGGACTATAGTGAGTTAGAACGATTATTGAAGGCGCCAGAAGGAAACTCCTTGCGCGCATTGAGAGATAGGGCAATTCTCGAGATGTTGTTTTCAACGGGATTGCGCGTTTCAGAGCTTTGTTCTTTGAATAGATATATTGATATTAACCGCGGAGAATTTTCTGTTAGAGGAAAAGGAGAAAAGTTGCGTGTAGTGTTTATCTCTGATTCTGCAAAAAAAAATTTAAAAGAATATCTTGATAAGCGTCCCGATGCAGAAGAAGCACTATTTATTTCTCTCTCAAAATCGGGAAATGTAACAGGGCGCATTATTCCTCGTGGGGTTCAACGATTAGTTGATTTTTATGCACGAAAAGCAGGTATATCAAAAAAAGTACATCCACATCAATTACGGCATTCTTTTGCCACAGATTTACTTATTAATGGAGCAGATCTTCGATCGGTGCAGGAAATGTTGGGTCATGCAAATATTGCCACTACACAGGTATATACTCATCTTACCAATAAAGAACTTCATGAAGTTCATGAGGCATTTCATGGAAGACGGAGAAAAAAATAATTATTTTAGCCCAAATGTTACTGGCGCAATAGCAATGAATCCGATGCATATAATAGTAAAAAGAATAGCATAGGAAACAAATTGATATTTCTTTTCCAATCCACTGGTAAGTTTTACTATCCAGTATGCAGACAAACAAAAAGAGAAAATGAGAGCAGGAAAATAATGATATATAAACATATATCGTGGAATGAGAGCAAAGGGAAGTAATAATGCTATATAGCCCCCATATAGGTACATGATATTTTTATCAACCATTTTTTTGCGCATTCTCGTGATAGTAACATAGAAAAGAGTTGTTATAACACTTAAAAATCCAATACCCCACAATGTTGGGTTTCCTATCATACACAGTGGTATGTTTTCTTTGTAACAAAACGAACCAATCATAAATGGCCACTCAATCCATCTACTTTGTGCTGGATGGGTTGCCTGGATACTTGAATATCCTTGTGCAGACCATATAACCTCATGAAACAATAAATATGTTTTTAGAGATATATTTTGTCCCAGAGAAAGATGTTCTGGTATTTTTGGTAGTTCTTGAGACACGTTGGCATTTACTGAATTCGTAAATGAATGCCACTCTTTTGTTGGAAATGAAAACCACTGAATTCCTATCCAGAGAATTCCGAGTGTGAGCAATCCAATAGTAATAAATTTATAATTTTTCCAAAATCCAAATTTTTTGAAAAAGATAAATGGAAGAAAAATAATTCCCACGAGTTTTGTTGCGAGTGCACAACCCCACATGATTCCAGAAATAATCCCAGTGTCTTTGTATTTTAAAAATTGCCAGAGAGCAAGAAATGAAAAAGAAAGAAACACGCCATCAAGCAATATAAAACGCGTTTCTATAAGTAGTGAATTTTCAAGTGTTACAAAAAATGCAGAAAGAAGTGCAATTGTGTCATTCTTTGTGAGCTCGCGCATAAAAAGAAATACTGCGAGAACAAGAAGGACGCCAAAAAATGAACTAATAGCACGAAGTGGTATGTATGGAAATGTAGTAAACGTCCTATTAATAAGTTCGTATTTTACTATGCCGTCTCTGGTGAGTTTTACAAATGGGGCATCTACTAATGATTTTACTGAAACAAAATTAAGTGGTAGGGAGTATATGAACTTTCCTAGTGGTGGATGAATATCAAAAAATGGTGTTTTTGTAACATATTGTGTTGCATAGGTTGCGTAATGCACCTCATCAAAAACAGCATGGTTTGGTATATCTAATCTCCAAGCATGCAAAATAATACTTAGTAGTAGTATTCCTAATAACAAAAATTTTGTTTTTCTATTCATTATTGAATTGGTGCCGAGGAGGAGAGTTTCACTACTCGTCCCGCTGTTAGCGGGACTACGTTTTCAAAACCCACTGTTTTGAATAATTTCCTTCACGGGAGGATCTGCTATCCTCCCGACCCCTCCTCAGCTGTTCAAGTCTCCTTTTTGTATTATATTTACTTAATCCTATATTACTGCCAAATTTAATTACAGACGTTTTTATGTGCCGAGGAGGAGACTTGAACTCCTATGGGTTGCCCCACACGGTCCTAAGCCGTGCGCGTATACCATTCCGCCACCTCGGCAATACTCAATTACTTTAGTGTGTATTTATATTCTTTTCAAATCTTAAAAACTAAAAACCCCCGTACGGGGGTTTTTAGTTCTAAAATATTCTAAAAACTTGAGCTTTCAATATTACTTACTGAAACGCCGAGGAAGTTTGTAACAATTTTTGGAATTGCCCATGCAAACAATGCTACTACCATTGCCACAATTGCCCACACGATCATTGCCTGTGCCTTCTTGATTTCGTTTGGATCTCCCTTTCCAGTCAAATACTTGAACGCAGCCATAACGATAAAGATGGTTGCAAGAACGAAGAGTACTGCAACAGCGAGTTTTACGAATGTGTTTACCTTTCCTACCAAACCTCCAACCGTTGATACATCAACGCCTGTGGCCTGTGCCATTGCAAGCGCTGGGGTAAGGAGCGAAAAGCCGATTATCGCAAATTTTGAAACGCGGTTCATATTATAAAAATGTTTGATTATATATGTGTCTAGTATCCGACCTTTTCATTAAACTCCGAGGACATTCATGATAATTCTACGAATTGCCTCTGCAAAAAGAAGTATAACATAGCCAATCACTCCATACAATAATGTTGCTTTTGCCTTTTTAATTTCCCCTGGGTCTCCTTTTGAAAACATAAGTATATATGCTGCCCAAACAACAAGAATGGTTAGGATTACCCCACCAATCCACATTGCATATATTAATAACTCTGGAAGTATTGTTGCGAGCGTCGCTCCCTGTAATGGATCGGGAAACGCAACCGAAGAACTTGATTGAGCAAGGGCGAACTTCGGAGATAGTAATAAATTTAAAATTTTCATTTTTATTGACAATTAATTGTTTTCCACGGACTAATACTGAATGTATTTCCAGAAAATCCACCAAGTACATTAAATATAAGCCCAATAACCAACCACGCCGATGCCGCAATAACAAGACCAACAATGGTACTAATAAGTATTTGTTTTGCTGACTTTATTTTACCTGGATTTCCTGCAGATGTCATATATTGGATACCACCCCAGGCAAAGAATATAGGGAATAAAACAAAAAAGATGAGATCAAATGCATACCTCATAATATTTGATGCTATGATAATTGCATCGCAAAAATCGCATGGCCCTTGAGGTCCCTGGTCAAGCGCTATCGTTGAACTAGAACCACAATATGCTCCAGCCCATATATTTATACCACTAAAAATTGATGGCGTATCTGTTTGTGCAAAAGATAACAAAGGAACAACCAGAAGTGGGAACATGATAAGTGAGAGAAAAAATACTTTCATATATGAATACATTATAGCGCTCTTCTTGAAAAAAGCTTGTTTATTTTTGTTTCTGCGTCTTTTATAGCATTTTGGGGATCTAATGTTTTTGAAATAACAAGGCTAATACTATCAGAGAATATAGTTTGTATCTCATCTGAATCAATTTGTGGCCAACCACGTGCGACAAGAGCTTGTCGCGCAAATACACTTTTTTCACTTGATCCAAGCGCTTCATTAAGGAGAGATAAGAGCACTGGTGTTCCTCCTATTTTTTCCACAAAACGTGTAGCTATTGTTTTATTAAGCGTGGTACGCACGAGATATGATGCGGCAATTGATTTTTGTTTTGACTGATTTGTTATTGCATATCCAAAATACGATGGGTAACTTAGTGTCTTTTTTGCAGATTTCGGTTGTGGTATTGGTGCAATACCAAAATTTAAGTTTTGATTTTTTGTTTTAATTGTCTTTATATCACGTTCATAACCGATTATCATTGCAGATTGCTCGGATGCGAATGCATCAATTGAAAACGGCATAGTCTCATTCCATGTATAGGTTTCTGATTTTGGATCGGAAAATTTTGTATAAAATTCCATCGCGCTTTTTCCTTCATTTCCTGCAAAGGATGCTTGAGTGAACTCTTCGTTAACCATTTTTGCGCCCGCGCGAATCATCAGTGAAGAGAGAATGTCTGATGCATGGAGAATTGTTCTTTCTGTTCCGCCAAGCGATATCGCTGCTTGTTCTATATTTTCATCTTTGTCTTTTTTGACGAGTTTTGGAATCATTTCATCAAGCGCTTCCCATGTTTCCGGTGGGTATATAAATCCTGCATTTCCCAATATATCTCGGTTATAAAAAAGCACGAGAGTGTCTATGGTATAAGGAAGCGCATATGTTCCATTTTTGTCAGCAAAGTCATATCGCCATACCGTTTCTGGAAATGATTGTTGTAGTTGTAGTGGTGAAATATATTGTGAAGGAATTTGGGCGATCTTATTTTTTAATTTTGGAATGTCGGCATTTTCTACTGAAATAATATCTGGCGCTTTCCCCAGAGAAAATGCCTCTGTAAGCGCATACATATAAGATTCTTTATCTGGAAATCCTTTATATTGAACTGAAAAATTTGGATATTCTGTTTTCATAGAATCAGCCGTACCGATAAAAAATTCATTATCGTTCCCTATGCCCCATATGGAGATAGTTATCGGATTGTTTTTAGGATCATTTGTTTGGAGTCCTGGAAGAATTCCCACAAGGATGAGAATAAAGAGTGCGACCCCAATACCAACTGCCCCAATGATAAGCATTCGTGAACGGTTCATCCCGTTAGAAAATCTGACAATTTGGTTTGTTCGACAATAGGATTATTTCTGTGCGTATATACATATACTATTGGTTATTTATGGATGGTCCGTTTTCTAACGGGATTCATTACCTTTATTATAAACAAAAATCCCACTCTTGGTGAGAGTGGGATGCTGTTTATTTCTAGAGGGCTACAATTCCAATAATTGAATCACCTTTTTCTAGATTCATAATTTTTACTCCTTGCGTTGCCCTTCCTGCAATACGGATGTCGGAAAGTTTTGTGCGAATTGCCTGTCCTTTAAGTGAAAATGCAATTACCTCTTCTGCTTCTGGATCAATAATATGTGCAGCAATCACCTTTCCTGTCTTGTCATTTGTTTTTGCTGTCCTAATTCCGCTTCCTCCACGTTTCTGAACTTTGTACTCTTTTATTGGTGTCTGTTTTGCATATCCATTTCCCATTATTACCAAAAATTGTGTGTCTTGTTTTGTTCCTTTGGAAATAATTGAGAATCCAGCGACTACATCTTTTCCTTTTAGATTAATAGCTTTTATACCAGATGCTGTTCTTCCCATTGAACGGACATCCTTTTCTTTAAATCGTATTGATTGTCCTTCGGCGGTGACAAGAATGATTTCATCTTCTCCCGACGATCGATCTGCCCATTGTAGTGCATCACTGTCTTTTAATGTTATTGCGATAATTCCCGTTCTTCTTACATTTGCAAAATCCTTGAAGTCGGTTTTTTTGATGACACCATGATTTGTTGCCATAACAAGAAATCCACTTCCCTCTCCCTTCTTACCCCCCTCAATTCCTTTGTAATTTACTATTGAACAAATCTTTTCATTTGGTGGAAGTGTAAGAAAATTATGAACCGATTTACCTTTTGATGTTCTTGATGCGACAGGTATTTCATAGGCCTTGGTTTGGAATACACGTCCTTTGTCGGTAAAAAATAATATATTATCGTGTGTCTCTGTGGTAATTATTTTGTGAATTTGATCTTCTTCTTTTAGTTCAAATCCAATAAGACCCTTTCCACCCCTTCGTTGTGCCTTAAAGACCGTTGGAGACATACGCTTGATGTATCCATCCTGACTAAGTGTCACTATAACCTCCTCGTTTTGGATAAGATCCTCTTCCTTAAATTCTTTAATTCCAGAAGAAACAAGTTTTGTTTTTCGTTCGCTGGGATATGTTTTTTTGAGACCACCTAACTCATCAGTAATAATCTCAACAATCCGTGTTTCGGACTTCAATATTGCTTTACATTCTGCAATAAATTTTTTCTTTTCTTTTAATTCCTCTTCAATTTTGATGCGCTCAAGTGCTGCAAGTGATTGGAGGCGCATTTCAAGAATTGCGTTTGCTTGAATTTCAGAAAGTTTGAATTTCTTCATCAAGTTGGTACGCGCTTCATCCTTATCTTTAGATTTTTTTATTGTCTCTATAATCTTATCGATTACATCAAGCGCTGTTGCAAGTCCCTCTAAAATATGTGCGCGCTCTTCTGCTTTTCTCAAATCAAACTCGGTGCGCTTTCGTATCATTAGTTTTCTGTGATCGAGATATGCAGAAAGCACGTCTTTTAATGAAAATATTCTTGGTGCGATTCCATTTTCAAGAGCGAGCATATTGAAATAAAAGTTTTTTTGCAATTCGGTGTATTGAAATAACTGGTTGAGTACTTTTTGTGGTGCTGTATCATTTTTTAATTCAACAACAATACGAAGACCATCGCGATCAGACTCATCGCGGAGATCTCTTATTCCCTCAATTCTTTTTTCTTGTGCTAGCTCTGCCATCTTTGTAATGAGATCTGATTTATTTACCTGATAAGGAATCTCGGTTATTACAATTTGGAAACTTCCACTTTTTTTCTCTTCGATCTCAGCAAGTGCACGAATGGTTACTGATCCACGTCCTGTTGCATATGCTTCCTCAAGCGCCTTCTTATCAAAAATAACACCACCAGTCGGAAAATCAGGACCAGGAACAAATTGCATTAATTCTTTTGTTGATGCGTCAGCGTGTTTGGCAAGATACATGGTTGCATCAACTATCTCATGGAGATTGTGTGGTGGAATTGATGTTGCCATACCAACCGCAATACCAACGGTTCCATTGAGTAATAAATGCGGAAGTTTAGCTGGGAGATATGATGGTTCAACTCGTGAATTATCATAGTTCGGAATCCAATCTACTGTCTCCTTTTCTATATCTGTTAATAATTCTGCAGAGATTTTTGTGAGACGTGCTTCTGTATAACGCATTGCGGCTGGTGCGTCACCATCAATTGATCCCCAGTTACCTTGTCCATCTACTAATGTATATCTGAGAGAAAAATCTTGTGCCATACGCGCCATTGCGTCATAGACCGCCTGGTCACCATGGGGGTGATATTTTCCTAAAACTTCTCCAACAACATTTGCTGATTTTTTGAATTTTGCCGTATGGGTAAGTCCCGTATCCCACATTGCCCACAAAATACGTCTTTGTACTGGCTTTAATCCATCTCGGACATCGGGAAGAGCGCGAGAAACAATAACAGACATTGCATATTGTAAATATGACTCTTGAAGCTCCTCTGTTATTTCCCTTGGTTCAATAGTATCTTTTGGGATGATATTTTTTTGTTCTTCTTCTTTTTTCATAAATTATTATGGAAGTAATGTCGGTTCAAGTGGCTCTATATCATTTGGTTGAAATGGTATTTCTTTTATTTCCTCTTTTTGAATAATAACCTCTTTCTTTTTTGTTGCATATTGAAGTGTGTGTGTAAGTCCGTTTTTAAATGTGTTACCCACGGAGAATATTGATGCAAAAATGTTGTTTGTGGTTATTTTTATTCCTTTCACCATAGATCCGATTATTGAGGTATTTTTTGTTGTTTCAGTTACTATTTCTTGCTTTTCAAATACCTGATCACCCTGATTCATACTGGTGCGAGGTAATGTTGCAGAGATATAAATAATCCACACCACAACAATGATTATCATAACCACCCCACTTGAAACGATAACCCATCGTCGTTTTGTATGTTCGTCTGAAGATCTAATCTTTTTTATATATTCAGAAACCATGTTTTTATGATTTCAACCATACTACCCGCATTGCCTTTTCTTCAATTTCCTTTTTTTTGATTGTTAATTTTTCTTCCGCGGTTGCCTCTCTGTTTAATTCCTTAAGAAGTGTGTGTGGCTTTTCGGTGAGTGAAGGAATTATTATCCCTGGTTCGAGTTGCCGTGTGAGTTTTGCAATTTTTGTAATTTCGAGAAAAGGAGATCCTCCCGCGGGAACTATTGCAATATCATTGTCAGTGAAGGCAGAGATTGTCTTTGGGTCAAGTTCATTATATAAATGTCCGAGCACTACCAAAGAAATGTCATCAAAGAGTATTTGGTACGCGGTATTTTCACATTTTGCTTTTTCATTCCATCCCGTCGAATATCCATGGATACGAACTCCACCAATTTCGTACTCTCCCTGATTTTCAATCCACACAGGAGCGTCCTCTCCCTCCAGTGGTTCAGAAAATGTCGGTTTTACTGTATTGATAACTACCTGAGCGCCCCTAAAAGATCTTTGATTTTCTGGATCTATAAGGATGGTGTAGTCTCCTGACTGTATTTTGAAGTAATTTCCTCCTTGATATGTAATAACCATATGATATCAACATTGATTATAGAAAATATTTAGCAATTAGGGAATAGCCATTTTTTGTTTAACCGTTGCATTTTTTGTTAAAACAACGTATTCTAATGCGGTATGAATATAGTAAAGAACGGTATGTTATTGCTTGCGCAGTTGGTAAAAACTGCTCCGCAATTATTTTCTCCACTTAAAGTTGGGGATCTTGTAGAGGGAAAAATAATCGAAAAGAGCTCAAATTGTATACTTGTCGATCTCGGGCGTCATGGAACTGGCGTTGTGTATAGGGGTGAATTGCAAAATGCACGCGATCTAGTTAAGGCAATAGAGATCGGGGGTGTGATTAATGGAAAAGTTATTGAAATTGATAATGAAAAAGGATACACAGAACTCTCACTTACAGAAGCGGGCAGACAAAAAGCTTGGCAGGAGATTGATGAATTAAAAGGAAAAGACGAGGCAATTGTTGTAAAGCCGACTGGATATAACAAGGGTGGTCTTATTGTTTCTATTCATGGAATCGGTGCATTTCTTCCTGTTTCCCAATTGGCAAATGATCATTATCCAAAACTCGGTGTTGGCGATAAAACAGAAATTGCTTCAGCTCTTCAAAAATTAGTTGGAGAGGAAATCACTGTAAAAGTTATCGACGCAAATCAGAGAAATGGAAAATTAATTGTTTCAGAAAAAGAAGCAGTAGAAGTATCATCTCGCGAGTTGGTAAAAAATTATAATATTGATCAAATTGTTGAGGTAATTGTTTCTGGTGTTGCTGATTTTGGAATATTTGTAAAATTTGTTGATAATCCAGCAGTTGAGGGACTTATTCACGTATCAGAGCTTGATCATCGCATTGTGGAAAGTCCGAAGGAAATTGTTAAGGTTGATGAGGTAATAAAAGCGAAGATTGTTGAAATAAAAGATGGAAAGATTTCTCTTTCACTCAAGGCACTCAAAGAGGACCCATGGCAAGCGGGATTAGAAAAATATAAGGAGGGAGAGATTGTTCGTGGCACTGTATATATGTTTAATCCATTTGGTGCGGTGGTAAATCTTGATAATGAAATACAAGGGTATGTCCATGTTACTGATTTTGGTGGCGCTGATGAAATGAAGAAGGAGATCTCGTTACAGAAAGAATATCAATTTGTTATTGATAGCATAAAACCAGAAGAGAAAAGAATTAATCTAAAATTAGTAAAAGAATAAATTTAAAAACCCCATTTCGCATGGGGTTTTTTCTTGTATATTTTTTTAATGCGTGGTATACAAAAAATACATTCATTAATAACTAAAGAGAGGAAAGAAAGATGGGAGAGATGAGCCAGAGACATAGAAAAAGTAGAATTTTCCATTTCGTTTTTTCGTTAGTATTACCACGACTCATAACATTCAAGTTATATGAGCAGGACGAAATTTTTGAAATGATTGAACGGGAATTAGTATTAAATTTCTTGATAAAATCAAAGAAAGGATCTTTTTCTGAATTAGCAACACGGGCAAAAGAACTTAAAATCCTTTATCAATCACTAAGTGATGAAGAATTGGCGTATTTTCCACACACAAATCAAATAGATGGAGAATATGCTGTTCGGTTGTTTCCGTTTTCTCCAGGAGAAGAAAAATCTGCAGAAAGGCAGATGCAGTTTCTAGGGTACCGGCATGGAACTGGATGTGAGTTGGTACAGTTAGCTTTTGAAAAAAGAAAAATACGAATAAAAAATGGGGCAATAATTGCTAAGGGTACTGCAGCAAAACCGGAAAGAAATGAACACATTTCTCCAAAATTGGCTGTTGGGGGTGATAAGAAGTTATATTTAAATATTCATGATCATGGTGTGTATGGTTCTCCAACACAGTTGTATTATCTTGGTGTATTTGTCCCCAAAAAAAGAAGATCGGTAAATTCAAATATTCAAAGGTATGTTGATTTTATTGACTCTCTTCTTTCGGGCTTATCAAAAAGTGACAAGGATATGATTATAAAAAAAATATCACGGAAATAATTTAACTCCGCCTACTATTGGGCGGAGTTTCTTTTTTTGTATTTTAAGGTATAGTGAATTGCGTAATAACATTATGAAATCACTTGGAAAAAATATACTATTCACTGTCATTTTTCTTATCATAACCGCACTTCTTTTTGGTGCAGTTCTTGATACTCAATCAAAAACACCTGAGGAAATAAGCATTAGTGCGGTAGCAAAAAAAATAATAGATGGGGAGGTCAAAACAATAACAGTACAAGAAAGCGATCTTATACTAGGACTACAGGATGGTATAGAAATTAAATCAAAAAAAGAAAGTGGTGTTAGTCTCTTGGAGACACTTTCAAGTTATGGGATAACTTCAAGTACACTTGGTAATATTGATGTAAATATAAAGGATCAAGGAGGAACAAAGTATTGGATGGGAATTATTATTCCAACACTCATACCACTACTCATTATGGGGTTGATACTTTGGTGGATGTTTCGTCAGGCGAAGGGTGGTGCAAATCAGGCATTTTCTTTTGGAAGAGTAAATATCCGTTTATTTTCTCCATTGAAAGATAAGATTTTATTCAAAGATGTTGCGGGCCTTAAAGAAGCAAAGGAGGAACTTTGGGAGGTTGTTGAATTTTTAAAGAATCCAAAAAAATTCCATGCAATGGGAGCAAAAATTCCACGAGGTGTTTTACTTATGGGCTCACCAGGAACGGGAAAGACAATGCTCGCTCGAGCAGTTGCTGGTGAATCAGGTGTTCCATTCTTCCATATATCGGCATCAGAATTTGTTGAAATGTTTGTGGGGGTTGGAGCGTCTCGAGTTCGCGATCTATTTCAAGTAGCAAAAAAGGCGGCGCCAGCAATTATTTTCATTGATGAGATTGATGCTGTTGGGAGAGAGCGTGGAACGGGAATGGGTGGTGGTCACGATGAACGAGAACAAACATTGAATCAGATTCTTGTTGAGATGGATGGATTTGAGCGCGACACTAGTGTCATTGTTGTTGCTGCAACAAATAGACCAGATGTTCTTGACCAGGCACTTCTTCGACCAGGACGGTTTGATAGAAGGGTAATGCTTGATATGCCGGACATAAGAGACAGAGAAGAAATTTTAAAAATCCATGCAAAGGGAAAACCACTTTCGAAATCAACAGATCTTCATATGGTTGCACTCCGTACACCTGGATTTGCTGGTGCAGAACTTGCAAATTTAATGAATGAAGCAGCAATTCTTGCGGCAAGAAATAATAGGAAATTTGTTGAACAGGAAGATCTATTGGATTCAATCGAAAAAGTATTACTTGGTCCTGCGAGAAAAAACAGGATTATTAATGATCATGAAAAACAGGTTACCGCATATCATGAGGCGGGACACGCAATTGTGGCTGCGGTTGTAAAAAATTCTGATCCAGTTCACAAGGTTTCTGTGGTAAGTAGGGGTATGGCTGGTGGATATACATTAAAACTTCCTATGGAAGAAAAGCGACTTCGAACAAAGTCAGATTTTTTGGGAGAGATAGCTGTTTCATTGGGCGGATATGCCGCAGAACAGGCAGTGTTTAAGGATATTACTACTGGATCTTCAAGTGATATACAGCAGGCAACCGATGTGGCGGAGTCACTTGTTACAAAGTATGGTATGAGCGAAAAACTTGGTCCACGTGCATATGGAAATGGACAAGAGGTGACATTTTTTGGACGAGGATTGGGATCGGAAAAAGATTATTCTGAAACAATAGGAACTACTATTGATGTAGAAATAAACGAATATATACAGAGGGGGCTCCAGACCGCAAAGAAAATAATGGCCACACATCGAAAAGCTCTTGATGGTGTTGCGGCGGCGCTTATTGAAAAAGAGACACTTGAACAAGAAGAGTTTTATAAACTAATTGAAAATCTTGGTATAAAAAAAGATTCTATTATTTTGAAATAATAAAAAACTACCAGTTTATGAACTGGTAGTTTTTTATTATAGGCGCTGAATTTGGGATTTTCTCAACTGATTGTTCGCCGTTGCTCACAATTGTTTCGAACCCGGGCTCGCGGTGTGTTTTACTAAACACACAACGCCCTGCCTACCGGCAGGCAGGTCCGCCCTTCAATCCCCTACGCGAGCCAAGTAGTTTGCTCGCTCAGCTACAAACAAAAAACCGCTTTCGCGATTTTTTGATTTGTGGGCGTTGAGGGGATTGAACCCCCGACCTTCTCGGTGTAAACGAGACGCTCTACCACTAAGCTAAACGCCCATATGTTGTTTGTAATGCCCGTTCTGTGGGCCAGGAAGGACTCGAACCTTCGGTCGCCGAGGTATAAGCTCGGTGCTTTAGCCACTAAGCTACTGGCCCTTCCAAACTTTGTATAGACAGCATATCAGATATACAAAAAAACTCAAGAAAAAACCCCGTAATTATACGGGGCTTCCAATTTTAAATACTGTAGTGATAATATTTTTATTCTTATTTTTCATTGGAATAAATGAATAAGCAAATTGAGCAAGGTTATTTTCTTTATGTTTTTTCTCCTCCCCTTCTAGGGCATCCAAATGAAATCCGATGTTCTTTTCGATAGTTTTCTTTACTTTTTCAAGTAATATTAATGGCTCAAAAAAGAAATATTCTTGTTTTTTAGAATTCTCAAAAAAATGTAACATTTTCTTATTTTCAGTTTGGATCGCTACGGCGATATAGTCGTCTTGCTTGAAATAAAATGCGACAAAATCACCTGTTTTCAATGTTATCTCATTATTTTCATTATCAAAAAACCTCATTATTTACCTCATTGTTATGTTCTGTATTTGTTGTACCGCAAGATAAAACAATATGCAACAAAATTGACATCATCTAGTTTCGGGATTAGGTTGAACAGTATGGCGTATATGTTTCGTAGTTCTTTGGGGATTGAGTTTGATATTCCTTCAGTGGTGAAGGAGATATTGAGATATATGCGTGAGGACACAAAGAGGGAATATAAAATTATTATTGGATCTGATTCAATGGGATTTCAGAACAAGATGGCAGACTTTGTCACTGCTGTCGTTGTTCATCGTGTTGGAAACGGAGGAAGATATTTTTGGAGAAGAATAGAATTGGGAAAATTTTATACACTTCGTGATCGTATTATTCAAGAGGTTCTTCTATCTCTTGAGATTGCAGAGTTGGTACTAAAAGAGATTCAGGAATCGGAACATAGTTATCCAATCCCACGATGGAGTTTTGAAATACATGCTGATGTGGGGATGAATGGACCAACTAATACCCTTATTCAAGAGGTTGTTGGAATGATTCGAGCATCTAATTATGAGGTGAAAACAAAACCAGAAAGTTATGCCGCGTCACATGTTGCCGACATGTATACCTAAATGTATAATGGGGACTTATATAAGAGATATGAGAGATAAAATTGTATTTGATATTGAAACAAAAAACACATTTGCTGATGTGGGTGGTCAAGAGCATATAAAAAAATTAGATGCATCGGTTATTGGTATCTATTCATATAATGAAGATGCGTATTATTGTTTTGATGAATCAGAATTTGATGTAGCAGGAAAATATTTCCAAAATGCGTATATGTTAATAGGATTTTATAGTAAGAAATTTGATGTACCGGTACTCGAAAAATATTTTCCATTTAATATTGCTGCAATTCAACATATAGATATTCTTGAAGAAATTGAAAAACGACTTGGAAGACGTATTGGTTTGGGTATACTTGCTGAAGCAAATGTGGGGGCTGGTAAGTCTGCCCACGGATTGGATGCAATTGATTTTTATAAAAATGGCGAGATGCAAAAATTGAAAGATTATTGTACTCAAGATGTTCGAGTAACAAAAATGGTCTATGACCAAATGAAAAATGAAAAGTATCTTTGGATACCAGAAAAATTTAAACCACAGATGACAAAATTAGAGTTTCAAGATTTTGTAGAGCCAACTCCTCCACCAGCACAATTATTTTGATATTATAGATATATGTTTAATCCAAAAAAACACAAAGTTATCGTTACCGTGTTCATTGTACTCCTTATTGTGGGTCTCATTATGACCTATGTTCCCCTTCTTTTTGTATAGAGCTTAGAAAACTACACATTATTGTATTGGATAAAAGCCTGCTTATGTTTGCAGAGTTTTTTGTTACCCGATACTATAACAGGGTGATTATAGATGGGAGAAAAATAGCAAAAGAAATAATAGACAGATTGAAAGAATGTGGGGCACCAAAGAAATTTCTCGGGGTTATTTTTATTGGTAATAATTCCGCATCGGAGAGGTTTGTCCAGCAAAAAAAGAAAATAGCAGAGATCCTCGGTGTTGATTTTCGGATATATCAATTTCCTGAACCAATACGGGTTGATGAATTAAGAAAAAAAATTGGTATGATTGGACGTGGAAAAACCTGTGGGGGGTTGATTGTTCAACTACCACTTCCCTCTCATTTAAATAGGAGTAGAATATTAAATTCCATACCAAAAGGAAAAGACCTTGATGTGTTGTCTGAGTCAGCATATGAACAATTTTTAACTAACCAAAAAATTCTTCCACCTTCAGTGTCCACATTTTGTGAGGTTTTATCGTATTATCAGCTTCTTGAAAACCATGCCTACCGGCAGGCAGGTGTTTCACATGAAACATCTACCTACCAGATAGGTAGACTTGCCGTCGTTGGAAATGGATTTTTGGTAGGAAAACCAATTTCTGACTATTTGAGGTTACAAGGAAAACAATTCGTGGTCCTCGATAAAGGAGATGATTTATCAGAAATAAAAAATGCCGATGTGGTTGTGCTTGGAACTGGTGTTTCAAATATTATAGATGAAACAATAATAAAAGATGATGCGCTTGTTATTGATTTTGGTTGCTCGTTCATTAGTGGGAAGTTGTGTGGAGATTTATTATTTCCGACAAAAGAAAATTTTTCATACACGCCAACACCAGGTGGTACTGGCCCAATACTTGTGGCAAAATTATTTGAAAATTTTTATAGACTGAATGTAACTAACTAAAAATAGATTTACTCGTAATCATTAAAAAATTGTTTATCAGAAAAACCCCGCTAGTTCATGAACTAGCGGGGTTTCTTTTTATAAATAATATATTTTTATTCTTCAGTTTCCACTACCACCCCCTTCTTCTCTGCCATCTCAGTTGTTTTCTTTTCTATTGTTTTAAGTAATTTTTTATCTGCTTTTAATTTTTCTCTGATATTATCGAATCCAACTCCCATTTTTTCATTTTCAAAACTATAACTTGCGCCATTCTTTTTTACTACTTCATATTTTATAGCGGTGTTAAGTACGTCTGCTTCATATGAAATTCCTTCTCCATACATAATATCAAATTCCGCAACACGAAATGGTGGAGCAACCTTATTTTTTACCACCTTTGCTTTTGTTCTATTTCCAACAACCGACTCCCCCTTCTTTATTTGTGCAATTCTACGAATATCGATTCGAATAGATGCATAGAATTTCAATGCCATTCCTCCGGGTGTTGTTTCTGGGTTTCCAAATACCAATCCTATTTTCATTCTTGTTTGGTTTATAAAAATAACAACAGTATTTGATTTTGCGGCTATTGCGGTAAGTTTTCGAAGCGCCTGAGACATGAGGCGAGCTTGGAGTCCCATATGCGAATCTCCCATTTCACCTTCGATTTCTGCACGTGGTGTGAGTGCTGCAACTGAGTCAACAACTACCACATCAATAATATTCGAGCGAACCAAACTTTCTAATATATTTAGTGCCTCCTCACCATTATCTGGTTGTGATATTAATAACTCTTTTATTTTTACTCCAATTTTTGAAGCATATCCTGGATCAAGTGCGTGTTCTGCATCAATATATGCAGCTTTTCCTCCAGCTCGTTGTGCCTCTGCAACTACATGAAGGGCGAGCGTTGTTTTTCCCGAACTCTCTGGTCCAAATATTTCAATAACTCTTCCTTTGGGGAAACCACCAACACCAAGGGCGAGATCTAATGAAAAAGATCCAGTTGATATTGCTTCAACTTTTTTAATTACTCCTGTTTCGCCGAGTGTCATAATAGACCCCTCTCCAAAACGTGATTGGAGCGCCTCCATTAATGACTCTATATCTTTTGCTCCACTTTCTTTCTGTTGTTTTTTTGCTGACATATTATTATTCGTTATTTATTAATTCTGTTGATGACTCATTTGTTATCTCTCTTTTTTCTTTTTCTGGTACTTCATAAAATACCTGCCTTGTTTCTTGAAACTCCTTTCCTAATAATCCCCTTACTGAGAATCTGAATGTGTTAAATTCTGGTGAGAGATTAAATGTTTTTTCAAAATTTCCAGATTCATCAGCAACTAGTTGTTCATCATTTACAAATAGCTCATCTGATGGATTTATTGTACCACGTATAGTAAACGTTGATGTAGAAACTCTTATTCCGTTTTCAAATTCAGCAAGTTCAAATTTTGGTTTTCCAAAAAGTGCAGGAAGACGCACAAGAAAAAAACCAACAAAAAGAATTCCTATTATAATTCCTATAATCATTTTTAGATTTGTTGCTTGTGTAATAAAGCGATTTCCTGGAAGTTTATCTTTTTCTCCTGATTGAGCTACTGACTGTGCGTGGTGCGCTTTTATTATTTCCCATAAATCATTTCCATCAATTGAGAGAATTTCTCCGATTTTTAACATATATCCCCGTACATATGGGGCTGCGGGCAGTTTTGTAAATCGTTCCTCAAGAAGAAGCTCAATAAAACGATCAGAAATTCCACTTGTTTGTGAGAGTTTTTCAACCGACATATTTTTTGCTCGCATTGCTTCAGTGAGCAGTGCCGATATTGATCTAATGTTGAATTCTTCCATAAAATAATTCTTAAAATTGATTACTATCTTTATATCACTCAATTGTTTGTTTGGGTAGTATACAAACCCCCCCTTTTAGGGGGGTTATATATCTTCACGTGGTGATTCGTTGGTATCAATGAGTATTTCTCTTGGTTTTGCACCGTCTCCCGGTCCGATAATTCCTCGTTCCTCCATGATATCTAATAGTCGTGCCGCTCGCGCATATCCAACCTTTAAACGACGCTGGAGTAATGATGCTGATGCTTTTCCTGCTGAACGCACAACCTCAATCGCCTCTTCAAGAAGTTCATCATCATCACTATTGGAGCCAAAACTTTCAAACACGTGAGTTGCTTCTGGTTCTGCAGAATTTTCAATTGAAACACCACTTACTGATACATCATTATTTTGAATAATGAATTGTACTACTTTTTTTATTTCTTCTTCCGTTATAAATGCTCCTTGTAAGCGTCTTGGTTTTGGCGAATCAGAAGCGAGATATAACAAGTCCCCTCTTCCTAATAATTTTTCTGCACCGGCGGTATCCAAAATTGTTCGTGAATCAATTTGACTTGCAACTTGGAGAGCAACTCGCGTAGTAATGTTTGCTTTAATAAGACCGGTGATAACTTCCACCGATGGACGTTGTGTGGAAACAACCATATGTATTCCTGTTGCTCGAGCCATTTGTGCGAGTCGTATGATTGATCCTTCTACCTCACGACCATATGTTTGCATGAGATCAGCAAGCTCATCGATAACAATGAGTATAAACGGAAGTGGTTCTGATGCACTCTTGTTATAACTTTTAATATCGCGTGATCCTGCTTCAAGAAGTGTTTGATACCTATTATCCATTTCTTGTATAACCCAACGAAGTGCGCCAATTGCTTTCTTGTTTTCTGTAACCACCGGCGCAATAAGATGGGGAAGATTATTATAAATTGAGAGTTCAACACGTTTTGGATCAATGAGAATCAACTTCAACATATCAGGAGAATTTTTATATAACAGGGAAACGAGAATGGTATGAATGGAAATTGATTTTCCGGATCCTGTTGAACCAGCAACGAGCATGTGGGGCATTTTTGTTATACTTGGAAACATTGGTTCTCCATTAACATTTCTCCCAAGTGCAAATGCCAATCCTTCTGATTTTTGAAATTCTGGATAAAGAAGAAGACTCCCCAATCTGACGATTGCCGCTGATTTATTGGGGACCTCAATTCCAACTAATGATTTTCCTGGGATTGGTGCTTCAATACGAATTGGATGAGCGGCAAGAGCCAGTGCAAGATCTTGATTTAGTGTTGTGATTTTTGTAATTTTAACACCTTCTGCGGGTTTCAATGTGTATCGCGTTACTGTTGGTCCAACATTTATTTCTCCCATCTCAACTGGTATACCAAAACTTTCTAATGTCCGTTTAATGATGTTTGCATTTGCTCTGAGATCTCCGATTGTCGGTTTTTCAACAGTTGAGGTGAGAAGATCAATTGGTGGTGGTGTGTAATTTTTTATTACTTTTTGTGAAGACATTTTTGGGACATCAAAGGCGGCTCCCTCCGCATCACGAATTGCTTCCTCTTCCTGTTTCTTTTTTTCTGCACGTTCAGGTTTTTTTATTTCATCCTTTATTGGTTCTTCTCGTGGTGTCTCAATAGGAAGATTAATTTTGAGTGGTGTGGATTCTTCTTCATCAGTTTCTTCTTCGTCTTCTTTTTTAAAGAATGAAAAAATATGTAGTGGTCTATTGAGTGTTATTAAAAATGAAATAATTATTCCAATAAGAGTTATGATAATTGCTGCGGTTAGGCCAAATGGTTTTTCAAGCATACCAATAAAATTTCCTACCCATCCCCCACTTTGTTCAACAACAAGATCCATACATCCGAGAGAAAAGAGAACAAAAGCAAGTCCCCCTAACAGTGGAAGTCCAAAAAATTCTTTATCATCAGGAGACAAGAAAGCAAATGCGAGAATAATTGAAACTATTGGGAGAAGAAAATATCCCCAACCAAATAATTTAAAAAACAATGAATAGAAAAATTCTCCGACTGGTCCTGCTTGGTGTGCTGAAGCGAGTATAAATAATAATGCAATACCAAAAAATATAATTACAAAAACATATCTTCGGATGTCTGGATGCAGGTCAATTTTTGGAGTGTATCCATTGTTATTTTTTTGTCTTCTCTGCGTCTCATTCTTTTCTCCGACTTTACCCTTCATTTTTTTCTTTTGTTTCTTTTGTGCCATCTTGTTATATTAAAGATGAACTGCACCATTTGTGCAATTCCCCACATATGCACACACTCATCATTTCAGATATTCACCTTGGTTCCAGTGTAAGTAGAGCAACAAAACTTCTTGAACTGCTTAATACTCTTACATATGAGAGACTCATATTAAATGGTGATATATTTGACGATCTTGATTTTACTCGTCTCGAACATTCACATTGGGCGCTACTTTCTAAATTAAGAGATCTTTCAAATCCAAAATGTGGCATTGACGTTATTTGGATTGCTGGAAATCATGACGGTGCAGCCTCAATACTGTCCCATCTTATCGGTATCCCCGTGAAATCAGAATACTTATTTGAATGGAATGGAAAGCAGTGTCTTGTGATTCACGGACATCAATTTGATAGGTTTATGACCCATAATCCGATCTTAAGCACCATAGCTTCATGGTTATATCTTGGGATACAAAAACTTGATACTGAGCGACAGTTCGTGAGTAGATACCTCAAACGAGCAAGTAAATCTTGGCTTCGTGTCTCTGAAAAAGTTGCAAAAGGAGCTGTATTATATGGATTGTTAAAGCGGGCAAACATTGTATTTTGTGGACATACACACAAAGCAATGAAGAAGGAATTACGGGGAATACAATATTTTAACTCTGGCTGTTGGACTGATATTCCATCAACATATATTTCAATTACTTCCGATGGTATAGAAATTAAGGAGGTTGAATAACTGACAAGCTGATAGTCAAGCTAGGCCTAGATAATTTTGATGTGTCGCACAATATTGTTTCACGTGAAACATTTTTAAGATGTTTTTAATCGATTTTATTGAAAAAATGGAAAAACCCGAAAAACCAGGAAAATCTGCCTTATTTTTTAACAAGCTGATAGTCAAGCTAGGCCTACATCGTTAAAAAATGTTTATTGAAAATTGTTTCACGTGAAACAATTTGAAACAAAAACCCGCCTTTCGGCGGGGAATTTTATACAAACAATGAGTATGAAGCAAGGAGATATTTTATTGCTTCTTCAATAATTAGTGTATCGTTGCCGTCTCTTATAAGAGATTCAGCATCGGTTGATATATTATTTAATCCAAAATCTGTTTTTTTCATATGTTCAGTAATTCGTAACAGGTTAGGAACTGATTCTGCACACAAGCCACCAGCGATTCCAACCCCTATTTTTCCATTAAATCTTGTATGAAGATCGTGGACTATTTTAATGAGATTATCATTCACATCAACCAATTTTCCTTGTCCACCACTCATATCAAAAAGGATTGAATCAATATATGGAGCATATTCACCGATTCTTGCATAAAGTGCTGTTGGTGATTGACCAACTTCATAGTAGGCACCGGCACCGATTTGAAGGATTATATTAATATGTGGACACACCTCTTTAAATTCTTTTAAAGATTCGATATATGGCCATTTTAGGTTTAATTGAATGGCGTTCACATTTGATATTTCAGCAATGTAGCAGAGTTGATTTGTTAAGTCTCTCCAATCATCACAGTTATAGTGAACCGTGTTCAAGAAGAGTTCATTGCTTGTGAACATTTTTTGTACTTCCTCTAATAGTGGATATCTACTTGGGTTTGACGGAATATACCCACCAAGAGTTTTTCTGTTCATTAATACCCCAATCATTATTTGTCGGTTGAGACTTGCAATATAATTGTGGATTTCTTTTCCGTTTATTCTTTTTAGCAGAAATGCGTGGAAGTCTTCTACTTCATTATGAGTTACAAATCCGGTGACACCAAAGTATGGTTTCATTTTTTCTCCGTTATTTTAATTGTGAAAGAATGAATTAATATAAATACATATTTGATATATTGTCAAGTTGTATAGTGTATACTATATATATGCGAACGATTCGAAAAAATATTGGAGATAGGGGAGAATTATTTGCTCAAAATTTTTTAAAACAGAATGGTTGGAAGATATTGAAAACAAATATCCGATTACCATGGAATGATGAGATTGATATTCTCGCACGTGATCCAGAAGGAGTTCTGGTATTTGTCGAAGTAAAAACAGTTACGGGAAATTTTCTTAATCCAGAAGAACAGATGACTCGTGAAAAAATAAAAAAATGTATTCGTGCCGCAACGTGGTATGCAAATCAATTTCCAGAAATTATTTGTGAGCAATGTGGGTGGAGAATTGACTGCGTTGCTTTAAAAGAAAATAATGGTAATTTTTTAATACACCATCACAAACAGATAGTTTCTTAATTCTTGTCAAATAATACAATAAATTGTATTATATATTTATTCATTAATAATTATGAACGTGAGGTAGGTATGATCATTACAAAACTTTTTATCGTAGATGAGTTTGGTACAATAATTCGTTTTGTATCTGTGGAAGATTGCGCGACAAAATTTTGTGGCACCTGTATTATGAAGCGCCTTTCAAACCACATGTTTGACACAAGAGAAGAATTCGATCGTACAGTCGAAAATTGTCTTGTTGCAGAAAATGCAGATATTAGGAAAAAATGCGAAATAGCCCATTTTGGATTTTTCTCATAAATTTCATCGTCCCGCACATTGCGGGATTTTTTATTATTTTTAGTAGCAAATAAAGCGAGAGTGTTATTGCTTTATTATTCATAAAAACCGATATAGAATTGGATTATATATGGAAATGAAGATAGAGGGGGCATATGACCCAAAGTTACACGAAGAACAAATATATAAAGGGTGGATGGATTCTGGATATTTTAATCCAGATAACCTTCCAGGACCACGAAGTGAAAACTACATAGTATATATGCCGTTACCAAATGTGACGGGATCACTTCATATGGGACATACACTTGATAATACACTTCAAGATATTGTTATTCGATATCATCGTATGCGTGGTTATAAGACATTGTGGTTTCCTGGCACTGACCATGCTGGCATTGCTACACAGTATGTTGTTGAAAAACAATTAAAAAAAGAGGGGATTAATCGATTTGAATTGGGAAGAGAAAAATTTATTGAGCGTGTTTGGGAATGGAAAAAGGAATATGGAGGAATTATTCTTTCACAACTTCAAAAACTTGGATGTTCTGCAGATTGGTCTCGCACACGATTTACTATGGATCCAGATTATGCGCGGGATGTTCAAGATGTATTTGTTCATTATTTTGAAAAAGGATTATTGTATCGTGGTTTTCGAACGGTTAATTGGTGTACGCGATGTGGAACAAGTTTGTCCGAATTAGAGCTTGAGTATAAAGAGGAAGAAACAAAATTATGGTATATCAAATATAGTGACGAAATTATTGTTGCAACAACACGCCCCGAGACTATGTTAGGAGATACTGCAATTGCAGTAAATCCAAATGATGAACGATTTAAAAAACTCATTGGAAAAACAGTTGTTGTTCCTATAGCAAATCGAGAGATACCAATTGTTGCGGATGAAATGATTGATAAAGAATTTGGAACTGGCATGGTGAAGGTAACCCCCGCACATGATGGTGTTGATTTTGAGATTGGTGAGCGAAATAAACTTCCCATGATTCAAGTTATTGATGCGCGTGGAAGAATGACGAGTGAAGCAGGTATATATGAAGGAAAAAAAACAAGTGAGGCACGCGAAGAGATTATTAGAAAGCTTGAAGAGGAAAATAAATTAGTAAAAGTAGAGCCATACAAACATAATGTTGCAGTCTGCTATCGTTGTAATTCTGTTATAGAGCCAATTCCCTCAGCTCAGTGGTTTCTCAAAATGCGGGGATTTGCGGACTCAGCAATTACTGCGGTGAAATCGGGGAACATAAAGATTCATCCAGAACGTTTTGAAAAACCATATTTTGATTGGTTATCAAATATTCGTGATTGGACAGTTTCTCGTCAGATCTGGTGGGGACATCGACTTCCCGTTTGGTTTTGTAAGAATAGTTTGATTGAGGAGGGAAAAGAATCAACAGAAAAAGATAATTTTATAGTTACAAAAGAGAAACCACATACGTGTCCATTTTGTAAAACATGTGACATGGAACAATCCTCTGATGTTCTTGATACGTGGTTTTCTTCAGCTTTGTGGCCATTTGCAGGGATGAGTGACGAGGATAAGAAAAAATATTATCCAGGAAATATTTTAATTACTGCACGTGATATTTTAAATCTTTGGGTGGCACGTATGATTTATTCTGGAATTGAATTTAAAAAAGAAGTCCCATTTAAAGATGTACTAATTCATGGAACGATTATGACAAAAGACGGAAAGCGTATGTCAAAGAGTTTGGGGACCGGGATTGATCCACTTCAATATATAGAACAGTATGGTGCTGATGTCACTCGGTTTGCAGTTATTTGGCAGGCAACGGGGCAGGACATTCGTTGGGATGAAACCGCGGTTATTGGGGGAAAAAAGTTCTTAAATAAAATTTGGAATGCGGCAAAATTTGTATTAAGTAATATACAATCAATGATAGATGATAGTGAAAAAATAGAACCCGTTACTGAAGTTGATAAAAAAATTCTTGATGGTTTAGCAAACTTAAAACAAAGTGTTACTGCAGATATAGAGATATTTGAATTTTCGAAAGCGCTTCACGATATATATGAGTTTTTTTGGCATTCATTTTGTGATGAATACATTGAGGTAGCAAAGATACAAATGCAAGATGAGAAAAAAAAGGAGACGACACAAAAAATTCTTTTTTATGTTTTAAAAGAATCACTTATCATGCTTCATCCGTTTGTTCCATTTATTACTGAAGTATTGTGGAAAGAGGGGATTGGGAGTAAAACACCACTTATTATTCATCAATGGTAGTTCCATCAATTATTGCCTATCTATTACTTGCATTATTTCCAACAGCTGTATGGATGGTCTTTTTTCTTAAAGAAGATACAAAAAGGGAGCCGGCGCGACTTATTATAAAAACTTTTTTCTTTGGTGCTCTATCAAGTATTCCCGTGTTAGGTTTGCAGATTTTTGCAGAGAGATTATTTGATGGATATATTTCTAGCTTTTTTATAACCGCAGTCATCCTTGCATTATTTGAGGAGTTTTTTAAATTTTATCTGACATATCTTGCAGTTCATAAAGATCCTGACTTCGATGAGCCAATCGATCCGATGATTTATATGGTGGTTGCTGGACTTGGTTTTGCAACAATTGAGAATATGTTTGTTATTGCTTCTGTTATGTTCCACCATGATTATATTTTTACATTAACCGCTGTTGGGTCTGCAGTTGTTCTCCGGTTTATTGGTGCAACATTATTACATACACTTGCATCTGCGGTTGTTGGATATTTTTGGGCACGAGGAATGCTTTTCAATAAAAGAAAAGAATTTATTGTATTTGGATTGGTAATTGCAACTGTCATCCATGCAATATTTAATACGCTCGTTTTTCAATTTCAGGAAATTAATTTCTTAATTCCAACATTGTTTCTTGTTGCGGTATCGTTTTTTGTGTTTCGTGATTTTGAGAACCTCAAATAATTATTGTGTGATATAATACCAATATATGGAGTATTTTGAAGAAAAAGAAACACAACAAGAACCCGAAGATATTTTTGTTGAACTTGCAAAGGTAAAATCTTCACCAGCAAAGATTGTCATTGAAGAAGATCCAAAATCCTCAGTGATGGACGAACAGGTGGACGAAATAGAGGGACAACTTACTGTAGATGTATATCAGGATGGAGATGATATTGTTGTACAATCGACAGTTGCGGGTGTGTCTCCTGATGATCTTGATATACACATAACACCAGAATCAGTAACAGTGAAAGGTTCACGAGAAAAATCACAGAAGATTGAAGATAAGGATTATTTTTACCAGGAATGTTTTTGGGGGAGATTTTCTCGTTCAGTTATTTTGCCAGCAGAAGTGGATCCAGAAAAATCTACCGCAACGGTAAAAAATGGAGTTCTCACCGTTCGTATGCCTCGTCTTAATCGCCAAAAAGGAAAAAAGGTAAAGGTAAAATCAGATTAAATAAATCCCCGCAAAAGCGGGGATTTTTTTATTTCATACAAAGCGCTCCCTCACGAATCCATGAATAGGCAACCGTACCATCCTGGAACACAACAAGTTGTCGGACGAAATCTTTTTTTGGGTTGTGTCGAGTGACATAATCAGTTAATCGTAGAATATTGCCATTGTAGTCATATACGCCACCTCCCCATATATGTCCATGACAAAACTTTGTATTTTTTTTGAGCCACAGACGTATTGATGCGATTCCTATTCTGGAAGGAGTAAATTCATTTCTTGACCCATCGGGGTTTCCAATTGGCCATGAAGTAATATTATTTACTCCGTATATATTAGTAAGTGTATGAACCGCCTCTTTATAGGTTGATACATTTTCAATACCACCTCTTCTTAAAAGTAGAGTACATCGAAGTCCAATTCCATATTTTTGAATATTTTCAAAAATGGTTTCAAAGTGCGGATATTGAGAAATCCCGTATGCGCATGCTTGTTTTGACTCGTCTATTGAATGAATTGAGACTGCGATGTTTGATAATCCCAGTCTTTTCCAGTGGGGGAGCCATGTCTCACAAAAATGTTCATCACCAAACAAAATTCCATTAGTAAACAGGTTTACATTTGGAAAATATGCTCCCTGAGCTGCGCATTTTTGATATATCTCAAGAGCTTTTGTAATAGATTTTGGATCACAGGTTGGCTCTCCACTACTCGTAAGAGAAAGAGACCATCCTCCGTATCGTGCTGAAAGCTTTATTGCAGATTCGTAATTTTTCCAATAAAGCTCATTGTTATTGGCTTGTGGTCGCAGATATTTTCCTGCGCAAAATTCACAGTTGCCATTGCAGATGCCAGATCCTACAAGAGCGGAAACACTATAAATATACTCAATACATGCCATAACACACCTCCTTTGTTTATGTTCTGTTTGTATTGTAAGTGGAATAAAAACCATTAAAAGAGCCATATATTGTGCTATAAAAGCGATTGTATTATAAAAAATAACAATATATTGCTATACTATTAATATAATGAAATGTATTTATTGTAATCATAAAAAATCGGATGTTATAAATTCTCGGGGAATAAAAAATGATTCAATGGTGTGGCGTAGGAGATATTGTCTCGGATGTAAAAAGATTTTTACTACCAAAGAAAGCGCAGTTGCTGATAATCTTTTTATAATAAAGAGAAATGGGATTCGACAAAGATTTATATACGAAAAACTCTTTGCATCAATCTTTAGGGTTATCAATACTGGGAAAAACCGTGATAGTGGCGATGATGCAAAGTTAGCAAAAAAGATTTCTGAGTTGATTGTAAGAAAGTTATTTTCAATCTCCTCAAATAAAACTATTTCAAGTAATACAATTATTGAGTTAGTACACAAAGAATTAAAAAAGAACAATTCTTCATTTGCTGATATGTATATTGCATATTCTGACTATCGTATTAAGGTTGCGCTTTCGTTCATAAAGAGAATTTAATCTTATAATAAAATACGATATACTATTTTTATAGATCCCGTTAGAGGTAGCACTGCTTTGTGAGGACGTGATTCCAACGGTGTATCTACATAATGTAATACAAAAAACTATGAATAAAAATAAAATGTCGCAATCAAATATGTATTATTTCTAACGGGATGGATCACTTATTTGCATATGGAACACTTGCAGATCCGGAGGTGCTCAAAAAAATAATTGGGAGAGCGGTAGCCCCAACACCAGATAAATTACATGGATATCAGTATAAAGATACAATGGTTGTAGTTGATGGAGAGTTTTATCCAGGAATTGAAGAGTGTGAGGAGCTCTCGGTTGATGGCGTTGTGTACGATATATATCAAGAAGAACTTTCACTAATTGATCAATATGAGGGTGGTATATACAAACGAAAACGAGTTCGTTTGGAGAGTAATATTGATGCGTTTGTATACATTCCAGATCACATAGATTAAAAAACTTCCATATATGGAAGTTTTTTAATATCTATTCTTTTTCTTCTCCTAGTTCCGTTTCAGCGGTTCCGTGTTCTTGTTTTTCATCAGGATTCGATTCAGCCCGGATATCAATTTTCCATCCAGTCAATCTTACTGCGAGACGAACATTTTGCCCCCCCTTTCCGATAGCAAGAGATAATTGATCATCTGAGACAATAATTTTTGCTTCTCGATTTTCTCCAATTTCCACACGAACAGCTTTTGCTGGTGATATAGCGTGTGCTAAGAATTTTTCTGGATCCTCGTCCCATTCGATAATATCTATTTTTTCATTCCCCAGCTCGTTAGTAACTGCCATAACGCGTGTTCCGCGCTGTCCTACTGCAGATCCTACAGGATCAACTCCCTCTTCTTTTGAGTGGACAGCGATTTTTGATCTACTACCAGCTTCACGCGCTACGCTTTTTATTTCCACGGTGCCGTCTGCAATTTCTGGAACTTCGAGTTCAAATAATTTTTGAACAAATTTTGGATGTGATCGCGAAAGCACAATTCCTGGGTGCCGTGCGTCATTTTGTACTGCAAGGACAAAGAATCTCATACGTTCCCCAGCTCGATAATGTTCGCCAGGAATTGCTTCATTTCGAAACATTATTCCAATAGCTCTTCCCAAATCAATAAAGACGTTTCCTCTATCGAATCGCTGGATAATTCCGCTCACAATTTCTCCCTCTTTGTCTGAATATTCTTCATGAACAGATGCGCGTTCTGCGTCGCGCAAACTTTGAAGTACTACTTGTTTTGCTGTTTGGGCAGCAATTCTTCCAAAGTCGGAATGAGTTTCAAGTGGGAACTCAAGCTCTTCACCGACAACTGCATCTGGTTTTATCATTTTTGCCTCCTCTAAAAATATGTGTCTATCTGGTATGTAACGAGGAAGGAGTCCCTCTTCTTCTATTTCTTCTTCTCGTCGTATTTGTTGATGTTCTTTTTTTTCATCTCTTTCTTCTTCTGGGACCTCCTCAACTATACGAACCTCATTTGGATCAACAACAGTCTTTACTTGTACAAATGCGAGCTCTCCTGTTTTTGGATCAAAAGCTGCCCGGATAACCTCTGAGCGTTTTCTATATTCTTTTTTATATGCTGCGGCGATTGCGGTTTCAATAGCGTTTGTAACGCGTTCTGGTTGAAGACCTTTTTCTTTTGCAATCTGTTCGATTGCTGCGCCCATTTCTTTTATGTTTATCATACTATTTAGTTGTCTATTTAGGTCTTTTTAAAAAATGGTCCGTCCTTTCGGGGGACGGTCTCATCAACCTAACAGAGAAAGTATACCATATTTCTTTTTTATTTCAAGTGCGGGCACTACAACGTGATATTTGCATTTGCTTTGATTGGTCGATTCTTCTTTTCTAGAAAATTGATATATCCAGCAACAGCAATCATTGTTGCATTATCTGTATTGTATTGATGTGACGGAGCAAAAAAGCCCACTCCTATTTTATTACAAGTATTCTTTAGGGTTTCTCGTAATGCTTTACTTGCAGCAACTCCGCCAGATAGAAATAATGAGCGCGCGTTATATTCCTCGATTGCACGTGTTGCTTTGCGTTGGAGTACATCGATTGTTGCTTGTTGAAAACTTGCGGCTACATCATTGATATTTGCATCTTTGTGATCGCGTAAGTAATAAAGCACGGATGTTTTGAGTCCAGAAAAACTGAATTCATAATTTTTTTCATACATCATTGGACGGGGAAATTGGATTGCTTGTGGATTTCCATTTTTTGCACATCTTTCTATTTCTGGCCCCCCAGGATAGGGAAGTTTTAATAGTCGCGCCACCTTATCAAATGCCTCGCCGACTGCATCGTCGCGTGTTTCTCCAAGCTTTCCCCTTTTTGTAAGTGAATCCATTCGGATAATCATGGTATGTCCACCACTTACTACAAGTGCAATCGCGGGAAACAATGATTTCAAATTGAAAATTGAAAATTGAAAATTGGAATTTACAGTTTTCTTTTGTTCTGACAAAAGAAAACTGTATAAATGTCCTTCCATATGATTTACTCCAATCAATTTTGCCTTTGGAAAATATTTTTTATGAATTTCTTTTGCAAATCCGATCCCTGTCCAGAGTGCTGGCTCAAGTCCTGGACCGACAGTAACTGCGATAATATCAATTTTTTTCTTTCCAATTATTTTTTGAATGTTTTCAAAGAGTATAGGGAGATTAATGAGGTGTTCTCGTTTTGCAAGATTGGGAACAACGCCACCAAATGGCTGATGAATAGCAATTTGTGATGTTACAAGATTTTCAAGAATGACGAATGTTGGGCGCAAAAGCCCACCACTTGCCTCAACAAGAGAGAATGCAGTTTCGTCACATGACGTTTCTATTGCCAATATTCGCATTATTTGCATTATATGGAGTTGGATAAATATATGCAATTTATTGAAAAAAAATTGTACTCGGAGTAGTATGGCGTAGACGCATGAATCGGTTTTTAGAAATGTTAATGGGAATTTTGTCTTGGGGAACCCTTTTGGGGCTCCTTTTTCTTTCATGGAAAGTCCCATTTGCGGTTGCAATATTTATAGTGCTCTATGATCTCTTTTGGTTTCTAAAAACAGTATATTTATTTTTCCATCTTCGATATTCATTTCGTCAGATGAAAAGAAATATTGGGATAAATTGGATTGAACAAATTCAACATGAGTCATTACATTGGGAGCATATTCATCATTTGATGGTTCTTCCTATATATAAAGAATCTTATACAGTAATTAGAGAAACAATAGAATCGCTTTCACAAACAAATTATCCGACAAAAAAAATATTTATATTACTTGCTCCCGAAGAACGTGGGGGCATGCGTGGTGATGTAGAAAGAGTTCGAGATGAGTTTTCGCATTTATTTGGTGGTTTTCTCGTCGTTGAACATCCGGCAAATTTACCAGGAGAGCTTCCTGGAAAGGGGTCTAATGAAACCTATGCGGTACGTCGGGCAATTCCAGAGATGATAGAGCCATCCGGCATACCTATAGAACATTTTATTGTTTCTGTTTTTGATATAGATACACGTCCAGGAAAGGAGTATTTTGGAATACTCACACATGCGTACTGTGTCGCCCCACATCCCGATCGATCAAGTTATCAACCAATTCCCGTTTTTACCAGTAATATTTATAAAGTTCCCATTGTTGCACGACTTATAGGATTTAGTTCTACATTTTGGCAACTCATGCAACAGGCACGTCCCGAACAATTAGTGACATTTTCCTCTCACAGCATGCCACTCAAAGCACTCCAAGAAATTGGATTTTGGCATACGGATATTGTTTCTGAAGACTCCAGGATTTTTTTCCAATGTTTTGAACACTTTAAGGGAGATTGGAGGGTTGTTCCATTGTTATATCCAGTATATATGGATCTTGTTGAGGGTGAAACGGTATTTAGTGCGTTGAAAAATTTGTATAAACAACAAAGAAGATGGGCGTGGGGAATTGAAAACGTCCCATATGTGTTGAGAAATTTTTGGAAGAGTAAGGTTATTCCGGTTAGGAAAAAAATATTTTGGACGTTTACGTTATTGGACGGTTTTTACTCTTGGGCAACGAGTTCGTTTATAATCTTTTTGTTTGGATTCTTACCTAATGCAATTGGTGGTCCATTATTCCATCAGACCGTTACCTCGTATAATCTTCCAAAAATAACCGGATTTATTATTAATCTTAGTACTATTGGTATTATTACCTCTGCCTTCTTAAGTGTTCAGTTACTTCCTCCGAAAGATAAAACAAAACATAAGTGGTATGAAGTCCTATATTATCTTGCTCAGTGGATGTTGGTTCCATTTACATTCATTTTCTTTAGTGCAATACCAGCACTTGAATCTCAAACACGTATGATGTTGGGGGGGAGATTCAAGCTTGGTTTTTGGGTAACGCCAAAAGCGGGACAGGAGGATAAAAACGATTCTTGAACAGTAGAAATTTGAGAATCGGTTTCTTCTCAGATATTATGAATATGTATGCGCATTGCAATTCAGGCAACATGGACGGCACGCGGCGGGATTGAAACGTTCGTCTATCAGTTGATGAAGGAGTTTTCAAAGAAACATGAGGTGTTCTTTTTTGTTTCTTATTGGGGAAATAAAAATATTTATGAACTACCAAAGAATGTTCATATTATTGAAGTTCCAGTTATTCCTCAAAAAAAGGATAAGGAGAAGATTAAAAATATTTTTTTGCAAAATAAGATTCAGATAATTCATATAAATAATACTGACGCGGTAAGTATAGCTATCCTAAAAATTGGCAAAAAACTAAAAATTCCTACAGTTATTTCAAATCATCAAGTGCCAGAATATGGGGTATATCGTTGGAATTCCATCAATAAAGTTCCAAAAATTCAAAAGATAAAAACCTTAATTCGAAATTTTATTTGGAAACGAGCTCTAGTTTTTATTGATTCTCAAACGAGCCTCGTTATTGTTCCGAGTTTATTTTTAAAAAATAAACTCATCTCGTATGGAGTAAGAAAAAAAATAGAGGTTATATCATGTGGGGTTGATACAATATTATTTTCACCAAAGCCAGTTGGAGTAGCTCTAAAAAATTTTTACAAATCTGAGAAGACTATATTGTATATGGGACGTCTTGATTTTGGGAAACGTATTGATGTTTTGATTCGTGCATATTTCGAAATTGCAAAAAAGTATGACAATGTAGGATTGGTATTATGTGGTCAGGACAGTGGCGCCCTGAGTGCACTTCAGGAGTTAATAAACTTTTTGAAAATAAATGATAGGGTTTCCATTCTTTCCTCTTTGCCCGCCCAATCTCAGGAGCTGATCAATTATTATCGATATGCAACATTGTTTGTTCTGCCGTCAGAAATGGAAACACAGGGAATCGTGGTTCTTGAAGCAATGGCGTGTGGACTCCCTATTGTTGCGGCAAATACGAGCGCACTTCCCGAATTAGTTAAACCAAGAGAAAACGGATTTTTATTTAAAAATGGAGATGTTGAAGATTGTGCAAGATATATCGAAATTATCTTGTCTGATGTTGATCAGGCAAACAGATTTGGTGCTCGAGGTAGAGAGTTAATAATGGATCATGATATAGAAAAAGTGGCAATACGATTTTTGGAAGTGTATGGGAGTCTTATACAATGAAAGATTTTGTAACAAATGCATATACGCTTCGCGTAACCCCATCGCGAGATTTTGATAAAACAGCACATTTGTTCACAGAGGATTTTGGACGCATTGAGGCGCGCGTGGTGAGTGGACGAAAACCACTTTCAAAATTTTCCCCACATCTTGAGCCAATGAGACGTGTTACTGTTCGTCTTGCCCAAAGAAAAGGGTTTACTATTACCGATGTGCTTTCCGAGAAGCCAAGTTTATATATTAAAAATAATAATGATTTATGGAGTCATGCATTAAAGTCATTTTCTCTTATTCATTTTTTAACGCCAAAGGAAATGAAGGATGATTCTTTGTGGAACATACTTGAGAATATGAATGAAACAGGAATTATAAACCCCAAAGAAGTACTTTCTTGTCTTGGATATAATATACATCATGCATTATGTGATGTTTGTGGTTCTCAGTTTATTGTTGGCTTCAATTTTTATTCTCATGAATTTCTTTGTCTTGCATGTGCAGAGAAGTTTTCAGAATCTCGTATCGTGATATTATAGATATATGTCTCTTAATCAACTAGAAAGAGAACTATCTCAACATTCTCATAAAGAACAAGGAAAGAAAAAATCCGTTTTAAAATGGGTTCTCATTTTTTTTATTATTTGTTTTTCTATTATTATTCTCGGCGGTGGTTTTCTTATTTGGACGTTGTTGTTTCAGGAAAGTGGATCCGTAGATATTTCCATACAAGTTGATAAGAGTATCATGCGTGGCATTCCATTTGAGTCGGTAATAATGATTTCAAACGAACAAGATATTGCAATTTCTGATGCAAAACTATCACTCATTCTTCCTGATGGGGTGCGGGAAGCGAGTACAGGAGGTACATTAATTTCCGAACCATTAGGCGTTGTTCAAGGCGGTACATCAGTAAAAAGAAGCTTTTCTCTTATCTCTGTAAACGAAAAAGGTACAACAAAAGATATTGAGGCGCGGGTCTCATATATTGGTGGAAACAATAACCGATTTGAACCTAACGGGACAAAAGCAACCATTGAAGTAACTAGCGAACCACTCACTGTTGCTGTCTCCCTTCCTGATAATATTGTTCGTGGCTCTCCATTTTCTTTTGAAATTCAATATGCCAACAAATCAAATGTTGATATGCGAGATATCTTAATTCTTGCAGAGTATCCAAATACATTTCATTTTGATCGCGCATCTGTTGATCCGGATAGATTAAACAATAGGTGGCATATTGTTTCACTTAAAAAAGATACTATTGATAGCATAGAAGTTACGGGGACATATGAGGGAGATGAGTCGGTTCCACTTACTATACCTATTTCTCTCGCCCTTTCTTTGGGTGATAGAGATTATATTATTGCTTCATCAAAATCTTCAAAGGATGCACAACCATCTCCTGTAACACTCGATATATTAGTGAATGGTACAAAAAACTATATTGCAAAAGCAGGTGATACATTAAACTATTCAATTCAATATGAAAACAGGACAGGGACTGCGTTGAAAAATGTAGAAATTTCTCTCGCTCTTTCTGGTGAGATGGTAGACTTTCAATCTCTTTCTGGTGGAATAATAAATAAGCGTGATATGAGTATTAATTGGAATTCCGCAAACACACCAGTTTTGGAATTGTTGAGTGCGGGAGGCAAGGGAGAATTATCAGCAACAGTAAAAGTAAAAGAGATTTATCCAATAAAAAAAGCAAATGATAAAAATTTTTCTATTGTAGGAAGAGTAAAACTTGAATCTCCAACAGTCCCTTCATATTTACACACCTTAAGAACAACAGCGTCGGCAAATATGGAAACAAAAATTGGTGGGTATCTTGGAGTTGCATCGGAGCTTCGATATCGAGATCCAGAATCGGGTATGGTAAACAGTGGTCCATTTCCTCCAAAAGTTGGACAAGCAACAGAGTACACAGTTCACTGGGTTTTGGAAACGGGGGCAACAGACATAAAAGATGTTGAGATATCAAGCGTGCTTGAACATGGAGTTCAATTTGCTGGAGTATCAAAATCAAACATAGAAACAAAACCAGAATATGACTCAACTTCAAATACCATTAAGTGGAAGATTCCACGCATTTTATCTGGAAGGGGAGTGGTGAGTGATATTATTCAGGCGACCTTCCAAGTTCGGGCAACACCATCACAAGATCAAGCGAAGCAGTTCATGCCAATTATGAAAGAAACAATAGCGAGAGGCACAGACGAATTTACTGAGATAGAACTTGTTTCGCGTGACGTTGCTCTTTCCACATCTCTTCCTGATGATCCCACGGTTGGTGCGGGTGGGGGAAGGGTAGTACAGTAATACAAAGTGAAAAGTGCTCTATAAACATGAAAAACCCATATTCTATGGGCTTTTTGTTTATATAAAAAATGATAATATTGACTTTTTAGTAATTTAGGTGTATAATATATACATTAACAATTTAATAATAGATTGGAGAAAAAGATGGAAGCAAGAAGATTTTTTGGTTTGGTTTTTATGTTTTTTCTTGGTTTATTGGTTGGATACCTAATATTCAACAATACACAAAGAAAGCAAGAATCAATTTTAGAGCCGAGCCAACAAAAAATAAGGATAGAAAAAACCATTTCTGAAATTGAAGTTAATGAATTTGGATATACTGTTCCTTGGGCGGTATCGTATGATGGAAATTCATATAGAGTTAATCCTGATTATACTGTTCATACTGAAACTGGTGGAACGGTTACGATGCTACTTAAACGCTCAAAAGATGGTTATCACGCCTATCCAAAAGAAAAGATTGAACAAGATGGAGTCCATTGGATGAACGGTGTTGATGTTAAGGTTCATTATTAATTTTGAAGAGGTGAAAAATGAAAAGTCTTCTTTCCGCTGTTATACTTTTGTGTATCCTGATATATGCATTGGCTTTTATGGCCGGTGGATCAAAGCTCGCAAACAAATTTCTTAACTGGCTCAAAAAGCAATTTGTTAGTTTCCTGAGATGGATTGGGAGTGCGACAACAGACATTTTGCGAGCACATCCAATGATTGTTGGAGGTGTGATATTCATTCTTATTCTTCTATTCTTTTTTGGGTATTAATACGGACCGATATGGTCCGTTTTTATTTATCCCATTCCCTATTTTATTATTCCTATGATATTCTAGTGGTATGGATATTTTCGAGAAAATTTCATCACTCGCAAAACGACGTGGTTTTATATATCAAGGATCTGACATTTATGGAGGACTTGCGGGAACATGGGATTATGGACCACTTGGTGTTGAATTAAAGAGGAATATAAAAAATGAATATTGGAAGACAATGGTGCAAATGCGTGACGACGTGGTTGGTATTGATGCGGCGATTATCATGAGTCCGAAGGTTTGGGAGGCGTCCGGACACCTGGAGTCGTTCTCCGATCCGCTTGTGGAATGTAAAAAATGTCACCATAGATTTCGTGCAGATACAATTATTGATGAGGTGAAACTGAAGGCAAAAGATTTTTCAATTACCGACTACGCATGTCCTGATTGTAGTGGGGAGCTCACTGAACCAAAAACATTCAATTTAATGGTAGAAACATATCTTGGTGTGGTTGAGGGAGAAAAATTGAAAACATATTTACGAGGAGAGATCACACAGGGTGTTCATGTAAATTTCAAAAATGTGCTTTCTTCTTCTCGAGTTAAATTACCATTTGGTATTGCTCAAGTTGGAAAGGCATTTCGCAATGAAATCACTCCTGGTGGATTTACATTTCGTTCACGTGAATTTGAACAAATGGAGCTACAGTTTTATGTGAAACCGAACGATGAGGAATCAATGAAGTGGTTTGAATATTGGAAAGAGGAACGTAGGAAGTGGTATCTATCACTGGGGATGCGTGAAGAAAATCTCCAATTTAAAAAACATAATCAACTCGCTCATTATGCGAAGGCCGCATATGATGTTGAATATAATGCGGGCGGAGATTGGAAAGAGATGGAAGGAATCCATCATCGGGGAACGTGGGATCTTTCTCGTCACGAGCAGTTTTCAAAACAGGATATGACGTATTTCGATGAAGAGTCAAAAGAGCGATATACCCCGATGGTTATTGAGACTTCTGGTGGTGTTGATCGAGCAACCCTCTTCTTTTTAATGGACGCGTATTATGAAGAAGAGATAAAAGATGGAGATGTGCGTACGGTATTAAAACTCCATCCAAAACTTGCTCCATATAAAGCGGCAGTATTCCCATTACTCGCAAATAAACCAGAATTGGTGGAAAAGGCACGAGGTATCTACGATAAACTTAAATGTGATTGGATGATTGCATGGGATGAACGGGGAAACATTGGAAAGCGATACAGGACACAGGATGAGATAGGAACACCATATTGTTTCACAGTAGATTTTGAAACATTAGAAAATGACACGGTAACGGTGCGCAATAGAGATACCATGACACAGGAGCGGATAAAAATATCAGAAATTTACGATTTTATAAAAAATAAATTGCAATAAAAAATCCCCGCAAACGCGGGGAGTTTTATTGCCAATTTGGGATGGGCGCCCATGAGTATATGTTTTTCTTTGAAAAATGTGCTCGTATTGCACGTACCTCTTCTTCGTGTTCACTACTATTGAGAAACATTAAAATAAGATTCTCACATTTTTTTATTGTTGGTTTTTTAAGAAGAAGGTGTTGTAGTGCGGTGATTCTTACTTCGAAATTTTCATTATTGAGTAATTCAACAAGCGCATATTCCGCATTCAGTCGTTCTGTTTTTGATTCTTCTTCTGACTGGTAAACAATACCGATATCATTTGTAATAATGTGTCGAGTTATTGGGTCGACAATTTTAATGTCTTTGGATAGATTTTCCACAGAATCGGAATATATTCGTTTCATTTTTCCTCCTAAAATGTGAGCCACGGCTCGCTACCGTTTTGAATGATCATATGTCTTACTTCGGCTGCTCTCCCTGGATACTGTGTGATATATTTTTTTATAATATCTCTACTTTGTTCACTCGGTTCTTTTATAAGTAGATAACTGAGTGCGATTTTTTGTGCATCAACACTAGAATCGTTCAGAAGAGATATGAGTGTTGCTTCTGCAACTGGTACATTTTCTTCTTCTGAGTCCGAAAATATTTCGCCAATTTCGTTTACTATTAAGCAGAATGGATAGGGGGAAACTACGCGTCTTGTTGCTATCAAAATAAGTTCGCTAATATTTAGATCTGTTTGTCTCATAACCACCTCTTTTTATATTGTGAATGATGAAACTACTATGCAATATAAACACAAAAAATGCAAGTTTTTGTTGTCAGTTATAGCTACTCTGTTGTATCTTTATATATATGAATCACAATGTAATTCAGAAAAAACTTTCTAATGGAATTCGATTGATTGTTGTTCCACAAAAAGGAAATACAGCAACAACACTCGCAGTATTTGTTGAGGCAGGTTCGAAATATGAGGAAAAGAAACTAAATGGCATTTCCCATTTTCTCGAGCATATGTGTTTTAAAGGAACAGAGAAGAGACCAAAACCAATTATCATTGCACAGGAACTTGAGGGACTTGGTGCGGAATATAATGCATTTACTGCAGAGGAATATACTGGGTATTACGCGAAAGTAAAAAATGAATCATTCCATAATGCATTGGATATTATCACTGATATGTATCTAAATCCTGTAATTAACACAGAAGAGCTTGAAAGAGAAAAAGGCGTTATTATTGAAGAAATAAATATGTATGAGGATATTCCACCACGGAAGGTTCCTGAAATATTTATGCAGACATTATATGGAGACCAACCAGCTGGGTGGTCAATTGCTGGAAAGAAGGAGGTTGTTCAAAAAGTTACACGGGAGGATTTTATTACATATCGGTCACAACACTATGTACCAAGCGCAACTACTATTGCGATTGCCGGCGGAGCAAACTTTAAACATATAGAAAAAAAACTAGAATCTATCTTTAGTGGGATGAAGAAGGGAAAAAAAGTTGAAAAAAAACCGGTTCGTGAATTACAAGGAAAACCACGAGAAATGGTTTCATTTAAAGAGTCAGATCAAACCCATTTTATGATGGGATTTCGCGCATTTGATATGTATGACAAACGACGTTTTACACTTCAGGTACTCGCGGATATTTTAGGTGGCGGAATGGCGTCTCGATTATTTATTCGCGTGCGAGAACAGCTTGGTGCAGCATATTATGTAAATGCATTTCCCAATCTCTATACTGATCATGGATACATTGCAATGTCGGCGGGAGTAAATCATGAGAAATTGCGCGCGGTTATTTCCGCGTCACTTGAGGAGTTTGATCGAATGAAAAAGGAATTAGTAACAAAAGAAGAATTGGAGCGCGCAAAAGAACATTTGATTGGAAATTTTTATCTCTCAATTGAAACATCCGATCAGTTGTGTATGTATTATGGAATGCAAACGCTTATGAAAGGAGGGGTATATTCTCCCGAGATGATTGCTAAAAAAATTCGCGCAGTAAAAGCGGGAGATATTCAAAAACTTGCTCGAGAGTTGTTTATTAATAAATCCTTAAATCTTGCACTTGTTGGTCCATACAAGGACAAAACGTTTAGTGATATACTAAAGATATAATGTCGGATACAAGGAAATTTGAAATTGGGTGGGGAACAATGTGGCATATTGCTGCATTTCTCGCAATTGTTTATTTTCTTATTGTCGCGCGATCAGCTGTTGCGGTCTTTCTCGTTTCTGCTGTGATTTCTCTTGGGTTTGATCCGTTTGTTTCTTTCCTTGAACGCATAAAAATACCGCGCATACTAGGGACATTTGTTGTCTTTGTTTTTGGAATCTTGATTCTTGGGACCGCTGCGTATATTGCTGTTCCAATTCTTTTGGAAGAATTTCAAAATTTCATTTCTTATTTTAGTTCAGTCTCTTATTCGCTATTTGGTATAAAAATTCCATCTTTGCAAATTGGGTCTATTGGTCAATATTGGCAGGAAACACTTAATGCAATAGGTGTTTCTGGTGCGTCTATAGGATCTGCAGTTGGTTCAATATTTTTCCAAGGGTTTCTCGTTGTTGCAACGGTTGTTTCTTCCTTTTACCTGACCTTTGATGCAACTGTTTTGGAGCGGGTTATTAAAGCAATTGTTCCGAGTGCACAAGAAAAGGGAGCACTTACACTGTTCAATAATTTTAAAAAAAGAATTAGAAGATGGTTTTCTGCTCAATTATTACTTTGTCTTATTGTCGGTTTGGTAGTTTGGCTTGGAATGTGGTTGCTTGGGGTTCCCTATGCATTTGCTATAGGAATTCTCGCGGCAGTGTTTGAGCTTGTTCCTATGATTGGCCCAGCAATTGTTGGTGTTGCAGCATTTCTTATCGCTATTTCACAATCATTTGCACTTGGAATATATGCACTTATTTTCTTTATGATTGTTCAACAGCTTGAAAATAATATTCTTGTCCCCTTGGTTATGGGAAGAGCAATGCGAGTTCACCCACTCATGGTAATTCTTTCAATGCTCGCAGGAGGTCAGATTGCCGGATTTATTGGGGTTCTTCTCGCTGTTCCTATTGCAGTTATGACGGAAGAGGTGGTAACCTACGTGGGAGAGAGACGCAAAACTTCGGAGAATTAAGATATATTATTTATCGCTCCGAAACTGTATTCGGAGTTTATTTATTATCATGGAAAAAAATAATTTTTATATAACAACAACATTGCCGTATGTAAATGCAAAACCACATATGGGACACGCATTGGAATTTGTGCAGGCAGATGTTATTGCAAGATATCAGAAACTTCTTGGAAAAAGGGTTTTTTTCAATACAGGAACCGATGAACATGGACAAAAGATTTATACAAAAGCAAATGAAGTAGGACTGGATCCACAAGCATATGCTGATGAATATGCGGAAAAATTTAAAATAATTCTTGATAAATTGAATATTTCAAAAGATGTTCATTTTATTCGAACAACAGATAAACATCACAAAGAAGCTGCACAATATTTTTGGAATCTCTGCAAAGAAAAGGGGGATATTTATAAGAAAACATATAAAATAAAATATTGTATTGGGTGTGAACTCGAAAAAACTGACTCTGAATTACTTGATGGAGTATGTCCAGAACACCCCAATCTTGTTTTGGAGGATCGAGAAGAAGAAAATTATTTCTTTAAATTTTCGAATTACGAAAAACAACTCATATCATTCTATGAGAAGTATCAAGATTTTGTTGTCCCAGATTTTCGATTTAATGAAATAAAGAATTTTGTTAAAAATGGACTTTCTGATTTCAGTATTTCACGTCTTAAATCAAAAATGCCATGGGGTGTTGCCGTACCAGATGATGATACTCAGGTGATGTATGTGTGGTTTGATGCGCTTATAAATTATATTTCGACATTGGGTTGGCCAGAAGATAAAGAACAATTCACTACATATTGGGGAGATAAAGACGTTCAAAATGCAGTTCAGATTGCTGGAAAAGATAATTTGAGACAACAGTCAGCAATGTGGCAGGCAATGCTCATGTCTGCGGGTGTTCCTACATCAAAACAGATCATAATTCATGGTTTCATTGTGAGCGCTGGACAAAAGATGGCAAAATCATTGGGCAATGTGATAGATCCATATGAAGTTATAGAAAAGTTTGGAACTGATGGATTGCGTTTTTGGCTCACCAAAGAAATGAATACATTTGAAGATGGTGACTTTACTTATGAAAAATGTATGGATGCTTATATTAGTGGGCTTTCAAATGGACTGGGGAACCTAGTAAGTAGGACAATGAAAATGGCTCAAAGCGCAGGATTGAATATACAAAAAGAAGTTTCTATTCATGATGAGGCATTTGTTATATACAGAAAATATCTTGATGTGTATGAAATAAAAAAAGCAGCAGAAGAAATTTGGAATAGAATTTCAATTTGTGACAAAAAAATACAGGAAACAGAGCCATTTAAATTAATAAAAACTGATGAGGTGGGGGCAAAAAAAATACTTACCGAATTAGTTGAGCAAATCTGGGAGATTGAGTTAATGCTCCGTCCATTTCTTCCGGAGACAGCGGAGAAAATTTCAGCAATTTTAAAAAATCCACAGAACCCGATCACGCCATTATTTCCTCGCATCACGTAAAATAAAGCCCCTCTTAGTGAGGGGTTTGTAATTTTTCGAGAAGTTCATCAATCTGTTCATAGAATTCTTGCTCAGTTCCATTATTAGTAAGAGTAAAATTAGAATTTTTAATTATGTCTCGGATTGATTGTTCCGTTTGTTTTTCTGATTGTTTTTGAAACTGCTCCCAAGTGATTTCCGCTTCTCCAGATTTCTGTCCGCGTTTTTTTATACGATTAAATCGTATTTCTGGATCAGTATGAAGTCCGACAATAAATGAATTGGGAAGGCGCTGTATCGCGTTTACATCACTTAAAAAACGAACACCATTCCATGCGACAATCTTTTTTTTTGATTCAAGCATGTCTGCAATCATTGCGTTGCTGATTACTGATTCTCCGAGATGTTCTCGAAGTCCAATGGGGAGTTTTTGTAGGAGATCACGATTTTCTGGATCAAGGTGTAATAAGGAAAGTATTTTCCCAAGAAGTTCAGAACTTACAAGGACTGTTGCGTTTTTGTATGTTTTTAGACGATGCCCTATCGTGTCTTTTCCAGATCCGATTTCTCCACAGATCCCAAGATATATTGTTTCCATATCTTCTCCATATTTGTTTTTTAATGTATGCTGGCATCATACCGCTTTTATATATATGAATGCAAATAATTTTTCTCTGAGACACTTAGATGTTCACACGCATACACATTTTCCTGCTTATGACGGTGATAGGGAAGATGTAATGTCGCGTGCTCGCGAACAAGGGATTGGGATGATTCAGATTGGAAGTAATATAAAGACATCAAAAGAAGCTGTCTTACTCGCAGAACAATACAATGATGGAGTATGGGCTTGTGTTGGGCTACATCCAATACATACCCACGAGACGTTTCATGACGAACACGAGGGGGTTGAAGAACCGGAAGAATTTGATATTGAGCAGTTAAAAGATTTATCAACAAGTAAAAAAGTTGTGGGAATTGGAGAGTGTGGGCTTGATTACTTTCATATAAAAAAAGAAGAAGACAAGATGATTCAAAAAAAAGTTTTCAAAGATCATATTAAGCTGGCACACGAATTAAAAAAACCACTTATGATTCACTGTAGAGAAGCATACACAGATCTCATTCAAATAATTAAAGAAGAAAAAGAGTTTCTCAATGAGTGCCCGGGTGTTATACATTTTTTTTGCGGAACAACAGAAGAGGCAAAAGATTTACTTGAACTTGGTTTTTATTTTACATTTGGGGGCGCAATAACATATCCAAAAAGAAAAAATGGAACTGACTATGAGGAGGTTATCAGATTAATCCCTATTGAAAGATTATTTTCAGAAACAGATGCCCCGTATGTTGCTCCCGTTCCACACCGCGGAAAAAGAAATGAACCACTGTTTGTTCTTGAAGTTGAAAAAAAGATAGCAGAAATAAAAGATGTTTCACCAGAGATAGTATCACGCATAATAATAGAAAATGCGCAAAAGGTATTTGGTATATAAATTGACTTTGTTGTCTATTTACCGCTACATTAGTATTAATCATTAATAACAAAAGAAAGGAGTGGTCCAATGAAAAAAATACGAGCTCTTATATCCGACCTAGATGGGACTGCATTAAACTCTGGGAAAAAAGGATTTCTCCGTCTTGGGATATTGGCGGAACGGAATGGAATAGATTTTACTGAAGAAGTTCAAATGAGATTAAGGGAAAATTGGGGACTTTCTCCTGTTGAACTCATTATGATTGGTTTTTCCGTTAATCGTGAGGTTGCAGAAGATGTATATAATCAATGGGTACATCTAGACAAGCTAGATCCAATTCCTTTGGTTGAAGGCGTTGAAGAAATGCTGAGACAGAATGTAGAGAAGGGAATTATAAACTTCATTTTTACTTCCCGACACACAAAAAGTGCTTGTGATGTTTTGAAAAGATTTAATATTATTCATCTTTTTAAAGATGTTGTTGGTGTTGAGGGTGGATTAATCGTTTCTGCATCGGAGTTCAGAAAACCAGACCCGCGTTCACTAAATAATTTATTGCAATTTATTCATGAACGTCATGGAATTTCAAAAGATGAAATCGTATATGTTGGGGACGAAATTTTTGATATTCAGTGTGGAATGGGTGCCGGACTTCTTACCTTTGGGGTGACCTCGGGGTTAAAGACGAAAGAAGAACTCATTACTGCTGGAGCACCGGAACAAAATGTATTTCCAACTCTTGCTCATATTATTTTTTGAATGTACCCCGCTGAAATAGCGGGGTTTTTATTTTTTCTCAATTAGCATTACAATTGGATTAATTGTGCAAATGTTATGAAAAAATACGATTTTCAGAAAATTGATAAAAAATGGCAAAAAGAGTGGGGAGAAAAGAAACTTTATAAAGCTGAGGATTTTAGTACAAAAAAGAAATGGTATTCGCTTGTTGAATTTCCATATCCATCGGGACAGGGTCTACATGTGGGCCATGTTCGTAGTTATACAGCACTTGATGTACTTTCGAGAAAAAGGAGAATGGAGGGATATAATGTCCTGTATCCTATTGGATGGGATGCTTTTGGTCTTCCCACAGAAAACTATGCAGTCAAAACAGGCATCCATCCAGTTAAAGTTACTAAAGACAACACTGATACGTTTCGCAGGCAATTGAAGGCGATGGGTTTTTCTTTTGATTGGGAGAGAGAAATTAATACAACAGATCCAGAATATTATAAGTGGACACAGTGGATATTTTTGCAATTTTTTAAACATAACCTTGCATACAAGACGATCACTAAAATTAATTGGTGTCCAAGCTGTAAGATTGGCCTTGCAAATGAGGAGGTAGTTTCTGGTTCTTGTGAGCGGTGTGGTTCTGGTGTTGAGGAAAAAGAAAAAGAGCAGTGGATGCTTAAGATTACCGCCTATGCTGACAAGCTGTTAGAAGGATTGGAATCAATTGACTACCTTCCAGAAATTAAAAGACAACAGGAAAATTGGATTGGCCGTTCTGAGGGTGCAGAGATTGATTTTCGAGTATCTGGAACCGACTCTATTTTAAAAGTTTTTACCACCAGGCCTGACACATTGTATGGTGCAACATATATGGTTGTTTCCCCAGAACATAAGATTATCTCTGAATTAAAAAATAGAATTTCTAATATAGAGGAAATTGAGTCGTATATTCTGAAAGCAAAAAAGAAAACAGAAGAAGAAAGAATTGAAAATAAAGAAAAAACAGGAGTTGAAATAAAAGGTATAAAAGCAATAAATCCTGTAAATGACACTGAGATTCAAATATTTGTTGCTGACTATGTGCTTTCTGGATATGGGACAGGAGCAATCATGGCGGTGCCCGCACACGACGAAAGGGATTTTGAATTTGCAAAGAAATTTTCATTGCCAGTTATCGTTGTAATTTCAGATGGAAAAATAAGAGAACAACTTACAGGCGCTTATATTGGGACTGGGACGTTAATAAATTCTGGCCCATGTGATGGAATGGATATTGAAAAAGCAAAAGAAGAAATTATCAAACGCGTACATGGAGTAAAAAAAGTTCAATACCACCTTCGTGATTGGGTATTTTCTCGTCAACGATATTGGGGTGAACCAATACCGGTAGTGAAATGTGAACGATGTGGATATGTTGCTGTTCCCGAGAAAGATCTTCCTATTGAACTTCCTAATATAAAAGATTTCAAACCACGTGATGATGGCGAATCACCGCTTGCATCTGTTGAATCTTGGGTGCATACAACATGCCCAGCGTGTGGTGGTGCGGCGCGTCGTGAGACGGACGTGATGCCGAATTGGGCTGGATCGTCTTGGTATTTTTTGAGATATATTGATCCAAAAAATAAAGATATATTTGCAGATCCAAAAAAACTACAATACTGGATGCAGGTTGATTGGTACAACGGGGGTATGGAACACGTTACACTTCACCTTTTATATTCAAGATTTTGGAATCAGTTTCTTTTTGACATAGGCGTCGTTCCGACGTTAGAACCCTATACAAAACGAACAGCGCATGGGATGGTTTTGGGAGAGGGAGGAGTAAAGATGTCTAAATCACGGGGAAATGTTATCAACCCAGACGATGTGATAAAAGCATATGGAGCAGACACACTTCGTTTATATGAGATGTTTATGGGCCCATTTAATCAATCAATTTCTTGGGATTCAAAAAGTATTGAGGGTACATGGCGATTTTTAAATCGTGTATGGTCTATTGCACACGAAAAAAAGTTTGGCTCGGAGTGTGATAAAAAAGTTGAACAGATAATAGAAAAAACAGTAAAAAAAGTTGGAGAAGATATTGAAAAGATGGCATTTAATACCGCAATCAGTACTATGATGATTTGTGCGAATGAGTGTTATTCCGCAGAGGCAATTTCTCGAACCGCATGGGAAAAATATTTGAAAGTTTTAGCACCGTTTGCTCCACATATAACAGAAGAATTATGGAGTGAACTAGGAAATGAAAAATCGTTACATATTTCATCATGGCCAGAATATGACCAAAAGAAAATAATCGATGATACATTTACCCTTGTTATTCAGGTGAATGGAAAGACTCGGGCAACTATAGAAACAAATACCGGCATCTCTGAAAAGGACGCAAAAGAACTGGCTTTAAAACAAGAAAACGTTTCTCGAATTATCGAAGGACAGGAAATAAAGAAAGTAATATTTGTTTCCAACCGTCTCATAAATTTTGTAATATAACTATATATGAAGAATATCCTTATTATTGTCTTTGTCCTCGGATTAGTACTCTTTGGTGCATCCCAAATATTTTCAGGCAAATCAAAACCTGGTGGGATTGCTTCATTTTTCCAACCAGGATTTCTTGATGTATCGGGAACTGACGTTGGGCAAAAACCGGTTTCAGTCGGCCCAACAAGTGAAAATAAAGATGTTCAAGCAAAAAAAGAAGAAGAAAAACCAAAGGTGGAACCACCATTGGGATATGTTGAATCACAGCTTTCTCCATTTTATAAACAGATCCGCATTAATGGTGTTAATCCTCCAGATTATTTTGGGGACTATTCTTCTGAGCTTACTATTGCTACCGATAATTTAAAAAATCCAGCAGATATAACTGGTTGGACAATTCGTGCCAATCTTGGTGGATCAATTGAAATACCTCGCGCCGTTTCTGAATTTTCTCCATATGGATCAAATCCAGAAGGAAATATAATTTTGCGTCCCAGTGAATACGTTAGAGTATATTCTTGGAAGAGTGCCAATGGAAAAAATTTCCGCCTTAATAAATGTACCGGATTTCTTAATCAGTCATACAAATTCTCACCCTCTCTTCCGGAGGACTGTCCGTCAATTGCACAAGATAAAAAAATTATAACGTTTACTGGTGCTTGTCAGGACTTTTTACGATCACTTCCATTATGCAAACTTCCTTCTCCAAGTGATTTAAACAGATTTACTGGGCCAAATGATATTGAGTGTCGAAGAATTGCTGACCAATATACTTATGGAAGTTGTTATGACACAAATCGGACAAAGACCGACTTTCTTTCTCGAGAATGGAGAGTTTGGTTGGGTGGGGCAATGCAGTTTGATCCCAAACATGATCGTTTAATTCTTTTTGACAAACAGGGGCTGGTTGTTGATGAGTATGTATATTAAAAAATCCCGCTAGTCCATGGGCTGGCGGGATTTTTTTATTTTCTTTCTTCTAGTGTGACCTGCTTTTCAATCTCTATGTCATTACGGAGGACTGTAAGAGTAACCCTGTCTCCAATGCCATGATTTTCTAGGAAATCTTGAATTCCTTGAGTTTCTGTTATTGGGACCCCATTCCAAGTAAGTAATATATCATTTTCTCTTAGTCCTGCTTTGTCCGCGGGACTACCGGGAGCAATTGCTATGTCTATGATATGTTCTTTTGTTATAAGCGCGCCATAGTCAGTTGGCATTTTCATTTTTTCTTTTATTGTTTTGTTAAGAATCAGGTATCTTACTCCAAACAATGGTCTTCGTATTTTTCCGTATTTTTTTAAATCCTTTAAATCTCTTTTAGCAACATTTATTGGAATGGCAAAACTGATATTTTCCGCTTCTGCAACAACTGCTGCATTTATACCAACAACTCTTCCATAAATATTAACCAGTGGACCTCCAGAATTTCCTGGATTTATTGCGGCATCGGTCTGTATAAGTCCTCGCATTTCTTGAACGGGGGAATTTTCATTTTCTCGTGCTGATACTGCGCGAGAAAGCCCAGAGACGATTCCAGAAGAGACGGTATCTTTAAAAAGACCTAGTGCATTTCCAAACGCAAGAACGGTTTGTCCGAGCTCTACATGTGAAGAATCTCCCAGTTTTATAGAAGGGAGTTTCCTTGCTGGGTGTATTCTTAAAATTGCTATATCATCAACGGGATCTTTCGCAAGTAATTCCGCATCATACGTTTGGTTGTCATGTGTAGTAACAACATAAAGCACGTCTGATTCTTCGATAACGTGGCGATTGGTGAGTATGATACCCGATCCATCAATGATAAAACCACTGCCACCACCAATCTCAACAAGCCCCCGTTCATCTATTTTCTCCTCAGGAATTTCTATATGCGTTTTTTGGCGTATTGATTTCTGTTCTTCTTTCAGTTCCTTTTCAACAAGTTCTTTTGGTTTTTTCAAAACAATAGAAACCACTGAAGGCATTACCTTCTTTATTGTTCTTGTCGTTTGATTTTTTTCTTTCCACATGTCTTCTTTACTTTATTGTATCAAACGTTGAACGTGAAATACATTCTAAAAAAATGATAAAAATATTTTAACGAGAGAATAATAAATCCTTCAGACCTAAATCTTCTATCAGAACTTTTTATTTTTATCTTTCTTGTGAATACTACTTTTTCTCCGACCGCCATAAGCATCATACTAATTGCCGTATCATCTCCCCAAAAAGGAATTTCTGGAAATTTTTTTATTTTTTCTATTGCTTTTCTCCGAACCGCAAAGTTTCCCCCCATAAACGCAGAAACCGGCTTTCTCAGTAAAAAACTTATTATTGGTCCAATAATTTCAAATCCAATTTCATAAACAAAAAAAGAAATTATTTTTTTTATTCCTCTAAATCCATATTCATAAGGTCCGGATATTGCGCCTATTGTGGTGTCGCGCAATATGTTATCTATACGAGAAAGCCAGTGCGCATCTGGTTCTGTATCTGCATCAATAAAAATGAGTATTTCGCCACTACTAACCGTTATTCCTTTATTTCTTGCAGAATTCGTTCCTCGTTTTTCTTCGTAGACGACAATATCTGCACCTGTCTGTTTTGCTATGTCGATTGATTTATCTGTAGATCCATTGTCAACAACAATAATTTCAAATTCCTCTCTCAAAAAATCTTGAACAGCAACAGAATGCACTGATCTACGGATGTAATATTCTTCATTTAAGACGGGAATGATAATTGAATATTTCATTGTATAATATAAGCATATTACTGTTTTTTAGTTATAAAAACAAAATTTTCTATTAGTATTTATGTTTTTAAAAATTGCCCACCGTGGCGCATCAAAAAAAGAACCAGAAAATACACTTCGGTCGTTTCGACGCGCCCTCTCGTTAGGGTCTACATTTATAGAGTGTGATGTTCATATATGCAAAACGGGAGAATTAGTAGTAATGCACGATGAAACGGTGGATAGAACAACAAATGGAAGGGGGAAGATACACAATAAAACATATCAAGAACTTCTTGCTCTTGATGATGGAGTTGGTGAGCATGTTCCGAGGTTACAAGAAGTTATTGAGCTGGTTCACAACAAAGCAAGAATCAATATTGAATTAAAAGGAAGGGGAACCGGACACGTACTTGCATATACACTTGCTGCATATTATTCGGCGGGATGGAAACTTGGGGATTTTTTTATTTCCTCATTTTCAAGGAGAGAACTTCGTGCTTTTAGAAAACTAGATAGAGAGACACCGGTTGGATATTTATTGACTGTAAATATGTTTGGAGCGATTCATTTTGCAAAAAAAATAAATGCATATTCTGTTAATCCTAATGTTCATCGAGTAACTAAACATTTTGTTAATAAAGCACACAAGAATAATCTAAAAGTTTTTGTCTATACCGTTGATACTCCAGAGCAGGCAAAAAAAATGAAGGAAATGGGAGTTGATGGGGTATTTTCTGATTGTCCAGAAGAGATATAGTTCCCAAATACAGGTTCTTTATATATACTGGAGTAAATGTTTTGGAGAAGACATCAAATGGGGAAACTTGGTTCTGCCGCAAAAGTAGGATTTTTTTTAGCAACAAGACAAATCAAGCGGGCAAGTATCTGGACTAATGTGCTTGTGGTGTGCGTTATGGTTCTTACATTTCTCAACCTTGTTGTAGTAAGTGGTATTCTTGTTGGATTAATTGAGGGCGCAACACAAGCGGTTCAAAAACACTATATAGGCGATGTGTTTATAACGCCGTTAAAAGAAAAAAATTATATTGAACGCAGTTCTATAATTATGAAAACCATCAGAAGTATTCCTGGTGTGTCTGCGGTTTCTGGGCGATATATAAGTTCTGGAAACGTCGAAGCAGAATATAAAAAAGCAAAGAAAAATTCAAACGATAAAGGAAATGAGGTGAGCACTACCTTTGTGGGCATAGACCCGATTGATGAAGATGCGGTTTCTGGATTGTCTCGTTTGGTTATTGAGGGGGAATACTTAAATAGAAATGATTATGACCGAGTACTTGTGGGGGGGATGTTATTAAAAAAATATTTGGACTATGACTCCACTACATTTCCTGCGCTTTCTAATATAAATGTTGGTGACAAAATTCGTATAACGGTAAATGGAAATGTTCGTGAGGTTTTTGTTAAGGGAATTACGAAAAGTAAGGTTGATGAAATCGACAGAAGAATATTCTTTGTTGATTCCCAATTTCGTGGTTTGGTGGGGAGAGATGATTACAATCTTGGTGAAATTTCTATTGTTACAAAACAAGGTGTTTCCCCCTTTGTTGTGAAACAAGCGCTTCTCGCAAATCATTTTGATGACTATTCGTCTATAAAAGCGGGGAACGAGGCAGAGCCAAAGTTTATACAAGATCTTAGGAATACATTTTCGATGCTTGGCACGGCTATTAGTTCTATTGGACTGATTGTCGCCGCAATAACCATCTTCATTGTTATTTTTATTAATGCGGTAACAAGAAGAAAATTTATAGGAATTTTAAAGGGGATAGGAATTCGACCAGTTACTATAGAATGGGCATATATATTCCAAGCATTTTTTTATGCGACCGCAGGAACAATAATAGGATTAGTTATTGTGTTTGGAATTTTAAAGCCATATTTTGATGCAAATCCAATAAATTTTCCATTTAGTGATGGCATACTCGTTGCGACTGCCAGTGGGACACTTATACGGATTGCGGTGCTTTTTTTAGCAACGCTTATTGCGGGATATATTCCTGTAAAAATTATAACAAGACAAAATACACTTGATGCGATATTAAACCGATAACTATGATAGAAGCAAAAAAAATAGTAAAAAAATTCAAAAGTGGAAGTTCGGAAATTACTGTCTTGAAGGGAGTTGATTTTTTTGTGAAGGATGGGGAATTTATTTCCATTATCGGTCGTTCCGGATCGGGAAAGAGTACGTTGATGTATCAATTAAGTTTACTCGATAGGCCAACCTCTGGTTCTATTGAAATTGGGGGGAAGAGTGCGGATATGTTGAGTGATAAAGAAAGAACAATTTTTAGATTATTCGAGTTGGGATATGTATTTCAAGATTATGCACTTATTCCTGAGCTTAATGCCATAGAAAATGTTATGATTCCACTTTTGGAACAAGGAATAAATAAGTTTGACGCAAAAAAAATATCCGCAAAAGTTTTGGACCGCGTTGAATTAAGTGATAAGTACAATAATCTTCCCAACCAGCTTTCTGGTGGTGAGCAACAAAGGGTTTCTATTGCGCGAGCAATGGGACATAGGCCAAAAATATTATTTGCAGACGAACCAACTGCAAACTTAGATAACGATACATCGTTATCAATTCTTAAAACATTCAAAGAACTTCACGCAGATGGTCAAACAATTATTATGGTTACTCATGAACCAGAATATGTTCAATATACTGACCGAGTAGTTACTTTATTTGATGGAGAGATTGTGAGAAATGAAAAAAACTAGGACTACTAATTGTCAATTTTGAAAAAGTATGTGCGGTGTGCTCGCGTTAAGTGCCCACCAGTTTCAATCAGTATAAGGGTTTCTTGGGTTTTTTACATGCCGAAATTTCAGAGGCTCGCATCGGGGTCAAAATGAGACATGAGACAAAAAACACACAATTGCGCATCGTGTGTTTCTGTTCTTTTTGGGACTCAATAGCTATTCAATGTCTTTTATCGTATTAACCACCTCTAGGTGTTCTGGGTTTATCCTGTTGTAGTCAATAACATAGTTTCCGTTTTTTCGTGTGACAAAGATGAAGTCAATATCAATTCCCAAACCAGTCGATGCAGTTAAATGTTCTTTAGTAATTTGTCCGTTATCAAAGATTTTTTCTCGTCCTGTTATCTTCTCATATGGGAGGTCTTCCTTATTGTATTCTTGTATAAAAGCTTCAATGTCTCCAGAAAATGGTTTTATAAAAAGTCCACTTCCACCCTCCGCATATTTTGGATTATATCGCTGTTCGCCTGCAAAAATCGTGCCGTTCTTTTCACTTACAACAAGTGGGTCTGAATACTGAAATTCAACTCCTAGATTCTCACTTTTATAGGTTTTTAGTGTAGAGCTTGCTTCTGTATTTATTGGCTGGTTATCTGTTATAGCATCTTGTTTGTCTATTGAGTTGTTTGTGTATATAAAATATCCAACTCCAAGAACAACAATTCCAATTATTGGAATAAGAGCTTTAATTGGTTTCATTCTCAAAAAATAGCATTTTCTAGGAATATATACAAATTTATTGACAGATAACGGATTGTGCCGAAACGCAAACAAATCTGTATGTGCTTGCCCCACCCTCCCGTGCGCACACAGAAAACCACTCGCTAACACGAGTGGCTCCCGATTATGAAAACAATAGAATAGTAAATACGAGAATACCAAACCCTACAGCAAGTAGATTGTAGGAATTTTCAAAGAATTTTCCTTCAGAACCCTTTTGTCCAGATTTTTTCCATTCTTTCGGATAAATAGATTCTTTTTCTTCATTAAAAAACGCCTCTTCGTAAAATCCCAATGCGTTTTCAATTTTTGCCAGTATTTTTCTTTGATTGTTAAACCCTTTCTCTAAATCGGCAAAATAATATTTCCTTATGACAAGCCAAACAATCAGAACAAAAATTGCTAATGCAATTTTTTGGATTTTATCAAAACATATATTTGATTGAAAAATATATCCAGACGAAGCAAGAAGTAGCCCGAGTATCCAAAGAGATACAGTTTGCACTCTCTCACGAATAGTATGCACAGAAGCGTTGCGCTCTTGGAGCGCCTGTATCAAAATATCAAGTTTTTGTTGATCATTCATTTTCATATTTTAGTTAATCAACGCATAAACTTTTGCAACAAAATCTTTCGCTTGATCGTGGGTTCTTTTGGTTTGTCCCTTAAATAACCACATTAGATCGCTAACCTCAGCATATTCATTTGCCTTTGCGGTATTACCCATATCATTCCAAATTTCTACAATAACCGCATTTACAGCGTCTTTATGGTTATTTTTATTGAAATGATGATGGGGAATATTCCACACCAGACACTCAACAAAGAATGAAGGCATGGCATCTGTGGCAAGCTGACCAGAATCAATCATGTGATTTCGGCAATTTTTAATCATACGAACGACCTTTTTATACACCTCATTTGTGTCGCTATGCTTTTGCACACCGTTTTCGTGGTGTTGTTTCGGAAAACTCCTTACATCATCGCCAGAATCAGAAAGTAATTTTATACCTTCGGCCTCAACCGTTGTGGCAGTTCTGAATCTTTTAAAAACGAAACATGGGATTACATCGGTGTTTACGCGATAGGTATTAGCGTTTATCCTTATGCACTTATTTTTTCTTTCAACATATCCTGGAAATTTGCTCTTGAGCAAATTCTCAACCTCATTTTTGAATTGAACAAATGTATAAGAGCTATCACTGTAGATACTTTTATGGAGCGCCTTATCTTGAGGAGTGAGGTTAGAAATTTCTGGAAAGAACGCGTCTTTATAGCAAACCACAATATCAACATCACTATCTTGCCTAACATTTGTTTTGTTTTTATATGACCCCTGCAAAAATACCTCCACTTTTGAGCCAAAATGGTCTTCAAGGATTTTTCTTATTGAGGCAACAGTTGCAACACACTTGGCATTTTCAGTGTCGGTTAGAGGTCTTGCCCAATTTTGGAGTTGTTGTTCCGTAATCATAGAAAGTTGTGAATATTTAGATTTGTGTATTTTCTAAATCTTTTCTATAATACTACTATGGCAAAAATAAAGCAACAAGAAGTCTTCGACTTCGTCCGAAAATATACCTCCAAAAATAAATTTGCCCCCTCTTTAGAGGAGATAAAGAATCACTTTAGGTTTGCTTCTGTTTCTACCGCTCACTATCACATTAAAAAACTAGAAGACGCTGGTCTTTTAAGGAAGCAAGAGAATAAAGCAAGGGCTATAAATCTTGATATAGAACAAAAAATGATCCAGGTTCCAATATTGGGAGCAATTGCTGCGGGTAGCCCGATTGAAGCAATAGAAGATCGGCAAGAGACTATTGCAATCGCGCAATCTGCAATTTCAGGATTCAGGTCAAATGATGTTTATGCTCTTCGTGTACAAGGGCAAAGTATGATCGAAGAAGGGATTGACGATGGTGACATTGTCATCATTTTAAATCAACATAGTCCAAATAATGGAGATAAGGTTGTAGCCCTCATAAATAACGAAGAGGTAACTTTGAAAAAGTTCTTTAGAGAAAAAGATAAAATAAGACTGCAACCAGCAAACTCAACAATGAACCCGATCTTTGTAGAACCTGATGAGCTAACGATTCAAGGAAAAGTTTTGATGACCGTAAAAACTGCCGAAAGAATCAAACCAACTCCACTAATTAAAAACCCGCTACCACGAAAAAGTCTCTCGTTTGGAGAACCAAATACACTTTTTGAGCTTGAGAAGCCCCCAAAATTTCCATCGACACGATTTCAAGGAAGCAAAACAAAACTTCTAAATCAAATTTGGGAGCATATCAAGGATATAAAGTTTGATTCAGCGGTAGACTTGTTTGGAGGAACGGGTTCCGTTGGTTATATGCTCAAAAGTAAGGGTAAGCAGGTTTTTTATAACGACTTTTTGAAAAGTAATTATTTAGCAGGACTTGCTCTTATTGAAAATTCAAAAGAAACACTGGATGAAAATGATATAGATTTCATCTTATCAGTACACAGTAATATTGATTATCCTGATTTTATTCAGAAAACATTTGAAGATACATACTTTACCGATCAAGAAAATAAATGGCTAGATATTGTTTCAACAAACATTAGGCAGATGAAAAACAAGTACAAGCAAGCACTTGCTTATTATGCTTTGTTCCAGTCTTGCATTATCAAACGACCATACAATTTATTTCACAGAAAGAATCTTTATGTTCGTTTTGCAAATGTTGAGAGAAGTTTTGGAAATAAAATCACATGGGATAAGCCATTCGAGGAGCATTTTATAAATTTTGTAAAAGAAGCAAACGAAGCTGTCTTTGACAATAACCAAAAAAATAAGGCACTGAACTATGATGCAATGTTTTTGGATACGAAAGCCGATCTTGTATACATAGACACTCCTTATATTTCAAGCAAGGGTTCTGCCGTTGATTACTTAGATTTTTACCATTTTCTTGAGGGTATAAGTGACTATACGAATTGGTACAGTAAAGTTGATTATAAAAGTAAGCATCGGAAATTTAAGTCCGAAAAATCAATTTGGGCAGATAAAAAAAGAATTGCACAAGCTTTTGATGATCTTTTTAGAAAATATAAAGATTCGATATTAGTCGTTTCCTATAGATCTGATGGCATACCCACTCCAGAAGAATTGATAAAAATTCTCAAAAAATACAAAAAGGACGTAAAGGAAGTTTTTAGAAGCGATTATAAATACGCTTTGAGTAAAAATGGTGAATCAAAAGAAATACTTATTGTCGCAAAATAAGCACTACTTTTTCTTCCATTCGAAATATTCCGTGATGTTATGATATGGCTGTTCTTTCCCCATATCCTTGGCAATTTTTAGTTGCAAGAAGTTTCTCCAATAGTCCTCAAAGACTTTTTCTCCGTGTTTTGCAAACACGCCAGTTCCGTTTCGTAATATCTCAATATCAGAAGATGAACCAATATTTGCGGTGTTGCCACTTCCTGGCCTATCAGCGGAAAGTTTATATTTTTCCTGAACAATTATTTCAATATCTTTAATAACTGGTTTTATTTCATCGATTTTTGTTAGGGGAACAATTTCTCCGTCTTTGTCTTCCTCTCTTGTATAAATAAAACCAAGAACTAAATGTTCTGAATATTCGTGATAAGGGAACATAATGTTCTTTGTTGGGTTTCTCAAATATCCAGTGTACGATCCGAGAGTAAATCCAGCGACACGATCCTTAGTTTTTCTGTAAGTACTTTTAATATCAAGGGCGATTTTTTCTCCCGTTGGCAAAACTAGGGTAAGGTCTGGATAAACAGTTTGTCGATCAGATTGTATAACTTTGATTTTGTACTTCTCTCCAATATCTAAAATAATCGGTGTTGTTACAAGCTCAAATACTTTAGAAATAAGTTTAGTGTCACTATTGATCGTATAAATACGATTTTGAGAATCAATGACACCTTTAATATCCCACCCTAGTCCGATAAGAGCGATTTCTTCTTCAAGTATTTTCTTTAGATCAAGTTTTTTGGTCATAATTATTTAACAAAAAAGTCTAAAGACTTTTTATAAAGTTTTGCAAATTCTTTCAGTTGTAGAACATCAAATCGTCTTTGTCCCGATTCAATCTTTGATACATACGACTGAGTTCTGCCGAGTTTTTCAGCAACTTCAACCTGCCCAAGACCAACCTCAATACGCGCTTGTTTTAAGCGTTCAACAATTTTTTTGTGATCATCTTGATAAATTGCTCTTGGCATATGTGTATATCATAATATTCCATTGTGTATTATTCCAAATTGCCATATAATGTATTTATGAAGCGGCGGAAGTAAAACCAAAAAATTTCCTTTCCATATTTGTCCGGCTCCCCCCACGCCCCCGCCGAAGAAAAAGGAAAGGTAAGGAAATTTTTTTGGTTTGGCTAGCGACCGAAGGGAGCACGAGGTGCATTAGTCGAATGCATCAGGATTTTTTGCGGGAATGCGTTTGTGTCGCGCCTGCGGCGCGACCCCATTTCGGCTTCCAATTCCGATTTTCAATTTTGGCGGAGGGGGAGGGATTTGAACCCTCGAGGGGTTTTCACCCCTGCACGATTTCGAGTCGTGTGCCTTCGACCACTCAGCCACCCCTCCTGTGTGCCCTCGGAGAGAATCGAACTCCCATCTTCGCCTTAGGACGGCACTGTTCTATCCGTTGAACTACAAGGGCTTCTGTCTATTTATAGATTAATCTCATGAGAGAGTAAAGATTTGTATTTTTTTATACCTAGGGTATTATGTGAATATGTTTGATCGATTCACCTTTGATCGGGACAAACTAAATAAGGATGACAAGAAGGAAGTCTATAAACGGCTTGAAAAGACGGAGGCGGATCTTGGGCGGGAATTAGAAACCGATGAAACACCAGACATGATTGCGCTTGAACTGGAGTGTGCTGATGGGGGAGAAAAGAAACATTGGTTTATGAAAACAAAAGAACTTCCCCTCAATGATGGATATGTGAAACTCGCAGATATGCTTGAGGCAACCGCAAAGTTTCCTGATGTTTCCCTTACTGAGGCGGTAAAAAAACTAAAAACAGAAAAGAAAGAAAAATAATATAAGGGCGATTAGCTCAGCTGGTTAGAGCGTTACATTGACATTGTAAAGGTCACAGGTTCGAGTCCTGTATCGCCCACAAAAATTCCAGTAGATCTGGGATTTTGTTTTAACATTGGGCCTATAGTATAGCGGTAGAACGCCTCCATGGCATGGAGGAAGTCGGGGTTCGACTCCCCGTAGGTCCACAAAAACAAGGAGTGTCTTCGCGACTATGTTTTTGTAGGATGTCGCATACAAGTGCGACGCCACAAAGAAAATCAGAGCGTCTTCGCGACTATGCACTTGGTTAAATTTACTATTTTTTCTATCATTTAATTATGAAACACAAGTTTGACCAATTTCCGATGTTTCCTCCAAATATTGAAAAAGATCTTCAAGTAAAGAATCTTATTGAAAAATCTGGATTGGGAAAGTTTTCAGAGGAAGAAAAAAAAGAGTTTGATTCATGGAAACAAAATATTCCCCTTTCAAGCCTAGAAAGTCCATTGGGGGGAAAAAGTGCAGAAGATATTTTAGATTTATTGCCAAATGTTCCGAATCACACAAAAGAACAAGTGGGTTTTTTTGTTGAAATAAAGGAGGAATTATTAGTAGACACAATTTTTGAAAAATTTGTGAAAGAAAAAAATCAATATGAATTAGCGACTGAGAAAGTTAGTGATTTGGTTTTTTTCTTTTCTGTTGGAGCGCGCACTCATGGAGTTGGAAAAAAAAACAAAGGATTTTTTTATGCACATTCGCATCCAGATGTTTTTAGCGCATTTGAACTTGATGAGAAAAAGCAGAAAAATCTTCCTATTCTCTTCAATAAAGGCGTTTTGCCGAGCGAGGGAGATCTCCAGATATTTTTAAGTGAGAATGAAATAAAAAAAGGTGCCAATGAAGAGAGTGGAGAGAAAATATATTCAAAGAACGGATGGATTGAGATTAAACAATCTGGTGATGTTGATATAAAAAAAATTCCATTTAAATTAGAAAAATACAGAGACGCTTATTTTGAGCTATTTAGTGGGAGAAATGAATTTGGGTTTACAACAATTGAGGGGACAAAAGAGTATTTTAAAAATAATTTCCAACTTGATTTAGAATATCATGAATTTAAGGAAAAAGGTGATGTGGGCGAAAAATAAGTATATGTTTAAATTAATACGAAAATATATTCGTATATTTCGAAAATCTCGATTTGATTATGAATCGCTTGTACGGGTACGTGTAAGTAAGTCTGCAATTCTTCATAATTACGAAACATTTTGTAATGTATGTAATGGAAAACAGGTAGCTCCTGTCTTGAAGAGTAATGCATATGGCCATGGACTGATACACATAGGAAAAATCTTGGATTCAAAAAATACCCCCTTTTTTGTAGTTGATTCATATTATGAGGCGCTCATGCTTCGTAATGAAGGTATAAAAACGCAAATACTGGTGATTGGATATTCTTTTTTAAAAAATATTTTGACTAATACCGATCCGGGTATAGTTTTTACTCTCTCGACACCCCATCAAATTCGTGAAATTTCTGAATCGTTAAAAGTAAAACAGATGTTTCACATAAAGTGTGATACTGGTATGAATCGCCAAGGAATTCGCTATGAAGATCTTGAATATATAGTTTCTCTTATAAAAGCAAACAAGAACTTCTGTATTGAGGGGATATGTTCGCACCTTGCAGATGCAGATGTGGAAAACTCACTTCATGTAGAACGACAAAAAAATGTTTGGATTAATATAGTTCGGGAACTAAAAAACCATTTTTCTCATATTAAGTACTTTCATATAAGTGCAACTGCAGGCACACAATATATTGAACAATTTGATTCAAATGTGGTTCGCCTGGGAATTGGGCTTTATGGTATTGATCCATTCCCCGGAAGAGCTCTTGGACTTGTTCCCGCGTTGAGTGTGTATGCGGTTGTGGTAGGGATAAAACCAATAAAGCGAGGTGATTTTGTGGGATATAATGCAACTTTTTCTGCGGAGGAGAACATGACAATCGCGATTGTTCCTGTTGGGTATTATGAGGGCATTGATCGCAGACTTTCTAATAATGGTTTTGTTTCTATTCGTGGAACAGCATGTCCGATTATAGGTCGCGTGAGCATGAATATGGTGAGTGTTGATGTTTCGCGCGTAGAACATGTGCGTGAAGAAGAAGAGGTTTGCGTGATAAGTAACAAGATAGGAGATAAAAACTCTGTTGTCTCTATGGCCGTGCGATGTGGAACAATTCCTTATGAGATATTAGTAAAAATTCCAGAGCGATTGCGCAGAGAGGTGATTGATTAATATTTCTCCTTTATACTAAAAGCAATGTCAAAAATGAAAGAATATATTGATCTTGGTCGTCGCGAGTTTATGAACAAACTTGAGCCAATTATGTCGCCCAAGGAACTTGAAGCAATCGAGACGGCATACATTCTTGCTAAATATGGGCATCGTGGTCAAGAACGTGATGACGGTACAAGATATTTTGAACATCCCAAATCGGTTGCTCACATCTTGATTGAAGAGTTACAAATAAACGATTCGCAAACAATTATTATGGCGTTGTTGCACGATGTACTTGAGGACTCACACATTCTTTCTCCGTACAGAATTGAATTAAATTTTGGAAAGGAGGTTGTTATTGGGCTCAAGCTTCTTACCAAAAAACCCAAGACTGGTTATTTGAAAAGATTGTCTACATATGGAGACAACAAGACGATTTTAGTAAAGCTCTGTGACAGATTGCATAATCTTCGAACGTTAAAGTATTGCACAAAAAAGAAGCAACAAGAACAAATTGAAGAAACCGAGAGTCATTTATTGCCATTAGTTTCTTTGCTCATAAAGCGATTACCAAAAAAAGACAAATGGCGAGGAGAATATATCCAAAAAGAAATTGAATTAATTTGCAAAAAATATAAATAAAATACCCCGATCGGGGTGTTTTATTATCGTGCTCGAAGGTTCATCTTTTTTCCTGCCTTCTTTGCGTGTTTTTTCTTTGCAAGTTTATTTTTCTTATTCATCCCGTTAGAAGTAGATTGCTGTAAATAATCTACATAATTTATTAATTATGTTTCGACTTATATTGTTATATATGATTCACGTATAAAAGTGCAATTGTAACTTCTAACGGGATTCATAATCTATGTTTGATGATACGCTAAAGTAACTTTTTATTCAAATCTATATACAAATATTTTTGATCCAAGCTTTCCACTTCGTTCTTTTAAAACATATATTGTTTCATGTTCTTTTTTTGAAAAAGGGAAGTCAAAAGAGAACAATTTTGTATTGTGGAGCTCTGTTTCAAGCTTTGGAAGTAGGAGGTCCATAACACTGGGAAAGAGATAGGTAATAACCACCGTTGCATTGTTCAATGGTACTTTGAAAAAATTCTTTCTTTGTATGGTTATGTTGGGAAACGGTATTGATCGAATCTTTGCAACAAAAAAGGGAAATAACGCCTTTTCAATTCCTATAAATGTTGCTTGTGGATTTTTCTTTGCAAGCGCGCATAGAATCCTTGCGTCTCCACAACCGAGATCATATACCGTGTCATGTTGAGCGATTGTTGCATGTTCCAATAAATAAGGAATCGCCTGTTGAGGGATTGGAATAAATGGAGCGTGTTCTTTTTTAAACAACAGGCGCCAAAGTGAATGGATAACAATAGCGATTATTGAGAGTGAAATAACAAGAAAGAAAAGGCTTATATAAAGAGAGGTAGTTTCCATTAGTATATTGTACAAAATAAAAACCTCTGATACATTAGTATTTGAGGAAGGTTGGCAGAGTGGTCGAATGCGCCGCACTTGAAATGCGGTATGCCGAAAGGCATCGGAGGTTCGAATCCTCCACCTTCCGCCAAAATTGAAAATCGGAATTGGAAGCCGAAATGGGGTCGCGCCGTAGGCGCGACACAAACGCATTCCCGCCAAAAATTCCCGAATCCAAAAG
>JAGVBB010000004.1 GCA_020059915.1 Minisyncoccota bacterium
ACGAGGTAGTTCCGAGCCACCACGCACGCGGAGCGTGCGATTAGTCGGCATCAGGATTCTGTTCGTAATAGGTTCGGACTTTGTTAATGACACACCACCAAATATCAAACCCCAACAAAAATGTTGGGGTTTGATTTTTTAAACAACAAGGATTTGAACTGGGAAAGGGGTCGGGAAAACGGGAGTTTTCCCGTAGTGGAAGTACTGAAACCGCAAGGTGTCAGAAAATTTTGTCTGCAAAATTTTGTTCAATTGCCGGTCGGGTCCACAAAAACACCTTCTTGGGGTGTTTTTTAGTTTGTTTTCTTTTGTTTTACAATCTGCAACTTCTCATATCCCTGAACATCAAATCTCTGCTGTGGTGCCGCTTCTACTGAAATTTCTAGAGCGCTCTCAGATTTTTTTAAAATAAATGTAGTGGAATAGACAACAATAAAACCCAATACAACAATTAAGAAGATTGCGAGTGCAGAAAATATTGTCTGCCTAACAAACGAATTGGACATTGATTGTAATGATAAAGGTTTCATAAAAAATTATTTTGATAATTCTCCATATATCTGATTACGAAAATATACCGACCCACGAGTTCCTAAAACAGAACTTTCCTTCCCACGTAATAATGAATACGAATCAAATGAGGAAAGATAATAGAAATTTTGTAATGTGGAAATAAACTGTATTAATTCAGAAAATTCTCCTTCGGTAGAAAGTTTGAATGTAACCTTTCCAAGATCAAGATCGTTTGCGGGAGTCTCTCCTACAAAAGTAAATGTAGTTTGCAATCCAGATTTTGAAGAGATAAGTTGAAAATCTTTTGTTAAATTAATCAATTGATCTTTTACGGGAACTGAAGTAACAAGAACCTTTAATCGATCCTTGACCTTCATGTCATATTCAGATCGCAATGCCGCTACCGCATTCAACGACTTTGAACGAAGTGCAAGTTCCGCACGAACCCGAGTCATTTCTTCTGCGCTTGCACTCAGTCGCGAAGCAAAAAAGAAAATTCCTCCGGCAAGTCCGAAAATCAACAAGAGTGTAATACCAAGTTCAAGTGTAAATTTTTTCCTAAAATCCATATGCGTGTTCCTCTATGTGCTCTATAATGATTGTAACACACTTTTCATAATGATTGAGCACATACATCATACCCATAATGCGTATCCTCCATTATTAAAAGAGATACAAAATCCGCCATCAAAACTCTTTATATTGGGGACAATGCCCGATATATCAAACACCTTTATTTCAATAGTGGGAACAAGAAAGGCAACCCGAGAAGGGCTGTCTATTGCAAGATCATTTGCTCGGGAATTAAGCGTCTATGGGTGCGTAATTGTAAGTGGACTTGCATTGGGAATTGATGCGGCAGCACATGAGGGTGCTCTTGATGCACGGGGAAAAACTATTGCCGTACTAGCAAATGGCTTGGACTCTATATATCCAAGACAACACGAGCAACTAGCAAAACGAATTGTTGATTCTGGTGGATGTATTATTTCTGAATATCCAGAAAATACTCCCCCATATCCAAACCAATTTCTGGAAAGAAACCGAATTGTTGCAGGAGTGAGTTATGCAACCATTGTTGTGGAAGCCCCTATTCGGTCTGGTTCGATTGCAACAGCACGGTTAGCAATAGAGTCGGGGCGTGAGGTATTTGTTGTTCCTGGACCAATATACAATAAAAATTACGAGGGATCGCACGCACTTCTCAGAAACGGGGCACGACTTGTTTCAAATACAAAAGATATTCTTGATGACCTACAGATTGAAATAAAAAATAAATCCATGACATATAAAACTGACGAAACATCTGAAAAAGTTATAGAGGCAATAAAAACTTCATCAAAACCATTAAGAGTTGACACAATTATAGAAATAACTCATCTTGAACCAAGTAGGGTTCAAGAAATACTCACACTCCTTGTACTCGATGGAATCATTGATGATATTGGTGGTGTATTTACACTGAATAAATAATTCGTGATATAGTTGAAAAAGAAATTATGAAATTATTAATTGTTGAAAGCCCAGCAAAGGCAAAAACAATAGAAAAATATTTAAAGGGAAAATATGAGGTTCACGCGAGTGTGGGTCATATTCGTGATCTCCCAAAAAACAATAAAAAAGCTATTGATATAGAACATGGGTTTATCCCACATTACGAAATTTCAAAAGGAAAAGAAAAAATTGTAAGTGAAATACAAAAACTGGCAAAAAGGGCAGATGAGGTGTTTCTCGCAACCGACCCTGATCGTGAAGGGGAAGCAATCGCGTGGCACATAAAAGAAGCATGTGCATTAAAAAATCCAAAGCGCGTGGTGTTTCATGAAATAACCGAGGGTGCAGTTCAAGAGGCGGTGGAACATCCACGATCTATCGATGAAAATCTCAGAAAAGCACAAGAAGCACGAAGAGTACTTGACCGGCTTGTTGGATATGATCTTTCTGGTCTTATCTGGAAAAAGGTCCGATATGGACTCTCTGCCGGACGTGTTCAGTCTCCAGCACTACGCATTATTATGGAACGGGAACGGGAAATCCGTGCATTTATTCCTGAAGCATACTGGGTAATTGATGGGGATTTTGAAACACAGAACGGAACACCACTTCACCTTACCTGTGAGGAAGAACCAAAAACACAAGAAGAAACAAACAGAATACTTAATTTAGCAAATAACGGACATTGGCATGTTGTACAAATAAAGACAACAGAAGCAAAACGTTCGCCGAAGCCACCATTTACAACTTCAACACTACAACAAACAGCAAGTTCCCGACTAGGATACTCCCCTTCGCGTACCATGGGAATTGCACAAAAATTATACGAGGCCGGATATATAACATACATGCGCACCGACAGTGTAACACTCAGCAATGTTGCACTTGCAGGAATTCAAAAAGAAATTGAAAAACAATACGGAAAGGACTATGTATTCCCTCGTGCATTCAAAACAAAAAGCAAGAGTGCGCAAGAAGCACACGAAGCAATCCGCCCAACAGACATAAGAAAACATCGCGCGGGAACCACAGAAGATCAATTAAAACTGTATCGATTGATTTGGGAACGTACTATTGCATCACAAATGGCAGATGCAAAAATAATACGCACAAAACTTTCTGCAAATATTGAAGATAATCCAATTCCTAACTTTTCGGTAAATGGTGCCCGTACTATTTTTGATGGGTGGCTTGCTGCTGATATCACGGCACGTGGTGAAGAAATTGAACTCCCACATCTACCAGAAGGAGAACCACTTACACTTGTTTCAATTGAATCAGAAGAAAAAGCGACGGAACCACCAGCTCGATATACAGAAGCAGGTCTGGTAAAAGAACTAGAAAAAAGAGATATTGGAAGACCATCAACCTATGCCTCAATTATAAAAACACTTGAAGATCGTGGATATGTCGAAAAGGTGAATAAAACCCTCCATCCAACAGATACAGGAGATGTCGTTAGTAGTTTTCTTGAACAATATTTTCCTAAATACGTAAGTGACTCATTTACTGCAGAAATGGAGCAGGAACTTGATGATGTCGCAAATGGAGTAAAAAACTATGAAAAGATTTTAAAGGACTTTTATGGACCATTTACCAAAGACATAAAATCAAATGATAAAATAGAAAAAATAACAAATCTGGGAGATGCAGAAGCGCATCTTATCTGCCCACTCTGTGATGGACCAATGATTGTAAAACTTGGAAAAACGGGAAAATTTTTGAGTTGTAAACGGTTCCCCGATTGTATGGGCGCAAGAAAAATTGATGGGACAATCATGGAAGGGCCAAAAGAAACAGGAGAAATCTGTCCAAAGTGTGGAAAGGGAAAACTTATTGAACGAGAAGGTCGTTTTGGAAAATTTATCTCGTGTGCCAATTATCCAAAATGTAAATTTATAAAAACAAGCGAAGAGGAGGAGGCAAAAAAGAAAACTGGCGTTATCTGTACAGAGTGTAAAAAGGGAGAATTAATGGAACGTCGTGGACGATTTGGTTTATTTTATAGCTGTTCAAATTATCCTGAGTGTAAACTTATCATCAAATCAAAACCAACAGGAAACATTTGTCCTGAATGTGCGTCACTGATGATGGAGGGAACAAAAACAATCCCAGAACGGTGTTCAAATAAAAAGTGTCCCAATCATAATCCGCATAAAATAAAGAAAGAAAAATAGAAAAAACATAAAAAATCCTTATTTTATAAGGATTTTTTATCCCTCGAAAAAAGCTATAATGATGTAACTATTTTGGAATATCGCGCAGTCCCAGTAGTGGGACGAGCGGAAAGAAATTTTTCAGCAGAAAAATATTCTGGTTCCAAAATAGTTAGATTATTAATTATGCTGTCAAAACCTCATATCCCTTCTCCGTTATCGCTACAGTATGTTCAAAATGTGCACTCAAGCTCCCATCTTTTGTTACAAAACTGTCATCTTTTTTTAAAGTAGCTAATGCACTCCCCAAAGAAAACATTGGTTCAATTGCAATAACTAATCCTGATACTAATTTCATTCCCGTTCCCCTCTTCCCCCTATTAAAAACACTTGGGTCTTCATGAAGTTCAAATCCAACTCCATGTCCCGTGAGTCCCTCGATAACTGACATGCCTGATTTTTTTGCAACCGATTCAACAGCAAAACCAATGTCACCCAATGTGTTTCCAGGAACACATTCGGAAATTGCCTTTTGTAAAGACATCTGAGTGGCAACAAGAAGTTCTTTTGCTTCTTGTGAAATCTTTCCGATTGGCACGGTAATTGCTCCATCGGTGATATATCCCTTAAATGTAACACCAAGATCAACCGAAAGAATATCTCCATCCTTTAGCTGATAATTACCCGGTATTCCATGAACAATAGTTTCATTCACTGATGCACAAATTGATGCCGGATATGGTTTGTTGAGTCCCTCCGGCGTATATCCAAGAAATGTCGGAACACCCCCCTCTTCAAGAATATGTACACGTGCCAAGTCATCAAGATACTTCAACCGAACTCCTGCTTTTGCTTCCCCCGCAAGTAATTGAAGTGTACGAGAAAGAATCTTCCCCGATATACGAAGAAATTCCAGATCCTTTTTGGTTTTTAATCGAATTGAATCCATTATCTGAGTTTCAATGTTCTCTCAACTGATTTAAAAATTTCAAACGGAAGTTTTTCTGCCTTAATTGTTTTCACTGTATATCCTCGTTTTTTTAATTCTTTAATAATGGGGAACGTCCGTGTTTTATATTGTACTAAACGATCTTTAATAATTTCTGGCTTATCAAGCGTTCTCGTTCTCATAGATCCACCACACAAACCACAATGATTCGTTTTTGCAGATTCCAAAAGTGGAAGTCCACATACGGAACAAACTTTTCTATTGCTATTTCTAAATATTGAAACTGACCCTGCCACAGTAAACAAAATAATACTCACATTTCCCTTTCCAAAATGTTTTTCCAAACTATCAAACAATCCTTTTGTCTTGTGATCTCCAAACGCCTCAAATAATGTCCGTGGCGCTCCCGAAAATACTAGATTGAATCCCGACTTTGCAACACGAACTGCCTCATCACGAGTAACTTTCAAAACCCAATCCGGGGTACACAAAATTCCTGTATCAAAATTTTTTCGCTCTCGCATCAAGATGGGATCTTTTTTTGCCTCATCTGAATGCACTAATGCTTCAATGTAGCGCCCTGAATCAAAATGAATGAAATCATATTTCCGCACCAAAAGTTCCGCCTGTGTTCCTTTTCCCGAACCTGGTGGTCCATATAAAATTACAACTCTAGACATATGTCTATTATAACAAGCAAAGCGAGGAAAATGTAAGGGAATACATTTTCCGAGCACGCGAAGTTACAAGCGAAGCGCCATAAACGCGAAAATTAAAAACTCAAAGAGATAACACCTCCTACATTCTAAAAAATAATCTCACTCTTTTTTCAACAACATCCTCAATAGCGTTTAATAATTCCGGCATTATTTTTGACGGAGCAATTTCCATGGGATGTTCGCGCAAAACCGCTTCAAGCTTCGTTCTCCAAACATATCTAAGTTCTGTTGAAATATGAATGATAGACACTCCCGCATTAATTGCTGCAATAAAATCGTCATCAGAAACACCAGAACCACCATGTAATACAAGTGATGCAGATATCTCATGTTTCATACTTTTAATGCGTTCACTATCGATATGAGGATTTTTCATATTCGCATACATACCATGAACATTCCCTACTGCGGGAGCAAGTAGATCAACACCAGTTTCAAGAACAAATCGTTTTGCGCTCTCCACAGAAGTAAGTTGGTCGGGACCAATTTCTGCACCATCAGGAATTTTTTCAAAAATTTGTGAAGATGAACCGATATATCCAAGCTCACCCTCAATGACAATATCTGGATTTATAGATCGAGCGACACGTACTGCCTCTTTGGTGAGTCTTATGTTTTCTTCTATAGGAAGTTTGCCCCCATCAAAAAGCACTGCATCAAAACCTGCCCGTACCGCTTCTTCTATTTTTTCCAACGAATGCGTGTGATCTGCGTTGAGATATAAATGAAATCCACCTTCCTTTCCATAAATTTTATTGTAACTTGCTACAAAATCGGCAACATGCTGTGTTCCCAAATATTCACGTTCGCCCTCAGAAACACCAATAATTAATGGGACATTGAGTTTAATACCGACATTAGCAATCGCCTTGAGTTGCTCAAGATTCCCGATATTAAAATGCCCAATCGCGATCTTCTTTTGTTCTGCCTCTTTTATATATTCAATAAATTTCATAATAATTAAATTTCAAAATATCCTCTTAATAAATTTCTTCTTGCATATTTTTCAAGTTCATCAACAGAAAAATATTCAATAAATATTTTATTCCAAAGTGCTTCTTGTTGGTGGTATAAGTACTTGATCATCTCTTTTTGTTTTATCAAGCTCATTACTGTGTCTACCAAATCAAAGCTGACTAATACCTCACTTCCAACATCATCTCTGAAATAATTACCAACCCAATCGAAATCCTTCCAAAAATGAAGTTCTTTTCCAGAATATCCAAGTGCCACCCCCAATTTTGAAAGATCTTCCTCGGCGCGGAGCCAGTGTAATGCCTCTGGGTTAATTCGAGGGACAAACAATCTCCAATCATTTTCATCATCTTTTGCTAAATATCTCTGTACAACGAGAAAACGCATCTTTTCGTCTACTACAAGTTTTTGATCAAATACATCTCCCCGTAATAAGGAAAGTAAATTATGCGCAAACGTCTTTGGTTCCTTGGTAAGTTCCTTAACAATTTCCGAATAAAAAGGAATTTCATGAGTATAATGAAACACCAAACTGAATGTGCGCAATGTTTCTCCCGAAATACCCAAAGAAATTGGTATAACAAATATAGAACCAAACTCTTTCAAGTGACTCACATTATGCCACTTCTTTTCAACAAAATTACGGGCATATGTCCCCCATTTTTCTGATAATACTCTAATTTCCACAGGACGTTCTTCAAAGTCGTCAGGAGTGAGAACCTCATACTGTCTAAAGAAGCGCTCATTAAGCCACTCACTTCCCTCAATAAATCGAAGCGCACTCATGATCTCAAACAAATCCTCCTTTTGAACCAGGTCTATAGGATTGTCATACCCTAAAAATTCCATAACTTTTCGAGGTGGTTCATTATATAAAAACTGTGTAAGTTTTTCCTTTTTGATAAAATATCCTTTCGGTATATCCGCAACCTCTTTTACCTTTTCAACTATTGATATGAAATCTGTTCCAGAATTGTCTCCATTGATAGCTTTTTTTAAATCTGCATCATGATCTTCAACGGTTCGTATAAGTGAATCAAAAACATCCTTTGCTCGTGCATTCCTTGAAAGACCAAATTTTTTTAATCGTTCATCAATCTTTTCCTCATTCAAAAACATGATTTTTGAAAGGACTCCTCGTTTCCCGGTACGATGTTCTAAATGTTTTTCGAGTGCAATAATATCGTCTTTGTCACAACGCAAAATACGTGCAATGGTATCGTAAGCTTTATGTTCCATGATTATGAATGCAATGAATCAACGTCCATATCGACATAATTCCATCGTGGCGAAGAAAAATCTTTTTTTGAAAGAATGCCATCTTGTGCTCCAAGATGTTCTACCACCGAGGTTGCATTTGCTGATGCCAAACGAAGTGCATAGCCAATATCATTTTTTTGAATAAACCCAGCAACAAACCCAGCACCAAAAGCATCTCCTGCACCAGTACGATCAACGAGCTTCTTCTCTTTACACGGCAATGATTTGTACATCATGCGACCGTCGGAAACAAACGCACCACGGGGGCCATCTGTTAACACAGCAATTCCTGGAATCATCGCATCAAATGCCTTGAATATTTCTTTCATTTTTTCATAGGACTTATCGGTGATTTTTGCACCTTCTTCTCGATTTGCAATCACTATATCTGCATATCTGCAAATATTCTTAAGTGCACTCATCTCGTTCTTGATATAGTGTCCGGATGGATTGAATGCAATATTGGTATGCTCTTTTTTTAGTTTTTTTACCAAATTCAAAATTACTGTTGGAGAAATTTGTCCGGGAGCAATATACCACCACTTTGCTTTTACTGCAGGAATATCTTTTGCAGAAAAATCTGTCGAAGCACCTCGCGATACGAGAATTGTTCGTTCGCCCGTTGGAGACAAAAGTATAACAGAAGTATCTAATTGTTTTTTTGAGTATGTTTTAGTAAGAAATTTAATTTTTTCTTTCTTTAAACGCTCTTGTACGAACTTTGTATTCAGATCCATCCCAATTTTTCCAACAAATCCAACCTGAAACCCCTGACGTGCAAACGTAACCCCAGCATTTGTAGCATCACCACCAACAAACTGCGAAAGGGCATCAACATACAGCTTTGATCCTAAAGAAAAGCACTCAGCATTTCCTGTAGGAAATTCTTTTTTGGGAAGACTGGGATTGTGAAATGGTTTGAATAGATTGCTTTCTAAAAATAAATCAACAGTAATTGTTCCCAAGGTTATCACATCGAGCATATATAAACAGTATATAGGGTTTTCAGTATAGGGTATAGGTTCTAGGGGGTTAGCGACTCGAACATCAAGAAAACCTTGGTTTTATGCGGGTTTTTACTCTTGCCAAATAATAGAAAATATGATAAAATATTCCTATCATTAACAATTTGAGGTAATCATGAACTGCGACAAAGATTCTTTAGTAGAAGGATCATTTGAAGTATTTTTTTGGATAATCTTTAGTATAATTTGGGTGATTCTCAGTATCATTGTTATGGGAATATATCAGTATCTCGCTGGAGATAATGTGTTTCCATTAACAGAATCAAGTATTTTCTTTGGTACACCAATTGCAATTTTAGCATTTATAACGATAGTTATGAAAAAATTGGCAAAAAGCCCTTCTCCACACATGTTTCAGGGCGCTTATAAAAAAACGGCAAGAGTTCTTTCTTTTATTTTGATGTGGGTATTTCTTCCAATAATACTGAATTTATTTTCGATATTCACAAAATTTCTAGGCCTCACCTACTTATCAAATTTATTATTCGGTCTACGATACAGATCTTTGTTTCTATTACCAATAATTATAGTTTTCTATTTTATAGCAAAACATTGTATAAAAAAGAAATTTCCTAATTTTCTACGAAACAATAAAAAAACGGATGGATAAAATGAAATATCTTTTAACACTTTTATTTATTGGATTATTTCTGGTCGCTGTAAAAACTCTACTCTGCCCAGATAATAGAGATATGGGAAGGCGACAATGGATTGTTGTTAAGGAAATAGAAGACAATAATCTGACGGCAAAAATACTGACCACAAAAGAACTTTTTACTATTCAAACGGATTTACCAGAAAATCTTTTAATCAATTTTAAAAATTGCAGCACAAAAGATTTTCAAATTGGAGATACTATTATGTTTGTAAAGTTAAGAGCACCCGCCAAATAGGCGGGATTTTTATTAAAAATAAATAAAGCTAAAAAGAGACTAGATCTCAAAAGTCTCTTTTTGGTTTTGTTTATCTTTTAAAACCCAATCCCCTAAACCCTAGTCACTACCTTTTTCACCGCCTCCTTTATGTCCTTTATCCCCAGCCCATATTTTTCAAAAAGTTCGTTTGGCTTTCCCGATTCTCCGAATGAGTCTCTGACCCCTACAAACTCTTGTGGTACTGGATAATTCATCGCAAGCACTTCAGCAACAGCGCTCCCCAATCCACCCGCTATTTGATGCTCTTCCGCGGTGACCACGCATTTTGTCTTCTTCGCGTACGAAATAATCGTTTTTGAATCAATAGGTTTTATTGTGTGCATATTTATTACTATCGACCCAATCCCCTCCTTCTCTAATTCTTCCGCTGCAAATAACGATTGTGCCACCATAGTGCCACATGCAATAATGGTAACTTTTGGTTTTTTTGATTCCCACAAAACATCTGCCTTTCCTGGAATAAATGGAGTTTCCTCGGTAGTGATAAGTGGAGATGGATCACGTGCAAGACGAATATATCCACCACCAGAAATATGTATCATCGCCTTTGTTGCCTTTTTTGCCTCAATTGAATCACAAGGAACAAATACAGTCATATGGGGAAGCACTCGCATCATTGCAATATCTTCAAGCGCCTGGTGTGTTGCACCATCAGGACCGGTCATAAGTCCCGCATGATGCCCTGCAATATTTACATTGACATTGTTATAACAAACTGTGGTACGTATCTGTTCCCAATTTCTTCCCGGAGAAAAAACCGCATATGAGGTAACAAAAGGAATCTTTCCCGAAACCGCAAGCCCAGCAGCAATCGTTACCATATTTTGTTCTGCAACTCCAACTTCAAAAAATCGTTCCGGAAATTGTTTTGCAAATTCATCAACTCGAGTTGATTCTTTTAAGTCCGCGGTGAGTGCTACCACACGTTCATTCTCTTTTCCTAATTCTACTAACGCATCACCAAATCCATCTCGGATAGGAGCCATATCTGGAGCCTGAGAAAATAATTTGGTATTTAGTTTTTGGTTCTCATTTATCATAAAATCTAATATCTAATCCCTAAATCCTAAACAATATCAAATGTTCTAAATTCTAAACTTTTTTAATATTCGAATTTTGTATTTGTTTAGAGTTTAGTATTTAGTGCTTAGAGTTTTTTATTATTCGTGTGAAATTTTATTCCCAAGCGACCTAATCTCATGGATTGCTTCCTCTGCCTCTTTCTTATTGGGGACCTTTCCATGCCATGTATAATTTTTTTCCATAAACTGAACTCCTTTACCTGGAATTGTATGTGCAATAATTACTGTTGGTTTTTCAAACACCGATTGTGCCTCAAGTACTGCATAAATAAATTCTTCAATATTGTGTCCGTTTACATCAATAACATTCCAACCAAATGCCTCGTATTTTTTTCTCAGTGACTCAAGCGGCATCACGTCTTCTGTAAATCCATCAATCTGAATATTGTTCCTATCAATGATAGTAGTTAGATTTGATAGCTTCTTTTTTCCTGCAAACATAACTGCCTCCCACGTATTTCCTTCTTGATGTTCACCATCAGACATAAGGCAGTATATTCTGTTTTTCTTTTTATCAAGTGACAGCCCCAGTGCCAACCCAATTGATTGTGAAAGCCCAGAACCTAATGGACCAGACGTTGTTTCCACACCAGGGAGCGATCCACGATGTGGATGTCCTTGGAGTCGAGAATCTATTTTACGAAGCGTGAGTAGCTCTGTAATGGGGAAATAACCAGCGAGAGCGAGTGAAACATACTGTACGGGGCAAATATGTCCATTGGATAGAATTAGATGGTCACGCCCATCCCAAAGAGGTTTTTTTGGATCATGCGTTAAAATGTGAAAATATAATGAAGAAAAAATATCAGCCATTCCCAGTGGTCCGGCCGAATGCCCCGATCCAGCATGTAATAATGATTCTATAACAAGTTCACGGATGCGATCTGCAACCGTATATAAATGTTTAATCTTTTTTTCTGAAAGCAGTTCCACTCCTTTTATTATAACGCATCATAAGTTAAATGTGTGTATAAAAATGAAAATCCCCTAAACTATGTTTAGGGTTTAAATCCGTCCCCCACCGTTAACGAAGTATCATAATAACAAAAATTTTAAGATTTTAGTTGCAATTTTGAGATTTGAGTTTTGCGCTTTGACTTTAAAAAAAATCCCCTAAGGGGGATTTTTTAGAAGTTGTTATCGTATTCTCGAAGCGAGAGCTGAGAATCAATCTGCTTCATTGATTCAAGCGCAACAGCAACAACGATGAGAAGCGCCGTTCCTCCAATTTGTAGAGATTGAATCCCTGTTATTATTTGTGTGATATTTGGAAGTATTGCAACAACACCAAGGAATAATGCACCAAACAGTGTTATGCGATGGACTGTCTTGGTAATGATGTCGGTTGTTGCTTGACCAGGTCGAATACCGGGAATAAATCCCCCATTCTTCTGAAGATTTTTTGAGATTTCACTTGGATCAAATGTTACTGCAGTATAAAAATAGGTAAACATGACCACAAGAATAAAGTATAGAGAACTATATATGTAGTGATTATTGAAAAATTCTGTTACCCATGAATTTAACGAAAGTGACAATCCTGGTGAAACAATTGATAGAGATTGAGCAATAAACTGTGGGAATAAAAGAATGGATATTGCAAAGATAATTGGGATAACTCCCGCTTGGTTAACTTTTAATGGGAGGTATGTCGATGCACCACCATACAATTTCATTCCCCGCACCTGCTTTGCATACGAGACGGGAACTTTTCGTTCGCCCTCGTTCACAAAAACCACTCCCGCAATAACAATTATTGCTAAAACAGCAAATACAATATAGGTAGTTAAGAGTGCTGGTGAATAATTCAAGAATGCAGATATTATATCCTGTGGCAAACTACTCACAATACCTGCAAAAATAAGTAATGAAAGACCGTTACCAATCTTAAATTCAGAAATCAGTTCTCCAATCCACATAACTAAAACGCTTCCTGCAGTAATGATAATCACATTGGAAATTAAATCGAACAATGGAAGACGGGAAATAACTCCTTGAGCCATCAAAAGATTTAAAAATCCATACCCTTGGAGCACTGCAAGCGGAACAGTAAGATATCGAGTTATGCGATTGAATTTTGCTCTTCCTGAAGCTCCCTCTTCATAATATGCCTTTTTAAGATTTGGAAATATTATGGTCAAAAGTTGCATAATGATACTTCCGGTAATATATGGACCGACTGCAAGCATCACAATGGAAAGATTGCTGAGACCGCCACCAGAAAATACGTTTAACAATCCAAAAATTTGATTTGAATCAAAAAACTGTTGGAGTTTTGTTACATCGACTCCAGGTATTGGAATCGCTGCAAACATCCTGTATACCACAAGCAAACCCAACACTGAGAATATCTTTCTTCGTAAATCTGGATGTTTAAAGATTGCTAAAAATTTTTTCATCTATTAATTAAGTATTATTCCACCTTTCCCCCCGCTGCTTCAATTTTTTTTCTTGCTTCCTGAGAAATTTCTATTCCCTTTTCTATAGTAACAGGAATTTTTATTTCACCCATTGCAAGCACCTTTACGCGCACTTTTTTTGTTGCAATAAGTCCTTTCTCAATAAGTACTTTTTTTGTAAGATCCTGTATACCTAATTTTGCTATTGCTCCAACATTCAAAGCAAATGCAGGAGTTGAAAGTCGAAGGTTTTTAACACCACGTAACTTAGGAAGGCGCATATACAAATCACGCTCCGCAGGACGATATTTTCTCCCTGCTCGAGCTCCTTGTCCTTTTTCTCCCCGTCCTGAAGTTTTTCCGCGTGTTCCACCACGTCCAACACGCTTCTTTAGTGATGGTTGTGTCTTTGGTTTTAATTCGTGAAATTGCATATTATTTTTTGTACACGTGAATGCTCTTTAATGCCACAATACCAGCGCGTGCATTCGCGATTTTATTTTTTGTGCGACCTACGATTTTTGCCGAAACATCTCTAATACCAACAAGCTCAAGAATGGTACGAAGTGATCCACCTGCAATAAGTCCATGTCCTTTTGCTGCTGGTTTAATACGAACTTTTGCTGCTCCATATTTTGCCTCCAACATATAAGGAACTGTACGATTTTCTAAAAGTTCAACCTTAATGACATCTCGCTCTGCATTTCTCTGTGCTTTCATAACTGCAGAAGCAAAATCCAATCCCTTTGCAACACCAAGGCCTACACGTCCACGAAAATCTCCAACAGCGACTGTTGCACGAAAACTGAAACGCTTTCCTCCTGCAACAACACGAGTTACGCGACGGACCTCAACAACTCTCTCTTTATATTCACTCTTCTTTACTAATGGACGTCTAAAATTGCCACCACGACCTCCTCCCCCTCCTGGACCACGAGAAAATCCACCTCCAGGTCGTTGTCCGCCCGGGCGTGCTCCTCGAGGACTAAATCCTCCTCCAACTTTTGGTGCCTGCCTACCAACAGCAGGTATGGCTTGTGTCTGTTTTGTTTCCATAATAATTACATTTCAATACCTCCTTCGCGCACTGCTTCCGCAATCGCTTTCACTCGACCATGATACCGATACCCACCCCTATCAAATACCGCTCCTGTTATACCCTTTTCTTTTGCACGTGTTGCAATTGTTTTTCCAACAAGTGTTGCTGCCTCCATTGATTTTCCATTTTTCAACTCACGTGAGTTCGCTGATACAAGAGTTGTTCCACTAACATCGTCAATAAGCTGCGCATAAATATACGAATTGCTTCGAAATACCGAGAGACGCGGACGATTTGCCTCGCCACGTACTTTTGCGCGCACACGATGTGCTCGACGTTCTTTTTGTATCTGCATTCTTTTTGCTACGTTCATATATAGTGCTTATTATTTTCCTGATGCAGCCTTCTTTCCTGCTTTCCTCTTCACGACCTCTGTTGAATAATGGAATCCTTTTCCTTTGTATGGTTCTGGTTTCTTCATTCCACGAATCTCTGCGGCAACCTGTCCCACTACAATTTTGTCAAATCCCTTTATTTTTAAAATAGTATTTTTTTCCACCTCAAAAACAATGTTTTCTGGTGCTTTATATTTTACTGGATGAGAAAATCCCAAACTTAATGTAAGATCATTTCCATCTTTTGCCATCTTAAACCCAACTCCTTCAAGAATAAGCGTTTTTTCATATCCCTTAGTGAGTCCTTCAACTGCGTTTTGTGTAATTGCACGAATGGTTCCCCAATTACTTCTTGCCTGTTTTGATTTTCCCAACAGGGTAAATATTGCCTCATTTCCTTCAATAGAAAATGCTACGCCATCAAGGAGCTTTGTGGAGAGAGACTGTTTTCCGTTTGACACGATAATAGCCCCATCGTTCTGCGTGATAGTTATTCCCTGAGGAATTTCTATAGGTTTTTTTCCAATTTTTGACATATTACCAAATTTCAAACAACATTTCTCCTCCGACCTTTTCCTTTTTTGCATCTTCCCCAGTCATAATTCCTTTTGATGTCGAGACAACAAGAAGTCCATGTCCGCTTTTTACACGTGGAAAATCACGGTATGAAGCATACCGGTGTATTGATGGCTTGCTGAGAAGCTTAATTCCACGAATAAGACGATCTGGATTCATATCAATCTCCATTATTTTTTTATATGACTTTCCTTTTACCTCAACACTCTTGATAAATCCAAAACGATTTAAAACTTCGGCAACCGCGTAATCCATTTTTGTATGACGCGTTTTTATAGAAAATTTTTCAACCGCCTCCGCATTTTTCAATTTTATTAATAAATCAATATACATATTCAAATTCTTACCACGATGATTTCCTGACTCCTGGTATCTCGCCCTTTTGCGCAAGCTCTCTAAAGCAGATTCTACAAAGATTAAAATCTCTCATAAATCCTCGCTTTCTCCCACAGCGGAAACAACGTCGCACCTGACGGGTTGAGTACTTCGGCTTCTTTTTTGATCGAGCAATTACTGATGTTTTTGCCATAATTTCAATTATTATTCTTTTTCAGAACGCCGTAATGGCACTCCAAGCGACCGGTATAATTCTATTGCAGCTTCACGCTCCATTGATTTCTTTGGTACAACTGTTGTCTGAACTCCAAATGGATAAAATGATTTTTCTGCAACAATTTCTGGAAATACTGTTTGTTCACGCACACCCAAATTCAATATTCCGTGTCCATCAACATTTGATAGTGGAAGTCCACGAAAGTCTCTCACACGAGGAAGCGCTATGGTAACCAAACGAGTAAAATAATCCATCATTCGCTTTCCACGAAGTGTTATCTGGAGTCCAACAACATCTCCCTGCCTAATTTTAAAGGTGGATATTGATTGGCGCGCTTTTCGAATTGATGGTTGTTGACCAGTTATAATTTTAAGTTCCTCCTTGATTGCAGGAAGTACCTTTTCATCAAACTGTGAAATATTTCGCATCTTCCCAACACCGACATTTACTACGATTTTCGAAAATAATGGTATCTCTTTTTTTGTATGTTTTTTTGTAGTCATGGTTTCCTTTTTAAAGTGCCGCCTCACATTTTGCGCATGCGCGGACCTTTGACTTTCCATCTGCACGATATTGTATTCGTGCGGTTTTTTTACAATTTCCACAAACGATCGCTACATTTGATATATCAATCGGTCGAGGAATTAAAATCACTTCTCCTTTTTCTCCCTGATTCTTTGGACGCATGTGTTTTTTTGCCATATTACATCCTTCAACAGTAACTTTTGATGTTTTTGTATCAACATGCAAAACTTTACCCGTCTTATTGCGGTCTTTTCCTGCAAGAATTTTTATTGTATCTCCTTTTTTTATATGCATATGTATTACACTAAATCTTCTGCAAGCGACGCAATGGTGTCATATCCTCGCTCCTTTATTTCCCTAGGAATCGGACCGAAAATGCGAGTTCCTTTTGGTTGTCCTTTGTCTAAAATTACTACCGCATTATCATCAAAACGAATGTATGAACCATCATTTCGACGAATCGGGGCATGTTGACGCACTACTACAGCACGAACTATATCCTTCTTCTTAACTGCTTTTCTTGGTTCTGCTGTCTGCACTGAGGCAACAATTAAATCTCCTACACGCGCATAGCGCCTTCGACTTCCTCCAAGTACACGGAAACAGCGCACGGTCTTTGCTCCACTGTTATCTGCAACTCTTAATATTGATCGTTCTTGTATCATAAATCTTGTACTTGTCTAAATCTTTCCGACAATAATCCATCGCTTATCCTTTGAGATGGGTCTCGACTCTTGAATGGTTACTACATCACCACTCTTGTATTCATTATTTGCATCGTGTGCCTTGAATCTTGCTGAAACTCTAAAAAACTTTTCATATTTTTTGTGTTTCATAAGACGCGTAACTTCAACAACACGTGTCTTGTCCATCTTATCACTTACTATAGTTCCTTTTAATTTTCTCATATTACTCTGTTATGGTTGATTCTTTTCTTGACCTTTCATTCAAAATAGTGAGCATCTGTGCAATCTGTTTTTTTATTTCACGAATTTCCTTTACGGTATTACTCTTTCCAGCAGCAAGATCAAATTTCATTCCTCCTAATTTTGCGCGAAGTACACCGAGTTCTTTTGTTAATTCGGCTGAATTCTTGTTTTTATGTTCTTGTAATTTTGTTTTCTTCATACAAATGTTATCCTTTTTCGGAACCTTTTGTGTGCCTGTTTAGGCCCTATTTAGTTTCTCGATTTATAATCTTCGTTTTTATTGGCATCTTATGTCCTGCCATAGTGAGAGCTCGACGAGCAATCGCATCCTTTACTCCATCAATTTCGTATAGAATTCTTCCAGGACGGACAGGAAATACATAATGATCAACTTCTCCTTTTCCTCCTCCCAATGTTACTTCTGGTGGAAGTTTTGTGATTGGTTTGTCTGGAAAAATACGAATCCACATTCTTCCTTCTCTATTCATTGAATGAGCAATAGCTTTTCTTCCCGCTTCAATCTGCTGGGCAGTAACCCATGCCGCTTCTGTTGCTTGCAATCCATAGGTTCCATATGAAAGTGTTATTCCTCGTGTTTCAATCATACGCTTTTTTGAGCGTCCTTTCTGAACTTTTCGATGTTTTTGTTTCTTTGGTTGCAACATAATTATTTCTTATTCTTCGCTTTTGTATCAAAAATTTCACCTTTATACAACCACACCTTAACACCAATAGTGCCGTATGTATTGAACGAAGTTGCCTCCGCATAATCAATGTTCGCACGAAGTGTTGATAATGGCATTCTTCCTTTTGCTAACCATTCTGTTCGAGAAATTTCTGCACCATTCAAACGGCCAGAAAGCTTTATTTTTACCCCCTTGATATCACGATTCTGCATAGCGTTTTCAATTGCTCGCTTCATAAGCTTTCGGTATGGTTGTCTTCGTTCCAAATCAGTTGCAATCTGCTGGCCCATTACTGCTGCTGCAATTTCTGTACGCTTTAACTCTTCGACATTCACATTAAACGCAAAATTTGTTGGAATATTATTCTTTACTCGAAGCTTCTTTAAATTACGAAGCAACTTTTCTTTCATTTCTTCAATTCCCTTTCCACCACGTCCGATAATAAGTCCGGGTCGTGCTGCCTGAATAGAAACACGAATAGTTTCACTTGCGCGTTCAATATCAATTGAAACAATTCCTGCATCCTTTAGTCGTTCTCGGATAAATTCTCGAATCATAAGATCTTCCTCAAGAAAGAATCTCGTATTTCGGTTCAAAAACCAGCGGCTTGACCAAGTCGTTGTAATTCCTAGACGGATTGCATTTGGTTTAACTTTTTGTGCCATAATTATACTGATTTTCTTCTAAATGTTTTTTGTGCTACACCTTTCTTTGTTTTCGTATTTTGATCACCCTCCTCGTGAGCTCCTGCTTTTGTTGCCTTCTTTTCTTTTTTGGTAACCTTCTTTGCCTTCTTAGTGTCTTGAATGGTAAATTTCTTTTCTTTTTCTTCCTCACGAACACCCAACACAATAGTTACATGGCTCATCTTTTTTTCAATGAGTGCCATGCTCCCACGTGCGCGTGGAGTTCCCCGTTTCATTTTTGGTCCTTGATTCACATATACATCCTTAACAAATAATTTTGTTACGGGAATTTTTTTGTTGTGCTCTGCGTTTGCAATTGCACTACGAAGTAATCGAAGTAAATAATCGCGTGATCGAAGAGGAGACAATAACAATTGCGCCTCTGCTTCATTTGCAGAAAGTCCTTTTATGATATTCACCGCAAGCCGCGATTTACGCGGAGCGATTCTCAAATATCGAAGTGTAGCTTGTATTGTTTCCATATAATAGTTTCAGAAATTATTTTGCAGGTTTCTTTTCGAGTTCTCGTTGCATCTTTCCTCCATGTTTTGCAAATTTTCGAGTTGGAGAAAATTCTCCCAAACGATGTCCTACCATATCTTCAGTAACAGTGGTTTCAATGAAATCTTTTCCATTGTGAACACCAAACACAAATCCAACCATTTCTGGTGAAATTTCAGAATCTCGCGACCAGGTCTTAACGACAGTTCTGTCTCCCTGTGTGAGTTTTGATATTTTCTTTAATAATTTTGGGTCTACCCAAGGACCTTTTTGTGTTGATCGGCTCATAATTTAAATCTGTAAAAAGCGCTGATAAGTATACATGTATATAGGCGTATCGGCAATACTCTATTTTTTGACACGTCGGCGCACGATAAGTTTGTTCGACCACTTCTTTTTATTTCTTGTTTTCTTTCCTCCGGTTGTCTTTCCCCATTTTGTCTTTGGTCTCTTCGTTCCACGTGGCTGACTTCCCTCTCCTCCTCCATACGGATGGTCGCGTGGGTTCATGGCCTTTCCACGAACTGTTGGACGGATACCCAACCATCGTGATCGCCCTGCTTTTCCACTCTTTACTAACGTATGCTCTCCATTTGAAACAACACCAATCGTTGCATAACAATCCCAAAGCACCTTACGAATTTCTCCTGACGGCATTTTGAGTTGTGTATATCCATTCTCGTTTGCAAGAATCTGCACACTATTTCCCGCAGAACGTGCAATCTGTCCTCCCTTTCCTGGAGTAATTTCTATATTGTGAACAAATGTTCCAACAGGAACACGTTTAAGAGATGTTCTATTTCCTGGAGCAATAAGTGCATCATCACCAGAAATAATTGTATCTCCAACCTTCAATCCGTTTGGAGCAAGTACATATCTTCGGTCTCCATCCTTGTATGAAACACGTGCGATAAACGCAGTACGATATGGATCATATTCAATTGTTTCAATCTTTCCTGGAACTCCTTTTTTAATTTGCTTAAAATCAACCTCACGATAAAGAATTTTATTCCCTCCACCCTGATGGCGCATGGTGATACGGCCCTGCGAGTTTCTCCCCGCATGGCTCTTCAACCGCTTCATCGCCTTTTTCATTGGGCGTTCTTTTGACACCTGTGAGTAGTCAACTACTGACATATGTCTTCGTGATTGCGTTGTTGGTTTATACTGCTTCATACTCGTTATACAATTTCAATTTTGTCACCTTGTTTAAGGGTAACCATTGCCTTCTTTGCAACCTTTGCTTTTGTTGGTCGTCCACGATAATGCTTCACTTTTCCATGATCAGTTATCATATTCACCCCAACAACTGTCACATTATAACGTCGGGAAACCTCCTCTTTTACCAGTGTTTTATTTGCATCTTTCGAAACATAAAATACATATGTATTCAAACTATGAAGTCCATATGCCTTCTCACTTGCATGTGGGCGAGACAAGACTGAACGAACTGCATGTCCTCCTACTGGTCCAGTTGCTTCCTTTTTAATCGTTGCTGTTTGAACTGCTTCTTCTTTAGTTCTTTTATTAAAAATTGCCATAATTATTTAACTGTTTCTATTGCTGATTTTTCAAACATAACGACCTTGTGTTGCATCACATCAAACACATTGAGTTCTGAAACTCTCATAATGTCTGTTTTTGGAATATTGCGTGCTGCCTGAAATACCGTCTTATTTTCTTTTCCGGTAACAATAAGAACACTTGGCTTTCTCGTGAAAAATTTCTTAAACATAGTGCTCACTGATTTTGTTTTCTTATCTTCAAATGAAAGCGAATCAACAACAAGGATTTCACCATCAACAACTTTCTTTGAAAGTGCTGAAAGAAGTGCTCCATGCTTCATCTTCTTATTTATTTTCTTATCAAAATTTTTCTCGTTTGAACGAGGACCGTGGGTAATACCACCACCAGACCAAAGCGGAGATCGCGATGAACCGTGACGTGATCGTCCCGTGTGTTTCTGCGCGTGTGGTTTCTTTCCACCACCACGAACCTCACTTCTATCCTTTACGTGGGCGAGAGGTGCACGTTTGTTTGAAATATAAGAAACCACAACCTGATGGACAAGATCTGGATTCCATTTCTTCTCAAATGCTTTGGAAAGAGTTAGCTCGCTAACCTTTTCGTGTGATTGATTAAATACATCGATATTCATAGTGGTTATTTCTGTATTTCAACTTCTTTACCTTTATGACCAGGAACAGCGCCACGAACCATAACTGTTTTTTCTTCTGGCATTATTTTTGTAACTACAAGATTACGAACAGTAACTCGTACGTTTCCGGTGTGTCCTGCCATTTTTCTTCCTGGAAGCACACGCTGTGGTGCTGTTGGACCCAACGAACCAGGGGCTCGAAGGCGATCCTTCTGTCCATGTGTTTTTGGTCCTCCATGGAATCCATGGCGTTTTACCACACCCTGAAAACCTTTTCCGCGACTGGTACCTGATACAGATACGAGATCTCCTTCTTTTATTTCAGAAAGAAACGAATCAACACTCTCTCCCAAAAGGAGGAGTGGCGTAACAGGAACAACGACCCCGTTTTCCTTCCATACCTGCGTCATCTTTAATTTTTGCGCTTTGATATTCATATATACCTGTTTCATATGAAAACAACAGTAAGAAACTGTTGTGTTGCATAAGTTTCATTAGGTTCAAAACCAGTATCAATAATATCCGAAGTAGGAATAAGTGTCAATCCCGTTAGAAGTAGATCTCAATCATTGTGTTCTAAAATGAGATACTTTATTTATTATTAAAAAATCCAAATTTAGTATTAATCTTGAAAATAAACGATCGCAACTTCTAATGGGATCAGGGTTTGCTTCACAAATATATCTTATAAGCAGACTTTAGAGATTTAGTCTGCTTATAAGATATATTTATTCATTTTTAGAGGTAGAGAAAACATATTATCTACTCACCTTTAATGTTGAAAAATAAAAAATGACCCCGAAGGGTCAAAAATTATTTTTTTAATTTTTTAATAATTCTTTCTGAGGCTCCGAACACAAAACAAAATATTGCTAAAAGCCCAAGAAAGATTGATCCTGCATGGTTCGTGTCAAAAATACATGCAGAGACTATTGAAAAACAAATTGCAAAGAAAAACATTGTCTTTTCTTCCTCTTTAATTGTTAAGTATTCTTATTATACACCTAAACCAGCGAAAAGTCAATATATACAAAATACCCCTATTTCCTATCAAAAATCCCCCGGGAGGGGGGATTCCTGCCTGCCGGTAGGCAGGTTTTTAACTCATTTTTATTTCTACATCTACTCCGGCAGGAAGGTTTAAATCGGTAAGTGATTCAATAATCTTCTGTTGTGGATTTAAGATATCAATCAATCTCTTGTGAACACGAAGTTCATATTGATCTACTGATTTCTTATGCACAAAGGTCGAACGATTTACTGAATATTTTTTGAATTCAGTTGGAAGAGGAATTGGTCCAACCACCTCCCCTCCTTGTCGCTTGATCGCCTCAACAATCTGACGCGCCGAACTATCAATAAGTCGTGCATCATATGATTTAATGCGAAGGCGTAATTTTTCTTTTTGAAGTTGCTCTTTTGCCATATCTGATCAAGCGTCGTTAGTTTATTTTAATATTTTGGTTACTGAACCTGCACCTACTGTCTTGCCTCCTTCGCGGATTGCAAAACGTTGCTTCTCTTCAAGCGCAACTGGCGCAATGAGTTTAACAGTAATAGAAACGGTGTCTCCTGGCATTACCATTTCAACTCCCTCTGGGAGAATAACTTCTCCGGTAACGTCAGTGGTACGAATATAGAACTGTGGTTTATATCCCTTGAAGAATGGGGTGTGTCGTCCACCTTCTTCTTTTGAAAGAATATATACTTCTGCGGTAAATTCGGTGTGTGGAGTAATTGAACCTGGTTTACAAATAACCTGTCCACGCTCAACATCTTCCTTCTTAAGACCGCGGAGAAGAATACCTACGTTGTCTCCTGCCTGTGCTGAATCAAGAAGCTTCTGGAACATTTCGATTCCGGTCGCTGTTGTTTTCTGCGTTGGGCGAAGTCCAACAATTTCGATTTCGTCGTTTACTTTCAATGTTCCACGTTCTGCACGTCCAGTACAAACTGTACCACGTCCTTCAATTGAGAATATATCTTCAATTGGCATAAGGAATGGCTTCTCTGTCTCACGAACTGGCTCTGGGATGTAATCATCACATGCCTGAATGAGATCTAAGATTGGCTTTACTGCTGGATCTTCTAAGTCTTTTGCCTCGAGAGCTTTCAATGCTGATCCACGAATTACTGGCGCTGTTGCACCATCAAACTGGTACTTGGTCAAAAGTTCACGAACTTCTGATTCAACAAGATCAATAAGATCTGGATCATCAACCATATCACACTTGTTCAAAAATACTACGATTTTAGGAACACCAACCTGGTGAGCAAGCAAAATGTGCTCACGTGTCTGAGGCATCGGTCCATCGGTTGCTGCAACCACGAGGATTGCACCATCCATCTGAGCCGCACCGGTGATCATGTTCTTGATATAGTCAGCGTGTCCAGGAGCATCAATGTGCGCATAGTGACGCTTTTCTGACTCATACTCTGAGTGGTGAAGTGCAATGGTAATACCACGCGCTTTTTCTTCAGGAGCATTGTCAATGTTATCAACACCTTCTGCTTTCTTTGCGAGACCTTTTTTAAATAATACGTTGGTAATAGCCGCGGTAAGAGTTGTCTTCCCGTGGTCAACGTGTCCGATGGTACCAATGTTCACGTGTGGTTTGGTACGCTGGAATTTTTCTTTTTCTGCCATTTGTATAAAATGAGTTTTTTTATATATTAGATTTCGACCTCTAATTAATTTCTAGACAGGAATTATCTTCGCTTATTCAACGAAAAAAGTCAACCCCGTTATGTGTTCAACAATAACGGGGTGTATCCCTCTTCGTTATGCTGGACTAAACAGGATGAACCTCACTGAAAGTTTCCTCCCTATCTGCACTTAGTATAGCAAATAAGAAAAAGAAAATGAATATAAAGATGTATTAAAAAGACATTGGCATCACCTCCCCTGTCTCTATTTTCCAAGAATAATAAATTTGAGCATCATAATCTCCAGACCCATTACATGCACGAGGCATGTCAACAAATTGTAAATACTCATCTCCATCAAATCGATATCCTCCCATTTCTGCCTGCCACACACCAGTACCGGTTTCATATGATCGCTGTATATCTGGATAAAAAAGTTTTCCGGAGATTAAATCAACAACTCCAAGCATGAGATCTTTTTTACACTCCCCATTGTCACGAACATATTGAAATGCAGCATATTTTTTCTTTGGAGAAAAAATAATTCCACTTCCAATGTTTTTTATTCCACTATTTTTTGTAAGTGGTTTATATGAAAGATTTTTTCCTGATACAATTCCAAAATCACCAAGATCATCTGTGTGATGAATGACAACAAAAAACTGATCACCTGTTTTTCCTATCTGATGAACCGAAGAAAATGATGCATCGGGGATTCCAATAACCTGATTGGATACGCTTCCAACAATAGCTCCATCCGAATATATGAACACCCCCTTGTCTTCGTTAATTTTTGCTGTATATATTGGATCTTTTTTGATAACCTCAACAGAACTCGTCGCAATCGTAGTGGTAGTATTCTCCTCGAGAGAATTACCGCTCTGTGTCGCATCTGGTTTGGTTGGTTGCGCAACAAATAACATATATGCCCCTATACCGAGGAGTAATGAAACAAGCGCAACAATAACTATCTTTTTGTGCATATATAACGATATTATAACGGTTTTTTTTATTTACTCAAATGTAATAGTAATTAAAAACCCCCGCATAACGGGGATTTTCTAAATACTAATAACTAAAATCTGTTCTCTATTTCTTCTGTCTTCCCTCAATGATGGTCTGCGCAACATTGTTTGGAACCTCCTCATAATGTGAAAATTCCATATTGAAACTTCCCCGTCCCTGCGTGAATGAACGAAGGTTGGTTACATATCCAAACATTTCAGCGAGTGGTACGGTTGCATCAACAATACGAAGATTTCCACGCTCCCCCATTGAAGAAATTTTTCCTCGGCGAGAACTTAAATCCCCTGTGATATCACCCAAAAAGTCTGCTGGAGCAATAACCTGGATTTTCATCACTGGCTCTAACAATACAAGCTTTGCAAGTTTTGTTGCTTCTTGAAGTGCCATAGAAGCCGCAATTTTGAATGCAAATTCAGATGAGTCAACTTCGTGGAATGATCCGTCGTATAAAGTGACTTTAAGGTCAACAAGCTGGAATCCTGCAAGTACACCGCGCTCCAATGCTTCCTTCACACCTTTTTCGGTAGGAGCAATATATTCTTGTGGAATAACACCACCCTTAATTTCATCAACGAATTCAAATCCTGCACCACGTTCCATTGGGTCTACTTTCAATTTCACATGACCATACTGACCCTTTCCTCCTGACTGACGGATGTACTTTCCTTCCGCCTCAGCATGATTTTTAATTGTTTCTTTGTATGCAACCTGTGGACGTCCAACATTCGCCTCAACTTTGAATTCACGACGCATACGTTCAACCAACACATCAAGGTGAAGCTCACCCATACCAGCAATAATAGTCTCACCCGTCTCTGCATTTCCAGAAACACGGAATGTTGGATCTTCTTCTGCAAGCTTGCGAAGTGCAATACCCATTTTTTCCTGGTCAGCCTTTGTCTTTGGTTCAACACGGACCTCAATAACTGGCTCTGGGAATGTGATGCTCTCAAGTACTATTGGGTGTTCTGGGTCGGTTAATGTGTCTCCTGTTGTGGTATTTTTAAGACCAACAAGCGCTCCCAAATCTCCCGCATAAATCTCATCTACTTCTTCACGATGGTTTGCGTGCATACGCATAATACGTCCAATTCGTTCTTGTGAATTCTTTTTTGTATTCAAAATATAACTTCCCTTTTTTAGTGTTCCTGAATATACACGGAAAAATGTAAGCGAACCAACAAACGGATCTGTAGCAACTTTGAATGCAAGTGCAGAAAGCGGATCCTTGTCATCTGGATGTCTTTCTTCTTCTGCTCCTGTATCAGGATTTACTCCCTTAATTGGAGGAAGATCTATTGGTGATGGCATGTAATCAATTACTGCATCAAGCATTAATTGAACTCCTTTATTTTTTAACGCTGATCCACAAAGTACTGGAACGAGACGTACCGCAAGCGTTGCCTTACGAAGTGCACTTTTTAATTCAGCAAGTGTTGGTGTTACCCCATCAAGAAACTTTGCAATAAGCACATCATCTGTTTCACAGATTCTTTCAACTGCCTCGTGGTGTAACTTTTCTGCTTTTTCTTTATATTCGTCAGGAATAGGAATCTCTATAAGTTTTTCTCCTTTTTCTCCTTCTGAACCATACGCCTTAAGTGTTAATAAATCGATAACACCCTTAAAATTTTCCTCGGTTCCGATTGGATATTGAATAGGAAGTGCGTCGGGGGTTAACCGCTCAATAATTGATGCAAAACTGTTATCAAAACTTGCACCCATACGATCAAGTTTGTTGATAAAACACATACGAGGCACATGATAGTCATCTGCATATCTCCAATTGGTTTCTGATTGTGGCTCAACACCAGAAACTCCATCAAATACCACTACCGCACCATCAAGTACGCGAAGTGACCTCTTTACTTCAACAGTAAAATCAATGTGTCCAGGAGTATCAATCAAGTTAATACGGTGTTCGTGTGCCTTTCGGTCCGCCTCTGGGTAATATGTTGGAGACCAAAAACAGGTTGTCGCTGCAGCGGTAATAGTAATTCCGCGCTCTCGTTCCTGATCCATCCAGTCCATAGTTGCTTCTCCTTCGTGTACCTCACCAATTTTGTGAGATATACCAGTGTAATACAATACACGTTCAGAAACGGTTGTTTTTCCTGCGTCTATGTGTGCAATAATACCGATATCGCGAGTTCTTTCAATTGAATATTGTCGTGCCATATAAGTTGTTTAATATAGTAATAAAAAATTAGAGAATGAGAACGGTCGTTTGGCCGTTCTCATTGTGTTGAATCTATCTTACGACCCTGACCTGATGAGTGAGGCAAATGCTCTATTTGCTTCTGCCATTCTGTGCGTATCCTGTTTCTTCTTAATTGCAACACCTTCATTCTTTGATGCGGCAATCAACTCATCTGCCAAGCGATCCGCCATTGGCTTTCCTTTTTTTCCTCGTGCAGCATTAATAATCCAATGGGTTGCCAAGAAAAATTTTCTTTCTGGTCGAACCTCCCGAGGAATTTGATAGTTTGCTCCTCCAATTCTTTTTGAAACGATTTCAAGAAGTGGTGTTGCATTTTCAATACCTTTTTCAAAAACAGAAATTGGTTCTTCTTTGGTTATTTCCTTTATGCGCTGTAACGCATCATACACAACTTTCTCTGCAATGCTCTTTTTTCCATCAACCATGAGATAGTTTATGAACCGAGAAACATCAGTTCTGCTATGTTTTACATCGGACACTACATCCCTTTTTACAACGTTAGATTTTTTTCTCATAAATATTATTTAACAGCTTTTTTAAATTTCGCCCCATATTTTGAACGTTGTTGTTTTCTCTTATCAACACCAGCAGTATCAAGAACACCACGAACAATGTGATAACGAACACCCGGAAGATCTTTTACACGCCCTCCACGAATCATAACAACTGAGTGTTCCTGAAGATTGTGTCCTTCACCAGGAATATAAGCGGTTACTTCCATCCCATTTGTTAAACGAACACGGGCAACCTTTCGAAGTGCTGAGTTTGGTTTCTTTGGAGTGGTGGTAAATACTTTCAAACACACACCTCGCTTGAATGGCGACGGAGAATCTTTTGGTTGATTCTTTAAATAATTAAAATAAGTAGTTAAACCAGGCGATTTGTCTTTTTTCGCTTGTGAGTGACGTCCTTTTTTTATCAGCTGTCCAATAGTTGGCATTTGAATTAAATCTTAAATCAAGACCTAGTATAAGGGAACACTAAGAAATGGTCAAGTTTTTATTAGAATAATGATGTTCCTAATAACAACTGAACGACCCATAATATCGGTTTTGAAAGCATATCAATCCCAAAAATAATAAAGAAAAGTAAAATATACCATCCATATTGATCAAGAAATGCTTCAACCGTATGTGCATTACGAGGAAGTAAGTAGAAAAGTATTTTTGATCCATCAAGCGGCGGGATGGGGATAAGATTGAATAACGCAAGTGAAATGTTGATAATCACAATGATGGCAAAAAGCGTACCAATGGGACCACCAACAAACCGAAACAAAACAGCAAAAATAATAGCAAGTATAAAATTACTTGCGGGGCCAGCGAATGCAAGGAGTGCAGCATCTCTCCGAGGATATTTTAAAAACATCGGATTGTAGGGAACTGGTTTTGCCCAACCAAATATTGGACCGTGGTAGCCTTTAATGAAAAATGATGGCAATAAAAGCGCAAGTGGTAATAAGATAGAACCAAATGGGTCTATGTGTTTTATTGGGTTGAGTGTCAAACGCCCCAACTTCCGTGCCGTTGGATCACCTAATTTTTCTGCTACAAGTCCATGGGACACCTCATGTATCACTACAGAAAAGATAAGAACAACAAATTGAAAAATAGTAAGCAATATCTCCATATCGTATCTAGATATTGTACTGGTATATCAAAAAAAATGAAATAATCTTTTAGTGGGATTGACTACAATAAAGAAACAATTTACACTGAACGAATTATGAGAGCGTGTGAAAAGTGTGCAAAATCATATGAGATGGGTGGAACTCGCGTAAAGTTACGTGGAAAATATAATCCAACCAACTGGAGTAAAAAGAAGGCAAACCTTCAGTGGACTTCCCTATTAGTAAAAGGAAAGCGTTCTCTTGTCTGTACCAAGTGTCTCCGAACTCTATCAAAGTAAAAAATCCCCGCATTAGCGGGAATTTTTTATTTTGTCACTGTTATAAAATTTTATTTTTTGTCGGCACTTCACACTGCTGTGCTCAGCACCTCCTTCGCCTTCGCTTTTTGTCGGCACTTCACACTGCTGTGCTCAGCACCTCCTTCGCCTTCGCTCAGTCGGAGTGCCGAGAATTGAACTCGGGCTACATGCACCCCATGCATGCGTACTACCACTATACGACACTCCGAAAAATAATTTGAAAAACTCCATACAACATCCAATAGATGATACTAACAAGAATACATTAACAAAAAATTATTTTCTACCTCTCACAATTACTTATATAAATAAAAAATATCTTTTTTATTTTTTATTTGTGGAGTATTATAAATTTATATGGAAGATCAACGAACGTGTTTGATTCTTTATAACTCATGGGGAAGTGGGCAAAATGCAACTGTTGCAGATGAGTTTGAGGCAACAAACAATGATAGGAGTGAGGTTGAATATCTTCGAGCGGTTATAAAAGATTTGGGGTTCTCTGTACGTGTCATGGGGGTCCGCAGATTTACTGCTCCTACTGTTCAAAAAATTCAAGACATCAATCCCGATGTTATTTTCAATCTTTGTGAAGCATTCAATGAAGAAAGTATTGGCGAATCATATATCGCTGGTTTTTTTGAACTTCTAAAAATTCCTTATACCGGATCTCCACCACTTGCGCTTGCTTTAGCATTAAACAAGAAGCGAACAAAACAAATTCTTAAATCTGCAGGAATTCCAGTCCCCTATGGTGTTGTCGTTGATGTCGAAGAAGCTCCAAATTTAGAAGATCTCACACCACCATATATCGTGAAGCCAATTCGTGAAGATGGCAGTGCTGGTATTACCTCAAAATCAGTAACATCAGACACCGACGAGGTAATTGCATTAGTAGAGAAAATTCACAAAGAATACGAACAGGCAGCAATCGTAGAAGAATACATAGAGGGACGTGAGTTAACCGTTCCCATTATCGGAGATAAACATCCAAAGGTTCTTGCTATAGGCGAAATGGATTTTTCCTCACTTCCAAAAAAAGATCCAAAAATTATCACCTATCGTGGAAAATGGGACGCACACGATCCACTTGATCACAATTATCCAGCAGAACTTGATAATGGACTCCAAAAACGAATTGAAAAAATTGCATTAAAAGCATTTAAAGAAATTGGGGCACGGGACTATGCGCGTGTTGATATTCGTCTTGCAGAAAACCGCAGACCATATGTCATTGAGGTAAATGCAAATCCACTCATTTCACCAGAGGCGGGATTTGCAACTGCCGCAGAAATTTCTGGATTGAAATACAAAGAAGTTATTCAAACAATTCTTGAAAGTGCTCTTTCAAGAAAGAAATAAAAAAAACCGCTCTAAAGCGGTTTTTTTATCATTAATCATCAAGATATTTTTCGGCAATAGAAAGTTTCCCAACGCGCCCAACTTTCGGACAATCTAATGATGCCTCTGCGCCAACAGGAAGTGTAAGTGATGGAACATCATGTCCAAAATCAACTCCATATAACACAGGAAAATTAAATCCTTCGGTTGCCTTTAAAATAACATCTTCAATGGTAAGAGATTTATCAAGATCGGACCATGACTCTCCCTCATCATCAATTGGATATAAGTTGGTAATTTTTCCAACAACTAGACCTTCTATTTTTTTGAATACCTTTGCTACACGCAATCTCCACAAGTAGTTGTCAATACCTTCAATGGTTTCATCTACTTCCTCAATAAACAAAATCTTCCCATCCCACTTTGGTTCATATGGTGTGCCCATCAAACTCAACATAATATTCAAGTTTCCTCCAATAAGTTTTCCTTCAGCGCGCCCCGGCTTCAAAACCTTCCATTCGGTAAATCCAGAAAGATTCCCCGCCTCACCTTTTATGAGAGTATTTTTAAAATTCTTCAATGTAAATTTTCCACCCTTCGTATCTTTATCAAGTCCCTGAATCATAGGGCCATGAAAAGTTATTAATCCAGTTCGCTCGGTTATTGCAGTAAGTAATGTAGTTATATCAGAGTATCCAACAAATATTTTTGGATTTTTCCTAATTGCATCCCAATCAATATCAGGAAGTAACTGAATTGATGCATATCCTCCACTGGTGCAGAATATCGCCCTGACCTCATCGTCTAAGAACATTGCATGGAGATCCTGCAATCTATCAGCACGAGTCCCTGCAAGATAACCCCCATGAACCTCAAGCGCTTTTGGCCCAAGTTTTGGCTTGAATCCTAGTGATTCCAAAATCTTCATACCCCGAGAAAGGTCTTTTTTTGAGGAAACAGAAGTAGAAGGTGAAATAATCCCTACAACATCTCCCTGGCGAAGTTTTGGTGGTTTTATGACGACTTTTGGTTCCATAGTTGTACCCCTAATGTAGGCAGGATTGCCCCCACATGTCAAAGTTGACGACTTTGCTAAATTGTTGTTTTAAAAATACTACCTATGCTCAATATACGAAAAACCCCCTCCTATTTCTTTGGACTGGGGCCTTTCGCATCCTACCCATAAAGGCTATCCGGCATGGTGCCAGGTGGGTTCCATTTATCACAGAGTTCCGAACGAATCAGCAACTTCCGTGCTCATCAGGATCCCGTAAGTACGATATTTGATCAGAAACCTTTAGAAGTAGGACTAATTTCATTATAACAGATTAACTCAAAGTTCAAAATGCAAAAATGAAGTTCAAAATTCAAAAGCTTTTATCTTCTCCATCTCATACCTTTGAGTTTCAATTTTGAGATTTGCGTTTTGATTTTTTAGTTAAAATAAAACCGCATAAGCGGTTTTATTCTAGTATTCCATCCAAGTTCACATCATAAAGAATTTTTTCATTAAGATGAGTGTACTTCACTATTTCCTCCTCCTTAAACCATACCTTAATTTCTCGTTCCGCCTCTTCCACCATATCGGAACAATGAATTAAATTTCTTACACATCGTCCATCAAACCCAGCAAGGGCATATGAATCAATAGTATAATCACTTCGGATGGTTCCTACGTCTGAAGTAAGCGGTTCCGTTCCTCCAACCTGTTTTTTTACAATTTCTACTGCCCTATTTCCTTGGAATATCATCGCAAGCACGGGACTTGCAGTTAAGAATTTTACATTCCCCTCAAGAATATCTTTCCCATATTCAATCTCGCTTTTTTCAATCGGAAGACCTTTCTCTTTTCTTTCGTTTAAATTTCTCGTCCCAACTTTTAAAAACCATGCCTCATCTTTGTTGTAATGTGCAAGACTTTGTTCGCGCGTAGGAATAAGAAATTTTGCTGCGACCATCTTGAGCCCCGTTCGTTCAATCCGATGAATAAGTTCACCCATCAAACTTCTCTGTACCGCATCTGGTTTTAATATGACAAATGTTCGTTCGTTTTTCATAATTTACTTAGGCAGTATATCTTTTTCTTGTAAAAAAGTGAAGTAATAAATACAAAAAATCCGTATTCCTACGGATTTTTCCTATACCTTATTCACTAAACCCTAATTGCTATTTTTGTGGTTTCTTTTTTATTTCTAGCCGTAACTCGCGTAATTGTTCCATGGAAACCTCTGAAGGCGCATTCATCATCAGGTCACTTCCATCCCCCGTCTTTGGAAACGCAATGACTTCACGGATATTTGGTTCGTTTTCTAAGATCATCATCACTCGATCCATTCCCCATGCAATTCCTCCATGTGGCGGAGCCCCAAAATCAAAGGCTTCAAGCATATGTCCAAAATTCTTGAGAATCCTCTCTTCCTCAAATCCCATTATTTTAAATACAGATTTTAATGCTTCTGCTTGATGATTGCGAATACTTCCTCCGCCAATCTCCCAACCATTGAGCACTATGTCATATTGAGTAGTAAGAATATCTCCAATATTTTTTCCTTCGAGCAAATCATTCATATATTCTGGTTTTGGTGCAGAAAATGGATTGTGTGTGAAGGTCCAAACATCTTTAGATGTTTGTCCTGAGCTTGTCGAAGGACTCACCCCTCGACCCTGCTCGGGGTTTCGCTCGTCTTTGACTCGCTCAAAAAATGGAAAATCAATTACCCAACAGAAGGCAAGTAAATTTGGATCGTCTTTATCCTCACGTAAATCAGGTCTATCAGTCCCATATGTTTCTTGTGCTTCTTTATATGAAATCCTAGGAAAAGGAATTTGTTGAATTTTTTTCTCTGGATATAATTCGGTAACTAACTTTATTAACAGTGCTTCATTTACTGCCATTACATCCTCTCTATTCACAAAACTCATTTCCATATCAAGTTGTGTAAATTCTGGCTGACGATCTCCTCGGGTATCTTCATCTCTAAAACATCGTGCAAGCTGAAAATATCTATCAAACCCCGCAACCATACACAGTTGTTTGTACTGCTGTGGCGATTGTGGAAGCGCGTAAAACGTTCCTTCGTGAATACGTGAAGGCACCAAATAATCTCGTGCTCCTTCTGGAGTTGATTTAGTAAGTATTGGAGTTTCTACCTCTACAAAGTTCTCTCCAATAAGATAATTGCGAATCAATTGGAATACTTTTGTGCGATTACGAAAATTTTTCTGGAGACGTGGACGACGAACATCAATATATCGATATTTCATCCGCACCTCTTCACTCACATCACGTCCATCAGCGTTAACCTCAAATGGTGGTGTCTTTGCCTCGTTTGATATGATCAACCCCGTTGCAAGTATTTCATATGCACCAGATATAATTTTTTCATTAATCAACCCCTCAGGACGTTTTTGAACAGTTCCGATAAGTTCAATGACCCACTCAGAACGTAACGCACTTGCCACTTCATGCAACTCCTTATTGTTTGGTAAAAACACAACCTGTGCAGGTCCCGTCCAATCGCGGACATCAATGAAGATTAATTTCCCATGATCGCGACGAACATCAACCCATCCTTTGATGGTAATTTCTTCCCCGACGTGTGCACCAATATCTTTAATAAGTGTTCGTTCCATATCAAGTTCAGAATACCAATTTACATTATAAAAATCAAAACACGTTTCTCTACTCAACTGATTGAGGTCCGACCTACCTACCGGCAGGCAGGCCTCAATCAGTTGTTTAAAAATTTTGAGATTTGATTTTTGCACTTTGATCTATCGTTCTTTGTAAATATCTACTTTTCCATTTCCCAACAACTCAATTGTTACTATTCCATTCTGATCGGTGCGAAATACGCGCGCGCCAATATCTGAAAGTCGAGAAAGTACCTCTGGTGTTGGATGTCCATATGAATTTTTTCCAACTTCAATTACTGCAATACTTGGTTTCACCATAGTAAGAAAAGAAACCGCAGAGGAATATTTTGATCCGTGATGTCCCACCTTCAAAACATCTGCTGATACAGTATCTAACTTCTGGAGAAATCGTTCGCCTCGACTTCCAATATCCCCAACAAATAAGGCGCTTATTCCCCCATCCAAAAAACGCAACACTAACGAACTATCATTTGTTTCTTTTGTATTCTTCAATACATCATCAGGAGCAAGAACATCGAAACGCGAATCATTAATACGGACCTTGTCATATTGGGTAAGCATAATAAGTTGCACATGTTTTTCTTTTGCTTTTCGTTCAATATCTTTCCACATACCACTTGAGGTTTCTCGCCCAGAATATAAAATGGCGCCAACTTTGTACGTATCAAGAATAATCGGAATGCCACCTATATGATCTGCCTCTGGGTGCGACACAAATAACAAATCAATGGACCCAGTACCAGGGGGAAGAACGCGAGATAATGAATCCAAAATTAATCCATGGGAAGCTCCCGAATCAATAAGTGCACGAACTCCTGACTCTAATGAAATAAGTTCTGCATCACCCTGTCCAACATCAAGAAAATGTATAGTACTCTTTCTTCCGTCTTCATTAAAAAAAGAAAGTAGTAAAATACCATCAGCAAGAAAAAGTAAAAATAAAAAAACAATACATTGTCTTTTATGGTTCTCTAAGAATGAGAATACGATTTCGTGCATCTCTTCTTTTTAAGTATATCGAAACAAATATAATGAGTACCGCATAATAGATAACAAAAAAGAATATGTGTGTGTTAAATTCAACAAACTCAACCATTCCAAACAATCGGATAACCCACAACTCAAATTTCAAAAATATTCCAGCAAACAAAAGTGGTATGCTCGCGAGAAATGACGAAACAAAAGAAAGGAACGCTCCAAAAAATCCGAATGCCATGGTAATAGGAACAAATTCAAGAAGAATAACACTCGAAATAACACCAACAACTGATATCACACCAAATTGCAACGCAATGATGGGAAGCGTGGCCAATTGGGCAGAGAAAGAATCAATAAGCACTTTTAAAACTTTGTGTTTTTCAGAAATATGGAAAAACTCCATGAGTGCTGGCGAACAATATGCAATACCCAAAAATGCGGCAAAAGAAAGTTGGAATCCAACATCAAATATAAGCACAAACGGATTGACGACAGTCATGGCAACCGCGGCAAGAATAACCGCCTGCCGAATATCAAATGATCTTCCCACCAGTCCAGCAATGATACTAATGGACCCCAATAGAGCAGCGCGCACCAATGAGCTTTCTGCACCAGCAAACAAAGAAAACAACACAATACAAAAACCAGTAAGCATAATTGCATATCGTTTTTTCATTACATATGCGAAAACAAGCATAAGCACATTGATCACAATCATAATGTTATATCCAGAAAGCGCCACCAAATGCGTTGTTCCACTTTTTTTCATTGCAGTTTGAAGATCTTGTGGAAATTCACCCTTGGCACCGATGGTGAGTCCGGCAAGAAACACCGCCTCGTCACGAGGAAGTATTTTTTTGAATGTATATATGATCTGTTCACGCATAGAAAAGATTCCTTTTTTTATAAAGGACTCATCTCGTATAGAAAGTTTGGAAATTTTTGGATATGCAATGGTTCCATACACATGCTCCTTAAGAAAATACATTTTTTGCTTTTCTGTTGGAGGGGCCACCACCCCAGTACCGCGAACACAATCCCCATAAGAAATTGGTTCGCCAACCCGCATTTTTGCGTTAACCGCACCAACAAACGGGCTTTGTATCTGTAACTTCATTTCGTTTGAAACGCCGGAAGTTTTTACCTCACTAGAAACACATCCGGTGAATTCTATTGGTGTGTTATAAGGAACTGAAACAGAAACAAATCGCTCGTATCGAATACTAACAAATAAAAATCCAATAATAATACATAAAAAACAAATGCCAAGACTTCGAATCCATTTCTCTTGTGTTATATAGGCATGAACAAAACAGCCGATTGTACAAATAATCGTGCCACAGGTGACAAAAAAAGACGGCACCCCCAAGAGTGCCGAAGATACACCTATTAAAAATGCACAACCCCCATAAAAACAGTAGTCGTGAGAACGCATTGTTCTTTATTCACCAACTACCTGGATATGCACCGATCCATCGCGTATCGAAAAATCTTTCCATTGAGCGTTTTCAACATGCAACCAATCATTCATTGTTTTCTTTTTGAGAATAAAATCCCCTACGCGTTCAACAAAAGATGCGGGAGTTCTGAAAATTCCATACCGCGCTGAATGAATAGATATCACTGGTTCGTTTTGTTCAATCGAAATTGATGCTTCTACCACTAAATTTCCTTTTATAGGTCGAAGGAGTCTTCCGGTAAATTCAACAACACCATCCTTTAATGTGACTGAAGCATTGTCCATAAACCAAGAAATGTTTTTTGATGCAAGAATCCCCTCAATGAATCCGTTTAATTCTTCTTCTGTATACGTTGCATCAATAACAACACCTTCAGATAATGTTCCCCTCCCCAGCATATTGATTGCCTCCCATTTTGTCGGGCGTAAATTCTCTTGGATAGACATCTGTGTCAAATCCTGTGCAAATACCCTTTTTGTCTTTGCCTCCGTAACAAGAACAGAGCCCGTCATACATAGGGCTAGAAAAACCAATATACCAAGCGGTTTTTGTATATTCCGCATAATTGTCTACCTATTATACACCAAAATAGGTCAAAACGCAAAAATAAAATTACAATTTATAAAATAACTCCACCACCAAGCATCATGCCATTGTTATCATAAAAGACAGCCGACTGTCCTTCTGCAACAAATTTTTGCGGAGAATTAAAGTTCAACTTACAACTTACAACCAACGACCCACAACAAGAAAGAGAAAGAGTTGCATCAAAAAGCGGTTGGCGATATCGAACTCGCGCCCTTACGGGAAGTTCAACCGCATATTCCCCTTCATTTTTCAAAACTGATGTATCAATAACAACCCCAGTAAGATCAACTTCTTTTTTTGTAAGTGCATCGTGTTCTCCACCTTCCGCAACATACAAGATATTATTTTTTATATCCTTCTTTGCAATATAAAATGGTTTTCTATTATTCTGTTCTCTTTTTTGTTTTAAGCTTTCTGCAATCTGCTGTCTGTTGTTGTTTGTTGTCGGTTGTCGGTTGTCGGTTGTAGGTTGTAGGTTGTTTGTTATCTGTTCTATATCAAAATGTCGCTGTCCTATAGTATAAAAGCGAACACCTTTATGGTATCCAACTAACTCTTCATCAACCGTTCGTACCTCACCACGCTCTTCTTTAATAAATGTGGTGAGAAAATCTTTCATATCCACCATTCCCAAAAAACAAACACCTTGGGAATCCTTTTTCTCTGCAGTGGGAAGTCCAATCTTTTTTGCAATTGCTCGCACCTCCGGTTTTGTAATATCTCCCAATGGAAATAACGAATGTTTTAATTGCTCCTGCGTGAGCGTCCACAAAAAATACGACTGATCCTTATTTTTATCCTCCGCTATTTGTAGAGAAAAATGAGGTAAGGTTTGATATTCTTGTGAAGAGTAAGACTTGGGCGTCGCCCCGGAGACACTCTGAACAGGAATATCAAATCTTACCGACCGAACGTAATGTCCCGTCGCCACATAATCAGCACCAAGCTTTAATGCTCGCTCCAAAAATAAACCGAACTTAATTTCTTTGTTACACATCACATCAGGATTTGGGGTGAGTCCTGCTTTGTATCCCTCAATCATATAGTCCACCACACGTCGCTTATATTCTTCTTCGAAATCAAATACATAAAACGGAATGTTCAAATGCTCCGCAACACGCCGCGCATCTTCCGCATCACGCTCTGCACATCCATCAATGTTATAACAGCGCAAAAAAACACCCACGACATCATAGCCCTGTTCTTTTAATAAATATGCAGCCACCGAGGAATCAACGCCCCCCGAAAGCCCCACAAATACTCTCTTTTTGTGTGTTTTTTCTAACATTGACTTTTTTCCTATTTAGGTGTATAATACTATCACACAATCTTTAATAATAAAAGAGGTTTGAATATGAAAAAGGCATTATTAATTGTTCTTCTCGTAATTATTGGTCTAACAGTTTACTTCAATATTGGTACCTATTACTACGAAACACAATATAATGTAGTCATAGGAAATGAATATCCATCTTACGCCGACGAATTTCTTGTAATTGGAGAAGGTTGGTGGCTAATAGAAGGTAATATCGAAAAAAACAACGGAGGTAAAAATATTCAAGAAATTGAAATTGCAATTATATTGTTATGGCCAATAATAACAATAATATCACTTGGAACTTGGTTGGTTTGGCTTATATTTGGAGGTGGATTGCTCGACCTTGTTGGAATAGAATTTCTTGTTCCTATAACAATAATCTTTTTCGGCGCTCTTACCTATTATCTTATACACAGGAAGAAAAAATAATTTCTATCTTTATAATATCCCGCCTTAGGCGGGATTTTTTATATAAAAATTGCAAAAAAATGCAAAATCCCCTAAAATGTGAACGTCGTAATAATATATATTTGGCGTTAGATGTTTGATATACATCAAACATCTGTCGCTAAAATCTAATAACTAAACCCTAATCTCTATTCATATGGCACAACTTGAATACAATGAACTTAAAGTCGGCACCATTTTCACAAAAAATGACGATCCAAACCCATATCAGGTGTTGGAATATGCATTCATCCGAATGCAACAGAGAAAACCGGTAACCCAGCTTAAAATCAAAAATCTTTTAACAGGGAAAAATCAGGACTATACCGCACACCAAAACGAGGACTTTCGCGAGGCAGAAATTGAAATGATGCCTGTAACATTCCTCTATCACAGCAAGGACCAATACTGGTTCAATGAAACAGGGAATCCAAAAAACCGCTTCTTCTTAACCGACGCAGTGGTAGAAAATATGGGATCATTTCTCAAACCAAACTTGGAGGTAAAAGCATATAAATTTGGAGATACATTTATCAATATTGAACTTCCGGTGAAAATGGAATTTAAGGTGACCGAGGCAGCCCCCGCAGTTCGAGGAAATACCGCACAGGGCGGCGACAAGATGGTGATATTGGAAACCGGCGCAAAACTTACTGTCCCCATGTTTATTAATGAAGGAGACATCGTCCGAGTAAATACACAAACGGGCGCATACGTGGAACGCGTTGAGAAGGCATAGTAATAGATACTTAGACTTTAGAAATTAGATATTAGAAGTTACATACAATATAAACATTTTAAAAATCCCCGTCTGCCTTCGGCATAACGGGGTTTTTGTTATTTTACTCGTGACTCATAATCAAGCTTTTCAATTTCTTTTGTATATACAGCTATCTGTTTAAACGCATCAACCTGGTACACAGAGAAATTTACTTTGATTTCATCATTAATAGGACTGTCATTTAAAAAATTTAATAATAAATGTTCTAATCCTGAATTTAAAAATCTGAAATGATGATTATAATTTGGGAACTCCGGAATTGTTTCTTTCATTTCTTCATCCAAAGTAGTTTGTTTCCAAAGGATATCAAGAAAACCACGAATGTTTGTCCCCAAAAGAACAAGTCTTCTTCTGTCTGATGTTTCTTTTTCGCCATGATCCGCATAATAAGTAAGTTCAACCATAATTTTCATAGGAACTTTCTCATGGACAGCGCCCCCATCTAACTGTAGATGTGCACGGATCATATGATCTAAAAGACTACTAATCAATCTGAAACTACTTCTTTGATTCATATGTTTCCTCCTTTTGTTTCCTTTTAATCTTTACCCTATCAACGGAAAGCACATACTTTGATAAGTCGTTTGCTTCAATGTTATGAATTTTTATAGAGAAATCAATATCTTCTTTTATAAATTCCTGAGGCAACACAGAACCGATGACAGAAGATATCTCTTCAACCTTCTTTAAAAGATGGAATTGGTTTGGTTGGGAAACAACTGCGCGAGAATTGAGCACCGCCATACCAGGATAGTCGTATGGAAATGTGAAAACTCGCTTTCTTGTTTCTCCATCAAACAAGAAAGACAAAATGGTAACAGCCTTATCAGAATTCTTCCGATCCTTAAAGGTCATGGTGAAATCGAGATATTTAAACGGAGAATTTACCATATTCTCTATCTCACAAAAAAACATACCCATCAGTGATGCATAATCCTTTCGGTTCATAACATAATTCCTTATATTTTTTATTTGAAATGTACAAAAATATTATATAAAAAATCAACAATTTTGTAAAGAGAGGTGATTATTCCTCGTTACTTAATTTTGATAGTGCCTCCGACAATGCAGATTGGAGATCTGCCATGTGTAACCCCCCCGCTGGTACCGCATCAATATGTTCCTCTGACTTATCATTCTTAAGAGACGACAAGCTCATTGTTTTTTTATCTTCTTCCTCAACAACGGGAGAAAATTTTGGATTATCAAAGATTGATGACTTTTTGGGAATTTCTTTTTTTGTTGCTTGATCATTCTTTGTAACACGAGAAAAATTCTTTGGGGTCAATGAACCATACTGACTATGATTTTTTTCTTTATTATACGGACGATGGTCATGTTGCCTTTCTTCTTTGCGCTGGAAATTATTCTTTGCACCTTCCTTGGTATCCTTTTTTTCGGATTGTTTGTATTCAAATTCAATCCCCAGTTTTGCAAGTTCATCAGTATGTTTTGATTGCGGGGCACGTTCACGCGAAAGATTCTCTGGCATAACACGAATCGGCTCCAACTCCCCCGCCTTTACCTTTCCATAACAGTCGGGACAATATACTGGCCTTCCTGAAATTGGAGTAAACGGAAGACGTACATGCTTTCCACAAACCATGCAATCCACCTCATTATCACTCTTTTCCCCATCGCCACCAGCATTATCATATCTTCCCGAAACACCACTCCAAGACATAATATCCTGTTCAACACTCCATGCCTGCTTGGTATATATTTTTCGTGAATTGGTAATAACCGCGTGTTCAATATCACTTGATGATTTTAATTTAAATGGGGGAAGTGTTTGTGCGGAAAATGGACGACTGCGATATCCATCAACAAGAAGTTTCAAATAAATATTATAATTGGGAAGATTCACCATATCGGTTGGCGTGAATTCCGGTTCGAATTCCTTGGAAAGAAATTCCGCATCAGACGCGCCAACACGAAACATGAGCATAGTACCAACGTTTCCAAATACCGCATCACGCACCACGGTTGAATTGTTTGTAGTAAGTTGCCCAATATACTGATGCGCAAGAATAAGATTCAAGCGATACTTTCGTGCTTCGGAAAGGATGTTAGCAAAAGAATCAGTCGCAAAGTTTTGGAATTCGTCTACGTGGAGATAAAAATCAACACGTTCGTCTTCAGGAATACGCACGCGTTCCATTGCCGCGAGCTGGATTTTTGTAATAAGCATCGCCCCCAAAAGTGCCGAGTTATCCTCTCCAATTCTTCCTTTTGAAACATTGACTAAGAAAATCTTTCCCTCATTCATGATATCCAACACATTAATAGTACTTTTTGTTTGTCCTACAATGTTTCGCACAATAGGTGTCGAGAGAAATTGTCCTACTTTATTTTGAATAGGAGCAATTGCTTCATTTCTGAATTGGTCTTTCCACTCCTCAAACTCATTAATCCAGAACGCTTTTACGACCGGATCTTTTACATTTGCAATTATTTTCTGACGATAATCTTTATCAACCAAAATTCTTGTAATACCAAGCAAGGTCGTTCCGGGAGTATCAAGCAATGCCAAAATTGCATTGTTCATAATATATTCCATACGAGCAGACCACACCCCAGACCAGATTTTGGTAAATATTCCCATAAGACCAGATGCAACTAGGTGTTTGTATTTTGGATCGGGAAGTTCCAAGATATTGAATCCAATCGGATAATCAGTGTCAGCAGGATTAAAATACACTACATCTTTAATGCGCTCTTCAGGGATCATCGAAAGCACTCCCTCAACAAGTTCTCCGTGTGGGTCCACCACACACAATCCCTCACCATTCGCAATATCCTGTATCACAAGGTTGTGCAACAAAGATGACTTACCAGTACCGGATTGCCCAATCACATACATATGCTGTCTTCGGTCTTTTCGTTTTACACCAAAAAGCTGATCCTTGTTACGGAAATTGGTACGCCCGAAATATGCGACATCTCGTCTCTCTTCTTCCATCTTTTTCTAATTATACCCTATCTAAATAAAAAAAATGCCCCGTTAGGGGCAAAAATATTAATTATCTGCAAGACATAGATAATTCACGGCGCACAGCAACATTCATTTGCTTCGGTTTTAAATCAAAACTTTTTACTTCTTTTCTTCTAAATCCATATATTGGGTTTTTCGATTTCGAGAAAGATTTTTTTTGATTTGATTTTTCTCTGATGCGTGCATTTCTTTTTTCGCGTTCTTCCACGGCACGAGCACGAGTTAGAGCAATTTCTTCCTGACTTAGTAAGGTCTCGACTGGTCTATTAGACCCTACGCGATATTTACGGTAAACAATATCTTTTGGCCATTTGCAACTCATAATATGTCTCCTATTAAAAAGTTAATGATAGTCACATTATAGCACCAAATGTAGAAAAAGTCAATGCCCCACATGTGCGGGGCATTTTTTATAGTTATTGAATAATTACGAGATTTTCAAGCGATCCCCCCTCCTGAAACACAGAAAGATGGGAAAACCGATCTTTAATATTCTTTGCGCGTTTGTTGTGTAACTCCCGTGCGAATTTCCTACGTTCTTTCATTTCTGTTTGGGACAACAGGGGGTCTTCTTTTCTCTCCTCCTTTTTTTTCTTTTTGACCCGTCCATAATCCTTGAAACTTGTTTCGTACACTATCATATATATTCTCCTTAAACTGGCTGTAATTCTGGATATATTTCCTCGATGCGCTTTGCAACATCGGGAATTATCTTTTTCATCGCTTCACGCGAGATATTTCCGCGTGTTGTTATAAACACATCTTTTTCGCGATTATATTTTGCGACGATTTTATTTATCGTCCCGCTGGTTCTTAACGGTTGAGTAATCTTCCGTTTATTCCTTATGTCAGACATAGGTTGTTCCTCTCTATTTATTAATGTTCAACACTAAAAAGAATAACAGAATATCTGCACCGTGTCAACTATTACTCCAGAATCCACTCTTTTATGCAAAATTTCCGTGTACTATAAATTTGTTCAGATAAGTAGAAAAAACACAATCTATAGCGAACTCGGCACAAAGCACCTCAAACAACGCTATGGATTATGTTTTTTTAATCTTCTTCTCTTCACAATTTATACAGCACACTCCAACGTATGCACAAAAGAATGGATTCTTTCGTATGGGCATATATTAGAAACTAGTCTCTAAACCCTAGTCACTAACCCCCTATTGCAATGTTGCCTTAATACGTCTCACGCCCTGAGAAACCGCCTCCTCTTTCTGAATTTTGAACGTCCCTAAAACTCCTGTATGTTCCACATGTGGACCACCACAGATTTCCGCAGAATAATCTCCTACAAAATAAACTTTGATATTGTTTCCAAGTGCTTCGTATTTCTCATCAAAAATTCCCGTTGCTCCACGCTTTTTTGCTTCGTCTATCGAAAGTATTTCAAAATGTACCGGTAAATCTTTTTGTATTATCTCATTTACTCGAGCTTCAATTTTCTGTATCTCTTCCGGAGTAACTTTTACTGGATGTGAAAAATCAAAACGAAGTCGTTCCGCGGTAAGATTGCTCCCCCGTTGTTCCACATGATCTCCCAAAATTTCCCGCATTGCCTGGAGCATCAAATGCGTTGCGGTATGATATTTCACTACCGCCTCAGAATTATCCGCAAGTCCACCCTTAAACACCCCCGCAGATGCAGTTCGTGAAAGCTCCTGATGTTTCTTAAATTCTTCATCAAACTCTTCTTCTGGAAATTCTATACTTATCTTTTGATCTTTATTTACTTCATTATTAACCAAATTTGTTATCGATTTATTTAGTTCTTTTATATCTTCCTTTATCATCTCTTTGGGAAATCCATAACTTTGATAGAGATAAAATGCGTCCTTTCCTGTTATTCTTCCATTTTTATTGAAAATTTTTCTAAACTCGTCTAGTCCATTTTGTAACGTCCTAGCAAATTTACTTTCTTCTTTTACTAGTTCTTCAACAATAGAATCTTCATTTCTTTCTAATTCTTTATAAACACCTCTGAAAAGCTTAATTACAACTCTCGCAACTAAACTCGTAAAATGATCTTCTTTTATCCCTATCATTTTTCCATAACGTACCGCTCTTCTAATTAATCTTCGCAACACATATCCCTGTCCCACATTTGATGGAATAATTCCTCGCTCATCTCCAAGAATAAACGTCGCAGCACGCAAATGATCAGCAATGATTCGCATCGCACGCGTATCTTCTGTATTCTCTCCATATTTCTTTCCTGAAAGTTCTTCAATTTTTTCTATAATTGGTTTGAATGTATCAATCTGATACATATCACAATTATCATTTAACACAGCAACAGTCCGCTCAAGTCCCATTCCCGTATCAACATTCTTTTGTGCTAAAGGAATATACGTCCCCTCTTTTGTCTTGTTATATTCCATAAACACATCATTCCAGATCTCAACCCAAAGCGGATCGGTATCGTCAAATTCGTCAAGAACTTTGTTTGGATCTCCCGTCCAGTAAAACATCTCAGTGTCTGGTCCACATGGCCCCGTTTCTCCTGCGGGTCCCCACCAATTATTTTTCTTTGGGAGTTTTGCAATCCTTTTTTCTGAAATTCCTAGTGATTTCCACTTTTCAAATGCCTCAGAATCAAATGGTGCATCATTATCTCCTTGAAACACTGAAACTGCCAAAAGATTTTTATCCAAACCGAGCCATTCTTTAGATGTTAAAAATTCAAAACTATATTCAATTGCCTCTTGCTTAAAGTAGTCACCCAGTGACCAGTTCCCCATCATCTCAAAAAATGTTAAATGAACATTGTCTCCCACTTCATCAATATCGCCCGTCCTGATGCATTTTTGGATGTTTGTGAGCCGATTCCCTCCAGGATGTTTCTCTCCCAAAAGATACGGAACAAGCGGATGCATGCCTGCAGTAGTAAACAGTACCGTTGGATCGTTTTCTGGGATCAACGATGCCGAAGGCATCACGGTGTGTCCTTTAGATTTGAAAAAATCAAGATATTTTTTTCTAATTTCCTCAGAAGAAATCATATGTATAATAGTACGGAAAAGAGTAAAAATAGACAAATCCCACATCTTTTAGAAAAAGGTATAAGATTGACAAAATACATATTTTAATATATAATTATTACATCATTAATAACTGGAGTTTTTATGAAGATTGGGTATATCGTCCACATAGATGACGATGCAACCTATGTATATCTTCCTGGAGAAGATGACCTTCCTATAAAAAAAATTAAAAATTCCGGAAAATCATTTCTGGATAAAATCGAAGACGTAAAAACATTTCTTAAAGAGGAACGTGGTGTTAAATATATTGATGAACCCAAAATTACGTCAAAAAGGAAGATTGAAATCTTCGGAAGTATTATTTAAAAAATTCCCGCTATATACGCGGGAATAATTTTTTTAGACAAGATGTGTCGCCATTTCTTTTGGAATCGAGATAAGTCCGTTACTGCCAAAAAAATCAATGACCTTTTCATAATAGTAAACGGCATAATTTCTCTTTAGTTTTTTGAGTCCAGAAATAATATCTTCTGCACGCACAATGAACTTGCCATTTTTTTCTTCTACAACATTGAGTACCACAGAAACCAATTCATTTCTTAGATCAATGGGAATAAACGGAAGCAGTGGCGCTCCAGTAATTACTATCATTCGGAACCTCCTTTCTTTTTGTTTTCTTGAAACATATTATAAATCTCTTCCAAGCGCTCCATAAACCGTGGTCGCTGGAGAATCAATTCAATATCTTCATCTTCCAATAACGTAATACTCCTTTTTTTTGATGAAGAAGAATTGATAATTTTATAAAACCTCTTTTCACACAAATCAAAAGCTAATGCATCTGCAAATATAAAAATTTCTTTTTCCACATCTTCGCAAAGACACATTTCTTTTTTCATGCCGTCCGCACATTCACTCAATATATAAAGAACATCTTTAAGCGTTTGAGCGCGAAGCTGTCTTATCTCATCCAAGAGCCTCCGCGATATAAAAAAATATCCAGAAATTTTCATATTTCCTCCAAATTATGTTGTTTATTAACTGGGTATATAATGCAATATTTACAAAAATAATGCAAGTTATTTTATAAGTTTGGGTTTTGTTTAAAAATTGGAAATTAAAAATTCAAAAATTAAATACTCCGCATACAATGCGGAGTATTTTTTTAATATCCCTCCAACTTCTTAATGTCTCTATGATTTCTGATTTTGTCTAATGCCTTCGCCTCAATCTGTCTGATACGTTCTCGAGTAACTCCAAACACTTTTCCTACTTCCTCAAGGGTATGTGGAATATTATCCTCAAGTCCAAATCGCATGGAAAGAATTTTTCGTTCTCTATCAGTTAAATCAACAAGTACTTCCTTAATTTGATCTCGTAATAACGCAGCATTTGCCAACTGATCTGGGCTCATACTGGTCTCATCTTTAATAAAGTCAGAGAGTGTTGAATCCTCATCATCGTCCCCTATTGGTGTTTCAAGTGAAATAACCTCCTGGGAGATCTTTTGAATATAATGAACTTTTTCAACATCCATGTTCATTTCAGTAGCAATTTCTTCTGGTAACGGTTCACGCCCCAGTTCCTGCATCAAGCGACGTTTCGTCTGTGTGTATTTGGTAATCGTCTCAACCATGTGAACAGGAATTCTGATAGTTCTTGAGTAGTCCGCAAGAGCACGTGTCACTGCCTGACGAATCCACCATGTGGCATAGGTAGAGAATTTAAAACCTCTACGATAATCAAACTTGTCTACTGCACGAGAAAGTCCAATATTTCCTTCTTGCACCAAATCAAGAATAGAAAGGTGTGGGGAACGATTCACATATCGCTTTGCAATAGAAACCACCAAACGTAAGTTTGCTTGAATAAGTTTTTGTCTCGCCGATTCATCGCCCTCCTCAATTCTTCGCGCAAGCTCGCGTTCCTCTTTCGTATTCAACAATGGCGTTCTTCCAATTTCTTTGAGATACATTTGTACTGCATCGGGAAGATCTGCATCAATACGTGTCGCATCCTGAAGTTCTTGATAAGAAATCTCTTCTCGTTCCTTATCAACATTCGTGATAAGGGAATTTGTTTCTTTAATTTTAATTCCTTCCTGATCAAGTCGTCCATATACTATCTCAAGAAAAGAAAGATTTTTTTCTATGTTGGGAAAAAAATTCAATATCTCCGCGTCGGTAACAAAACCACGAACTCGTCCGCGTCGGATAAGGTCGTCCAAGCTTGCCGAATATTCTTCCGGAATAATAAATTGTTTTTTTTCTTTTGGAGCTGGTTTTCCTGTTTGAACAGGTTTTTTAACGTTCTTTTTTGCTTTTGCTTTCTTTGCCTGCTTCTTTGTTGGAGTCTTTTTTTTCTTCACTATTTTTGCTGCCTTCTTTACTACCTTCTTTATTTTTTTTGCTGGTTTTTTGTTTTTTATTTTCTTCATAATTAAGAGAGTTGATGCATTTTTTGCGTGCACTCTTGAAATTTCCTTGTCGCCTCAAGGAGCTTTTCCTCATCTCCCACCACTCCTGCTTCTTTAATTTCGCGCTGAAGCGCCTCTCGAATCGCTTTGTAATATTCGAGTTTGAGCTGCTTGATAAGCTCTAGTGCCTCTTTTTTGAGTTCTTCATGATCTGCCGATCCAAATAAATAAGTTGATTGCATTTGGAATACAGTCGCAGATTCCGCCCCTGGGTTCTCAAGCACTGAGAGAAACGGCCGAGGCATAAATTCCTTGTTTTCCAACACTATACCCCTAAATTCATCGTTTGTAAACGCAAGAGATGTTAGCTGTCTTGCTATTATATCTATTCTACGTTCAAACTGATGTTTTTCTTTCATTGGCACCTCTTCTGCCTTTCCATCCTGTTTTTCGTGCTCAATATGCTCCAATTCTTCCGATAATGATGTCTCCGGAATGCCGGAACTACGGGATAACTCCCGCATCCATTCCGACTGTTCAATGGAACTTTTAATAGTGGCAAGTATCTCAATAATATGACGAACAACACGTTTTTTTAATGCTAAATCGTTCTTTACTTTCCCTGATGAAAAATATAAATCAAATAAATATTGAAATGCTGGTTTTGCCGATTCAATGGCATTTTTCATAAACATGAGATCTTTTAACAGTGCATCCGCTGGATCCTTAAATTCTCCCAATGAGATAACCTTTGTGTGGAAATCAAACTTGTTAAATAGTGTGAGCGTCCGTTCAAGTGCTTTTCTTCCAGCCTCATCATTATCAAAACTTACTATTGCAGTATCCGCCAATCTCCGGAGTCTTTCTAAATGGTGCTCAGTAAATCCTGTTCCAGAAATCGCAACACAATTTTTTATTCCACACTGCCATGACATAAGAAAATCCATCTGCCCCTCAACCACCACGAATGATTTTTCTCTTGCAATATCTCCTTTTGATTTATTAAGTCCATATAACACTTTTGATTTATTAAATACTGGCGATTCTGGACTGTTCATATATTTCGGATTGTCGGGATTTTCTGAAGCAGAACCAAACACACGTCCCGTGAACGCAACTGTCTTGCCAACATGATTTATAATGGGGAACATAATACGGCTATCAAAACGATCACGATATAGCCCACGAGTGTTTCTGTATACCAAACCAGCACGTAATGCATCGCGGACATCATACTTCTTCTGTATGAGGTGCATAGACAAAGATTCACCGCCGGGAGAAAACCCAAGTTCAAATTCTTGAATTGTTTCTTTGGTAAGTCCACGATTCGTTAAATAGGAAATCGCATCTTTGTTGGTAACAAGGGAATTATAAAAAAATCTTTTTGCTTCTTCGTTGATATCATAGAGAATTCCAAATTCTCGTTGATGTTGTGGATTGACCGAGGCTAATTGCACCCCCGCCTTCTCTGCAAGAAAACGAAGTGCTTCAGGAAATTCCAAATTCTCATACTTCATTACAAACGTAATGATGTCGCCACCCTCACCACAACCAAAACAATGCCATCTTCCTCTATCAGGAGAGACAATAAACGATGGTGTCTTTTCCTGATGAAACGGACAGTTTGCTTTGAAGTTTTTACCAGCAGGAAGCAACGTAATATATCCACGCAATACGTCTGCAACAGAAAGTCGCTCTTTAATTATGTCTACATCCTTTGGCATGCTGTCTCTAGTGTACCCATATTTTCTTTTCCTATACAGTTGAAAAAATATTGGTTTTATAGCATAATAATTTCATTCTTTAATAATACGTGAAAGGAGTATATATGGGACAAATTATTTCAATTCTCGTCATACTCATATTCTCAGCATTTCCAACGGGTCTTGCCCTCGGAAAATTACTTGATGGTCGCGATATACGCACTCTTGGGAGTGGTAATATCGGCGGAACGAACGTCGGACGCGTTTATGGAAAATTCTGGGGAATTTGGGTTACTATTGTTGACGCCCTTAAAGCTGCTTTTGTTGTGTCATTTTCTGAAACATTAAATATATTTCAGAATTTCAATTCTGAAGAAATGTTTCTAGCAAAAATCGGTATAGGAATTTTTGTAATACTAATAAATATATTTAATCCGTTCCTTGGTTTTAAAGGCGGAAAAGGAGTTGCCACAAGCATAGGTGTTCTTGTAGAACTTGATTGGCAAATTGCTGTTTTGTCTTTTGGTGCTTTTCTTCTTATGTTTGCAACACAAAAATTCAAACGAGATGATCTGTTCAAAGGATCAATAACTGGCGCGTGTACTGCACTTGCCTGCTCTATAGTACTCTTGCGTCCAATTCCAGAAATTATACTATTTATTTTTGCTGTTCCACTCATTTTCTATTCACATAGAGATAATATTGATACATACAAAAAATCATTAAAAAAACCCCTCAATTGAGGGGTTTTAAAATACATGGTTAGTCATGAGGATTTTTGGAATTCCTTCTTCCGAAAACGAATATGCGGTCACATTGCAATTTCCCGGATCTTTTCCGCGTTCCCAAAATACAACTTCATCATAAGGAAGTGATTCAATTAATCCACGAAAACACGCAATTGTTCCTCCATGGGATACAACAAGTACATTCTTTCCAGAATAACTCCGACACAACATTTCAAAAAATGTTGCAACGCGAGTAGTAACTTGAGCAAAACTTTCTCCTCCCGGCGGAACGGCAAAAAAAGAACCAAACAACTTCCAATGTTCTTCAAGAAAGGGGAAAAATTCTCTTGATTCTTCTGCGGTCATATTAAATGTATAACCACAATCGCGTTCACGAACTAACACGCTTGCCATCACTTCCATATGTTCGCGTAATTCACGGGGAAATTCTCTTTTCATTCTTTCTAGTGTTTCTTTTGCGCGAAAATAACCAGAATGAATAGCAACATCAAAACTTTTAAATTCTGATATTATACTCTTTCCTGTACGCTGTGCTTGATCGCGTCCCTGTGGAGAAAGTGGAATAGTAGAATCAGAATATCCTGAAAGCTTTTTCTTCTCAGATGTGCTGAGAAAGATATCCTTTTTAACTGTATTTCTCAGTGACTCCGCATGTCGCACCAATACCAACAATTTTGGCGTTTTCATAAATACCTCTCAATTTTTAAATATCATAAAAATAATAACAAAAAATACCGCTAAAGTCGCGATATTTTTTAACCATACTAATATGTGGGCATCTCTTCCATCTCACCTTCAAACACATCAGAAGAATCGTTACATACTTTTGTTCTGTAAAAATCCCACTCTTCACATGTTCTTCCATCATCAAAAATACACACTCCATACATATTCCCATTGGCATCAGCGCGGAATTCAATAGATCCCCCTTCATCAAGACAAAAAACTGATGCGGGATTTGCAACACTTGTATTGCCTGCTGAATTCTTTTGAATAACACCACACACCCTCTCTGGTTTTGGATCTCTTGGATTTCCATGTTTCACCCAACCACTCTGTTCACAAACCCACATATCCTCTGGTCCACCATAAATAAACCGAATCATAAGAACAATGACAGCAATAGCAAAAAGACAGACGCCAATAATGCTTATTATTTTCTTTGTGTCCATATAGATATTATACTAATTATCCGTTTCAGAATCCTTTTCTGGTAATAGATAACTATCCTTGGGGAATACCTTTATTGCAATCACAACAGCAATAAGGGCTATAACAATACCTCCCAAAGAATCGGTTGGCCAATGAACTCCTGAATAAATACGGGCTAATGCGTTTATACATGCAAATAGTAAAAATATAATACCCCATCGTTTTGAAATCATATATACAACACAACCAAGTATGGTGAGTACAATCGCATGGCTTGATGGAAATGCATAAGAGGTTTCAATAAAAAGCGGGGTGATTTGAAGAGCAATAAACGGTCTTGGTCTACTATAAAAATAATGAATAATTTCAAAAATAAATCCTCGCGCAATAAGAAGTGAAAAAGTAATTATAATAAACAACCGCATGCGTTCTCTCCATGCCGGAATACGAATCCAAAGAATAATAGCAATAATACCTGCGAGATACGGGAGATATTCTGCAATCACAACAACAAACCAGTCAGCAAGTGCTGACCGGTTTGCAAATTCACTAATGAATTGAAAAATCCCAAGATCAAACATTATCTATTTATTTATTATTTACAAACGGCAAAAGACCCATGATGCGAGCACGTTTGATTGCGTTTGCAAGACGGCGTTGGTGCTTTGCACAAACTCCTGTGTGTCGTGGATCAATGATTTTTGCCTGGCTTGAAGTATAACGTTTTAATAATTCAACGTTTTTAAAATCAATTTCTTTTGCGTTTTGTGAACAAAATGAACACTGTTTCATATTTCTAAAATGGTATTTCATCCGACCTAATGTCTTCCTCAAGATTTATTTCTGGAAGTTCATCTTTCATATCTTCAAGAAAATTATCTTTTGGTGATTCCTGTGAGAATTCTTTTGATCCCGAAGAAAAAGAATTTGAGCTACTTCCCATGGCACGTGGCCCCATCTGCATATTTTCACATACGATTTCTGTTGCATAACGGGTCTGTCCCGTTGTCTTATCTTGCCAACTTCTTGTTTGTAATCTTCCCTCAATAAGTACCATGGTTCCCTTTTTAAGATATTGACTTGCAATTTCTGCCTGACGTCCCCACACTACTACATTATGAAATTGTGTATCAGTTTGCTTCTGTCCGTTCTTTGCAGTCCAGTTACGGTTTGTTGCAAGTGAAAATGATCCAACTGATTGACCACCAGGAGTGCTCCGTAATTGTGGATCATTGGTAAGCCGACCGATAATAAATACTTTATTGAGATTCATCCCGTTTATTGTAATATTTCCTCTATCTTCTTCTCAAGTGCCTCATTAGGAAGCATTGCCTGGAGGGCACTCTTCAATCGAGATGGCCTTTTTGTTTCGTCGGTAGAACGCTTCTCGTTCACCTTCTTTTCTTTCTTCTCAGTGATGAGAACACGAACTACTTCTGGAATTTTAGAGAGATCAGCACGAAGCTCCTTTTCCTCATGTTTTGGTACAGAAGCCTCAAATGTCACAAAAAATGCATACTGCTGTTTTTTTATATCATAAGAAAGTCGAATTTTCTGAATCGTCTTTTCTGAAGTTATCTCAACCCCGTGTGATTTAAAGACACGCTTTATTTCATCAACTGACTCGGTTTGAACCAAGACATTTATTTCAAATTGTGTAATTATTTTTTCGTCCATAGCAATACAGATGTGGTTTTTACAATAGCAAAAGAATCTTGGTTAGTCAAACGATTCTTCTGATTCAACTTTTTCTTCTTCTACTCCATTTGTCGTTTCTCCAATATCTTTTACCGCCTCATCAACTATAAATTCTTCTTTTGGTATTTCATCTTGTCCAATAAGAATTTTTCCTCGATTATCTTCTTCTCGCATTTTTTCAAGAATATCCTGAGGTATACCACGCTTTCCCGTTCCTGCTGGTATAAGTTTTCCAATAATGACATTTTCCTTAAGTCCGCGGAGTGGATCAACTTTTCCTTCAACTGCTGCGCTTACCAATACCCTACTTGTTTCTTGGAATGATGCAGCAGAAAGGAAGCTGGTAGAATTCAATGCTACACGAGTGATTCCCAATACTTTCAGTATTCCCTTTGCAATAGTTCCCTTTGCCTTCTTAACTGCACGATTTGATCGTATAAAGTCGGATTTTTCTACCAAATCTCCAGGCATAAAATCTGTTTCTCCCGCCTCCTTCACATATACCCGAGACAACATTTGACGTGCAATTATTTCAATGTGTTTGTCATTGATTGCAGCACCTTGTGTTACATAAATTTTCTGCACTTCATTTATTATGTATCGCTCTGCATCTTCAAGTCCGCGAAGAACAAGCAATTCACGAATGTCGAGTGGTCCCTCAGTCAATGCATCACCACGCTTTATTATATCTCCTTCCTTTACCCGAATCATTGCTGTAGCAGAAATGATATACTCGTCAACATTTGCTTTTGTTGTTTTCTTTGTTTTTGCTCCAGATTTTGTAACCTTAATTATTTTTGCAAGTCCACGTTCTTCGATTTCTGTTACAAGACCATCATTTTTTGCAAGTGGGGCCTTTCCTTTTGGTGGACGAGCTTCAAAGATTTCCTCAACACGAGGAAGTCCGTGTGTGATATCAACACCAGCAATACCTCCTATGTGGAAGGTTCTCATGGTAAGCTGAGTTCCCGGCTCTCCAATTGATTGTGCTGCTATAACACCCACCGCAACACCTTCCTCTACTAACTTGTTTTTAGCAAGATCATATCCATAACACATAGAACAAATTCCATGTGATGTCTTACATGTTATTGGGGAACGAACAGTAACAGAATCAAGTTTTGAATTATGAATTATTTTTGCAATATCACGGGTAATTACTTCTCCTGCTTTTGCCACTGTTTTTCTCTCAATTTTTATGTCATTAAGAGCAACACGTGAATATAATCGCTCACCAAATTCATACCCATATCCATCACCATCCTTTCTGAAAATAGTAATTCCCTCCTCTGTTCCACAATCGTCTTCCTGAATAGTGAGATCCTGTGAGACATCAACTAAACGTCGGGTAAGATATCCCGCAGTTGCAGTTTTAAGTGCTGTATCTGTTGAACCTTTTCGTGAAGCGTGTGTGGACATAAAGTACTCAAGCACTCCAAATCCTTCCTTATAACAAGACTTGATTGGAAATTCTATTGTTTCTCCTTTTGGATTAATAGTAAGACCCTTCATTCCCATCATCTGTGTTGCCTGTGCCCAACTTCCACGTGCACCGGATGCAATAATTGAATATACTGGGTTTCCTTTTTTCTCGGTAAGTGCATTTGGAATATGTTTCGTAATATTTTCACGAACCCCCGACCAAATATCAACCACCCGTTGTTTTCTTTCACGATCAGTTAAGAATCCTTCATTATATTGAGAATCAATTTCATTAATATCGTCTTCTGCTTTTTTAATAATTTCCTTTTTCTCTTTTGGAATTTTTACGTCATCAATACTCCACGTTGCACCAGATGCAGACGCATATTGATAACCAAGATGTTTGATTCCATCAAGATATTGTGCTGTTGACTCAATTCCATATTGTTCAATAATTTTTGCAACAATTTTTGATATTTTCTTTTTGTTTAATTCATCATTAACAAATTCAAAATCTTCTGGAAGAATTTCGTTAAATATAATTCTCCCATATGAGGTCTCCTGCATTACGCCTTTTACTGGCACCTTGATACGGCTATTGATATCCACATATCCATGTTCGTATGCAAGACTAAGTTCGGTAACACTAGAAAATATTTTTCCTTCTCCCTTTGATCCATCTTCAATGTGAGTCAAAAAGAACACTCCAAGCACCATATCAAGAGATGGTGCAACAATTGGGTCACCACTTGATGGTTTCAAGAGGTTTTTCCCCGCATCCATAAGGTTTGTTGCTTCATACTGTGCTTCAAGGGTAAGAGGAAGGTGTACTGCCATCTGGTCTCCATCAAAGTCTGCATTAAACGCAGAACACACAAGCGGTGGAATACGAATTGCTAAGTCCTCGATAAGCAACGGTTTGAATGCCTGAATACCAAGTCGATGCAATGTCGGTGCACGGTTAAGAAGAACTTTTTTATTTTTTATAACTTCTTCAAGTATTTCCCATACTTCTGGGGATCCTTGTTCAATAAAACGGTTTGCCTGCTTTATATTGAAAGCAAAACCTCGTTCAATAATTTTATTTATGACAAAGTGCCTGAAAAGCTCGAGCGCCATATTTTTTGGAAGTCCACATTCGTTCAACCGTAAATCTGGACCAACAACAATAACAGAACGAGCAGAATAATCTACACGTTTTCCCAAAAGGTTTTGGCGAAAACGACCCTGCTTTCCCTTTAACATGTCAGCAAGCGAACGAAGTGGTCGACGACGTGTAGAAAGTATCTGGCTTCCTGCACGTGTTGTGTTATCGATAAGAGCATCTACTGCCTCTTGAAGCATTCTCTTTTCATTAGTAAGAATAACTTCTGGAGAACGAAGTTCAATGAGTTTCTTAAGACGATTATTACGATTGATAACACGTCGATACAAATCGTTTAAGTCTGCAGTCGCATATCTTCCTCCTTCGAGTGCAACCATTGGACGAAGATCTGGGGGAAGAATTGGCAATACAGTGATAATCATCCATTCTGGACGAATTCCAGAATCAACAAGAGATTGCGCTAATTTCAAACGACGAAGCACACGCTTTAATCTGCTTTCATCACGAACCTCAGCAAGTTCTTTTCTGAGATTTTTTACAAGGAGTTTTAAATCAATTTGTTCAAGAATTTTTCTTACCGCACCAGCTCCTCTATCTGCTTCAAAGATATCTGCAAAACGCTCTGAGAGAGTGAAATATTCTGACTCAGTCAAAATAAGACCAGGACGGAGTGTGGTAACAACCTGCCGTATATTTTCTCCCTTCTCCACAATCTCATCCATATTTGGAGATCCTTTAAGTCCTTTTACTTCTCTTGCAATACTTTCAAGTGCATGTTTTCGCGCATCCTCATTAACATGAGTTACCACAAATGCTGCATAATAGAGAACCTTTTCAAGTTTTGAAACTGGTATATCTAAAAGCAAACTAAGTTTTGATGGGACAGTACGCATGAACCAAATATGCGCAACAGGAGCCGCAAGCGTAATATGTCCCATACGCTCTCGACGTACAATTGCACGCGTTACTTCAACGCCACATTTTTCACAGGTAACTCCTTTGTATCGTACTTTTTTATATTTTCCACAGTAACATTCATAGTCTTTTGTTGGACCAAAGATACGCTCAGAAAACAAGCCATCTTTCTCAGGTCTCTGAGTTCGATAGTTTAATGTTTCTGGTTTTGTAACCTCACCATATGACCATTTGAGAATCTCGTCTGGAGATGCGAGTCGGATTGAGATGCTGTTAATTTCTAATTGTCTTTCCATGTTTTTTAAAATAATTAATGTTATTCCTCATCTTCTATTTCAACTGGTCGCCCTTTTTCAATTTCTCGTTCTCCATCGTAATGAACACCGAGCCCCAAAGATTTCAATTCACTAAGCAAGACATTGAATGATGCAGGGACATTTGGCTTTCTTATTTCTGTCCCTCTGATAATTGATTCAAATGCTGCAGACCTTCCTAGTACATCGTCAGATTTTATAGTAAGCATTTCTTGCAATGTATGCGCTGCTCCATATCCTTCGAGCGCCCACACTTCCATTTCTCCAAATCGTTGTCCTCCAAGTTGAGCTTTTCCTCCTAACGGCTGTTGAGTAATCAATGAGTATGGACCCGTTGAACGCATATGGATTTTATCTTCCACTAAATGGTTGAGTTTCATCATATAGATACAACCGACCATGATTGGATCTCTAAACGCCTCTCCGGTAAGTCCATCATACAATGTCATTTTTCCTGTTTCGGAAAATCCTGCGCGAACCAATTCTTCTTGAATCTCTTTTTCATTTCCTCCAACAAAGTTTGGAACCACTGCTCTATATTTCAGCGTCGATGCTGCAAGTCCCAAGTGAGTTTCAAGAATTTGTCCAAGGTTCATACGTGATGCAACACCAAGTGGGTTTAACACCACATCAACTGGCGTGCCATCGGGAAGATATGGCATGTCCTCCACTGGACGGATAGTCGAAATAACACCTTTGTTTCCATGGCGTCCTGCAAGTTTGTCACCAGCACGAATTTTACGAAGCTGAGCAACCTCAACCTGAACTTTCTTTATAATTCCTGGTTCAAGTTTATCTCCTTTCTCTCGTGAAAATATTTTTATACCAATAATTCTCCCTGTTTTTCCATGAGGTAGGGTGAGTGATGTATCTTTCACATCACGCGCCTTTTCACCAAAGATCGCACGAAGCAATCGTTCTTCTGAAGAAAGTTCCGATTCACCTTTTGGTGAAATTTTACCAACAAGGATATCTCCTGGTCGAACCTCTGCGCCAATACGAACAATACCCTCTTCATCAAGGTTTCTTAATTTCTCTTCTGAAACATTCGGGATATCTGGTGTTGTAATTTCTGGACCAAGTTTTGTATCGCGTACTGAACAAATAAATGTTTCAATGTGAATTGAAGTAAAGCGATCTTTTTGTGCAACGCGCTCTGAAAGCACCACTGCATCTTCAAAGTTCCAACCTCTCCATGGCACAAACGCAACAACAAGATTTTGTCCCAAACTTAATACTCCATCTTTTGTTCCTGGTCCATCCGCAATAACATCACCTTTTTTTACTTTATCTCCAACGTGCACAATAGGACGCTGTGAAAGACATGTTGATTGGTTTGATCTTCGGAATTTAAGGATTGAATATCTTTTTGTTCCAGAATTTCCCTTCACAGCAATACTGTGAGAATCAGATTCAGTAATAACTCCATCTTCTTCAGCAACAATTACCTGTTCCGAATCATGTGCTGCTCGATCTTCCTGTCCAGTTCCTACATAAGGAATTTCTGGGTGAATTGACGGAACTCCTTGACGTTGCATGTTTGATCCCATGAGTGCGCGGTTTGCATCATCGTGTTCCAAAAATGGAATGAGAGATGCAGAAACGCTGGTAAATTGATTTGCAGAAACATCCATGAAATCTATCTCTTCTCTTTTACATTCTCCCGGCTTTCCCTTTACGCGTGCAGGAAGTACATCTGGCACAATAAATCCTTTTTCATCAATAGCAACATCTGCCTGCGCAATGTTATATTTTTCTTCTTCAATTGCATCAAGCCATACCAATGATGAGGTTACTACCCCATTCTTTACTTTGTGATATGGAGATTCTAGAAATCCAAAGTCGTTTAATCGGGCATGGTTTGCTATATAGCTCACCAAACCAATGTTTGCCCCTTCTGGGGTTTGTACAGGACAAATGCGTCCATAATATGAAGAGTGTACATCACGAACCTCAAATCCTGCGCGCTCTCGAGTAAGTCCACCAGGGCCCATTGCAGACATTCTCCGCTTGTGTTCAAGCTCTGCTAATGGATTTACCTGATCCATGAACTGTGAAAGCTGTGAAGAAGAGAAAAAATCTCTAACTACTGCAGTTAATAATTTATAGTTAACCAACTGTACTGGTTGTAATGTTTGTCGTTCAAGTGTGGACATTCTATCCTGAACCCCACGTCGTAGACGAGCAAATCCAACACGAAGACGTGATTGTACCAATTCTCCAACTGCACGAACTCTTCGATTCCCTAAATGATCAATGTCGTCTGGTTCAGCGCTGGCATTATTATTCATTCGAATAATTTCTTTTATGATGATGGTGAGATCCTCTTTATCAAGAACACCTTCTTCTTTATTTTCAATTGAAAGACGTTGATTTAATTTATATCTTCCCACCGCACTCAAATCATAACGATCAAATCGAAAGAACATTCCTTCAATAAGTGAACGGGCGTTATCAACGGTAGTGAGATCTCCAGGTCGAAGGCGATTATGAATTCCGAGAAGAGATTCATCCTGGTTTTCTGCATCATCTTTTTTGAGAGTTGCTTGGATATGTTTAAGATCTCCGGTATCAACATCAGAAAATGCTTTGAGCATCTCTTCATTTGATGAATAACCAAAAATTCGCAAAAGCTGAGTTACAGGAGCTTTTCTCTTGCGATCTATACGAACACCAATAAATCCATCTGCTTCTGTTTCAAATTCAAGCCATGCACCACGGTTTGGAATAACTTTTGCACCAAACATCTTCTTTCCTCGAAAAATGTTTGTAGTAAAATATGCGCCTGGACTTCGGACTAATTGGGAAATCACAACGCGCTCAACACCATTAATGATGAATGTTCCACGTGCTGTCATAAGTGGAAAATCTCCAAGATATACCTCCTGTTCAAACGAGTCATTGGTGGTACGATTTACCAATTTAAGATTTACTCGAAGCGCTGCTTCATACGTTAAATCTTTTTCTTTTGTTTGTTCTTCTGTATATTTTGGGTTATCAAATTTATAATCCAAAAAATGAAGTTCAAGTTCCTTTCCTGTGTGATCTTTAATCGGAGAGATTTCATCGAACAACTCTCGAAGACCCTTTTCTACAAACCACTTGAAAGAATTGCGTTGAATCTCAATGAGGTTCATCGCAGGAAATTTCGGCCCGTTATATGAAGAGAATATTTTTGTTTTCATCGTTTAATAGTTTTTTAATATTTATAAGTATTTCGCTTTTTTTATATTGTGTTCATCAAGTGTTCTTGAGAACATGGTTTCTCCCGTCTTTGCTGATAAATAATATAAGTATTGGGTCGTCTGCGGTTCTATAGCTGCTTTGATTGCTGTCTGTCCTGGATTTGCAATCGGAGTCGGTGGAAATCCTAACCGCTGATATGTGTTGTAGAGAGATGGAAGTGATATATCCCCCCGCACCAAACTGATTACATCACACCCCCTATACTTCCCATCACACTTTGCATAACTAATTGTTGCATCCGCCTGGATTGGCATACGAATTGATATTCTCTTTAAGAATATTCCCGCAACGATTTGTCTATCCTCAAGTGTTATTACCTCTCGTTCAAGAATTGATGAAAGAATAAGTCGGTCATACCAATCATCTTTTTCTTTCAGTACTGGCCACACCTTTCTATCAAATGTTTCTAAAAGTCTTCTGATAATTTCTTCTCCAGTAGCATCAAGTGGAATACGATATGTATCAGGGAACAAGAACCCTTCAAGTGATGTTTTCTTTTCGAGAAACGGAAATTCTTTTTCAAATAATTTTGGATCTTTGGGGATTGTTGAACTTGGGGAAAGAATTCCAGATTTAATAGCAATTTCTTCAATATCCTTTATTGTTGATCCTTCAGGAATAACAATGGTAGTTTCATTCTTTCCTTTTTCGGTAAGTGTATTAACCATTTCAGGAATACTCATTGAATTAGTCACGTTGTATACGCCAGGCTGAAAACGATGGGCGGTGCCAGAAATAATGGTATAAAATTTAAACGCAGTAATTGATCTAATAAGATTTTTTTGAGAAAGCCGACTAGCGATTCCCTTCACCCCTTCACCTTTCTCAATTTTGAACTGAAATGTTTTTGTTGCTTCCACAATTTGTTCACTACCACGATTTTTAACATCGGTTGGTTGTAGCGAATAGAAGAAATAAGCAACTACAAAAATAAGAACTAAAATAGCTCCTAATATGATTAGGAGACGCACACTTAAGCTGCCTCGTTGTTCATGCTGAGGATTCAAGTTTGATATGTTGTATTATGCTCAATAACACTGAAGAAGTCAATAGATTTGATCCCCCATAGCTCACAAATGGAAATGTGATGCCCGCAACAGGCAAAAGTCCCATTGCAGAACCAACATTCACTGTGAAATGAGCGAGAAAATAAACTCCAGAACCAAGACAGATAAATCGAAAATAATTGTCTTTTGCTCTGAGCCCAATCATTATAACACGATACACAACGGAAAAAAACGCGAGGACAACCGCAAGCCCACCAACAAGCCCCCACTCCTCCACAATTGCAGCAAAAATAAAATCAGTTTGTGCCTCGGGAAGAAATTTAAATTGAACCTGTGTCCCCATGCCAAATCCCTTACCTAATATTCCTCCGGAACCAATTGCTATTTTCGATTGAATAACATTGTAATTAACACCCAATGGATCTTTGTTGGGAGTAAAAAATCCAGTTATTCGATCTTTTTGATATGGTTTTAACGCAAATGCCCACATCATTACAAAAGCAACAATGAAACAACAAACACCAAAAAGGAATCGCTTTATATGGACTCCAGAAAGCATAATGAAACCAAACCAAATAGCCATCACCATCGCCGCAGAACCAAAATCTGGATGTAAGAGAATTGGCACGGTGGGGATTAACATAAAAACAAACGAAATAAAAAGCGTTCGTGCCTGCCATGCATGAATATGTTTCCGAGCAAAATAACTGGAAAGCACCAGAATAAGAGAAAGTTTTACTAACTCAGCAGGCTCAAATTGAAATCCAGCAATTGATATCCATCCTTTTGTCCCACGGACGGTACCAGAAAGAAAATTAGAAATAAAAACTAAAAATGTACTACCCCAATATAAAGCCCCACGAAACCATATTTGTGTCCCAATCCACCTCCAATCAAATATACTTCCAAAAATTATTAATCCAAACCCAAATACATACCACAATAACTGTCTCCAAAAAAAATCCATTCCAGAACTTGCTAAAGAAAGTAAACTAAAAAGAGCAAGCACCGCAAGTGCTCCTAAAAGCAGAAAATCAAGATTCCGTATTCTTCGGATCATTCTCCTTGTACTATGACGCGAGTTTGATTTGTTTTCAAGCGCTTTATGATCTCTTCATCATTGGGGAACACAACACTAAACTGTTCTTTACTTAATGCGGGAACCCGCGTCAAAATCATTTGGCTCGCATAGATATCCTCATTATATGAACCAGTCAGTGTCGCTATGATACGAACCTGGTGTGCCTCAAATGAACTCATATTCTCTATTTGTCCTTTCACTCGAACAGAGCCATTCTCAATCGTTGTGGTGCTATTTCTCACAAAAAGATTTGGTGAACTAAATGCGTCTTTTGATTTCCAAGCAATATCAGTAACCTCCATGGTTATATCTTGTGGATTTCTGTATATACTGTTGCCCTCATATATATACCCTTCGCTTCCCGCGCGTAGTGACGATGATCCACGTAGTACGTCACGTTCAATACCATTCTCATCAAACATCCGTACCACATAGGAAAAAGGGAATGCATGATGCGTTTCATTTGGATTTTTGATATGGAATACAAACGAGACCTTCCCAGATTTTAATGGCATTGCAGAATACCCAAGAAATTCTATAGGTTCTATATTTTTCAATTCACAAGAGATACAAGATCCTCCACAATCAATTCCTGTTTCTGTTTGATTTTGTATTCCATCCTCACATGTTGGAACCTGTTTTGTTATAATTCCCCACAATACAGACCCAATCAAAAATAATAATGCAATATATAATAGTGAATAGATTATTTGTTTTGATGTTCGTTGCATGGTTATGAATGAATAATTTCAACAATTTTTTTAAACTCTTTTGCACGCAAGCTTGCTCCTCCAACAAGAAATCCATCAATGGAGCGCTCTTTTAAAAACATTCCGATGTTATTAACACCAACAGAACCACCATACAATCCAACTATTTTATATTGTGCCCATAATTTCATTGATTCTGCCAAAAATGCTTTTATATTTTGGATCATTTCTCCAGCACTCTCTGAATCATCAATGACACCTCCATCATTATTATTAGTACTAATTGCCCAAACTGGTTCATATGCAATGATCAATTTTCCGACACCACCTCGTACAAGATCAAGATCGCGTTCAATCTGTCTTAAAACAAAATCACGTGCATTCATGTATCCCCCCGCGCGAACCTCACTCGTTTCCCCAACACACAAAACAGGGATAATTCCAGCAGTAAGCGCCGTATGAACTTTTTTTGCAATTGAATCATCGGTCTCTCCCAAATGTGCGCGTCTTTCTGAATGACCAATAATTGCATACCGCACCCCCATTTTTTTGAATAACAAAGGAGATATTGCTCCAGTATATGGACCACTCAACGCATCAATAGGATCAATGTCTTGTGCACATAATGCCCCACGTTTAATAACTGCTCGAACACTCGGCATGTGAAACGAAGGAGGAGCAATAATCACATCCCGCATATCTTCTTCTTTTGCTAATCGTATCGCATCTTCTGTTGATACGGGATTCATTTTCCAATTTGCAATAACTAAATGTTTCATTTATTTTTTAATCTTTTTTTATGTTCTCGTTTCAATGCTAGCAACCTTTTTGTATGAACAATTTTATCAATAACGGTCTCACGTTTTTTGGAATAATTTTTCTTCTCTAATGGAAGGACATACGTTTTTATATTATTTTTTAAAAAGAATCCAACGATCTCAGCGAATAAAACTCTGTGTGTATGAAATGAACCATATTCTTTTTCAATTATGGGAATTAAATCTTCTTTTATCACAACCATATAAGGAATAGATTTGGGAATATTATATTCTCCCTCCAAAATATTTTCACTTGTTGCAATAACACACTCATAGCCGTCCCGCATTTTTTGAATTATCTTTTCCCTTTCAGTGAATACGGGAATGGAGCCTGAATCAATAAACATTCGTAAATTTCCCTTAGTGAGGCGCAATCCTTCAGTAATAAAACCACCCCAACGATCCTTTTCTTTCAGTTCTGCAATATCGATATATTTTACCAATGTAGAAAATTTCTCACAGACACGCTTTGATTCTATGGATGCATTCATATATACAAGAAGACATTCATATGAAAATTCAGACAAAGAAAGCATGTAGTCTAATGAAAGGAGAGAATCAAGAATCTCTTCACCTTCATGTTGTATTGGAATAATTACTGATAAAAAAGGTTTCGACATGATTATATATTTCTGAGACGTGAATAGATTTCTGCATCCACATCAGCTTTTGGTTTTCCGTATGTAGACCGAGAAAGTTCCCGTATTTGCTCTCCACGTGTCGCAATGCCCTTTGGCGGAAATGGAATAAATAACGAAAAAGGAGGGTAAATTTTGTTGTTGATGATTATTTTTGCATACGCATGTAAGTTATCAACATTTATTAAATCATCTTTGCTAAATATTGGTGAAAATTGTTTTTCAAGAAATTCTGCGTCATTGGGGCCAACACGAAATGAAATCATTGATCCAACGTTTCCAAAAATTGCATCACGAATTGGATCCTTTAATTGTGCAATAAATTGATGGGCTACCGTAAGACATAGTCTGTATTTTCTTGCCTCAGAAAGAATTGTTGAAATTGATGGTGTGGTAAAGTTTTGGAACTCATCTATATAGAGATAAAAATCTTTTCTAGCATCTTGATCTGCTATATCTGCACGTGAAAATGCCGCCATAGTAAGCTTGCCAACAATAATCATACCCAACAAACTTGCATTCATTTCCCCGATTCTTCCCTTGGAGAGATTTACCAAGAGAATTTTTCCTTCGTCCATAATCTTTCTGAAATTGAAAGAACTTTTTGATTGCGCAATAATAGGACGAACAAAATCGTTTGCAATAAATGTACTAAATTTTGAAGTAATATATGGAACCATGTTTTTGAGATCTGCCTCACCTCCCGCTTGGTGTGCTTCCTTCTCCCAAAAATCTTTTGCCACAATGTTGGTACACTTGGAAAGTAACATTTCTCTGAAATCCGAATCAGAAAGTACGCGAGGAATTTCAAGAATAGTATATCCTGCTTCTGGATCATCCATTAAGAGCAATAAAGCATTTCTTGTATATTGTTCAAACATAGGACCTCCCGTAGCTTTCAAATCATATAATGTGTCAAAAATCATCATCAATTCATTAATGATGAATGTTTTTTGTTCAGGAAAACGAGCATCGTATTCAAGCATGTTCACGGAAAGCGGATGATTTATATCAGAAGGGTCAAACACGATAACATCCTTTGCGCGTGATTCAGGAATCCTGTTCAATACATCTTCAAAAAGATCGCCATTGGGATCGATGAGGCACACCCCTTCTCCCGCCAAGATGTCTTGTCCGGATATATTGTTCAAAAATACTGATTTACCAGTTCCTGTCTGTCCGACAAGATACAAATGCCTTCTTCTGTCTTCTCTAGTGAGCCGTATTTCCCGTCCCATTCCCCTATATTTACTTTGTCCCAAAATAATTCCTTCGTGTGGAATCTCCGATGGTGGTGGAGCTTCTTTTGATTTCAAGTAACTTATTCTTGGAACCTCAGTAAACGCTGTGGGGAGATGAAACACGCTCGCAAGTTCTTCAGAATTGAGAACTATTGATTCATCTTTTGAATATTCCCTAAAAATAAATTTATGTATGAGATCGTTCTCATTTTGTTTTTTAACAACAAATTCATTTCTTTCGGGAGCATTGAACTGTGCAAATCCCGCCTCAATACTATCAATGATGGATTTTGCTTGTGGAACACTGGGAGCGGATGCAACAACGCGGATATTAACCGAGAATAGCGGTTTTGCAATTTTTCCCTCAAGCATTTTTATTGAGTGCTCATCAATGCCGTCACTCTTTTCATTGAACACCTCGTTTCCTTTCATTGCGATATTGCCAATGTCACGAAATGAAAGCTCTCCTGATGAACCGGCAAAGATAACATCCTTTGCTTTCCTTCCCTTTCTCAACTCTTCAATTGCTTTTTGGATATTTTTTTTGACAAAATTTTCTGCTGGACGAACTATGTATTGAACAGAACAACCTTCTCCAACCTCATTGATGCGCGCAAGTCCACCCAACACAGAAAGAAATGGGTCTGATTCAAATTCCTGATATGTTCGAAATGGAATAATAAAATAATCACGTTGTGCTAGAGAAAACGCAGAGACAGCTCCAGATGGATTGAATATATTGTAATCGGTAACGGGGACCACATCGGCATTCTTCCACAATGCTTGAATCTGCCGAGCGACCGCACCGCCAGCAACCTCTGGAACAGAAATGTAAAAATGAATTTCCTCACCAACATGTGGAACAGCAATCTCAAATGCAAATGGTTTCTTAAATGATGCTAATGCCGCAATTAATTGCTCTGATATACTTATTTCTTTTTTTAACTCACGTCCTTCTTTTGACTCACGAGGAAGTTTTACGAGAAACAACTTCATAGAAAGTTGGTCTACTAATACTTTCTTTATTTTCTTTCTCCAAAAAATAAAAAGCCCCACACCCACGATGCACGCAATAACAATTGAAAAAAAGATGATGAAGGAAGCCATAAAGTTAACTAAAAATTCAAAGCTCAAAGCTCAAAAGTGAAGCTGAAAACTTTTTAACTTTTATATTTTTGCGTTTCAATTTTGATTTTTGCATTTTGACCTTTACACTAAATCATTCCTCTCTTTTTTAATTCCGGAACAAGATTATCAACCAATGCATCATGAAATGCATCTTGTACAAATGATGAACACTTCAAAGATACCTGAACAGCTTGTTCAAGTCCTTTATTTGCCGCAAGTTCAACAAGTGTTTCAATCTCCTTTTTTAATGCCTCGGGTTCTTGTTCTGCATACTGGGGAATCACGTGGAGCTCAGACTGTGTTTCCTCTTTTTTTTCTTCTGTCGGTTGAGTCTTCTTTATTGATTGAACAACGCTTACCACTGATTTTTTCACAATTTCCCGCTCATGTACTTCAGCATTTTCTGGTTTTGCCCGTTCAACCTCAATCTGTGAGTGAAGTCGCTTGTATCCTTCATTTAATGCCTCGCTATAATTCCGAGTTTCCATAGTTTTATTATAATTGAAAGATTGAAAATTTAATAATTGAAAGATTATCCCCCACAAGGAATTTTTCAATAGATTTAAAGTCCATTAACCCGCAAACTTCCATCAGTAAAATCTACATTTGTAGATGAGGCGAACGTGGTTCCCGAATTGATAAGCACATCTCCCGAAGTACCACCAGACCAATCGCTTTGTTGGAATATTGCATTCTTCCAACGAGTGAGCATATCAGAAAGAACAATCTGCCCAACCCCCAGCCCAGTACCCCAATCCACTTGTGCTGTTATTTTTTGACTTGATGGATCATCAACGGAGCCAAAGCCACACGGAGAAACACCAGAATAAGTGCTTGATGCATCGTTTGTTCGACAAGCATCCTCAACATAAAAAGATCTTGAATATATGCTTGAGTTGTATAACTGCTTTACCTCATTTGCAGAAAGTGCACGATTATATATACGCACATCATCCATATATCCATTTAAGTGATAAATAGTTTGCGACCCCCAACCCAAGGTTGCATTAGTTGTTCCTCCATCAAGCGTTCCAACAAGAGATTTAGGCACATCAGTTTGTAAACCATCATAAAACGCAGTTAAATTAGATCCATTATAAATAAGAACATAATGGTGCCAAGAATTTTTATAGGTACTAGGAATAGTAAAATAGAAATCAGTAGTAACGCCACCCACTAGTGATTGATAATACATTTGGTTCGAGTTATTAAGAAGTATCCTATTTCTTTGTCCGTTTATTCCCGTTATTGAGTTTATGAGTCCAGCATATCCACCCTCCGAAGCAACATAATAAACCCACGAAGAAAAAGTAAATGCTGTTGTAATAGCAGGAGCAGGAATACTTACATAATTAGTGAGACCATCAAATTGCAAACAAGAACTAACACGACAAGTTGATGTTGCTCTTATTGGGTTATTTGTGAGAACTCCATGTTTCTTATCCCCCGTCCCATCGTACGCAATCGTCCCCGTTGCCTCATCAAACCCCCAATGTCCCACCAGGCCACTACGAATATCATTTTCTATAATTCCCTCACTTCCCTGAACAACTAAAAACTGGGTACCCGATGCAACAAAATAATATGGTGTTGAAGATCCCTTGCTCAGTCCATACACATTTTGCCAATCCGCAGATGCATATGATCGAACTCGCTCAATGGTCTCTTGTGCTAAATTTGCCGCGAATTGTGAACGTTGTGCTGTGAGATTTGTCTTGAGCATGGTGGTGATTGCAAACGATGCAGCACCAATTAAA
>JAGVBB010000001.1 GCA_020059915.1 Minisyncoccota bacterium
ACCATACATTATTTATATTGGTAAAATTAATGTCTTTGATGTTAGTTTGTAAACAAAGTTAAAGGAGATTGACGAATATGTTCGCGAGATGTACACTCTGTTTAGTTTTTTAACAGATATGGAGGGTTGATGAGAGAAACAAAAAAAGAAGCATTAATCGAAAAACTTGAAAAAACAAAGTTTTGGGTTGGCATACTTCATGGAGTAAGTCGCTTTGATTCTGAAGAAAAAAAATTCTTTCTTGAAAACATCCAAAGGGAATATTGTAAAAAGAATAAGACCGCGGTCAATTATTATGCAGAACTTATCAACGCAATTGCGAGACACTATGATCCTTCTGGAGAAGCAAAAAGAGTGAGACTGGTTCTCCTTATTAAAAGTTTATAACTAAATCCCCGCCGAGGCGGGGGATTTTTATTGTTGTTCTGTTGGAGTAGCTTGAGGCGGGGGAACTTCTATCGGGCAGGTAGATATACCGAAGAGTTTGTATATTCCACAGAATGATGTGAGTGCAGTCCCAAAGGGGAGCATTCTAACAGGTTTTCAGCTATTGACATTTCCCATATATATGCTATAATGCATTAGCCAATCTGATGAAGGTTTGGCAATTAACAATTTTAATAACAAAAGGAGAAACGCATATGAATGTGCGCACATTAACCCTATCTTTGAGATAACATTTCAGCCGGCGGTAAAAGCACAACAGGATTTTTAATTAAACACATTCAAAAAAAGGAGCTCACATGCTCGTATATGTTCCTCCCCATTGACGACCTCATAAAGTTTACATAGCCCCCGCCGAAACGTGCGGGGGAGAGTTTTATCCATTTGAATTTGACCGATATACAAATAGATTGTATAGTAGTATTATCATTCACAAACAAATATAAGGAGGTCACATGACTTTTATGGTGAAGGTCGGCAATCCAGAATTTGGTCCGTTCAATTCTTTTCTAGAGGCGTTCAGAAAATTTCACGAAGAAGTTTTAAAAATGGTAAAGGAGGGAACCTCCTATCAAGTTTTAGAAACATTCTGTTGGATAGAATGCGAAGGACGCGGTCCAATATTTATTTATGAAATTGGGGACGCGGCATATAGTCTCGGACTTATGGATGAAAAAGGGAAATTAATCGATGGCGTAGAAGTTTCCGAAGAAGAAGTTGCAAAGATATTTGGTGTTGCTTTTGTAGACCATCAACTCTCTCAAATTAACAGAATGAAAGAAGACTTATCTACCATTACTGAATTAGTTGAACAGCTTCCGGATTGTGAAGAAAAGAACGAAATTTTAAATCACAATACAGAATTCCTTAATGAATTAACAAAAGAGGAAAAAACACTTCAGGAAAAACAACAAGATATTGGAGGGTAAAAAATGGCTTATGAACCGTGGGTAAAACCACTGCTTGAGAAAGCAAGAAAAGACGTCATTCACTTTGATGATGCAGAAAAAAAATATTTTATTGGTTTAATCCAGTATGCTATTGATTCCGGAAATGAATCGGAAGCAGAAGCGCTTGGTACCCTCGTCTCTGATATTAACAACACCCCCCATCAGGATATCGATGAAATTGCGAGATATATCGCAAGGACATTCCAAAAGGCGGGAAAGACGGCGGTTGAAAAATTAGTAAGAAGATAACCCCCAATCGGGGGTTTTTATTATATTGAAGTTAGACAATCAACATTGTATACTTATGAAATATGGGAGGAAAAACAATATTAATTGTTGAAGACGAATCATTGTTGGGAAATCTTTTGAAACAACGCCTCGAGCATGAGGGGTTTTCTGTTATTTGGTGTAAAGATGGCGAGGAGGCATTGGATCATTTGCGATCATCTCGACCAGATTTGATTTTACTTGATATCATTCTTCCTAAAATTTCTGGATTTGAATTATTGGAGACAATGCAGGCAGACCCACAAATTGAACGCGCTCCGGTTATTATCACCTCAAACCTTGGGCAGGATAGTGATGTTTCGCGCGGACAATCGTTGGGTGCTATTGAATATTTTGTGAAAGCAAAGGTTTCCATTGAAGAGCTTGTTGACCACATAAAGACCATGGTAGCAAATCTTCCCGCAACATCTTAGAGTAGGTATTTACTGTACTTAAAGGGCGAATATGTTATAATGAAAAAAATCTGTAATATGAAAAAAGGTTTCACACTTATCGAGCTCCTCGTCGTTATCGCTATTCTTGCGATTTTAGCAACAGTTATTGTTGTTATCATCAATCCTGGTGAACTCCTCAAGCAGGCGCGAGACACGTCCCGTATATCCGATCTCGCCGCACTCAACAGTGCAATTGCGTTGTATCTATCTGATGTTGCTACCCCAGCAATTGGCACCGTTGCAAATTGTACAGCAAGCCTTTCCCCAGTACCTGATGGTTGGGGTTCCTGTACGGTTGTTACCAGTACCGCGGTTTCTGGAGCTGGTTGGGTTCCGATAAACTTCACCACGATTTCTTCTGGTTCTCCACTCGCAAGATTGCCAATAGATCCAGTGAACAGCGCAACATATGCATATGCATATAAATCTGTACTAGCAAATTTAACGTATGAACTTGATGCAAAAATGGAAAGCACAAAGTATTCAAGTGTAACGACAGGCGTGATGAGAAATGAGGCAGATGGAGGAGATGATGTTAACTACTACGAGATTGGGAACAAATTAGATTTCTAAAAACAAAAACCCCAGTGATGGGGTTTTTTGTTATATAAATAAACTTAAAAATTATGGTAGAATGAAGATAAGTATACATATAGTGATACGTATTTGTTCCGTTCATGATTAATTTACCAGAAGACAAGTTAAAAGAGCTTTTGTTGCAGGCGGGGATTATCAACGCAGAGACCTTCTCTGTTATACAAATAGAAGCAAATCGGAAACGACAAAACTTAAGTGATTTGTTGGTTTCCCAAGGCATTGTAAATAGAGAATATCTCCTTGTTTTAATTGCACAATTTTTGGGGGTTGAGCGGGTGAACCTCAGTATCGCAAAAGTAGATGAAGCAGTGTTGAACTTACTTCCCGAAGATGTTGCTCGCAGAAGAAAAGTTATTGTGTTTGGAAAAGAACCAGATGGACGTTTTAAGGTGGCAATGGATGATCCGTCTGACCTTGAGACTATTGATTTTCTTACGTTAAAACTGCAAGGGAGGATAAAACCATTTCTTGCAACAGAAGAAGATTTAAATAGAGGATTTATTTTATACGGAAAGAAACTTACCCAGGATTTCAAAACAGTTTTGGAAGAAAGTGTCCGTGAGTCACTCAAAGCAAAAGCGCGCGGTGACAAGGTAGGAGAAGAAGATCTTCCTATTGTTGCAGTTGTTGATAATTTGCTTTCCTATGCAATATCTTCGCGAGCATCTGATGCTCACTTTGAAATATTAGATGATTCAGTATTGGTTCGATTCCGTATTGATGGAATTCTTCATGAAATTATCCGCATGCCAAAGGAAATTCATCCAGCAGTTATTGCACGTATAAAAATACTCGCAAGTTTGCGCGTTGACGAACATCGTGCACCACAAGACGGACGATTTCGTTACAAACTTGGTGGGGCATCGGTGGATATTCGTGTTTCCATCCTCCCCACATTTTATGGCGAAAAGGTTGTTATGCGTTTGCTTACGGGGTCACAAAAACCATTGTCGCTTGCCGATCTTGGGGTACTCGAAACTGATGTTCACGTCATCGAAGAAGCAACAAAAAAAACATATGGAATGGTTCTTGCTTGTGGACCAACGGGATCAGGAAAAACAACGACGTTGTATTCATTGCTCAATATGTTGAACAAGCCGGAGGTGAACATTATTACTATTGAAGATCCTATTGAATACGATATGCGGTATGTGAACCAGGTACAGGTAAACAATGCTGCAGGAATTACGTTTGCATCCGGGCTTCGTTCAGTACTCCGACAAGATCCAAATATTGTTATGGTAGGAGAAATTCGTGATGGAGAGACGGCAAACATTGCGGTTCAAGCAGCACTTACCGGACACTTGGTGCTTTCTTCAATCCACACCAATGACGCGCCAACATCCATTCCGCGTTTTATTGATATGGGTGTTCCGCCATTCCTTATTTCTGCAGTGTTGAATACTGTTATCGCACAACGTTTGGTAAGAAAGGTTCATCTCAATTGTATTGAGTCATATGAACCGGACGCATCGGTTATTGCAGCGATAAGCCGAGAACTTACGTTGGCAGGTGTTGATCCAAAGAGTGTGAAACTCCCCAAAACATTTTATCGAGGGAAGGGATGTAGTGGATGTAATTATCTTGGGTTTGTGGGACGTGTTGGAATTTATGAAGTGTTGAATGTTACTGAATCAATTAGAAAATTAATTATGGGCGAAGAGTTTAGTTTGGATACATTACGTAACCAGGCACAAAAAGAGGGAATGATGTCTATGTTTGAAGATGGACTTCGCAAAGTTGAACGGGGAATTACCACCATAGAGGAAGTTATGCGTGTGATACGGGAATAACACTTTGCCTAATGAGTATGGGAGAACAGTCATAAAATGTTACCCCATAGGATAGATTAATTCATGTATCACAAGAATGTGTAGATTTTTTATTTTCAGTATATACGATATAATAAGTATATTATCCAACGGGGTGACAATATATGGTTACTCGCTCCGTTCATAAATATATTGTTATGAAATTTCATTATATTGCTTCACAACAAGATGGACGGGTGATTGAGGGGGATGTGGACTCGCCGAATGTGCAGAGTGTGCTTTCGTATCTCTCAACAAACAATCTGAAACCGGTGAGTGTGAAGGTAATTGAGGAACGGAAAAAAGAAATTTCATTATTTGAACAAAAAGTTACTATTACTGATCAGATATTTCTTACCAAATATCTTGCACTGATGCTCAAAATTGGTACGGGGCTTTTGGAAGCAATAAATATTCTTATTGCAGATTTCAAAAAACCATCCATACGAAATATTTTGTATGAGATACGTTCTTCTCTTGAGCAGGGACAGCCATTTTACACGACATTTTCACGGCATCCAAAAGTATTTTCAAATGTCTATACAAATTTGGTGAAGGCTGGTGAGGCATCGGGAAATCTTGAAAAGATATTCCAAGATCTTACGCTTGTTCTTACAAAAGAAAAGGAGCTTCGTGATCAATTGAAAAGCGCCTTGGTATACCCAGTACTTCTCCTTATCGGTGCGGTGCTCATTCTCGTATTTTTGGTCATGTTTGCACTTCCAAAAATTGCAAACGTGTTTTTGGATTCAGGGTTTGATCCGCCAGCATTTTCAAAAGCGGTATTCGCTGTTGGTTTATTCTTTAGTAAATTTGGATTCTTTATTATTGGACTTGCAATTATCGGAATAATTGTTGGAATTGGTTTTTATAAGACGTCGATGTTCTTTAGAAAATTCATTGGAAATCTTTTTGCAAGCCTGCCATTAGTAAAAACAGTAGTCATGAAGATGGCATTACAGCGTTTTGCTTCAACATTATCATCTCTTATTAAGGCAGGTATGCCGCTTACTGAGGCGTTGAAAATTACCGCAGATGCAGTGGCAAATCAGCAGGTACATGATGCGTTGCTTCGCATTTCAGATCAGGGACTTGCGAAAGGACTTACTATCGGAGAAGCATTCCGCAGAGAACCGGTATTTCCACAAACTATTTCAAATCTTGTTGCGATATCGGAACGGGCGGGACACTTGGATGAGGTATTGGAAACATTAAGTGAGTTTTATGCGAAAGAAATTGATTCTTCGGTGAAAGAACTTGTTTCATTCCTTGAGCCAGCGTTGTTGCTTTTCATTGGTATTGTTATTGGTGTCATTGCTCTTGCAATCATTGTTCCAATTTATCAGCTCACCACACAGTTCTAAAGAACTGTGTAATTGAAGATTGAAATATTGAAGGATTGAAAATTATGAAGATAGAACGATTTGAAGAATTACCAATTTGGAAAGACGCCCGAACTCTTTCTTCTCTGGTATATAAAAATACAAAACTATTTAAAGATTTTTCATTACGAGATCAAATGAGAAGAGCGGTTGTTTCAGTCGTTTCAAATATTGCTGAAGGGTTTGAACGGGGATCAAATAAAGAATTTATTCAATTCCTTTATATTGCGAAAGGTTCTATTGGTGAATTACGCGCACAATTATATGTTGCATATGATGCTAATTTATTAAGCAGAGAAACTTTAGTTAATTTTGTTAAGCAATGTGAAGAGATATCAAAAGGAATAAGTAAATTTGTAGGATATTTAAGAAAGTCGTCAATTACTGGAGAACGACACAACACGAAGAATACATGAAGAAAATCTTTCAATCTTTCAATTTTTCAATTTTTCAATCTGGTAAAGCGCGTTCTGGTTTAACGATGATTGAGTTGTTGGTTGTATTGTCAATCACTGTTATTATTTCTGTTACCTCATTTGCTGCGTTTGGAAGTATATCAAGTTCAAAATCAATAAAAAATGGACTTGATGAAGTGGAGGCACTTTTTACTGCAGCAAGAAAAAAATCAATAACACAAGAAAATGGAGCACGATGGGGGGTCCGTGTGGAAAACACAACGTCAACAAAACGTTTTGCTTTGTTTAGTGGATTAACATATGCATCGGGGACACCATCAAATTTTTATTCTCCTCAGCGGAATGTGGTGATAACCAATCCTGTTTCATCGTCAACATATGATGTGTTATTTGAACCGATTTCCGGATTTCTTTCTGAAAAAAAAGTGTTAACCATTGCAACATTAAAGAAGGATGGGATTATTGGAGATCTTGTCTTGAATATGATTGGTGCGGTAACAAAACGGTATGACTATGGATTGGCGGGATATTGGCATTTTGACGAAGGAGTGGGGACAAACACGGTGGATGCAACGGGGATTGGAAATAATGGAACACTCAACAATAGTCCGACATGGCAAGCAAGCACTAATTGCAAGGCGGGAACGTGTATTGGTTTTGATGGAACAAATGATTATATTAGTGTGCTGGATAACAATGCTCTCAATTTAACGAGTGCTGGTTCTGTTTCTGTGTGGCTGAAGATTCCATCAATCTGGTCTGGTAGTTTATATCCGAATGTTGTTGGAAAAGGGGCAAACGCAGGATGGGACACGGCTGGATGGAGTATTTATGCATTTTCGAGTAATCAGATCGGAATTGGATTTAGAAACGGAGCAACCACAAGAAGCTTGGGTTTTTCGAATTCTATAAAAGATGAGTGGACACATATTGTCGGCGTGTGGAATGGTTCTACTATGAATATTTATCAAAATGGAGTATTAAAAAATACCACAGCACAAACGATAAGCCCACCAACAACAGCATATCCATTAACTATAGGAAGGGACAATGGAGGTCAATATTTTGGTGGATCCATTGATGAGGTTAGAGTTTATAACCGGGCACTTTCTGTAACAGAGATTTTGGGGATGTATAATGATCTTAAATAAAGATGAAAATTTTCAATTATCAATTTTGCAATTTTCAATCAATTTTCAAAAAATCAATTAAACAATTGAGACATTCAATGAAAATTGAAAATTGTGATTTGAAAATTCTTCTGCAAAGCAGAAGTGGTCAGTCATTGGCTGAAGTTATGATTGGTCTTGCGATTGGAGCAATTTTAATTGGTGCTGCATCGTTTGCAATCACCACCATGCTCAAGACAAATCTCACAGCACAACGTTCACAATTCGCGGCAAATTTAGCACAAGAGACCAT
>JAGVBB010000005.1 GCA_020059915.1 Minisyncoccota bacterium
ATTGCGACTGAAAGGAGCGGGCGAGGCGCAAAGATCATTCGTCAAAATCCTGCGGATTTTGTCCGAAATACATTCGAACTTCGTCCAATACACACCGCATTTTAACCAAAGGGCGTTGTAGACAAACAAAGACACATCACTCGGTGTTTTTTTGATTATTCTTTAGATATATAATACACATATGAAGATTTTTACTAGGGGAATAAACATTTCTATCGCTCTCATTATTATGTCTGTGCTTTTGGGGGTTTATGTATATCCAATACTCCCCGAGACAATGGTTTCTCATTGGGGTCCTTATGGAGAGGCAAATGGTACTATGGGAAAGTTCTGGGGAACTTTTTTAATGCCACTTATCATGGCAATAGTTTTTTTGATAATGGCAATTGTCCCACGATTTGATCCAAAAAAAAGAAATATTGAAGATGTTCGTGGAGCATATGATGCACTTCTTATACTTCTTACAGTTTTTTTCTTTGTTCTCTACAGTTTTATTTTGGGAACAAACCTTGGCCTTTCTCTTAATCCTCCACAATTTTTTCCATTCATATTCGGAGCGCTTTTCTTTTCCTTGGGATTTATTCTTGAAAGATTAAAACAAAATTGGACAATCGGTATCCGTACTCCGTGGACGTTATCAAGTGAGACTGTATGGAAGAAAACACATGTATTGGGTGGAAAAATTTTTAAGATATCCGGTATTCTTGCTTGTCTTGGTGTTATTTTTTCAAATGTCTCTTTTCTTTTCTTTCTTGTTCCACTATTAGTTGGCATCATTGTTATTTTTATTTATTCATATCTTTTATATAAGAAAGAAGAGAAAACAAAAAACCCTATGTAGGGTTTTTTGTTAAATAATAAACTAATGTGCCCAGGGCGGGATTCGAACCCACAAGACCGTTAGGTCACAACATTTTAAGTGTTGCGCGTATACCGTTCCGCCACCTGGGCCTTCTTTATATTTTTTCCCCTATGTGTTGGTTGTAAAGAATGGCAGTTAGGACAGAGGATACGAAGATTCTCAATTCGGTTGTCATTGTTCCTTCCATTTATATGATCCAACTCAAGTGGAATCCTACCATCTTTTGCTTTTTTTGCCCACCTACACTGTTCACAATACTCAGATTTTAATTTTTCTGCAAATAATCTTTTTTTTAATTTGAAACTTTGAAAATTACTGTTTTCTACTAATATGTCCGATAGGGGAATTCTTGGTTTTCCAAGTCCTTTTTTCCCTTTGTTCCATGCTTGCCCACTAAAGTGGTTTGTGTTGATTTTAAATTCTTTTATATATTTTTTTATCTGTATATAGTTTCCCCCAGCCTCTTTTAAGTTAAGTTTTTTTAAAACCTGTCTATTACTTGTTGAAGAGTCAACTGCATCCTCAAGTTGTTTTTTTGTCCATCTCCTTTTTGACATTAATACAATATAATTATATCAGATGTTGGGAAAACGCATAATTTTAGTCAATATCACGCGTCTACCAATCGGATAATTTCTTGAATAAATAAGATAATTATCGTACACTTCCGTATGTGGGTGGAGGCGTGGCTGAGCGGTCGAAAGCGGCTTCCTGCTAAGAAGTCGAGGGGGAAACTCCTCCGAAGGTTCGAATCCTTCCGCCTCCGCACCCAATCTTGGTCCCATCGTCTAACGGTTAGGACATCGCCCTTTCACGGCGAAAATAGGGGTTCGATTCCCCTTGGGACTACAATTAAATAAAAATTCAAGTAATTCTTCTCAACCCTTGAATTTTTCCCTATTTACTGGTATTGTTAGGAAAAGTGCATACGAAGAATCGTATGCTTTCTTTATTGACGGTACTATCTCTTATGACTCCAAAGAAACTAGAACAAAAGAATCCAGAAAAACGTCCTCCGATTGTAGCAATTATGGGGCATGTTGATCATGGAAAGACAACGCTTTTGGACTATATACGGAGTACTAATGTTGCGGGAAAGGAGGCTGGGGGCATTACTCAGTCAATTGGGGCCTATGAAATTGAACACTCAGGAACAAAAATAACATTTATTGATACTCCGGGACATGAGGCATTTGCAAAAATGCGGGCGCGGGGAGCAAAAGTTGCAGACCTTGCAATACTTATTGTTGCTGCAGATGATGGGGTAAAACCACAAACGAAAAATGCCCTCTCTTATATACAAAAAGAGAAGGTCCCATTTGTTGTTGCTATTAATAAGATTGATAAAACAAATGCTGATGTTGAAAAGACAATAAATGATCTCATGCAACTTGGTGTATATCTTGAGGGTCGTGGAGGAAATGTTTCGTGGAACCAAATTTCTGCAAAAACGGGAGAGGGAGTTAATGATCTCCTTGATTTATTATTACTTGCATCAGAGATGGAAGATATTCATTGTTCTGGCGATCATGTTGCCTCGGGGATTATTGTTTCAGTAAAATTAGATCCAAAGCGGGGGATTTGTTCCGCTGGGGTGGTAAAAAATGGAACGCTTGAACAAGGAATGATGGTTGCAACACATACCGCTTCTGGAAAAATAAAAATCTTGGAGAATTTTTTGGGAAAATCAGTGAAATCGTTAGTGCCGAGCGCTCCTGCAATGATTATTGGTTTTGAAAAACCACCAAAAGTTGGAGAAGTGTTTTGTGCTCACAAGGATGTATCATCGCTCCAAACAGCACTTAAAACATTTGAACAAGATAATACCGAAACATTGGGTGGTGAAATGGACGATGGGACACAGCGCGTTTCAGTATTTATAAAGGCAGATGAACTTGGATCTCTTGAGGCATTATCCGATATCCTACGCGGAATGAAAGATACGCTTGCAATTTCTATCGTAAAATCGGGAATTGGTCCTATAACAGAGAGTGATATGAAAGATGGAGAAAGCATGAAAGCGGTTATTGTCGGGTTTAAAACTAAAATAGATAAAGCAGCAGAAAATTTTGCACAAGCAAAAGGGGTTCGTGTGCTTGTCTCTGATATTATTTATAAACTTGTTGAAGATCTTGAGATATATGTTGGTGGTGCTATTGAAAAAGAAAAACGTGCGATTGAAATTCTTGGGGTATTTGGAGCGGTAAAAGGAAAAGAACGGGTGGTTGGGGGAAGGGTACTCTGCGGACCAATTCATGGGAACGAATCATTTGAGGTTTGGCACGGGAGTAGAAAAACTGGAGAGGGAAGAATTTTAAATTTACAGACAAATAAAAAAGATATTATGGAAGCAGAAAAGGATATTGAGGTTGGAATGCTTGTTGAGTGCGAGAGCGACATTCGTATAGGAAATCATCTTATATTTTTAGATTAACTATGAAACCATTTCGGAATTTGAAGGTCTCATCATTGCTTACTGAAGAATTAGGCAAAATGCTTTCTCGCGATTTTAATTTTGAGGGAGCATTAGTAACCGTTATGTCTATTGATGTAGATACTGATTTATTGCACGCTCGGGTAAAGCTTGGTATTATTCCCTATGAAAAGAGCTTGGAAGTTTTTAAAGTAATTTCAAAATCGGCAAGTGATATCCGTTTCAAATTACTTAGGAAGATAAACATAAAACCAATGCCGTTTTTGAAGTTTGAAATCGAGGAAGAAACAAAGAAGGACACAACTGAATAGAGTTATTTGGCGCGATAGCCAAGTGGTAAGGCAGAGGTCTGCAAAACCTCTATACGCGAGTTCGATTCTCGCTCGCGCCTCAATATGAAACTAGAATGACCTAATTATATTGGGTCATTATTTTCTTTTTGTACTATAATAATAGATATGGAACATGTTCAAAAAGCAGAACGTAAGGAACATTTGTGGCGTGCGGCGGAGCATGAACATCGAGATAAGGAAATGGGGTGGTATATTATTATTGGATTTGTCGCTCTTATTTTTTTTGTTGTAGCATTATTTCAAAAGAATTTTTTGTTCGCAGTATTTATTATTACTGCAACGGGATTATTATTTTCATTTTCTCGACGGAGACCGATTATTTATGAATTTAAAGTTGATAAAACAGGTGTATGGGTTGAAAAAAAATTATACCCATATGAACGCCTTATTGCATTTTCTATTCGTGATCGTATCAATCAGTTGCATGAATTAGTGATTCATCAACGTGGCACAACAAAACCGCATATACACATTCCTATTGATGTTGTTACATTAAAATCAGTACGGCCGTTTCTTGCGGAATACCTACCAGAGTTAGAACACGAAGAAACTGCGGGGAGTATATTTGCTGATTTTATTGGATTTTGATATGAAGAAAACAATTTTCTTTATAATTGTTTGTATCTTTGTTACTCTTATTTTTTTATTTTCATTTTTTTTAAAAAAAGAAGAATCCATAAAACCAACATTTAAGGGACCCCAGGGGGCTCCGTTTATAAAAGGCCCATTTGGACCACCACCATCATTAGATAGCACCAACACTATCCAGCAATAAGATGCTGGATTTTTTGAGTGCTTTAGTGTTAAATATAAATAGTTTTGAAGCGGGCATGGTTTAGTGGTAGAACACGACCTTGCCAAGGTTGAGACAGGAGTTCGATTCTCCTTGCCCGCACACATACCACAAGTATGTCATGCCCTCGTCGTTCAATGGATAGGACGCGAGATTGCGGATCTCGTAATTGAGGTTCGAGTCCTCACGAGGGCACAATACAAAAAGATCGCTCGAAGAGTGATTTTTTTGTATTTGTATTTTTAGACTCGAACCGTAGGCTCCCTGTTTGTCCAAGAGCGAAGCGATTGGATACAAACAGCAGTCTCGACCAAAGAGAGAGGCGAGTCCTCACGAGAGCACAATTAAAAAACACCCAGTATGGGTGTTTTTTAATTCCGTTAAGGACTCGAATCATAGAAATTTAGTCGTCTGTGTGTGGTGTTTGTTTTACAATGGTTAATATGCGTGAAAAGAAATTTTTGAGGCCGTCATTAATAATGCTGGGGATTATATTTCTTTTCTTATGTTCTATTTTTATTGCATATATTGGATTTTATAATTCGGTTTTTAGGATGTCTTCAAAGCAGGTCTCCAATTATCTTTCTCATAGAGTGTCCCCATGCGAAACAATAGACAAGTGCGAACTTTTTCCTGGAGATATTCTGGTGCGAAAATATATGACGAAACGAATATGGTTCATAGACAAACCACTGCGTATATTTTTTACCCACTCAGCATTTTATTTGGGCGATGACAAGTTGTTTGAAGTTTTTGGCCCAGAAAAAAATGCAGAGAATGATGTGCAAATTCTGGAACTTTCAAAAAGTGATTGGTTACAGGATGATATAAAAAACTTTGTTATTATCCGCCCCAAAAAATATTCGTGGAAGTTGGATGGTATAAAAGAAAATTTGGATTTTATCGCCGAAGGATCAAACTATCGTTTTGGGCTACCCTTTTGGGGACCACAAAAGGTAACATGTGCAGATGTCATTTTTGAGCAACTATATAATAAAAAAATTGTTGAATCTAAAGATATTCCAGAACTGGTAACGCCAGATTATTTATTTTGGCTTGCTGTGAACAATCCAGACGATTTTGAGATTGTTGGATTTAATGTTCAATAATAAACTTTTTTGTTAGAATATATAGTATCATGCAAAGCGTTATTCGCTTTATTATTACGCTCTTGTTTATTGGACTCATCGTTATTGGTGTTGTCTTTTTTAGTATTATTGCGGTGGTTCCAAAAGATAAATTGGAAAAAATAAAAAATAAAGATTATTCAAGTACACAAACAACAGGAAAAAAGAGTATCCTTGATATTTCTCTTTTTGCTCCTATTCGTGCGTTCATTGATGAAGTAAGTCAGGGAAACAATAGTACGCCCGCGTATGTTCCTCCAAGTAATTCAGGAGAAATTGAAACATATCCAGCAGAACTTCCCCAACCACAAGCGTCAGTTCCTCTTCCAAAAGGGAGTATTCCTTCTGGAGTTGAAAAAATTATTATTTCTGAGAGTGGATTTAAGCCAAGTATATTTCGCGTGAAGGAAGGGGAACAGGTGGTTCTTATTCTTGAAAATCAAGGAAGGAAAACACACTCATTTGCGTTTAAAGACCAATTGTTTGCTCCAGTAAATATAAGTTTGGGTCCGGGTGAGTCGCGAGGAATTCAGTTTTATGCAATAAAAAAGGGAGAGTTCGTGTTTCGATGTGATCTTCCTGGACACGAAGATGCGGGAGAGGTGGGAACTATGATTATTGAATAATACCTGCCCGATTTGAAAATTGGGCAGTTTTTTTATATAGTGCTCCTATATGAACCTAATTCCTACAGTGATCGAAAAATCAAATTTTGGAGAGCGCGCATATGATATTTATTCACGATTACTAAAAGAACGCATCGTATTTCTTGGTGGACCAATCGATGACACGGTGGCAAATAGTATTATTGCCCAACTACTTTTTCTTGATCATGAGGATTCAAAAAAAGATATTTTGTTTTATATCAATTCTCCGGGTGGTTCTGTCCACGCTGGTCTCGCGATTTATGACACCATGCAACACGTGAAGTCTCCTGTTTCTACTATTTGTGTTGGTATTGCCGCATCTATGGGATCAATACTTCTTTCAGCGGGAGCAAAAGGAAAACGGTTTGCACTTCCAAATTCTGAGGTAATGATTCATCAGCCACTGAGTGGTGTTGAGGGACAGGCATCTGATATAGAAATTTCCGCAAAACACATCTTGCGCATTAAAGAGCGTATTAACCAAATTCTTGCAAAACATTCTGGACAAAAATATGAGAAGATTGAAGAAGATGCGGATAGAGATTTTTGGCTTACCGCAGATGAGGCACGACGATATGGTATCGTTGATGAAATAATAAAAACAAAGAAATAGTGGATGGGGGCTAGTGATTAGGGTTTAGGATTTAGAAATCTCGCGGTAAGCGGGATTTTTTTTATTCAAAAAGCGTGATAGCATGGATATTATGAAAGGTGTAACAAATGTTTCAACTGACAAGGTGGCAATTCAAGAGTTGCTTACCCGTTCTGTGGATTCGATATATCCAACAAAAGAAGCACTTGAGAAGGTATTGTATTCAGGAAAAAAGATCCGATTATATTTAGGAATTGATCCAACAAGCCCGCACCTACATTTGGGGCACGCGGAGAATTTAATTATGCTTCGCAGATTTCAGGACTTAGGGCATGAGGTGTTTGTGCTTTTTGGTGATTTTACTGGGAGAATTGGAGATCCTACCGATAAACTTGCTGCGCGCGTATCACTTACTACCGCACAGGTAAAAGAAAATTTAAAAACATTTAAAACTCAAGCGTCAAAGGTGCTACGATTTTCTGGTGTAAATGCTGCACAGGTGAAATTTAATGCAAAGTGGTTGTCAAAATTAACATTTGAAGAAGTTATAGAATTTTCATCGCATTTCACTGTTCAACAAATGATTGAGCGAAGCATGTTTCAAGAACGGCTACAAGCGGGAAAACCAATTCATTTACACGAATTTTTTTATCCGTTAATGCAGGGATATGATTCATATGCAATGGATGTTGATTTGGAGATTGGTGGGACCGACCAAACATTTAACATGCTCGTTGGGCGTGACGTACAGAGAATCTATCGAAATAAAGAAAAATTTGTTATCACCAATCGTCTACTTGAAGATCCTGCAACAGGGAAGAAGATGAGCAAGACCGAAGGAACGCTTATCAATCTTGATGATGTGCCATCGGCGATGTTTGGAAAAATGATGGCGGCACCCGACGAACTCATTGTTCCGATTGCAGAACTTGCAACACTTATTCCACAAAAAAATGTTGAAGAGATAAAAATTGCACTAAAGAAAGGGGTGAATCCCCGGGATATAAAATTATATGTAGCTGAAGAACTAGTAAAGTTGTATCACTCAACAAAAGAAGCAAAAGAAGCGCGGGAAGAATTTATTCGGGTATTTTCAAAAAAGGAACGTCCTGAGGATGCTCCGAAGTTAAAGATTTCAAAACCACTTTCTCTTATCGATTTGCTTTTATCTGCTGGGATTGAAAGCAAAAGTGAGGCACGACGACTTATTGTGCAGGGAGCAGTTAAAATTAACGATGAACAGAAGAAAGACGAAAAAGAGATAATGAAGTTAAAAAAGGGGGACATCATCCGTATTGGGAAACATCGGTTTTTTGAGATAGTTTAGTTCTTATCTGCTATAATTCAAATATGGAGAAAAAAATTCTCATAACAATTATTTTGACGCTTGTCGTTGGATTGGTGTTGGGGGCGGTTGGCGGATATTATTATGGCAGTTCAGCAGGAACAAAAAATTTGCGTGATGTAGTGGGGTTGGTATTCCCCGAGCCACCACAGGAGATTTTTGCAGTATCAGGTTTGGTGAAAGAAGCTGCGGGTGCTCGCTTGGTTATTGAGACGGCGGACTTTAATGATTATCTTCCACACACCGATGGGACTCCGGCAAAGAAGATTGATAGGGAAGTGTTTTTGAGTGGTGCAACAAAAATGACACTTTTGTATCCAGCGTCTATTGATGAAAAAGGAAATATGAAACAGGAAACTATTTCGGAGAATGATATAAAGGTGGGTATGATGGTAACGGTAAAAAGCGCAACAAATCTTCGGGATGCAAAGACAATAGAGGCAACGGAATTGGAGGCAATTCAATATTAATATTAAAATGCATACTACCCCGCTAGTCCATGGACTAGCGGGGTTTAATGTTTGACGATAAATAGGTTTATTATATAGTTTGAATAGAATCTTAATTCACTAATTTATTCACAATATTTTGGAGGTTGCTATGAAAGGCGACATTCTTTATATTACCGCTCAACTTTCTGATCCTTATGAAGGAATGGATGACGAGCCAGCACGCGATCAAGGTAACCTTGAAGATTCTGGGGACAGTGGTGATTACAATCCCGATACGGAATCGGATGAGGAAGAATGATCTGGTGACTTTATTATATTGGGACTTCAAATGGAGTCCCTGTTTTTTTAGTGTTACACTTTTATGGTGAGATTTAATATTGAATTTATTATTGATAAGGATGTATGTTTTACATATTGGTTACAAGCCATTTTTAAGTGGTCGTGGTTTTTTGGAGAAAAAAAGGCAAAACATTATCGTAGATTTATCAAAAAAAATAAACTATCAGAAAAAATAGCTCTTTTTGTTTTTAAAAAAATATTACAAAGACGCAACAATAAATATTTTTGGCTTTGGGATAGATATTCTAATAAAAAGATTTCGAATATTTTTGAAAATCTATTGTGGAATCTAATAAAAAAAGTGTTTAAGTATAATTTTGATGTTATTTGGAAAAACGAAGAAGAATCTCTTAAAAAATGGCAAATTCAATTATTAGAATATGACTTTTCTTTATTTAATGATGCTCTTGAGAGGGTGGCTAATTTCTTATTGGTAAAAGACTTTAATGGTTTTGATTTAAAGATTAAATTACTTTTTGGTAGTGAGATTGGGGTAAGTGCGCACGTAAAAAAAGAGTTTCCCAATCTCATCATTCTTTCTGTCCCCAGCTTCAATAGAGAAAATTTAAACAGTGTCATAGGAACTATTATTCATGAGTTGATTCACAAATTTGAATATGAATCAGCAATCACAGACAGTTTATTTAAAAAATCATATAAGAACATTATTGAGCCAAATAATATAAATGCTCCCTCTGATTACAAATGGAAATATCTTTTGAAGGAATCAATGCTACGCGCTATTTCTAGTAGTAGGATGAACACATATATTGGACGGTTACTTACCAATGATAATGAGATAATTCAAAAAGATGTTGTAAAATTTATTTTCACCAAAAAAGAATCTATAAATCCAGAGTTTCTTATTCGTGTTGTTGCACAGAAAATTGAGCAGCTTACAACAGAGTATCTCAATAAAAATATGGTAATAGATGAAAAATACTGTGATTTTATTTCCCAAGTGTGGGTAGACCTTTTTTCAGGTGAAGGGAGAGCGCTTGGCTAAAAATAAAAACGCCGCCCCATTGGGGCGGTTTAATTATTTGACTAGCATCATTTTTTTGGTCTGGACAAACTGTCCATTTCCTACATTCAGTTGGTATACATACATTCCAGAAGCGAGATTCAATCCATTAAATTTAACGGTATATTCTCCAGCAAACCTATCTTCATTCACAAGAGTCTCAACTTCTCTGCCAAGCACATCAAATATTTTCAATGTTATATGGCTAAATGTTGGAACCTGAAATTTGATAGCCGTTTCTGGATTAAATGGATTCGGATAATTCTGGGATAGAGAGTAGTTTGTCGGAATGGATAGTTCATCTTCCACGCCAACAATTGTGCTGTCTTCAAAATCATCTATTACATCAAGAACCTCATACATAACATTAGTGAATACAAGATAATCAATTTGGATAACTGTTATTTTGAAGTTTCCACTAATTCGCAAATACACACAATCAACAGAATCAATTCCTATATTATTAATTGAAATTGGGTCTGTGGTCCATGTATCTCTATCAATATTCACTATATTTCTGAACTCTGTTTTTACTCCGTTATTTTCAAATGCAATATCAAGTAGTGGACTTTCAACACCAAGATTTGGTTTTGAATGAGAGTATTTGAAACTATATCGAAGGATGTCGGATCTTTTTACTCTTTTTGGGAGCATTTTTTTAAATATTGCATAATATTCGCGGTCATTTGCAACACTTGGATTGTTTCTATCCACCTCGAAAAACTGTGAATAGGAACCATGATATGGATCAATATTAGTGAACCAGGTTTTTGCGAATGTCACACCAGGGGCATAGCTATCTAGTTTCCATCCATTAACAAGGGTAAGGGTGTCCAACCCATCTCCAACCTGCGCCTCAACTTTATTCAAACTAAAGAAGAGCGCGAAGATTGTTACAAATAAAAATAATGTACGTTTCATCGCACACCTCCTTAAATTTATTGAAAGATTGAAAATTGAAGGTCTGCCTGTCGGTAGACAGGATTGAATATTTGTCCAACAATTTTTAATTAACTAGTTAGATTATACCACTAAACGGATAAAAAATCAATACCTGGATAGACTTTGTCAAGTTTACAGTTCCTGACATACATATAAGAAATTTTATAACATTGAAACAGGATTATTAATTAACTGACTTATTCACAATATTTTGGAGGTTGCTATGAAAGGCGACATTCTTTATATTAATATGCGTTTCTCGGGTCCTGAAGATGAAGATGAGCCAGATTATGGCGAACCGGAATCTGGTGTTGATGAAACAACTTCCGATGATTACTCTGAAGATTCAAACGCAGATAGTTCCGAAACGACTTATGGCGAAGAGCCATAAAACGATAATGCCCAAATTAATATTTGGGCATTTTTTTTGTGGCATAGGCTTCAAACGTCTTTATTATTTTAAAATAATTATTTTCTGCTTCATTCCATGCCTGAGTATATTCTTTAGTGCTATGCTTGTCCGATATTTCTTTTGCGCTAGTGATGAGTTGTGGTTGTTTCATTATGTCATTAAAAAAATATTTCATAATGGAGAATACAACTATATGCTTCCTAGTGAGTTTTGTTTCTCGTGCATTTTTTTTATTTACGAAACTTTCTGGAAGATTATGAATGTGTATGTAGTAATGAATTAATTCATGAATGAGAGTTATCACAAATTTTTCATCAGAAAAACCACTTCTTATAATTATTGGAAATCCGATCTGGCGAGGATTACCACTTACGATATGTATATCAATGATTTTGTTTATACATGGGGCGCTGGTTATCTTTTCCATCATGTCAAAGAACGGTTTTTCAAATGGTTTCCATATTTTCCGATATCGCTGAATATTTTTTACTATTTCTTCTTTTGTTGGTGGTTGCCAAGAGTCCCACCCAAGTTTTTTTCCGAGCGGGCTATACTGGGAATAAAAAGCAAACACGGGGTCAAGTGTTTCATTGTAGGATATTCTTATCTCGGATGTTTTTTTATCCCGTCTTATCACAATTTAAAGTATATATCTATTACTATTGGTTATCAATAAATTTATAGTTGTAGGTTTGTCCAGGGTCTAACCGTTTGCCACCCCAATTAGATAGTTTTTTACATCTCATGGGGTATCAAATTGTAAGTGCAATTTGATATACTAATAGTAATGAAACAGAGATATATCTCACTCATGTTATCGGTCGTTACTCTATTTTTGTCGGCTGGTGTTTTGTTTGTGTATGGACAAAATACATATGTCGGACCCAGCGCACCATTCCCAAGCGGTTTGGTGGACAAACCAGTTGATACAAGTAATGCGGGACAGGAAAAATCTGGAGATCTCAATTTAAAGACTTTGAGGTTTGGCCTAAATACAGATCCAGCCTCAAGAAATATCACATTGAGTGGAAAAATTGGAAACGCCTCAGATTCCTCATCTCTTTGGTTCTCTAATGGAGCTCTTGTTGTAGACAGCGCGGGAACAATGGGTGGTTTGGCACTTCCGTTTTCTGGTAGTGATCCAGTTGCCTATCGAGCTGGTTCTATTTATTACAATACTGGAGCAAAGAAGGTAAAACTTTACACTCCTGATGGATGGACCGATATTGGAACGGGGAGTGGGGTTGCGACAAGCACATTTGCGCCGACAGTAAAAATTAATGGAGGTAGTGGTACTACTGGTTTACTTTTGAATATGACTGGCACCGGAGGAGAAAACTCTCCAATGATTATGTTTTCTGTTTATGGAAATGCACCCGTAAGCATGTTTTCTGACGAAAAGATTGCAAAATCATTTTTAGAAAATCTTATTCCAAGAGCAAACGCGATGCTTCCTGCGTGTGATACTGATATGGGGTCATGTGGTGGCGGAGGTGGTGGCGGAGGTGGTGGCGGTTATATAGACCCACTTACCAAGCCGATTTGGTGGATGAGACAGGAAGGGACAAAGTTTGTTATAAAAGCATCAAATCCAACATATACTGATGTACGGGAAGCTTTTGAATTAACTAAGGCGGGGACGTTGAGTACAAATGATGTTAATTTAGTAAATCCAAAATGGTCTATGACGGGTTCTGAAATTCAATCGACCGGCGGCCAAAGAAGTTATTCTCCTGATGGGCACATGGAAAATTGGGTTACATGCCCAGATGGATATTTTGTGAGTGCCTTCCGTTTGGGAAAATCTGGGGATTATCTTACTCCTGTAATTAGATGTTCGAAATTATAAAATATAAATAAAAATCCCACGTTAAGTGGGATTTTTTATTGAGATGTTCTATGGCGTTCCACTAGGGTAGAACTTGTAGCTACGTTCATTCGGAATATACATATAGATATGTATATTCCTCATTTCACTTGCTATAGCATTTTGTTAACACAAAGTTTGTAACTTCGTTTGCTTCGAAAATGAATACACAAAGTGTATTCATTTCCTCGCTACACTTGTTATAATAAACTTAATGAAACGATTTATTGCGTTTTCAGTTTTCGCGCTTTTACTTATTGGTGTCGGTGTGTTTTTGTATACATCACAAAGCGATGCGCAAACAAAACCAAACAAACCAGTGATAACGTCGCTTGTTCCTGTTTCTGCTTGTCGTGTTAATGTGAATTTTACCGAGAGCAGTGTTGCAACCAGTTTTAATCGCCGAATAAATTCTCCTTCAGCAACGCCAATTTCCGGACTTTCCTGTTCATCTCCCACATGTACTCTTCTCCATTCTGTAACAGGACTTACAAAAAATACTGCATATACCGTTTCGTTACAGGCGGTTTCTGATTATGGAAGTTCTGATTGGAGTGACCAACGAACAACCACCACACTCAATACGGTTGCTCCGCCGGCGCCTCAGGGTTTGCAACATTCTGGGTGGACGAACAATAGAACACAAATTCAATGGACCGCGCCGAGTGGTATGACTGCGGGATATAGTGGATATCGGGTATATGAAGCAAAAGATGGAACCGACAATATAACCCCTGTCTCTGTATTTGGCGATGGGACAACTAGCTATTATGCGATTGTAGATCCAAACGAGCCTTACTATTTTAATGTGAAAGCATATGAGGCGGGTGACTCATGTCCAACGGGAGATATAACGACGAGCAATGATGGAGTTGCTGTGTTTTCCCCACTTTCCACACAATTGATAATTCCTGCAGTTCCAAAAAATATCACCGAAGACATAACCGCGGTTGGTTCAGATTGGAAAATAAAATTGGGATGGGATGCATCCGCGGAGGCAACAAAATATACATTGGATCTTTCATATAATTCAAGTTTTTCTCCAATTTTTGAAACAAACACGGGAGTAGACAGAAATTATAATTCAAGTAACTCATTCCCTAGTGATCGAGTAATCTATTATCGCATTAAGGCAATTTATGAGAAAAATGGAGTGATTGGCACATCGGATTATACAACAGGATCTATCACTACGGGAATTCCCGCGCCGACCGATCTTGCCTTAACTCATTCATTTGATCCAATTAGCGGAACTCCATCTCCTGTGCCGTTAACATTTACTTGGACAGACAATGCAAGCAATTTTCCCCGTGATATAGTTATTGAGAAATCAACTGATGGTGGTTCAATATATACGGAGTTGGGAAGGCACACAGTCTTGGAGATTGGTGATGTTCCCGAATTTTCCATTTCTGTGCCAACGGGTTCCACGTATATGTTTCGTGCGTATGTTCAGGACAAAAACACAAACAAAAGATCTGTGGGATATTCAAATGTAGTTTCAGCAAATTTTGTAGCTATAGTAAAGAAATATACAGTTGATGGAGAGGGATGGATGCAAACAGGGGGGTGGTTAAAATTTGAAAGTGTATATATTACTGATGACAACAAGGTACGGGGGCATGCATGGAATCCGTCGTTTGGATGGTTGGATTTCGATGCTGTTGACTCAGTAAAATGTCCGAGTGGAACGTGTGCATCATATAACGAGACGACAGGAGAAATTACTGGTTGGGCACAATTTAAGTTTGCAGATCAAACAGTTCCTGGTTGGGATGGTTGGGTGAATTTGCGGGGATCAACATCAGATGGATCATTTAATTATGGACTTTGTTTTGGAAATGCCAGCGGAGATATAATTCCTTATACAAATCCAGTGACGGGGGAACAGACAATATATAAAACAGGAACCACCTGTGAAAACAATGGGAGCGAGACAAATAATAAGGTGAAGGGTATTGTGTGGGGCGGTCCAGTGGTTGGAGGGTGGATTGTGTTTGAAGATATTGCTCCTGTGTCACTTTCAATTCAAAAAAGACCAAGTTCAATCAGTTATGCGCCACGTGAACATGTTACTGTTTGGACAAGTAATGGACAAAATGCAGACTGGTCTGGATCCCTTGTTTCTGGATCTGGTCTCTGGGGATCAATTAGTCCAAACGCCACTATTGCAACAACGACATTTATAGCACCAGCGCTTGGTAACAAAACTTCAAAAATAGTTGCATCAACAACAGCTGGATTTGCAAGCACAACATTACCGATAGTTGAAAATCCATATACCATATCGTGTACTCCACAAAAAGGAGCGGTGCGTGTTGATTGGACAAAAGAATGGACCGATTCTTTGTATACCTCATATGAGTCACATACATTGTCACTAACTTATTCAACGTCGTCTGCAACTGGTCCATGGAAGGTACTTTCTCCGAACCCAAGTATTTCCATGGGAAGTGGTTCGTATACACATAATTCACTTTCAACATCAACGACCTACTACTATAAATTGAGTGGACAGTTTTCAGACCCAAGCCAGACATACGACATTATTACAACAATTGGATGTACTGCTGGCGCTCCTGTTGTAGACAATCCATCACGTCTTCGTGTCTATGCGCAAGACATGAAAACTCTGTTATTGAATTGGAAAGATAATGCAACATCAACAGAAGATTATAAATTCTATGTGGAGCGTATAAAACTTACTCCCGCATCATCAACACAGTTTGGTGTGACAACATCCCAAGCACTCGTTACTTCACAGAGCGTTCCGCTCACGTGGAAAAACATTACTACGAGCACCCCATTTTATATGTGGATTGAACGTAGCAGTACCACAGATACAGGAATTAGATTTGCAAACCCAAATAAAAAAGATCCAACATATCCTGGATGTTCAACTGCAAATGGCGGAGATCCAGCATGTGGTATTAATAAATCACTTGGCGTGTTTCGTCCTGTTGTGGTAACTACAACAAATCCAAAAACGTTCACGGGAAAAATTACGGCATTTTATGACAATGATGTTGTGGGGAGATCGGGGGAGGCAACAACATTCTTTTATCGTATCCGTGCCTGTTCATCGATTGAACCACAGTATACAGAATGTACTGGATCTGAATGTACAGTAAACACTGACTATCGACCAATTCCTGCTTGCTCGCCATTTACCGCAACCTCAACGAGTGGAAAATTAATAGCAACAACGACACCACCACTCCCTGTAATTCAAGCAACAACCACAAAACCGGTTAAGGTAACACCAAGCAACCCATACACAAAATATAAAACCACCGTTCAGTGGAAAGATGATTCATTGCGAGAGACAGGTGTTATTGTTCAACGTGATGGACTTACCGCAATTTGGTCCGGAAGCAAAATTGCATTTACGAACAAAGATATTTATAAGAACCCATTAGATGCAAACGTTGCAAAGTTTGGTCCATATGGAGGGAGGGGAACAGTAGATTCTTTTGTTGATGAAACATTGGATCCGGGAACCTCGTATACATACAAGATAATTCCATATTATGAAACAATTGACCCAATTACTGGTTTATTTGTTCGTGTATTGTCGCTGAATGAATCAACAACAGTTGGTGCACAAACGCCATATCGTGTAGTTGTTGGTGTTGATGGCGACGGAAGCGGTTATGGATATGTAACTGAAAATACAAAAAATCTTGATACAAGAACCTCAAAAATTGTTGAAGATTTTGAATCAGACGAACAGGCAGTTGTTGAATATCATTATATAAGTCCGAATGGAGAGGACTATGCATTCTTTGATCATTGGAATGGAGTCTCTGGATGTACCACACAACAATCTTGCAACACGCAGAGAACGGGGACGGTGAATGCAACGGCGGAATTCAGAAAATATTGTTATGACCTTGATGTTGCAGCATCCCCAAGTTGGTGTGCCACTGTTGATACAACGGGAGATAACTGTTCTCAGGGTGGTAGTGCTGGTGATTTTGATAGAAACACATATGCCGATGTAGATTATGCCATAACAAGCTCGACATGTGTCTTTACTGGGTGGACAGGAAGTTGTACGGGAACCGGAGGGTGTACGGTGTATATGAATACAGATCGTTCGGTAACTGCTAGATTTTCAACATCTTCAACATCAACAATAAATCTAGACATACCAAATATTCCCTTGTTTGCAAATATACAAAACAAACTTTCTATATTAAGGGGTTCAATTGAAAATCTATTTAATGGTGAAAAAGTTTCTACAGAACAGGTAAAAAGTACATTAGATACGGCGCCGGTAACCTCTTTCACCGCAAATGCATATAGTGCAATTACATCATTTGTAGATGAAATAAAGAGAATGGTCGGAGGAATTTTTTCAGCAAGTGCCGCGACACCAAATTCCGATGAAGACTATTTTGTGCGAGTCAATATTAATCCACTTTCCCAACCATCATATAAAGATGACACATTGGAGGCTGACACCATATATTATTATCGTGTGGGAATAAAGTATCCGAGTGATAGCACGATAAAAAAGTGGTCAGTGAACGACGGTTCTGGAAAAACACTTCCTGCTGGCTCAGTAAATTCTGGAGCAAAATCGCCTATATGTGTAAGAAACAGCTATTGTGATTTTTCTCTTCCACGATGGGACGCACCTTCAGTTGTCGGATTGACCAAGGAACGATCTGAACAACAGTGTAAGGATAATGCTGATTGTGTGAATGTTGGGAAGAAAAGACAAACAACAGAAGAGCAATAAAATAGCTATTAGTATCCCCGCCAGTCCATGGACTGGCGGGGTTTCTTATTACTTATCAGTCCACAATTAGTATGTTTACGTTTTTGCAATTGTCGCAACAATAATTCGATTGTATCCAACCTCCTTTAATGCCCGCACAGCATCTTCTATTGTTGCCCCCGTGGTGAACACGTCATCAATTAATAAAATATTTTTTCTTTTATACGCTTGTTTTGCAGAAAACACATATTGAATAGACTGTTTTCTTTCCTCTCTTGAATGAGAACGTGCTTGTTGAGGTGTATGTTTTATTCTCTTTAAAATAGTTGTATGTAATTCAAGCTCCGGTAAATATTTTATAATTTCTTTTGCAATATATTCCGACTGATTGAATCCACGCTCATATAGTCGTTTCCGTGAAAGGGGAATAGGCACAAGATATGTTTCGGAAAGAAATATTGGGAATTCTGTTATCACACTCGCCATTGAAGAAAGAAGTAACCGACTGAGTGGTGCTGATAGTGGATATAGGTTTTTATATTTAAAGCAATGAATTATTTTTTGAACTCTTTTGTCGTTATAGTCACACGCCGAGATCAATAGATAATTTTTTTTATGACAGATGTTTGATATGGTAGGAATTCTTTTATTACAAACAGAACAAGAAAATCCAGTTTTTATTGGTATAGATTCAAAACATGTATTGCACAATGATTCAAATTCATCAATTGAGCTGGTATATTGTTCACATAAAGAACAGCGAGCAGGGAAGATCGCATCAATAATCTTTTTTAAGACGCTGTTCATTTTTTAATTATATATAATGTGTTGTACTAACATGTATATTTCGAGATTCAGTAGGAGGCCTTTTTTGTGCTACTATAGATATGATGATTGATTTTGGCATTAAAACATTTTTTTCTGATGTAAAAAATGCACTTACCTCAACGCGTATTTTAGGAATTGATATTGGCACTACGTCAATAAAGCTTTTGGAGGTTGGAAAAAAGGGGGAAACACTTACTTTAGAAAATTATGGTATTTTAGAAACAAAGGACTATTTAAGTAGGGGAAATGCGGCCATACAGACAAGCGCACTAAAAATTTCTGAGCGTGACACCGCCCAACTGCTTAATGTTTTATTGCGCGAGGTACAACCAAAAACGAAAAACGCCATCGTCTCTATTCCTATATATAATGCGTTTTTTGTAACTATAGATATGCCCTCTCTTCCTCCACATGAAGCGGCATCCGCACTACAATTTCAAGCAAAACAATATATTCCATTACCCATGGATCAGGTAAATATTGAATGGGTTGAGATGGATGCGTTTCAAAATGAGCGGGGCCAGGATATGCGAAAATACCTTCTCGTGGCGGTACCAAAGGCAGTAATTGAGATGATGAAAAGGTTATTGGGGAGTGTTGGAGTGAATTTACATGCATTAGAAGTTGAACACCAATCTCTTATCCGTTCATTATTATCTCCTTCAGATCCAATCACTCAAATTATTGATATTGGTGGTGAGTCGACGGGTATATATATTATCGAAAAGGGAATAGCAAAACGATCGACACAGGTGGATTCTGCGGGTTCTTCTCTTACAAAATCCCTTGCACGAACACTTGATATTTCTGCACTTCGTGCAGAAGATTTAAAAAAGCGAAAAGGACTTCTTGGTTCTGGGGGGGAGTACGAAATATCTCATGCGTTGTATCCGTTTCTTGATATTATCTTTAACGAATGCACAAGAATCAGAAATGAATTTGAACGTTCAAGTAATAAAAAAGTTTCTGAAATAATTCTTGTTGGTGGTGGAGCAAATCTTTTGGGTATAGACGCATATGTAAAAGATGTTATGGGATTACCCATCAAGACAACCGATTCATTAAGACATATAACTCTTCCAAATGAGATTGAACCAATACGAAAAGAATTGGGAAGGACGTTTGCTTCTACTTCTGGATTAGCCCTTCGTTTTTTTGTATAACTAGGGCTGCTATTTATTTTCACCGCCTATGACGGGGTTTTACTTTGCGGTGGCGTTTGCTATGGCGCTACACCCACCTTAGGTGGGTGAACTTGTAGCTTCACTCATTCGGAATATGCATTACTTCGTATGCACATTCCTCATTTCATTTGCTATAAAGCTTCGCTTTTATCTTCACTCGCTTCGGAAATGGAAATAAAGATATTTCCATTTCACTCGCTTCGTTTGCTATAATAATACTAATGGAACAAAGAGATCCACAAACAGCTCTCGCGGATCAGTTTGTCGTCGATGCACCAAGTGTTGGACTTCCTTGGCGTCTCATGGTTTTTTCTATAGTGCTTTTTGTTTTTTCATTGTTCATTTTTGTTGGAATAAAATTTGGTTATGCATCATATCTCACCACGCGACAGGAAGCTTTAACCGCAGACACTGTTGCTCTCGCGAAAAAGATAAATCCGGATGATCAGTTAAAATATGTTAATTTTTATTCACAAACCATAAACCTCAAAAAGGTTCTTGATAGACATTCATTTTCTGGAAATATATTTAAATTCCTTCAAGAAAAAACGGCCACGAATGTATATTATACAAATGCGACATATACCGCAGAAGGTGCAAAAGTTGTTGTGCAAGGTGTTGCCGCGACCTCAGAAGCACTTGTTCAGCAACTTTCTGTCTTTGATGCTGCTCCGGAATTAAAGACCGCAGTACTTACTCAAATGAGGTTTACCGAAACAGGAACGGTGAGTTTTGAAGTCGAGTTTGTATTTAATGAAAATTTCTTTGAATTTCCCACTCAATAATTTATGAGAGCCTCATCAAAAAGAGTAATGAGTATCGGAATAGCCGCAATGTTTCTCATTGGTGTGCTTATTGTATATGGATCTTTCATCCGGCCTGCATATAGTGAGATAGAAACGAAACGTGCGGAATTAAGTGCGGCCGAGAATCTTTTCAACAACCAAAAAAATGCAACAGAACAGGTTAATAAAGCATTTATTGATATGAAGAATGCTACCAAGGTTCGAGAGGTTATATCACAAGCACTTCCTGTTGGACCAAATATGACTCAAGCACTCCATCAGATTGAATCAGTTGTCCGATCAAATAAGGTTAATATTGATGCGTTAACGATTCGAGAGGCGCCATCTGAGGCAAATAAACAGATCCTTGCAAAGCGCTTGGGGAAGCTTGGTCTCAATTTTTCTGTGTCTGGAACATATGAGTCGGTTCGTGATTTCGTAAGAGCATTGGAAACCAATGTGCGTGTCACAAATATTACTAACTTTGAATTTTCTTCTGGATCATCAGAATTTGGAGGTGGGTCAGCAAATCTTTATACCCTACAAATAGTCGCCGAAATGTATTATCAAGAAAACTAACTATGGCAATAATGATTGAACAACAGGAGAAGCCAAAAAATTGGACACTTATTATTGGAGTGGTTGTATTTGTTGGTATCGTCTTTATTAGTGCATATTATTTATTCTTCAAAAATCCTCAAGTAATTGAAAATTTGACTGTTTCTCCAGTTCAGAAAGATGTTGAAACGCTTTCTCAAATAAAGCCAGATTATGTAAAGTTGGTAGATCAATTAAATAAATATTATGAAAAGGGTCAGGCACAGACTATAATCGAGCCACAGCTCGGGAGACAAAATCCATTTCTTCCAATATAAATCCCCATTGAAGGGGGATTTTTTTATATTATTGATGATATAATAATGCTATGATTGATCAGCAATTTGTAGAGGAGCTTATAAAGCGGGGAATTGTCCCAAAACTTGCTGGAGAAAAAATACTCCGCGAAGCTATGCTTTCTGGTGGAAGTGCAGAGGAAATTTTGTATGAGAAAAAGATTGTTGATGAGGCAGACGTTGTTAAAATAAAGAGTGAATTACTAAAAGCTCCGTATCGCAAAGTTGATGTGAATAAAGTTGATGAGAAATTATTTGGTTTGATTTCTCGTGAGATGGTGCTCACATACCGTGTTATACCAATTGAAAAAACTCCTAACATGCTTGTTGTTGGTATGTTTCATCCTAATGATATAAAGGCTCAGGATGCAATAAAGTTTGTTGCAAAACAACAAGGGGTGAGTTTGGGTGTATATTTGGTTACACTTTCTGATATTGGTGCATTACTTGCTCGCTATTCCCCATACAAAAAGGAGATAGAGGCAGCAATTTTAGAAATGGGTGAAATAAAGTCCGAAAGTTCAGCCATAGATCTTGAGGAGTCGGGAAAGGGAGAAGAGGCGCCAATTATAAAAATTGTTGCATCGACATTGCGTCAGGCCGTCGAAATTGGAGCATCAGACATACATATCGAGCCACAGCGAAGAAGTTTACGTATACGTTTTCGTCTTGATGGCGCACTCCACGAGGCAATTTCTTTACCACCAACACTGATTCAACCAATTACATCGCGCGTAAAAGTGTTGTCTCGTTTGAAGCTTGATGAAACACGCGTACCACAAGACGGACGCTTTCGTACAAACTTTTTAGGGAGAGAAATTGACTATCGTGTTGCAACATTTCCAACACCGGCAGGGGAAAAAATTGCAATTCGTGTACTTGATCCAAAAACGGGATTGCGAGGATTGGATCAACTGGGAATCGGATCGTACAATGCTCGTATTTTTGAAGAAGCACTTGCACGACCGTATGGAATGATTTTAATTAGTGGTCCAACCGGTTCTGGAAAATCAACAACATTGTATGCAGTGCTTTCTCGATTAAATAAGGATTCTGTAAACATTGTGACGCTTGAAGATCCAGTCGAATATTTTATGGAGGGAATAAATCAATCACAGGTCCGTCCAGAAATTGGATATACATTTGCATCTGGACTTAGGCAGATCTTGCGACAAGACCCAGATGTTATTATGGTGGGAGAAATTCGTGATGAGGAAACATCGGGGCTTGCAGTGAATGCGGCACTCACTGGACATGTTATGTTGTCGACAATTCACACAAATAATTCTTTGGGGGTTATTCCTCGTCTTATTGATCTTGGTGTGCAACCATTTCTTCTTTCTTCTGCATTAAATCTTATGGTTGCACAGCGTTTGGTTCTTCGTTTGTGCCCAGACTGTCGCATTTCGGAAAAGGCAGATAAAGAAACTGAAAAGCTTATTGAGGAAAATTTTGCTCTCTTGCCAGAAGATGCACGAAAGGAAATATCTTTTTCAAAACCATATACGATATTTAAGAAGGGAGATAATATTGAGTGCAAGACCTGCAAGGGGAAAGGAACCGTTGGAAGAATTGCGTTGTATGAGATATTTAGAATGACTAGAGAATTAGGAGATATTATTAGTAAAGGCTTTACTGAAAGTGCACTATGGGATGAGGCGCACAGACAGGGAATAGTAACACTTCGGCAAGATGGACTTATGAAGGTTTTGGAGGGAAAGATTGGAATTGAGGAGGTATTAAAAGAAACAGCACAATAAAAACAATCCCGCTAGTCTATGAACTAGCGGGATTGTTTTTGGTGGTAAGAAAAATAAGGTATAATAACGACAATGGATCCCGTTAGAAAACGGACCTTCTATGTCTAGTTATTAATAGTATGTATAAACAAAGAAAAATATCATTATCGTCGAACAAACCAAATTGTCAGGTTTTCTAACGGGATGGATTATAGAGAAAAACTAAACGAGTTGTTACTTACGACCGTTCGACAAAATGCGTCTGACCTTCATATTGGAGTTGGACGTCGCCCATCAATTCGAGTTGATAGTGTTTTGATTCCTCTTGCAAAAGAAGCGATTCTTACTAAAGAAGATGCAGAAGGTTTTGTGTTAGCTCTTCTTTCTCCCGAGCAAAAAGATAGATTTTTGAAACTAAAACAGTTGGATTTTTCATATAATTTTGAAGATAAGGCGCGATTTCGTGTGAATACATATATTCAACGTGGGTTTATGGCTGCGGCACTCCGTGTTATTCCATCACAGATAAAAACATTGGAGGAACTCAATATGCCTCCAATTTTACATGATTTTGCAAAACTTACTCAGGGGTTTGTTTTGGTTGTGGGTCCTGCAGGACATGGAAAGTCAACAACGCTTGCGGCAATTCTTGATGAAATAAATCACAGTCGCACTGACCACATTATCACCATTGAAGATCCAATTGAATATCTCTTTGCACAAGATAGATGTATTATCTCACAGCGTGAGGTTGGACAAGATACGACGTCATTTCATGACGCGCTTCGTGCGGTCTTGCGACAGGATCCAGATGTTTTAATGGTTGGAGAAATGCGTGATCCAGAGACAATTGCGACAGCAATGACTGCTTCAGAAACAGGGCACTTGGTATTTTCAACGCTTCACACAAATTCTGCGTCACAAACAATAGACCGTATTATTGATTCATTTCCACCAGAACAGCAGGGTCAGATTGTTTCCCAGCTTGCCTCGACGTTGGTAGCCATTGTTTCCCAGCGTCTTATTCCTCGTCTCGGTGGTGGAAGAATTCCTGCAACAGAAGTAATGCTAACTAATTCTGCAGTAAAAAACCTTATTCGTGAGAAAAAAATATATCAAATTGATCTTGTTATTGAGACGAGTGTACAAGAAGGAATGATGTCATTAAATCGATCGCTAGTAAATCTTGTAAAAAGAAAAGAAATTTCTTTAGAAGACGCAGAGGCTCACTCGTTAAATCCAGCAGAGTTACGATTGTTGTTGGAGCGGAGTTAGTGTATTTGGTGGTATAATATTATTGATAATGAAGTTCAATTATAAAGCTCGAACAAAAGAAGGGGATTTACAGGTTGGAAACGTTGAAGCAAGTTCACGTGAAGCAGCGGTGAACGTACTTTTGAGTCACGGTTTGTTTGTGCTTTCAGTTGAATATGTGAAGGAGAATTCAATAATTTCTCGTATCTCTCAATTTTTCGAAAGAGTGAAAACGGCAGATTTGATGGTATTTACCAGGCAATTTGCTACGCTTTTAGCCTCTCAGGTTCCATTGAGTGACAGTTTGGCAAATCTTTATAAACAAACAACAAATCCAATTTTAAGGCAGGTTATCTATGACGTTGGAAATGATGTTTCTGCTGGATTTTCTTTATCTCAAGCATTAGAACGCCATCAGGGAGTGTTTTCTGAATTTTATGTGAATATGGTGCGCGCTGCAGAGGTCACTGGTAGGTTGTCCGAGGTGCTTGATTTTTTGGCTGATTATCTTGAAAAACAATCAGCACTCATTGGTAAGGTGAAAAATGCATTGTATTATCCTGCATTTGTTATAGTTCTTTTCTTTGGCGTTGTTGTTGTCATGGTGACCATGGTGCTCCCACAAATTGCTCCAATTTTTGAAGAGACAAAAACAGACCTCCCAATATTTACCAAGGTGATGCTTACGAGTGGTCAATTACTTGCCGATTGGTGGTGGGCATTTCTGATAATTTTAGCAGTATTTATTTTTATGGTTGTCGATTATTTTTCAACAAAAGAAGGAAAAGCAGTATTGGATGAATTGACGCTTAGATCCCCAATATTTGGAAAATTATTTAGAAAATTATATATTGCACGTTTTTCTGAATCGGCGCGAGTGCTTATTAAGGGGGGATTAACCATTCCTCAGGCAATTGAAATTTCATCGCGAACGATTGGGAATGCAGTATATAAAGAACTTCTCCACAAAGCAGCCGATGAGGTGAGAAAAGGAAAACTTTTATCCCAGGCACTTGGAGAAATGGAGGAGTTTCCACCACTTGTTTCCCAACTTGTTGCTGTTGGTGAATCCACAGGGCGACTTGAGTTTCTTTTAGAAAAAGTTAATTTGTTCTATACCAGGCAAGTTGAGGACACTGTTGATAATTTGGTTAATTTAATTCAACCAATCTTAATGGTTGCGATCGGAATTATGGTTGCATTATTGTTCGCCGCAATTCTTATTCCTCTGTATAGTGTTTCTCAATCACTAGGGGGATAGATAATATGATATAATAGAAAAAAGGGCGAATATAATTACTTATTTAATGAAACAAAATAAAGGTTTTACACTTATAGAAATGTTGGTAGTAGTCGGAATGATTGGTGTTCTTGCGGCAGCGGTTCTCACTGCGCTTGGTCCATCTCGTCAAAAAGCACGTGATTCACGTGTCATTTCTGGCCTAAATCAGGCAGCGGCTATAGCAGAATCAAAATTTGATGGGAGTTCATATCCTGCAACGATAGATGCTACTATTGAGGCAGATATCAAGAAATTTAATAACAATCAAAACGTTACATACACCGCACCAGCAAATACGGGAACGTTTGCAATTTCCTCGCCACTTCCTAGTGGTGGAGCATTTTGTGTTGATAGCGCTGGAAAGCGTGCTTCGAGCACCGCATCAAATGGTATTTGTCCCTAAACACATTTTATGAAATTACGAGGTGGGTTTACACTTATAGAAATGTTGGTGGTGGTAGCCGTGATCGGCTTGCTTTCTTCTGTGTTGCTCACCTCTCTTGGTCCTGCGCGAGATAAAGCGCGGGATTCGCGTATTTTGCAGGAAGTAAATCAGGTTCGATCGCTTGCGGAGACATTATATAACGGAAATTATAGTGCCTTACCAAATGTTGAGGGAATAACTGCCATAGAGAGCATTTCATCAGAAGAATTAAAGAAACTCGCAAAAGATATTCAGTCATTTGGTGGTGAATTGGTAATTCGCAGACCCTTAACACAACCAACATCATATGTCGCATATTCTCGCATGAATGTAAAAATTGGGGTTGAGCCAAACCTAGTAACTAATTACTATTGTGTTGACTCACGAGGAAATGCTGGATACACAACAACAGAGCCAGTAAATACATTTCGTTGTAATTTTTAAATCATGGTGGTAGTTTCCATTTTTTTACTTTTCATTTTTGGCCTCCTCTTGGGGAGTTTTTTTAATGTGATAACAATCCGTTACAAGCCAGATGATTCGGTATTCATGGATTTAAAAACGATAGGTGGACGTTCGCATTGTATATCCTGTTCACATCAGCTTCGTTGGTTTGAATTACTCCCTCTTGTTAGTTTCTTTTTTCTTCGAGGACGGTGTAGGAACTGCAAACAAAAACTTTCGCTACAATATCCCTTAGTTGAATTTTTAACCGGTTCTATATTTGCCGGCATTCCATTATTTATTAACTATTTTTTTCATTTTTCAAATACTGTATTTTTTTCTTTTACTGCACCATGGTGGCAGTATGTTATTTCTATAATTTGGGTTTTAATATTTTGTATTTTTCTTCTTATGGTTATTGTGGATCTGAAACATTTTATTATTCCAAACGGATTGAATCTTTCGTTGGGTATATTAGGACTGTGCTATGTGGCGATATTATATACTGTGCAAGACACTCTCCCTCTTTTTTATGATTCATTTATCCGACATTATGCAATGATGTTTTCTTTCGTTCAGAATATTGCCATATCACATGCAGTGGGATTTTTTGTTGGTGGAATATTTTTTGTATTACTCGTCTTAATTACCTTCGGTAGAGGAATTGGCATTGGAGATGTAAAACTTGCATTTGCACTTGGGATTCTTTTGGGGTGGCCAGACATACTTCTTGCCACAATGCTTTCGTTTATTATTGGTGGAATAATTAGTGGAGGATTTGTCTTATTCGGAAAAAAACATCTCAAAGAAAGAGTTCCATTTGCTCCATTTTTCATAGCAGGTGTCTGTCTTGTTGTGTTTTTCGGACATACTATTATGAGAGGATATTTTTCAATATTTGGTTTGTAAGTCCGTGTTTTTCCCCGTCTTTTTAGGGTATAATAACGATAATGAACGTTCGAAAGCCAAAACAAAAAAAACGTACTGGTGGTTTTTCGATCATTGAAATGCTTGTGGTAGTTGCGATTATGGGCATTTTATCAGGTATGCTTCTTGGGTTTAATAGATCTTCAGAAAGAACAATCGCACTTTCAACCGAACAGGAGAGGGTTATTGGTATCTTGGGGCGTGCTCGATCATTGGCGCTCCAGCGATATACTGCAGGATCTGATGTATTCACGTGTGGCATACGAGTAAAACTTTCTGGTAATACTATTTCTATTTTTGCCGTCACAAGAAGAGAGGATTCAAAGGTTACAGATTGTAATGTTGGTGGGCAGACGGTAGAGAGCAATATTGAGAGCAGAATTCTCGAGAAAGGAGTTACTATAAAAACGGGACCATCGGAAATATATTTTTCTTCGCCATACCTTGAAACAACGTTTGTTCCAATGTCGGCAGTTCCTGTTATTATTGAACTCCAAGCTCCGGGGGTTACGCGAATTGCTAAAATAGAGGTAACACCAGGGGGATCTGTGGTTCCTAAAATAAATTAATTATGCATTTTTTTTCTAAAAAAACAGGGAGTGTGCTTATCGAGGCGATGGTCGGCTTGTCGCTTGTTATTTTTAGTTTTGGAGGAATTATTGCTCTTGTTTCTCGTGGGTTTCAACTCAATACCGATGCATTAAACAAATTTGTTGCGGTAAACCTGGCAACTGAAGGAATAGAAATAATAAAAAATTCGCTTGATACTAATTTGTATCAAGCAAACAGTGGTTGGAACACAATACGGAGTGGCATGTATGAATTGGACTATACTTGTGATGAAATTGATGCTCCTCCGTGTTCTTATTATGCTGCTGGGGGGCGGAGCAGTACCCCTCTAAAACGGGACTCAGATGGAACGTATGCGTATGATAGTGGAGTTGAAACTACATTTAAAAGAAGTGTGGTTATTGATGCTTCTGATGGTGATTCAGTAAAAGTATATTCAATTGTGCGATGGGATAATAGGGGAACAGAAGAAGAGGTCCAAATTTCTGATGTGTTCTTTAGGTGGCGAAAAGATCCAAATTAATACCATGAAAAAAGATATATCAAAAAAAACAGGATTTACCGTTATTGAGCTTCTTGTTGCGTCGGCTATTTTTTCTATATTTTTAGCTGTTGCTGTTGGGTCATTCACTCGCATACTTCAGGTGCAACGGGTTCTTGCACGGAGAATTATTATGACGAGCGCATTGGGGGCAACAATCGAATCCATGTCTCGGGAAATACGGGTTGGTATAGAGTTTCCCACGGATAAAATAAATGAGGAGAGTTCTTCGTTGAGTTTTGAAAGTTTTTCTACTCATGATGTTGATCCAATTGATGTGACATTTTCAATTAATGGTGGAGTTATTACGAGAACTGCTGACGGAGGAAGTTCTATTCAAATAACTCCAAGTGATTTAGTTATTAAAAGTGGAAAATTTATTATAAATCAAAAAGACTGTGGACCGTGGAGAATAACATTGGTACTTTCTGCCCATCCAAAAGATATTGATAAGCCAGAAGATACTATTAATGTACAAACAACTATAACGTCGCGAGTACTCCCTATTGATGTAAAGGGAGATCCACATCAATGCAAATCAATCTAATACACGAAAAGAAGGGGCAGACGATGATTTTGAGTACCGTGCTTATTGGTGGAGCACTTCTTGCTGCAACTGCAATTGCTGGATTTACATTATTTTTTCAGATTCGACAGGCGGGAGATGCGGTTCAGTCGGCGGCAGCATTTTATGCTGCAGATGCTGGAATTGAACATGCTATGTATTGTTATTACCGAAGAGATCATACGAACGAGGATATAGATGTAGTATGTGATACCTTCGCAACGACTGAGATGCTTGAAACTGATGATATAAGTTGTGATGTTGGTACTTGTAAACCACTTGCCTCTGCTTCAATGAAACTTTCCTGCTTTATTAACCCGTCTGATAAAACTGCAGAAGCTCCCTGCAAGCCACCATTAATAGGAGAAGACCCAGTGAAAGGTATTTATATTCTTTCAAAGGGGTCAACAGTTCGCGCAGAACGCGTGCTTGATTACACTATTGTTACGAATTCTGGTCAATAACGTATGGAATATAAAGAGATTGAAGAAAGGATTCAAAAGTTAAGAAAACTTGTTGAGTATCATCGGATGATGTATTACACGTTTGATGATCCTGAAATATCGGATTCGGCGTTTGATACACTTCAAAAAGAACTTGAAATATTAGAAAAAAAATATCCAGAATTTATGAATGGTATATCTCCAACGCAGAAGGTTGGTGATATGCCATTAAAAAAATTTAAAAAAGTTAATCATACCATTCCCATGCTCTCACTTCAGGATGCGTTTGGGCGTGAGGAAATATTAGATTGGATCGGTAGATTGGAGGGTTTTCTTAATTATACAGCTGGTACATTACTAACAAGTGACTATTATTGTGAACTGAAAATTGATGGTTTGGCGATTGAACTTATATATCACGAAGGAGTATTGATCTCGGCATCGACCCGTGGTGATGGGCTCATTGGCGAAGACGTAACAGAAAATATAAAGACAATACAATCAATTCCTCAAAAGCTTTTACAAATGGGAAAATTCCTTGTTCCTAAAAACCTTGTTGTTCGAGGAGAAATATTTTTAACTAAAGACGAGCTAGATCGAGTTAATAAGGAACAAACAGAAAAGGGACTAAAACCATATGCAAATACGAGAAATCTTGCTGCTGGATCATTGCGCCAACTTGATCCGAATATTTCCCGTATGCGAAATCTTCGGTCATTTCAATATGATATTGTTGGAGACGCAGAAAAAAATTTTGGAACACATGAAGAGAAACATAAAGCACTTGCATCATGGGGATTTACGGTTAATACACATAATACTATCGCGCGTGGGATAGAAGACGCTTTTCGTTTTTGGAGAACATGGGAACACGCACGAGAAAAATTGCCATACGAAATTGATGGACTGGTTATTGTTATAAATGATAATAATATATTTAATACTCTCGGAACTATTGGAAAAACCCCCCGTGGATCAATAGCATATAAATTTACACCAAAAGAAGCAACGACACGTATTATTGATATAAGAATCCAGGTTGGTAGAACTGGTGTTCTCACTCCCGTTGCTGATCTTATTCCTGTTTCTGTTGGTGGAACAACAATCGCACACGCAACACTTCATAATGCTGACGAAATAAAACGATTGGGAATCAAAATTGGTGACACGATTGTTGTCAGTCGAGCGGGCGATGTTATTCCCAAGATAACAGCGGTACTGAAAGAATTGAGGACTGGGAAGGAAAGAAGTTTTACCATGCCCAAAAATTGTCCAATAGATGGATCGCCGGTGATAGTTGAGGGCGCACTACATCGTTGTTCTCACAAGCTGTGTGGCGCACGCCATAAGGAAATGATCTATCATTTTGTTTCTCGCAAAGCATTTGATATAAGGGGATTGGGTGCAAAAATAATTGATAGGTTTTTGGACGAGGGTCTTATTGTGGATGTTGCGGATATATTTAACCTTTCATTTGATGAAATAAAAATACTAGATCGATTTGGAGAAAAATCAGCAAAGAATATTATTAATGAGATCAATAACAAAAAGGGTATTTCACAAGAAAAATTTTTGTATGCATTAGGGATGCTCCATGTTGGGGAAGAAACGGCAAGAGTTATTGGAGAGCATTATCCTGTATCTAATATAGCGGAACTTATTTCTCAATATCCAAAAATAGAAAAAGAGGAGTGGGAACACCTTCCAGATATTGGCCCAAAAGTTTCCGAAAGCATATATGCATGGTTTTCTGAAAAGAAAAATATGGATCTTTTGAGAAAAATGGAATCGTTTGGTGTAGTTCTTCATAAAACAAAAAAGAAACAGGGAAAATTCCTCGGTAAGAGTTTTGTTATTACAGGAGTTCTTGAACATATGTCGCGAGAAGAAGTAAAAGCAAAAATTAAAACAAACGGAGGGAATATATCAGAAACAGTATCGAAAAGTGTTTCCTATATTATTGTTGGTAAAAGACCTGGCTCCAAACTTGATCGGGCAAAAAAACTGAATATCAAGATCATTTCTGAAAACGATTTTATTCATATGTTATAAAAAATCCCGCCAGTCCATAGACTGGCGGGATTGTGTTTATTTTATTGCAGCAATATCTTTTTCATATTCATCAGCCTGGCTAACTACGGGTTCTCCATACCACAAGCGATATGTGTACCAATTTCCTCCAGAATAATATTTTGCGGCGGCACAACGCTCCAAGAGTTTTTGATAGGGGAGGACATTTTTATTCGTTTCTGCGTATGACTTACAACTTGATGTTTCTATGAGGTCTTTTATATATACACCGGTTGCAATAAATGCATCAGAGTTATTCCATGGATTTGGTGGATTGTTCCCACTTGCTGCTGCTATTTTACTTTCGTAGATTTTCCACGTTGATGGTATGAATTGAGCTGGTCCCATTGCTCCACCATATGTTCCATGTTGATTTGCACAAGATACTTTTGTTTTATCTGGATCAAGACCAAGACGTTTTAGAAGTTCGAGAAAGTAAGGAATATCTCTCGTTGGATGCATCGCTGTTTTATATGTGCATTGTCCTACGTTTTTTCCCAGTAGTGATTCGCGGTTAAGGATTGCAAGCACTAATGCTGCTCGTACTCCAGATGCTCCTTCTGCAACCTTTGCAAGGTTATATGCCTTTTCGAAAGTAAGTTCACCGCCACCAAGGAGTTCGAATATTCTGCTACGAATCTTTGCGGCATTTGCCTGTGTTTCTTTTAATATTTTTTGATATTCACTTTCCTTTCCTTTTGTCTCTTTTAATAGTTTGTTTTTTTGCGTTTGTGTACTTTGTGCAGCATTTTTTTGCGCCAATTGAATTGTCTTGAGGTTTTCAATGTCTGCTTTTTCATTAGCAAGTTGTTGTTTTTGTTCGAGAAGATTCTGACGAAGTTTTTTGATGTCGTTGAGTTTTGTTTTTACACCTTCTTGTACCAAAACTATATCATTAAGATTTCCAAAGAAATCAGAGAGCCGATCATGTGAAAGAAGTATAGCTATCATTTTTTCATTATCCGATTCGTTAAGCATGCGGAGTCCCACAGCAAGTGCCTCCTTATTTGCATCTATGGTGTTTTCAGTATGGTTTATGTTTGTTTGAGTTTCTGAAAGCTCTTGTCCGATCTTGGTAATATTGAGATTTATCCCCTTTATTTGGAGATTTAATTTGTTTATTTTTGCATTTAATGTGGAAATTTCTCCGGATAAACTCTTTCCTTGTTTTTGGTACTCCGTGATTTTCTTTTGGTTATCTTCAATTTCTTTCTCTAATTCGGCTAACTGTCTTTCAAGTTCTGCTCGTTCTGCTTGTTTATCTACAATCTGATTACTGGAAGTATCAACTTGTGCGATTGCAGTGACCTGGGGGATAACAATAAACAAAAAAACACCCAATACTAGGCACAAAAAGAATATATTGAGTGTTCGATGCATAAATATAGTATATCTTAATATGATTTATAGACAAAAATCCATCGTTTCTTATATGTAAAACGATACATAATTACTATTTGTTACTCTTCAGTTGGTTTTATTTCCTCTGTTGTTTCAATGGTCTCCTCCTTCTTTATTTCAACTTCTTCTTTTGTTTTTTCTCCCACGGTTACCACAACTTGATCCATGTCTGCATGAAGTATTTTAACCCCCTTTGGAACCGAAAGATCTTTTATGCAGATCTTTGAGTGTTCATGAGAAAGCATTGAAAGGTCAACAGCTATTGATTCGGGGACGTTCTTGGGAAGTGATTCAATCTCTACTTCATCCATCAATTTTAATATTGGGAAACCCATTTTTTCTGCTGGTGATTCACCCTCATACGAAACAGGGACGAATGTATGTATTTTTTCATCCATCTGGACCGCCTGAAGTCCAACAGAAAGAGGCATTTTTATATAGGGGCTTTCAATTATATTTGTGATAAGAACATTAATTGCTGGCTCTTTATCAATTTCCAATTCAATAATTCCATGTGTCCCAACAACTCTATTTACCCGGGCAAATTCCTTTGCATTAATAGAAAGGTGTCTATTTTCAATATGTTTTCCAAAAAGTTCTGCTGGAATTTCTCCCTGGGCTCTTAGTTTTTTAACCTTTTTACCGATTATTGTTCTCGTGGTGCAACTTAGTTTCATATATCTATTATACCCCATTTTCTATATATATTAAGTCCATTTGCACTGTATGCATTTCTTCATTAGAGTATCTATATGGTACATATTTCTAAAGCCGAAGTTGAACATCTTGCAGAACTTTCACGAATTGAACTAGATGACAAAGAAAAAACATCACTCCAAAATGATCTTGAGAATATTTTGTCATATTTTGATGAATTGAAAGCACTAAATACTGATGCTATTCTCCCAAAAACAGGAGGAGCTCTCACTATGAATGAATTGCGAGTAGATTCTACAGACACCCGTGTGCCTGGCGATGTGGTCCAATCGTTTCCAGAGCGTGAGGGCAATCTATTAAAAGTTCCAAAAGTTTTTGAAAAATAATATGAACATTGAAGATTTTTCCATTTCATCGTTTCATAATGCACTATGTGCAAAAGAGTTTTCTGCGCGTGAAGCAATTGAGGAGTCTTATAAAACGATAGAAAAAAACAAAGACCTGAATGCATTTATTACTCTTACAAAAGAAGAGGCAATTTCTGTAGCAGCAGACATTGATGTCAAAATTGCAAAAAAAGAGGACATCCCATTACTAGGCGGACTTCCTATTGCATTAAAGGACAACATGCTGCTTTCTGGTTTTAGAGCGAGCGCTGGTTCAAAAATATTAAGTGAATATAAAGCTGTCTATGATGGCACGGTAGTTAAAAAATTAAAAGATAGTGGTGCGGCAATTATTGGAAAAACAAATATGGATGAGTTTGCGATGGGATCATCAAATGAAAATTCTGCATTTGGACCAGTAAAGAACCCGCACGATAGTGAGCGAGTTTCTGGTGGTTCTTCTGGTGGTTCTGCTGTGTCCGTCGCAAGTGGTGCGGTTTTAGCTGCGTTTGGGTCTGATACGGGTGGCTCTATCCGACAACCAGCAGCTTTTTGTGGAGTTGTTGGGCTGAAGCCGACATATGGTTCTGTATCACGATTTGGACTTATTGCTATGGCATCGAGCCTGGATCAAATTGGCCCATTTACCAAAAGTGTTGCCGATTCCGAGATTATGTTTCACGCGATTCAAGGAAAAGATAAGCTTGATGCAACAACATTTGAACACAAGACAGAATGCAATAAAAAAGAACATCTTGTTATAGGAGTGCCAAAGGAATATTTTATAGATGGCATAGATCCATATGTTTCAAGACATATGGAAAAAACAATGAATGTATTGAAAAAACTTGGATACTCATTTAAAGAAATATCATTACCACATACAAAATATGCGCTTTCGACATATTATATTATTATGCCAGCGGAGGTTTCTACCAATCTCGCACGTTTTGATGGGGTCCGCTATTTAGGTGTTTCTAATATTGAGAAAGACGTTCGTTCTCTGAAAGAATTATATATAAAGACACGTGGTGCTGGGTTTGGGGGAGAGGCAAGACGAAGAGTGTTACTGGGAACTTTTGTACTTTCGTCTGGATATTATGATGCATATTATGCAAAAGCACAGAAGGTGCGCGCTCTTATCTCTAATGATTTTGATAATGCATTCAAGGATGTTGATGTAATTTTTACTCCAGTTACACCAACTCCAGCATTTAAAATTGGAGAGAAGACAAATGACCCTCTATCAATGTATCTTTCTGATATTTTCACTATTCCAGTTAACCTTGCTGGTCTTCCCGCAATCTCAATTCCGACGAAAAAATATGTTGTGGGGAGTGGGGAACTACCAGTAAATTTTCAGCTTATTGGAAAGCATTACAGAGAGACAGATTTATTCGAAATAGGAAAAAAATACGAAAATAATATCTAGTTAAGCCGCCCATAAAGGGCGGCTTAACATATTGCGCGGTGGATATAGATGATTTGCCACTCCGACTAATTGTTCGCCGTCGCTCACAATTGTCTTCTGGCCGGCCCTCGCGATGCTCGTTACTACTCGCACAACGCTCCGGGCTTCAAATCCCGAACGCGGGCCAGGTAATTGGCTCGCTCTCCGCCACACAAACAAAAAACATTCGTAAGAATGTTTTTTTATTTGCGCGGTGGAAGGGATTTGAACCCTCGGCCTTCGCCGTGACAGGGCGACGCTCTAACCAGCTGAGCTACCACCGCACGTTAGAACAAACCAATTGTATCATTACTTTTTTGGTGACGCAATATTTGGGCGTATTATTAAGATTCTCTTTTTCCAATGTAATAAAAACTTTTCAAGTGTGACGCTACATATAACATTGTCTCGATTTGTCGTTGCTGGGTCGAGAAGTGTAACCTTATCGTTTTTTATACTTTCTAAAACAACAAGATGTGAGCTATTCTTTTCATTAAAATCTTTTGGTATGGACACCATAATCGGCCCGTCGATGAGATATTTTATCATTTTCTTATATGCATCTTCTGTTTTTATATCTTTCCAATCAAAAAAAATACCCTTACACCCATATAGTTTTGCTGTTCGTATAAGTCCCTTATATGCCCAACCAATTCCAGGAATATATGCGTGGAGTACAAGTCCTTGTTTTATCGTTTTATCAATAGCTACTTTTTTGTACTTATAATTGTAATAATCAGTTATCATTCGGAGAGAAACAATCCCACAAGCATGTGATTTCCAGTTTGTTAGATTTACATCAATATATTGTGAATATTTTGGTATATTTTTTTTCATTAAAATCGTTTTATTAATACTATTTCGTAATTGGGGCTTTCTTTTATTAAATCATCTAGTTTTTCTATAAGAACGCCACCTTTTGATTTTCGCGAATTAATTATTTCTCCATTTCCAATATATATAACAACATGACCAATGCAGATTTTTCTATATCCAAAAAGTTCATCATAATAAAAACCCCTATCACTTCTGGAAAATATGAGATCTCCGATTTCCAAATTTGAGAGGTCTTTATTGGGTATAATTTCTATTCCTAATTTTTCACTTGCTTGGAGAATACTACTTCTTCCAATTTCTATCCCGGCGGATTTATATGCAAGTTGTGTAAGAAGTGAACAATCAATAGCACTTGTCGCACTTTCTGTTCCTCTTTCGTATGGAGTTCCAATGTATTTTTTTGCAGTCTCAACTACTTGAAGTTTTTGTGTTTCGGTCATATATATTGAGAATACTAGAAATTTGTATTTAATGGAATTTCTAAATAAAAAACACCAATAGTGGTGCGTTCTCGTCTCGATACTCTCGACGCTGCTGTTTGTAACCAATCATCTAACTCTTGGACAAACAGAGAGCCTTCGACCCCATACACGAATAAGATTTATTTAAGTAGCAGGGGTGGGGGTCGAACCCACGACCTTGGGCTTATGAGTCCCACGCTCTAACCAGCTGAGCTACCCTGCCATGAAATAGCATTTAGCTTTTAGAAATTAGCTAATAGCTAACGGCTAAGTGCTAACAGCTATCTTGTTGCGGGAGTTGGATTCGAACCAACGGCCTTCAGGTTATGAGCCTGACGAGCAACCACCGCTCTCTCCCGCAGATGCATAGTATCAGAATATCGGCCGCCTCGCAAGAAATTTGTCTAGTTTGATATAAACACATTCTTTGACTTTTTTCTTTTAAATTTTGATAATGGATATATACACTAACAGCTAATCTATATATAGCTAAAACACATTATTATGAGTATTGAACAATTACGAAAGGAAGTTATGAGTGATATAAACTCAGCAAAAACGCGAGAACAGTGTGATGCTATTCGAGTTAAATTTTTAGGAAGAAAAGAAGGAAAACTTACAGAAATACTCAAATCATTAAAGGAAATGTCTGTTGAAGAAAAGCGTGTTATAGGATCCGCAGCGAATGAATTACGGCAATATATCGAACATGAGCTTAATAAAAAAACAGAATACATAGTTGCTCATGAACAGAAAAAGAAAAATAGATTTGATGTAACAAAACCAGGGAAACGGGTTGTTTCGGGGGTTCTTCACCCACTCACAAAAGTTGATAAAGAGGTGCGCACAATCTTTTCTTCGCTTAATTTTACTATTGTTGAGGGTCCAGAATTAGAGACAGAGGTTTATAATTTTGATTCGTTAAATATTCCCGCTGGACACTCTGCTCGTGATATGTGGGATACGTTATGGGTTAAACAGGCTCCAAATAGCGAGGGATTGCTTATGCGCACACATACAAGTCCTGTGCAGGCGCGATATATGGAATCTCATAATCCGCCATTTCAAATTATTGTTCCTGGACGCGTATTTCGATATGAGGCAACCGACGCATCTCATGAGATAAATTTTTATCAAATTGAGGGATTAATGGTTGGTCCAGATATAACACTCGCAAATTTAAAATTTGTTATTGAAACGTTTTTTAAGAAATTCTTTAAACAAAAAATTGAGTTCAGATATAGACCAAGTTATTTTCCTTTTGTTGAGCCGGGTATTGAAGTAGATATAAAATTGAAGGGAGGAAAATGGTTGGAAGTTATGGGGGCGGGTATGGTGCATCGTAATGTCTTTGACGCGGTTAAATATAATCACACTGAATTACAGGGTTTTGCATTTGGAATGGGACTCGATAGATTGGCAATGATTAAATATGGCGTTCCAGATGTCCGATTGTTTTATTCTGGCGATATTCGTTTCACAAAGAATTTCAAATAATATATGAAAATTTCATTTCCCGTTTTAAAATCGTTTCTTCCAGAATTAAAAACAAAAAACCAGGTTGTTGATTTGTTGTCGATGTATGCCTTTGAGGCAGAAGATGCTGGTGGATCCCTTATAGAAATAAAACTTCCTCCAAATCGATATTCTGATGCTGGTTCTTATATTGGTATAGCAAAAGAGCTTGCCGCAATATTAAATAGTAAAAAATTAAAAGACATAAAACTGTTATCCACAAAAACAACAAAAAAGCCAAAGCAATTTAATGTTCGAATTGAAAATAAAAATTTCTGCCCACGATACTGTGCCCAGTATTTTGATGGAATTGTAATTAAAGAATCTCCAAAGTGGCTTAAGGATGCGCTTATATCATCTGGAATGCGTCCAATTAATAATGTGGTTGATGCGATGAATTATGTAATGATGGAAACGGGGCAACCACTTCATGCATTTGACTATGATCTGTTATCACCAAAGAACAAGCCAGAGATTATTATTCGTAACGCACAGAAAGGAGAGGAGCTGGTTTCACTTGATAACATCAGATATGTACTTGATCCGTCTATTGGACTTATTACCGACAAAGAAAAACCACTTGTCATTGCGGGGATCAAGGGTGGTATTGGTTGTGAGGTAACAGAGGTGACAAAACGAATTATTGTTGAAGCAGCAAATTTTGATCCAGTAGCTATATATAAAACTACAAAGAAAATAAATCTTTCAACTGATGCATCTCAAAGATTTGTACATGCATTAAGTATTGAATTACCTATGTATGCGCTTTCTCGAGTTGCATATATATTAAAAGAAATAACTCACGCAAAACCAGGAGATCGCTTTGATTCATTGGTAAAATCGGCGAATGAGAAAATTTTGGCGTTTGATGTCAGTGTATGTAATGAGCTCCTGGGAACTAAACTTTCTGAAAAACAGGCAACCTCCTGTCTTAGTCGTCTGGGCTTTGTTAACGTGCGAAAAAATCTTTGGAGGGCTCCACTACTGCGTGTAGACATAGAAACGCCAGAAGATCTCGCAGAAGAGGTTGCTCGCATCATTGGGTATGAAAATATTCCATCGTGTGCACCACGAGCTTTAATTATTGCTCCAGAAGAGAATGTCGGAGTAATAATAAAAGAAAAGATGCGCGGGATGTTGCGTAATTTTGGATGCAATGAAGTTTATACCCACTCTTTTGTTTCGCGTGAACACTTGGAACTTGGGTTTGTATTCTCTGGGGAGGTGATTCCATTATTAAATCCACCAAGTGCCGAATTTGCATTTTTGCGTCCATCATTACTTCCGACGCTTTCGCTTCGGGTAGAGGATAATTTCAGATTTTATGACGAGGTTCGTATGTTTGAAATTGGTGATGTATTTTTGAAATCAAATAAAGAAGAGTATAGTGAGTCGCTTCATGTCGGCATATCTATTGCAAAAAAGAGTGGCGAAACATTCTTTGAATTAAAGGGGATGGTTGATTATATCTTGAAGGGAGTTGGTGTTTCTGAATACACACTTATTGAGACGAATTCAAAGTCACAAAAATTCTTTTTTGAGAGTGCACTGCGTATTGAGTCTGGTAAGCAGATTCTTGGTTTTGTGGGATTTAATAGTTCAAATATTTCTTTTGCTGAACTCAACCTTTCAGCAATATTGCGTGTTCAAAAAGAGGACTATGGGTATAGAGGTATTGAAAAATTTCCTTCGGTGACGCGCGATATATCAATGTTTACTGATCTTGATGTGCGCATTGGAGATGTTATTGAGGAGATCATTCTTTCTGATAATCTTGTCAGAGATGTTGATTTACTTGATGAATATATTGATGAAACATGGGCAAATCTTCAAAGCATAACCCTTCGTGTTGTATTTCAGGCAGATGATAGAACTCTTACTGGAGAAGAGGTGGATAGAATTCTTCAGCATAGTATCCAGATACTTCAAAAGAAATTTGGAATAAAAATGAGATAGCATAATAATCCCGCCATTAGTTGGCGGGATTATTCAAAGTGTATACTTTTTTCAAATTGAATAAGCTTTTCCTTTAGTAGTGGATATTTTGAAAGTGTTGGATTTGCAGTAAGTATCTTTTGAGCAAGTGCTCTTGCTTCTTTTATGAGGTCCGGATTTTGTATTGCCTTCATAGCAATATCAGGCATTCCTGTTTGTGAGGTCCCCAAAAATTCTCCTGGTCCACGAAGGCGGAGATCATATTCAGCGAGCTCAAAACCATTTTTTGCTTCTACTATTGCCTTCATTCGTTTTTTTGTTGTCTCCGAATTTCCTTGCGAAAAAAGAAAGCAATATGATTGATGTTCTGCTCGTCCAACACGCCCCCTAAATTGATGAAGTTGTGCAAGTCCAAATCGGTCTGCTCCTTCAATCATCATAATCGTGGCATTGGGTACGTCTACGCCAACCTCAATAACTGATGTTGCTACAATAATTTGTATTTTGTTTTCAGCAAACAATTTCATAATTTGCTCCTTTTCTTTGGGAGAAAGTTTTCCATGAATCATTCCAACACTAAATTCTTTAAATATATATTTGGATAGTTTCTCGTATTCTTCTGTTACGGTTTTTATTAAAAGTAATTGTTCTTCGCGAGCAGACAGTGTTTCGCTTGGTTTAATACGTGGGCAAATAACAAATGCTTGTCTGCCTTTTTTTATTTCTGTGTGTATTTGTTCATGCGCTTTTTCACGATCATTGTCTGGAATTGCTTTGGTAATAATCTGTTTTCTATTTTTGGGAAGTTCATTGATAAGTGATATGTCGAGGTCACCAAAAAGAGTAAGTGCTAATGTGCGGGGAATTGGCGTTGCGGTCATAGAAAGGAAGTGTGGTGCAAACTCTTTTTCACGTTCGAGTGTTGCCCGTTGTTCAACGCCAAACCGATGCTGTTCGTCTATGATAACGAATGCTAGATGTTTGAAATTCACGCCTTTTTGAATCAATGCGTGGGTTCCTATAATAATTGATGCTGTCCCGTTTTCGATTAGTCGCCTTGCCTCTTGTTTGGTGAGTATAGATTCTAATTCGGCATCATATCGTATTTTTGCCTCACTTCCTGTATAGAGAAGAATACTGACATCTTGATTCTTAAAAAGTTTGTTAAGTGTTCGATAGTGTTGCTGGGCGAGAATTTCTGTTGGAGCCATAAATGCGGTCTGCAAACCAGATTTTGCTACAAGAAGAGCTGAAATACCAGCAATAACCGTTTTTCCCGATCCGACATCTCCCTCAATGAGCCGATTCATAGGAAATGGCCGTTCTATATCTTTAATGATTTCCCATAATGATTTTTTTTGTGACTCAGTGAGTTCAAATGGGAGTCCTTTTAATAATGTTTTTATAAAAGGAATGTCTTCCTTAACAGTGTGTGCCTTCTTCATTGCAATCTTCATGCGCTCACGAAGAGTTGTTAATTGAAGGAGAAAAAGATCTTCAAATGCAAATCTTCTTTTTGCTAATAATGCATCTTCAATAGTGTCTGGAAAATGAACTATGTGTATTGCTTCTTGAATATTTGGAAATCCAAGCGATTTACGAATTGCTTCTGGAATAATATCGGGAATATCAATCTGTTCTTTTAGTATTGGTTGAATGAGGAAGCGAATTCCTTTTGAGGTAAGTCCTTTTGTTTCTTTATATATTGGAATGATTCGCCCAGTGTGTCTTGTTTCGTGTCGCATATGATCACTGACAAGTTCATATGTTGGGTTTGATAGATATATCTCTCCCGTTTTTTTTGATTCTATTATTTTTCCTGCGAAATTCGCCCGCCTTCCGGGGACCAATATATTTTTTATATATGGTTGGTTAAACCAAGTTGCTCGTATGGTTCCTGTTTGATCCTGAAGTTCTGCCTCGACGAGGTAGAGATTTCGCTTCCACGTATTGCGTGATTTTATGGAAACAACTTCTGCAGTGATAGTTGCTTCTTGGTTTGGAATGAGATCTTCGATGGTATAAATTTTCGAAAAATCTTCATATCGTGTTGGAAGGAAAAAAAGTAAGTCGTGTATTGTTTCTATCCCAAGCTTCTTTAGTTTTGGAAGAAAGCGAGTTTGTATTCCCCGTATATCAGACAAATGTTTGTTTTGGGGTGGCATATCGCGCATATTATAATTCATTTTTTACTTTTTTTACACATCCAAAGAAAACGTATTCGTGTGTATAATGATGTTATGGATCCCGTTAGAAAACGGACTGTCCATATTTTAACCACAAGAGTATGTATATATACATAGAAATATCATTATCGTCGAACAAACCAAATTGTCAGGTTTTCTAACGGGATGGAGATAACAATGCGAACAATTGAGAGAATGTATGCCCGCGAAATACTTGATTCTCGTGGTATTCCTACTGTTGAGGTGGAAATAACAATTTCTGGAGGTTTTAATGGGCGAGCATCCGTCCCTTCTGGTGCATCAACGGGGAGTCATGAGGCACATGAGTTGCGGGATAATGATGAAAAAAGATTTTTTGGAAAAGGCGTATCAATTGCCGTTTCAAACATTAATAAAGAACTCCGTAGTGCATTTATTGGTAAAGAATGGAATCAGGGCACACTTGATAAAACACTTATTGCTATTGATGGAACAGATCAGAAAGAGCGCTTGGGAGCAAATGCCATTCTCGGTGTTTCTCTCGCATTTGCACACGCTTCGGCTCTTGCGCACAACATCCCACTTTTTGAATATGTTAATGCAATTGTTCCATTCTATAGCGAAAAAAAGATGCCAGCTCCAATGATGAATGTCTTGAATGGAGGAAAACACGCAACACACTCAACAGATATTCAGGAATTTATGATTGTTCCTAGGGGGGCGCCGAGTTTTCATGAATCATTGCGATATGGATCAGAAACATTTCACGCACTAAAGACTATTCTCAACGAAAAAGGATTTTCTACAGCGGTTGGAGATGAGGGTGGATTTTCTATTCTACTTCCTTCAAATGAGGAGGCGCTGAAGTTGCTTGTTCTCGCAGTGGAGCGAGCGGGGTATATTCCAGGAAAAGACATATACATTGCTCTTGATGTTGCTGCAACAGAACTATTTTCAAATGGTGTGTATGCATTTATTTCAGAGAAGCGCGAATTAAAAGCTGCCGATCTTATTGATGTATATAAATCATGGTGTGAAAAATATCCAATCATTTCTATTGAAGATGGATGCGCTGAAGATGATTGGGCGGGGCACGTATTACTCACGAAGATGTTGGGAGAAAAAATTCAACTTGTCGGAGATGATTTGTTTGTTACTAATGAGAAGCGACTACGAAAGGGAATAGAAGAAAAGGCGGCAAATGCAATTCTTATAAAACCAAACCAGATTGGGACGCTAACTGAAACATTTGAAACAATTCGTGTTGCCCGAGATGCAGGATACAAAATTATCATTTCGCATCGGTCAGGAGAAACAGAAGATACAACAATAGCAGATATCGCTGTTGGTGTTGGTGCTGATTTTATAAAAACAGGATCATTGTCGCGCACAGAAAGAATTGCAAAATATAATCAGTTACTTCGTATTGAGGAACTTCTATAATTGACTTATCTATAATTTTAGTTTATTGTATGTTCACTGTTCAATAACAAATAAATATAGAAGGAGGAGATATGGATTCACAGAAACAGACGGCATATATGTTTCTTGCTATTTTTTTATTAGGTTTTTTATATGTTTTTCTTACCTATAAATCTCCATATGAACAAGCAATAGCTTTGGAGAACAGAATAAAGGAGGAGATGAAAGATATAGAAAACGCAAAAATACCATGGATTGTGTGTAATGACAGTACTGCAAAAGAAATTGAAAAAGGCGACTATTTATATATTGAAGAATCATTTGTTCGGGTGGATACGGTAAATACAGATAGTCTTGGTGTGTATTCACCAAAAGGACTCTTTGATTTGTCAAAACAGGATGTAGCTCTTGCAAAAAGCTTTTTATTTAAAAAGGGTACACTGAACTATGAATATGCAAAAAGAGGAATGATCCTTGAGGAAGTAGAGAAGAAAAAGAAACAATTAGAAAAATCTGAAAAAAAAGAATAATACATTCCCCGCACTAGCGGGGAATTTTATTACTTGTTTATAAATGATTTTATTGGTAGATTAAGAACGATATGGAAGACGTTCAGAATATAAATAAAATCATTATGGAGATCCGAGCTGGTGCTGGGGGAGACGAGGCATCATTATTTGCTGGTGATTTGGCGCGCATGTATCAAAAATATGCGTTGAAAAAGGGGTGGAATTTTTCGATTGTTGATGCATCGGAATCTGGTGCAAAGGGATATAAAACACTTGTTGCTGAAATAAAGGGACAGGGGGCATACAATACATTTAAGAATGAATCTGGTGTGCACCGCGTTCAGCGAGTTCCTTCAACAGAGAGACAGGGACGTATTCATACCTCAACTGCATCAGTTGCGGTGCTCCCCATTGTTGAGGCAAAAGTGGTTGAGGTTCGCGATGGCGATTTGGAGGTCACATTTTGTCGTGCAGGTGGTCCTGGCGGGCAAAACGTTAATAAAGTTGAAACTGCGGTTCGCATTGTTCACAAACCAACAGGAATTATTGTTGCGTCTCGTGAGGAACGAACTCAACACGCAAATCGTGAAAAAGCTATGGATGTGTTGCGAGCAAAATTATTTGAAGCACAACGTGAACAGGCGGTTGGTTCGGTAGATCAGATTAGAAAGGAGCAGGTGGGGACTGCAGATAGATCAGAAAAAATTCGTACCTATAATTTTCCTGATGATCGAATCACTGATCATCGTATTGGAAAGAAATGGAGCAATCTTGAGAAGATTTTGGAGGGTGACTTTGATAAAATTGCAGATGCATTCAAGGACAGTAATTAAAGTTTGGGCATTCCTTTTTGAAATTTGTAAATTAAAATCGCCAGTTATGGCGATTTTTTGTGTGCTGTAATTATACACTTTGCGCGAACTTTCTTTGAACGGAACTAAGGAAGCCAGCCCCGCCACCGCTCGCTCCGCTCGCCACACCACAGAAAAATAC
>JAGVBB010000006.1 GCA_020059915.1 Minisyncoccota bacterium
CAACACCCAGAAGACCACCACCTGCAAAGGATCCTCTTCATTCTGTTTGCTCCAATGTTTTTTGCGATGATCAATGAACTGCAGCTCCTGAAAATAGGTCTCTGCATATGGATCTGGTTGGTTATCATTCTGTTTCTTTTTTCCAATGTCGAACAAGGCAAATCCTTTTTCTATCCTGGATAATATATATGTCCTTTAAAAAATAAGCGGTTGGGGTGTTTATAACTAGCGTGTGCCCGTCAAAACACCCGTTTAACCAATTTGATTGAGAAGTTACATAATATTGTACTAAAAGAATGTGGATTTAGATATTGATTAATTGAAACAATTAATGTGCTTCCACGTATTCCTGTGGAAACACAAAGCAAGGCGAGATAAGTTTCCATCTATCTATCCACTAAAACATAATAAGACCCAAAAAGAAGTCAGGATTAGAGGGCTCATTCCCCGATATTCTGCTGGTGGGATATTCCATATTGATGGTGAATGTGGAGATTTGGAAAAAGAGATGTTTGTCTTTCCCAAGGGAGCTAATGACGATACAATCGATGCTTTTGCAATGCAGTTAGAAATAGCCGAATCACCCATTGATGAATTTAAACAGGCGATTATGAGACATCATAGGGAAGAGAGGCGGAATACTGTTCAAAAAAATTATGGTTTGTAATTTGCTACAATAAATTATGGATGAACTAATCAGAAAGCTAAAGAACAACGCTGATTTTGTGGAGTTTGCCGATTATATTCTTGAAAAGATAGACGAACTGGACACCGTTTCGGGGTTGGGGATGATGACCAACGAACAAGCTGGGGAAGAAGCCAAAATCAGAAGCAAGACTAAACTAAAGACAAGTTATATGAGATTTTGCGACCCTTTATAGATTTTAAAGAGAAAAAGGAAATCACCGAGGGAGAGATAAAAAAAGCAGGTGAAAAGTTTGGATTATAAATATGTCAAACGAAGCAACCAAGGCTCAAATCAGAGGATGGATAGAAGATGCGGTCAGAAGAGCTAGAAACCCAAATCCTAGAGAAAAAATGTTGCATGAAAGGCAAAAGAAAAGAGATAAAGTTTTAAAAAACTACGGATTATGAGTGGGAAAAAGTTTAAACAATTACGTCGTGAAGCTGAAAAACACAATATCCCTTATTGGTTAGCGAAAAGAGCCTACAAACAACTCGACTCTGCCGATAGGAAAAAACTACTATCCTCCGCATAACAAAAATATACACTAAAACAAAAACTTAATCTAGCTACTTAACCTTCCAAGCTAACCCGTCTGTTTTCCCTTATTCCAATTCCATCATATAAGACACAGCCATTCCACTTATTTTTGCAAAATCCCACATCTCCTGGCCTGCAATAGCACCTGGATTAGTCTTATCCATGTCCCTAAATATAACAAGTGTAATTTCAGCACCTACAACATTATTTTTGCTTAAATTATCATATTGCCACACATCCGACAATAAAGAAAAATCGTCAAGTGTTCCATGGCTACTCCAAGGTTTTATTACTGGAAAATATTTACCTTGGTACTCAAAAAACATCACTTGTAAGTAGCGAGCTATCTCACCATTTACTATGGTCATGTTTTTTGCGGGAGAATACCCTCCCCCTCCCAAATCATTTATCAACCCTAAATATCCTCCTGATTTCCTTTCAATACTCCTCACATATTCCATGAATTCTTCCGGATTGTCAACCGGGTTGAAGGGGATAATCAATCCATTTTCTTCAATATCTTCTCTTTCTAGGGTTAATGGGAATTTCCCTATATTTTTATACAGATTCTCTGTTGGTGTTGGTTCGGGAGCTTCGGTCGGAGCCTCTTTGGTTGCTGTCGGCTCTGCTGTTGCTTCTATTATCGGTAGTGTTTCTGTTGCCTGAACTGCGACATCAGCAGTTTTTGAAACATCCAATCTCGTAATAGCCTCTTGCTTATTAGTTGGATTGCATGATGTGATTACAATGACAATCACTGGCAATAGGATTATGTTGATCAATTTTTGTGACTTTAAATTAGCTTTTCTTAACATAGTTTTTATTCTCTCATTTTTATTATACTCAGCATTTGTTATCAATTTTGATTTGATAGATGACATGTATTTGACAAATCCATTTATTAAATGCTAGTATAAATTATGACTAAAGCAAAATCTGTAAAAAAAGAAGTTATTGTTAAATCTTCTATTCTCCCAGATCTCCCAACCAAAGGTAATGAAGTGTCCCCAGATGTTGAAGCAGTTGTCTATAACGGAAGCTACATTGTGAGGAAATACAGTTTAGAAACACACGGTGAAAAATTCGTTGAACTAGCCAAGGAATTTGCCAGCAAGAGAAAATTTGTCGTAAATTTTGAAAAAATCAAACACGGTATCAAATGTCCTTCATGTGGACATATAATTGAACAAAATACACTTTAAAAATCGGCAAGCGTTGCGTCCTTTGACATTTTAGTTGAGGGGTTGGTTTTCCACAACGCTTACCGGCCCCCCATCTTAACTGCCAAATGGCGGTTATTTATAAATATATAGTCCTATGGACGAAGA